>NZ_KK211131.1:0-71603 GCF_000620385.1 Arthrobacter sp. 9MFCol3.1
ACCCGTTCGCCACTAATCCCCGGTGCAAGCACCGGATCATCGTTCGACTTGCATGTGTTAAGCACGCCGCCAGCGTTCATCCTGAGCCAGGATCAAACTCTCCGTTGAAGAAAAACAGACACAACATGCGCCCCCGGGAAAACGGGATGCACACGCTGCACAAAATTTGAAACCAGCTGTAAAAACCAGACCACACCACGGGGTGGCGGTGTCCGGCAAATTCAACCAATTCAATACAATAAATTGGTATCAACAAACTTGGCACACTATTGAGTTCTCAAACAACAGACACACCCGGCACCACCACAACCATTTCGGTCGAGGATCGCTCCGGAGCAACTTTTCAAACTTACCCGGCCGCTTCACCCTAGTCAAATCGGCGATCCAAACTCAGTCTTGCCATTGGCTTCTGGGTCTTGGTGGCCGTTCAACTCCGGGGAGCAGCGCGGAAATAAACTCTACCACCACTTGGCCCGGCTGACAAAGCCGCCCTGAAGGCGGTGCAGAAAAGCCCGGAATCACGGGGATTCCGGGCCTCTCGCAGACACCCCTCGACGCGCGCCCGGTGAGGTGTCCGGGCGTTGCGCCTAGCCCAGCGGCTTGAAGTACGCGGCCCCGAGCGGAGGCAGGGTGACGGTAAGCATGGCCGGCTGTCCGTCCAGGCCTTCCTTCGTCGCGATCAGGGTTCCGGTGTTCTCCACCCCGGAACCGCCGTAGGTGGCGGCGTCGGTGTTGAGCACTTCCTGCCACTCACCGGCCGACGGGACACCGAGGAGGTAGTCCGTGTGCGGGCCGCCGGAGAAGTTCACGGCGCAGACCAGCGGGTTGCCGTCGGCGTCGCGGCGGATGAACGTCAGCACGTTGCGGTCGGAGTCTCCCCCGTTGATCCATTGGAAACCTTCGGGCTGGTTGTCCTGCTCGTACAGCGCCGGCGTGGAACGGTACAGCTCATTGAGGTCCTTGGTCAGGAGCTGCATGCCGTTGTGCGCCGGGATGTCCGCGAGCCACCAGTCCAGGCCATACTGCTCCGACCACTCCGCTTCCTGGCCGAATTCGGTGCCCATGAAGATCAGCTGCTTGCCCGGGTGGGCCCACTGATATCCCAGGAACGCGCGTAGGTTTGCCAGTTGCTGCCACCGGTCCCCGGGCATCTTGCGCAGCATGGAGCCCTTGCCGTGCACAACTTCATCGTGGCTGATCGGCAGCAGGAAGTTTTCGGTGAAGGCGTAGACCATGGAGAACGTGATGGTGCCGTGGTGCCACCGCCGGTTGTACGGGTCCTCGGCCATGTACTTGAGCGAGTCGTGCATCCAGCCCATGTTCCATTTGAGGCCGAAGCCCAGGCCGCCGCCGCTCGTGGGCGCCGTGACGCCCGGGAATGCGGTGGATTCCTCGGCGATCATGACCGCGCCGGGGTGGGTTTTGTAGACCGTGGCGTTGACCTCCTGGAGGAAGGAGATCGCTTCGAGGTTTTCGCGGCCGCCAAAACGGTTTGGCTGCCACTGGCCCTCTTCGCGGGAGTAGTCGAGGTAGAGCATGGAGGCGACCGCGTCCACGCGGAGCCCGTCGATGTGGAACTCATCGAGCCAGTACAGCGCGTTGGCAACCAGAAAGTTGCGCACCTCCCTGCGGCCGAAGTCGAAGATCAGTGTTCCCCAGTCCGGGTGTTCGCCCAGGTTCGGATCGGCGTGCTCGTACAGGGCTTCGCCGTCAAACCGGGCCAGGGCCCACTCGTCCTTGGGGAAGTGCGCCGGGACCCAGTCCAGGAGGACGCCGATCCCGGCTTGGTGGAGTTCGTCGACGAGGTGGCGGAATTCGTCCGGGTGCCCGAAGCGCGAGGTCGGCGCGAAGTACGAGGTGACCTGGTAGCCCCACGAGCCGCCGAAGGGGTGCTCGGCCACGGGCATGAACTCCACGTGGGTGAAGCCGAGCCACTTGACGTATTCCACGAGTTCCTTGGCCAGTTCGCGGTAACCCAGCCCCACCTTCCAGGAGCCGAGGTGGACCTCGTAGACGCTCATGGCCGAGTTGTGCGGATCGCGGGCGGCGCGGGCCTGCATCCACTCGGCATCCTTGAAGACATACGAGGGCTCCACCACCCGGGATGCCGTCAGCGGCGGGACCTCGGTGCCGAAGGCCAGCGGGTCCGCCTTTTCCACCCAGTATCCGTGCCGGGTCCTGAGTTCAAACTTGTAGCACGCCCCTGCTACAACCCCTGGGATGAAGACTTCCCACACACCGGTGGAACCGAGGGAGCGCATGGAGTGTTCGCGGCCGTCCCAGCCGTTGAAGTCACCCTTGACGCGCACTGCCTGCGCATTCGGGGCCCAGACGGCGAAGGACACGCCGTCGACGTCGCCCAGCGAGGACTTGTAGTGCTGCACATGCGCGCCCAGCACATCCCACAGGCGCTCGTGCCGGCCCTCACCGATCAGGTGCAGGTCCACTTCACCGACGGTCGGCAGGTAACGGTAGGGGTCGTCCATGACCTGGGGCTCGTGGTCCTTGTAGGTCACCTCGAGCCGGTAGTCCGGCACATGGCCGCGCTCGAGCGGCTCCATCACGGCCACCCAGACGCCGCTCGCTTCGTGCGTCATGGGCGTCGAGCCTGCGGTCGTCACGACCGACACCGCTTCCGCCAGGTGCTTGACCGTCCGGATGGTGACGTGGCCGTGGTCATCAAGGTGGGCGCCCAGGACCGAGTGGGGCGCGTGGTGTTCGCCGCTGGAGACCCTCGCAAGGGTCTCGCCATCCACAGGCAGTGGCGTGCCCGGCCGATCGATACGTGCTGATCCTGTCATTTTTATACCTTCCGCTGCGGCTTCGGCGGCGACGCCGGAACCTGTACTGCCGAGGAGACGACGCGATGCGTTCACCGGGATGGAGAGCCAGTCCGGCCTGTTCCGTAGTTCGTAGATGACTTCGTAGAGGGCTTTGTCGAGCCACAGCGCCACAAAGAGCGGCGAGTCCCGGTCGATGCTGCCGGGAATGACGTCGGCGTAGCCGGCCAGGAAGGCCTCAGCGCAGTCGTCCACCCAGGTTCCGGGCACCACGGCACCGGGGTTTTCGCGCACGGCGGCGCCGGCGGCGTAGTCGAAGGACCGCAGCATTCCAACAACGTCGCGAAGGGCGACGTCGGGGAAGTTGCGCTCGGAGATGGGGCGCAGGGGCTCGCCCTCGAAGTCGAGGATGGCCCAGCGCGGGGGGACCCCCGGCTCGCCCGGGACCATGCTGCCGGGAACCTGCAGGATCTGCCCGAGATGGAGGTCGCCGTGGATACGCTGGAGCGGCCCTGCACTGGTTCCCTCGAGCCGGCCGAGGAGACCGTCCAGCGCTTCCTCGTAAGGCCCGACGGCCTGGCCGGCCTGGGCCCAGGACTGGCGGACGCGCTCGGCTACTCCCGGCGCGATGTCCTGCCCCGGCGCAGATTCGGCGGCTGTGCCCAGGGCCTCGGCGAGCCTGCGGTGCACGGTGGCCGTCGCCGCGCCCAGCGCGTGGGCTTCGGCAGTGAACCCGATCCCCCGGCTGGCCGCGTCCACGGCGAGCCGCCAGGCATCGAGTCCGCCGGCGAGGAATTCGTGCGCCACAGCAAGCTCGCCGGAGGCGAGACGGACAGTGGCGGGACGGACAGTGGCAGGACCGGCGGTACCGGGCTGGCCCGCTCCGGCTGCAGCCGCCGGCGTCTCCCACTCGCCGGACACCCAGCCCAGGGTTGCCGGAACCTCCGAGGTGTGTCCTGCAGTCAGCGCCGCGCCGATTTCAACCTCGGGATTGTGGCCCTCGGACAGCACCCGGAAGAACTTCACGATGGCGACTGTGCCGCCGTCGTCGTCGTCCACGATCACCGAGCTGTTCGATTGCTCGCCGGAGAGGACCTTGACCTTGCCTGTTCCGGACGGCAGGCGGTAGCCGGACTCCACCAGGTGGCCGGTGGCGTTGCCGGAGGGCGTCGTTCCGCCGTGTCGCATGAGCTCCAGCCAGGCGGCGACGAATGAGGCGTCATGGACGCCGTCGTAGACCCACTGGTGGGCGGCATCAGCGCGGGTGCCGGGCAGTTCGCCGATCAGCGCGCGCTCTGCCCCCGGCAGGGGTTCTGGCCGGAAACTGAGCGGCACCTGGACGACGTCGGTGCGGCTGCCGCCGGGCGTGGGGTAGGACACCGCGAGCAGCAACACCTCGAACGTGGCCGCACCGGCTGCCCCGCCGGCGGGTTCCAGGCGCAGGCCGCCCGCTGGTTCGAAGGTGAACTCGGCGGTCTTGACAGGGAACCACCGCTGGCGCGGCAGCCATGCGCCGAGCAGTCCGCTCAAGGCCGGGGCAAGGGCTGGTCGAGTCATCTCAGCCCTCGATGGACAGGACGGGCATCGCCTGCGTGAACGGGGATGCCGGGTTGGAGGCGGCGGAACGGATCCGCAACCAGAAGAAATCGTGGCTGCCCAGGGTCAGCGTCAGCGTTCCGTCATCGCCGATGGCCGGGAAGGCCTGGCCGCCAAAGACGTCCCGGAGGCCACGGCCGGCGAAGTTCGGCACCCGCAGCGTGGCCGCCACGGGGTGCTGTGAGAGGTTGAAGGCGCAGAGGATGGTCTCGGCGTCCTCGCCGGCGGCGTTGCCTTCCGGGAGTTCACGCAGGTAAGCGAGAACGACGTCGTGGTCAGCCTCCACATGCTTGAATCCGCCAAGCCCGAAGGCGGGGTGGTTTTTGCGGACGCTCAAGATCTGGCGGGTCCAGCGCAGCAGGGACCCCGAATGTGCGGCCTCGGCCTCTACGTTCGCCATGCTGTAGTTGTAGACCAGCGACTGGATCACCGGCAGGTATAGCTTGCCCGGGTCGGCGCTGGAGAACCCGGCGTTCCGGTCCGGGTTCCATTGCATCGGGGTGCGGACCGCGTCACGGTCCTCGAGCCAGATGTTGTCCCCCATGCCGATCTCGTCCCCGTAGTACAGGAACGGGCTGCCCGGCAGGGACAGCAGCAGGGCGTTGATGAGCTCGATCTCGGAGCGGGAGTTATCCAGCAGCGGGGCCAGCCGGCGGCGGATGCCGATGTTGGCGCGCATGCGCGGATCCGGCGCGTACCAGCCGAGCATCGCGGCGCGTTCGTCGGAGGTGACCATTTCCAGCGTCAGTTCATCGTGGTTGCGCAGGAACGTGCCCCACTGGGCGCCTTCGGGGATGTCCGGCGTGTCCTTCATCGTCTCGATGATGGGGGACGCCTTCTGGTCCCGCAGCGCGTAGTACAGGCGCGGCATGATCGGGAAGTGGAAGGCCATGTGGCACTCCGGTTCCTCTTCGGTACCGAAGTACTCCACCACTTCGGCGGGCGGCTGGTTGGCCTCGGCGATGATCACGCGGCCCGGGTAGCTTTCATCGACCATCCGGCGCAGCTGGCGGAGGAATTCGTGGGTCTGCGGCAGGTTCTCGCAGTTGGTGCCCTCCTCCTCGAACAGGTACGGGATGGCGTCGGCCCGGAAGCCGTCGATGCCCTGGTCCAGCCAGAACCGCACGACGTCGAAGAGCGCGTCAATGACCTTGGGGTTCTCGAAGTTGAGGTCGGGCTGGTGGCTGAAGAACCGGTGCCAGAAGAACTGCCGGCGGATGGGGTCGAAGGTCCAGTTGGATTCCTCCGTGTCCACGAAGATGATGCGGGCGTCTTCGTACTTCTCGTCCGTGTCGCTCCACACGTAGAAGTCGCCGAACGGACCGTCGGGGTCCTTCCGCGACTCCTGGAACCACGGGTGCTGATCGGAGGTGTGGTTCAGCGGAAGGTCGATGATCACCCGGACGCCCCTGGCATGGGCCTCGGCCACGAGCCGTTTGAAGTCGCTGATGGTGCCGAACTCGTCCAGCACGGAATTGTAGTCCGAGATGTCGTAGCCGCCGTCGCGCAGCGGTGACTGGAAGAACGGCGGGAGCCAGAGGCAGTCCACCCCGAGCCACTGCAGGTAGTCCAGTTTCTCGATCAGGCCGTGGAAGTCGCCCGAGCCATCTCCGTTGCCGTCGGCGAAGCCCCGGACGAGGACCTCGTAGAAGACCGCCTTGCGGTACCAGAGGGGATCGTGCTGGAGGCCCGGGGCGTTCAGTTCGAAGCTCCCCCTCGGGCTGAAGTGCTGGCTCGGGTTCTGCGGGCTGAAACTCACTGGCACTACCTCCGGATGCTAAGAATGTGAACGGGCTCGACGTGCGGGTCCAGGCGGACGTAGTTGTATTCCCCCCATTCCCAACTCTCGCCGGTCAGCAGGTCATCAACCATGAAACGGCCGTTGTGCGTGAAGTTCTCCGGGTCCAGTTCCAGCGCCGGCAGGTCCAAGGACACCGTGCTCTCCCGGGTGCCGTGCGGGTCCACGTTGACGACGATGATCAGGGTGTCCTTGGTCCCGTCCGCGAGGGTCTTGTGCTTGGAGTACACCACGGTGGAGCTGTCCGAGCTCTGGTGCACCGTCAGGTTCTGCAGGTCCCCCAGGGCCGGGTGCGCGCGCCGGATCCCGTTGAGCCGGGTCAGGTACGGGGCCAGGCTACGGCCCGATTCTGCCGCCGCGTCCCAGTCGCGGGATTTGTACTCAAACTTCTCGTTGTCGATGTATTCCTCGGCGCCGGGACGCGCCACGTGTTCGTAGAGCTCAAAGCCGGCGTACACGCCCCAGATGGGGCTTGCCGTCGCGGCCAGGGCGGCACGGATCTTGAAGGCCGCCGGGCCGCCGAACTGCAGGTATTCGGTGAGGATGTCCGGGGTGTTGACGAAGAAATTCGGCCGGAAGTAGGCCGCCGATTCGTGGCTGACCTCCTGGAAGTACTTCTCCAGTTCTTCCTTGGTGTTCCGCCAGGTGAAGTAGGTGTAGGACTGCTGGAAGCCGGCCCGGCCAAGGGCGTGCATCATGGCCGGGCGGGTGAACGCCTCGGCGAGGAAGACGACGTCGGGGTGCTTCTTGTTAACCTTGCCGATCAGCCACTCCCAGAACCACACGGGTTTGGTGTGCGGATTGTCCACCCGAAACACCTTGACCCCGTGGCTGACCCAAAGCATCACCACCCGGAGAATTTCGTTGGACAGCCCCGCGGGGTCGTTGTCGAAATTCAGCGGGAAAATATCCTGGTATTTCTTTGGCGGATTCTCCGCGTAGGCAATACTGCCGTCGACGCGCGTGGTGAACCATTCCGGGTGGCTTTGCACCCACGGGTGGTCCGGCGCAGCCTGCAGGGCCAGGTCCAAGGCCACCTCGAGTCCCAGTTCGCCGGCCCGCGCCACGAAGGCGTCGAAGTCCTCGAATGTGCCCAGGTCCGGGTGGATGGCGTCGTGGCCGCCCTCGTGGGATCCGATGGCCCACGGCGAACCGGGATCGTGGGGTCCGGCGATCAGGGTGTTGTTCGGTCCCTTGCGGTGCTGGACGCCGATCGGGTGGATCGGCGGCATGTAGATGATGTCAAAGCCCATGGCGGCGACGGCGTCGAGGCGCTGAGCGGCGGTGCGGAAGGTGCCGGAGGTCCATTCCCCCGTGTCGTGGTTGCGCACGGCGCCTTCGGAGCGCGGGAAGAATTCGTACCAGGCGCCGGACCCGGCAAGCTTTCGCTCCACCAGCAGCGGGTAGGGCTCGGACACCGTCACAAGTTCGCGGATGGGCTGGCGTTCGACGACGGCGGCGACGTCGGCGCCGAAGCCGGCGGCGAGGCGTTCCTCGGGTGTCCGGGAGGTGTCTGAGAGGACGACGACGGCCATCCGCAGCATCCTGCGGTCACCGGAGGGGCGGGAGGCGTCTTCGGAGGCCTCCGCCAGCAGGGCGGCACCTTCGGACAGCATGAGCTCGACGTCGATGCCGGCCTCCACCTTGACCTCGGCGTTGTGGTGCCATGTGCCGTAGCGGTCGTGCCAGGCCTCGATGACGAAGGACCAGTTGCCGGTGGCGGGCGGGGTCAGGAGGCCTTCCCAGCGGTCCGTGCCCATACCCCGGGGTCCGCGCGGCGGGGCGAGGCGGACCCGCTGCCGCTCTTTGCCGCGGGGGTCGAGCAGGACGGCGCTGACGCCGAGCTGGTCGTGTCCCTCCCGGAACGCAGTGGCTCCTACGACTATGGTTTGGCCCTCGACTGCTTTGGCGGGAAACTTTCCGCCCTCCACCGAAGGCTGCACGGCGGTGATCGGAAAGCGGCCAAATCGAAGGCCATCCGTGATCAGGGCCTTGGGCTTTTGCTTGGACACGGCGCTGGTTCGCGAGTTATTCGTCACAGCCTCGACGTTATCTACAAAACGGCCAGAATGCTAAGGCCTCGAACGTTTTGCGGAGGTTTCCGGTTCTGGCGGACCGATATTCGTCATTTACCGGAAAGAATCTTAAAGCGGTTCCGGGGCACCGACTTGTCCGTTAGTGTTTCGCTGGTGAAGGCAATCCGCAGATTTACTGTCCGAACCGTTCTTCCGGAGTCGATCCGGCCGCTGGCCCGGCTCGCCACCAATCTCCGGTGGTCCTGGCATCGGCCTACCCGGGAGCTTTTTGAGGGGCTCAACCCCGGGATCTGGGCGGAGAGCGCCCACGACCCCGTGACTTTCCTAGGCCTGGTCAGCCGGGAAGAGCTGCAGCGCCTCGCCGCGGACCAGGACGTGGTGCGGCGTGTGCACGCGGCAGCCGACGACCTCGACCGGTACCTGGAACAGCCGCGCTGGTACCAGAGCCTGGGCGACGGCGCGCCGGCGTGCATCGCGTACTTCTCGCCCGAATTCGGCATCACCGAGGTCCTGCCCCAATACTCGGGCGGCCTGGGCATCCTGGCCGGGGACCACCTGAAAGCAGCCTCGGACCTTGGCGTGCCGCTGATCGGCGTCGGCCTCCTGTACCAGGCCGGCTACTTCAAGCAGTCGCTCTCCCGGGACGCCTGGCAGCAGGAAACGTACCCTGTCCTCGACCCCGACGGGCTGCCCCTGACGCTGCTGCGCGAGGCCTCCCCGGACGGCAACGGCAAACCGGTCCAGATCTCGCTGCCGCTTCCCCAGGGCCGGCGCCTGCTGGCGCACGTGTGGCGGGCCGACGTCGGACGCGTGCCGCTGCTGCTGCTGGATTCCAACGTTCCGGGCAACGACGAAGCCGCCCGCGGCATCACCGACCGCCTCTACGGCGGCGGCGGCGACCACCGGCTGCAGCAGGAACTCCTGCTCGGCATGGGCGGGGTCAAGGCGCTGCGGGAGTTCCAGCGGCTCACGGGCGTTCCCGCGCCGGAGGTCTTCCACACCAACGAGGGCCACGCAGGGTTCCTCGGCGTCGAGCGGATCCAGGAACTGATGTCCGGCGCGGCGCCGCTGAGCTGGGACGAAGCCCTGGCCGCCGGGCGGGCGTCCACGGTGTTCACCACCCACACGCCGGTGCCGGCAGGGATCGACCGCTTCGAAATCTCCCAGATTCAGCACTTCTTCGAAGCCGGCCTCGCCCCGGACGTCCCGGTGGCCAAGATCCTGGACCTGGGCCGCGAGGACTTCGCCGACGGCAACCCGTTCGTGTTCAACATGGCCGTGATGGGGCTGCGGCTGGCCCAGCGGGCCAACGGTGTGGCCAAACTGCACGGCGTGGTCTCACGCGGGATGTTCTCCGCCCTCTGGCCGGGCTTCGACCACTCCGAAATCCCCATCACCTCCGTCACCAACGGCGTGCACGTCCCCACCTGGGTGGACCCCCGCATCTCCGCGCTGGCGCGGGACCAGTTCGGCGCCGAGGCGGAGGCGCAGGGCCGGTGGGACCTGGCCTACAACGTCACCGACGAGGACCTCTGGGCGTTGCGGCGCGAGATGCGGGTGTCCCTGGTGGAGGATGTCCGGCGCCGACTCCGGGCCGCGTGGAAGAAGCGCGGCGCGGCCGACGCCGAGCTGGCGTGGACGGACTCCGTCCTGGACCCGGACATCCTGACGATCGGCTTTGCCCGCCGCGTGCCGACCTACAAGCGGCTGACCCTGATGCTGCGCGACCCGGAACGGCTCAAGGCGCTGCTGCTGCACAAGACGCACCCCATCCAGCTGGTCATCGCCGGGAAGTCGCACCCGGCGGACGACGCCGGCAAGAAGATGATCCAGGACCTCGTCCGGTTCACCGACGACCCCGCCGTGCGGCACCGGATCGCGTTCCTGCCCAACTACGACATCGCCATGGCCCGGACCCTGTTCCCCGGCTGCGACGTGTGGCTGAACAACCCGTTGCGCCCGCTGGAGGCCTGCGGTACGTCCGGCATGAAGGCTGCCCTGAACGGTTCGCTGAACCTCTCGGTCATGGACGGCTGGTGGGATGAGATGTACGACGGCGAGAACGGCTGGGCGATCCCGACCGCCAACAACGATGCCTCCCCGGAAGAACGCGACGACATCGAGGCGGCGGCACTGTATGAGCTGCTCGAAACGCAGGTGTCACCGCGCTTCTATGGCCTGACCGTGTCCGACGCCGCCGGCGCTGCCGGACCGTCCCAGCCCGGCCCGCAGGCGGTTCCCACGCACTGGGTCTCGATGATCAAGCACACCATGTCCCACCTGGGCCCGGCGGTTTCCGCGGAACGGATGCTCCGGGACTACGTCAACGTCCTCTACCGGCCCGCCGCGATCGCGGGACGCCGCGCTGTGGCGGACAACTATGCGCAGGCCAAGGCCCTGGCGGCGTGGAGCTCACGGGTCCGGGCCGCGTGGCCACATATCCAGGTCGAACACGTCGACTCGGTGGGGGTCTCCGAGGACCCGCAGATCGGCGATCTGCTCCAGGTCAACGCGTACGTGGCGCTGCGTGAGCTCTCACCGGAGGACGTCTATGTTGAGGTGGCCTACGGCCGGGCCGAGGACACCGACGAGCTGACGGACATCACGGTCGCGGAGCTGAAAGCCGCCGAGGACCTCGGCAAGGGCCGGCATCTCTTCAGCGGCACGCTGGTGATCGACCGTTCGGGGTCCTTCGGCTACACCGTGCGCGTGCTCCCCAAGAACGAGTCGCTGGCCTCCAAGGCGGAACTGGGCCTGATCGTCAACGCCTGACCGTCAACGCCTGCCGTCATGTTCCAGCCGTGATGTTCCAGCGCCTTTTTAGAGGCAGACGGCAATGACGTCCAGGCTTTTGCCGGCGTAGCCTTCGGCGTCCTGCAGCGTTTCGCAGATCACGGCGAAGGAGCGGTCCGCGCGGAGCGCGGCAGGCACCTGCCAGATGAAGGTGACGGGAGCCTCGCCGTCGTCCGTCACGGCATCCGCGACGTCGTGCAGCGAATCGTGCAGGGCATCCAGGTCCGTGCCGTAGTCCTCGGGGACGTCCAGGAGTTCGCCGAACGTGTCCAGGACCGCCTGCTTGGTGTCGGCGGCGGGAACCACCAGGGCGCGCCGGCCGGCGTCGCCGATTTGCGCCGTGAGTTCGTCGATGGTCCAGGTCTCTGCCGAGTAAATCTTCATGGGGTCCTTAGTCTCGAATTAATTAGGTGCGGTAGATATTGATTGTGTTGGCCTGGACGAGGTCTCGCTCACCGGAGGCGACGCGGGCGCCCTGACGCCGGTCATGGAGTTCGGACGTGGTGACCCGGAGTTCGAAGAGCCGGTGCCCGGTGCCGTCCTCGTTGCTCAGCCGCGGCAAGGTGACCTTGACGTCGTCGGCACCTCCGTTGACCACCACGAGGCCGTCGACGTGACCGTCGTCGGACCCGAGCAGGAGCTGGATCACCCGGTGGCCGGGGTCATGCCACGTGTCTGCTGACATGGGCTTGCCGTCCACATCGAACCAGTGGAAGTAGGACTGGTTGTCACGCGCCGGGTAATCATGCGGCTGGCTGGCCAGAAACTCCTTGCGCAGCCGGATGACGCGCTTGGTGGTGCGCAGCATCGCATGGGATTCCGTGGTGCTGGTCCAGTCGATCCACGCGATCGCATTGTCCTGGCAGTAGGCGTTGTTGTTGCCCTGCTGGGTCCGGCAGATCTCGTCCCCGGCGGTGATCATGGGTACGCCCTGGGAAATCATCAGGCAGGCCATCAGGTTCCGCCTGCTTTGGGCGCGCCGGGCGAGGATGTCGCCGTCTTCGGTGGGGCCCTCGAAGCCGTGGTTGTAGCTGCGGTTGTCGCCGTGGCCGTCCCGGTTCTGCTCGCCGTTGGCCTCGTTGTGCTTGCGGTCGTAGGCCGTCAGGTCGGCCAGGGTGAAGCCATCGTGGGCCGTGATCAGGTTCAGCGAGGCCAGCCGGGACCGGCCCGAGGACTCGAACAGCCGGGCGGAACCGGAGAGAGCGTCCGCGAGGCGGGCCACCGGGCCGCCGCTGCCGCCGCCGTCGATCGCGGCGCGGTCGGCGAGCCAGAAGCTGCGGACGGCATCGCGGAAATGATCGTTCCAGTCCACCCACCCGGCGGGAAACCGGCCGGTCTGCCAGCCGCCGTAGCCCACGTCCCAGGGTTCGGAAATCAGCTTGACGCCGGACAGGACCGGATCGGCTCCCACGGCGACGAGGAAGGGGTGCCGCGGATCGAATTCGTTGACGCTGTTGCGGCAGAGCGTGACGGCAAGGTCGAAGCGGAACCCGTCGATGTGGAACTCGCTCACCCAGTAGCGCAGGGAATCCAGCACCAGCTGCACCACGCGCGGTTCGCCGAAGTTCAGGCTGTTGCCGCAGCCCGTGGTGTCCACGTACCTGCCGTGGCCGTCGTTGCGGTAGTACTGCATCTCGCCCAGGCCGCGGAAGCTCAGGGTGGGACCGTCCGTGCCGCCCTCGGCGGTGTGGTTGTAGACGACGTCGAGGATGACCTCGAGCCCGGCGGCATGCAGCAGCTTGACCATGCCCTTGAACTCGTCCTGGACCGCGTGGGCGCCGGCGGCCTGGGCGGCCTCGGTGGCGTAGCCGGGATGCGGGGCGAAGAACGCGGCCGTGTTGTAGCCCCAGTAATTCGTCAGCCCGAGCTGCTGCAGGTGCGGCTCGTCCACGTGGAAATGCACGGGCAGGAGCTGGACCGCCGTGACACCCAGCGAGATCAGGTGCTCGATCATGGCCGGGTGGGCCATCCCGGCGTACGTCCCCTGCAGGTCCTCCGGAATATCCGGGTGCAGCTTCGTCTGCCCCCGCACGTGGGCCTCGTAGACGATGGTGTTGCGCCACGGGACCCGCGGGCTGCGGTCCAGGCCCCAGTCAAAATCGTTGCCGACCCGGACGCTGGTAATCAGACCCTCGCGTTCGTCGACGGCCCGGCCGTAGGGGTCCATCAGCAACGGCTGCTCGCCGACGGCATCGAAGTCCGTGCCGGGCATGGACAGCGGGAGGGCCTCATGTTCAGGGGAGGCCCGGAAGCCATAGCGCGAACCGGCGGGGATGCCCTCAACAATTCCGTGGTGGACGCCGTCCGTGAGGTTGGGCAGGGTCTTCACCTGCCAGGTTCCCCCGGGCGGCTGATATGCGATCTCCAGGGTGGTCACGCCGGGCGCGTAGACGGCCACGTTGGCGAACGCGCCCCGGGGATCGTCCACTGCCGGCGACCCGGTATGTGGAACGCTGATCCCCAGCGGAAACGCCCGCGAAGCGTCTACGGTGGAAGCGGTATCTATGTAAGACATAACCATTGCTTAAAGCTTAGCCGGGCCAGACAAATGGCCCCCGTTTTCGTTTTCATGACGTTTTGCAGTGTACGGACCGCCGCACTGCATACTGTAATGGAGCGCCGAGTTGGAGGTAATTGTGCGCGTTGCACTAGCCCAAATCATTACCGGCCGTGACTTGGCCGCAAACCTGGACCTCGTGGACGCCTACGCGCGCCAGGCCAAAGCCGGCGGCGCGGACCTGGTGGTATTCCCGGAAGCCACCATGCGGGCCTTCGGCAATTCGCTACTGGATGTCGCCGAGCCGCTGGACGGCCCGTGGGCATCCCGCGTCCGCGCCCTCGCCGCGGAGCTCGGCATCGTGATCGTCGCCGGCATGTTCACTCCCGGCACCGCCGGCAACGGCGCCAAGGTGCGCAACACCCTGCTGGTCACCGGCCGCGGCCTCGAGGCCAGCTACGACAAGATCCACCTGTTCGATGCTTTCGGTTTCGCCGAGTCGGACACGGTTGACGCCGGTACCTCCCCCGTCACCTTCGAGCTCGACGGCGTGACGTTCGGCCTCGCCACGTGCTACGACGTCCGTTTCCCGGACCTGTTCACGGAAAACGCCGACCGCGGCGCCGACGTCAACATTGTGTGCGCCTCCTGGGGCTCGGGCCCCGGCAAAGCAGAGCAGTGGAAGCTCCTGGCCCGCGCCCGCGCCCTGGACTCCACCACCGTGGTCCTCGCCTGCGGCCAGGGCGACCCCGCCAGCGTGGGTCACCCGGTCAAGGGGTCCGCCCCCACCGGCGTCGGGCACTCCGTGGTGGTCTCCCCCATGGGCGACGTCCTCGAAGAGCTCGACGGCGCCCCCGGCCTCCTCTTCGCCGACCTGGATACCGCCGCCGTCCGGGAAGCCCGCACCAAACTCCCGGTCCTGGCCAACCGCCACAGGTTCTAAGACCTCGGCTACGGTTCGGCCTGGTCAGGTTTGCCGTGGTTAAATCCCGCGGGCACCGGCGCCCTTTCCATGGTCACCCTCCGCGGGCACCGGCGCCCTGCCGTCGCTTAGACACCTCCCGTCGCCTACTTCAGCAACAGCAACGCGGGGTCACTTCGCGCCCATTGTGGGGCCTCGGATGGGCGCGATCTGACCCCGCGTTGCTGTGGTCGTTCGCGCGCTAAACGGAAACGCTCCCCCACTAGAAGTGAGAGGGCGTTTCGCCGTTTACTACCAAAGGTGAGCGAGACTCACCGCCGGAACCCGGCCCCGAGGGTTCTACTTAGCTGCGCGCTGGCGGGAGATTTCGTAGAGGGAGATGCCGACGGCCATGGAGGCGTTGAGGGATTCCATGGCGGAGTCGATCGGGATGGAGACGATCTGGTCGCAGTTTTCGCGGACCAGGCGGCTCAGGCCCTTGCCCTCGGAACCGACGACGATGCACACCGGTTCGGTGGCCAGGGTCAGCTCGGGCAGCGAGACGTCGCCGTCGCCGTCGAGCCCCAGGACGTAGATGCCCATGTTCTTGAACGCCTTGAGCGTGTTGTTCAAGTTGGCCGCGCGGGCCACGGGGACGCGGACGGCTGCACCGGCGCTGGTCTTCCAAGCCGAGGCGGTGACGCCCACGGAGCGGCGCTCCGGGACGACGACGCCGTGGCCGCTGAATGCCGAGACGGAGCGGATGATCGCGCCGAGGTTGCGGGGATCGGTGATGCCGTCGAGTGCGACGAAGAGCGGGGCGTTGGCTACGTGGCCCTTCTTCCAACCCTCGAGGGTTTCTTCGGCGAGCTCGTACGCGTCCTGGTATTCGTACGGCGGGATCTGCAGCACGAGGCCCTGGTGGATGGCGTCGTCGGTCATCCGGTCGAGCTCGGGTTTGCCGGTTTCCATCAGCGGGATGCCGCGTTCGGCGGCCAGCTTCAGGGATTCCTTGACACGGTCGTCCATTTCGATGCGGACGGCGACGTGCAGGGCCTTGGCCGGGATGCCGGCGCGCAGGGCTTCGACCACCGAGTTGCGTCCGGTGACGACCTCTTCGGTGGCGCGGCCCTTGGGACCGGAGCGGCCCGTGCGGGCGGCGGCGCTGGTGGTGCGGCTTCCGCTGGCGCGCTTGGCCTCGGAGCGTTCCGAGAGCTGCTTGTTCTTGAACGCCTTGTGGTAGGGGCGGTCCTCCGCCTTCGGCGTGGGGCCCTTGCCCTCCAGAGCCTTGCGGCCGTGACCGCCGGTTCCGACGGTGGGGCCCTTCTTCAATTTGACCGACCGGCGACCGTTGTTGGCCATGATTTCCACCCCTGCTTGTTACGTACTTCGTTGATAACTCTGACCTCCAGTCTACTGACTCGAGTAAAATCCACGATTTCGGGGTGGCCCGGGAGGGACGTCAGGCGGCGTGGGAGGCTCCGTTCAGCCGCGCTTGAGGCTCCAGCTCGCCCCGTCCGGGCCGTCCTCGACGACGACGCCGGCCGCGGCGAGGGTGTCCCGGATGGCGTCGGACGCCGCCCAGTCCTTGGCGGCCCGGGCGTGGGCCCGCGCCTCCAGCTGGGCCTCGACCAGGACGCCAAGGGCGGTGTTGGCTTGTTCGTCGGCCGCCGGCGTTGCCGTGGCGTTGAGGCCGAGGACATCCAGCATGGCGGTGACGCTGGCCAGCGCCTGACCCGCGGCGTCGAGGTCGCCGTCGGTGAGCGCCGTGTTGCCGGCCCGTACGGTCTCGTGAAGCACTGCCAGCGCCTGCGGGACGTTAAGGTCATCGTCCATAGCCACCCCAAAAGCCTCCGGGACAGAACCAGCGGATGCATCCGGCCCCGGGTCAGGGAGGACCCGGCTTGCGCGGCTGAGGAAGCCGTCGATCCGCTCGACGGCGGCGGCTGCTTCCTGCAGCGACGTCGGCTGGTAGTCCAGGACCGAGCGGTACTGCGCTTGTCCGAGGTAGTACCGGACAACGCGAGGCGGGGCGATCTCGAGCATTTCCGTCGGGCTGACGGTGTTGCCGATGGACTTGGACATCTTCTCGCCGGCGTAGGTGACCATGCCGTTGTGCATCCAGAAGTTGGCGAAGCCGTGGCCTGCCGCCTGGGACTGCGCCATTTCGTTTTCGTGGTGCGGGAAGCGCAGGTCCAGGCCGCCGCCGTGGATGTCGAACTCGGTGCCGAGGTATTTGGTGACCATCGCGGAGCATTCGAGGTGCCAGCCCGGGCGTCCGGCGCCCCACGGCGAAGACCAGCTCGCCGTCGTCGGCTCCCCGTCCTTGTAGCCCTTCCACAGCGCGAAGTCGCGGGGGTCCCGCTTCCCCCGGGGGTCGGCGTCGGGAGCTCCCTGCATGTCATCAAGCTTCTGCCGGGTCAGGGAGCCGTACTTTGCCCAGGAGCGCACATCGAAGTACACGTCGCCGGAGTCGTCGAGGGCAGGGTAGGCGTGGCCGCGGTCGATCAGCTGCTGGATGAGGGCGTGCATTTCCGGGATGTGGCCGGTGGCGCGGGGCTCATAGGTGGGGCGGGAGACGCCCAGGGTGTCGTAGGCCTTCAGGAATTCCTGCTCGTAGCGGTAGGCCAAGGCCCACCATTCCTCGTTGCGGAGAGCCCCGGGCTCGTCTTCGAAGTCGGGGCCGAAGGACGCGGCGGACTTGGCCAGGATCTTGTCATCGATGTCCGTGACGTTACGGACGGCCGTCACCCGGAAGCCGCGGTACTGCAACCAGCGGGTCAGCTGGTCGAATGCGATGGCCGAGCGGATGTGGCCGACGTGCGGCATGCCCTGCACGGTGGCTCCGCAGTAGTACAGGCTCACCTTGCCAGGTACCAGGGGGACGAAGTCGCGGACTTCGGCGGATGCAGTGTCGTAAAAGCGCAGGGTCACCGCTCCAGATTAGCCGATGGCGCTCCGCGGCCTGACCCGAGGCGTTGCCGGCAGGCCGGCCGCCGGGGACCACCGGCCCGGCGACCTACTTGCAGTATTGCCCGATCTTGTTGATCTGCTCGGTGAGCTGGGCTGTCTGTTCGTCCGTCTTGGTTCCCGTGGGGCTCGCCGCAACCTGCTTCATGATCTCGGCCATCTGCTGGATCGGGGCGCCCACCTCCGGCGCCACCTTGTCCGCGACCTCCTGGTAGTGCTGGCCAATCTGCCCTGCCTGCTCCTTCGCGCTCCCGGAGGGCACAAAGGTGTCGGTGTTGAGGAACTTACAGCTTTCCTCAACGCTGAGCCTCGGAGTAGGGCTAGGCGTCTGGGGCGTCGTCGTGGAGGCGGCACAGCCGCTCAGCATGGTCCCTGCCACGAGTACGACGGCGGTCAGCAGCTTCTTCACGGGAGGTCTCCTGGCGGTTCGGAACGGGTGTCTCGGCTTGGCCTTCCCCTCAAGCGTAGGGGAACGCGGCCTGCGGTGCTTAGCCTGCCGGGTAGACGAGCGCCGTTGCCACGGCCGAGATCCCCTCGCCGCGTCCGGTGAACCCGAGCCCGTCGCTCGTGGTGGCCGTGACGCTCACCGGCGCCGCGGCAGCGGCGCTGAGGACCTGCTGGGATTCCTCCCGCCGCGGGCCGAACTTTGGCCGGTTGGCCACGAACTGGACGGCGATATTGCCGATTTCGAATCCGTGGGCGCGAACTATCCGGGCGGCCTCGGCCAGCAGGGTCACGCCGGACGCCCCGGCATATTCGGGCCGGTCCGTACCGAAGTGTGTGCCCAGATCCCCGATCCCGCAGGCCGAGAAGAGCGCGTCGGCGGCGGCGTGCGCCACGGGGTCGCCGTCTGAATGGCCGGACAGCCCCCGTTCCCCCTCCCAGAAGAGGCCGCCGAGCCATAGCGGCTGCGGCTGGTCCTCGGCGGCGAAGGCATGGACATCGATTCCGATCCCGGTCCTGGGAATGACCGGGGGAAAGACTGGCTGGTTGCTGGACATGCTCATCCCTCCACCCAGCGTGCGCCCAGGGGGCCTTCGAGGAGGCCTTCGGCCAGGATCAGGTCCAGGGGCGTGGTGATCTTCAGGGACTGGCTGGCGCCGCGCACCGCGTGGACGGGGACACCGATGAGCTCCACGAGCATCGCGTCATCCGTGACGAGGGCGGCCTGGCCGGCGTCGAACCCGGCAGCAGCCTCGTGGGCGCGCTTGAGGGTGCTCAAGGCGAATCCCTGCGGTGTCTGCACGGCGCGGAGCGAATCCCGGGGCGCCGTCCCGGTGACCAGTTCGGGGGCCACCGCGGCGCCGTCGCCGGTGGTCGGTTCGACCGTCTTGACGGTGTCGACGACCGGTATCACCGGAATGACGGCCGAGGCGCCGGCGCCGAGCGCCGCTGCCACGCGGTGGAAGACGGCTTCAGGCGTCAGTGCCCGGGCGGCGTCGTGGACCAGCACCGATTCGGTATCGGGCAGGAGGGCCGCCATCGCGGCGCGGACTGAATCGGCGCGGTCCGCACCGCCGTCGACGACCGTCACGACGGGAATCAGGACGCCGTGGCCCGACGCCGCGCCGGCGTGCCCGGCCGCGAGTTCCTGTGTGAAGGCCTCGCACAGCGCCCGCAACTCGGCGTCTCCCGGAGGGAGCGCAATGCAGATCTGCCGTGCGATCCCGGCTGCCGCCACGCCGCGAAGGGCGTGGGTGAGGATGCTGTCCCCGCCAAGAGGAACTTTTGCTTTCGGCATGCCGTAGCCCAGGCGCTGGCCGGAGCCGGCGGCCACAACAATGACCGCTGTGGCGGGACCGGCCGGTGACGTATTCGTCGGTGCAGTATCCATGGGCACAAGACTACGTCCCCGCGCCTCGGACCATCCCGTTGCACTATCAGTTGTGGCTGTCCTGGAGCACTCAGGGGACCACAAATGATAGGGCAACCGAGGGGCGGCGGCTGAAAGAGGGCAAAAAGAAGCCCCGGCGGCTGACGCCACCGGGGTTCGATTCTTATCTGCGCCGGCCCTGCTGGGGGCCGGCCCTGTGCTAGGAAGCCAGGACCTCGTCGAGAACGCTTGCCGCCTTCTCTTCATCAGTCTTTTCAGCCAGTGCCAGTTCCGAAATCAGGATCTGACGGGCCTTGGCCAGCATGCGCTTCTCTCCCGCGGAGAGACCCCGGTCGTGATCACGGCGCCAGAGGTCGCGGACGACCTCGGCTACCTTGATGACGTCACCGGAAGCAAGCTTTTCCAGGTTTGCCTTGTAACGACGCGACCAGTTGGTGGGTTCTTCAGTGAACTCGGCCCGCAGCACGTCGAACACGTGCTCCAGACCTTCCTTGCCCACTACGTCCCGAACCCCTACCAGGTCAACGTTTTCTGCTGGAACTTCAATGGTCAGATCACCCTGAGCCACCTTGAGCTTGAGATACATCTTCTCTTCGCCCTTGACGGTGCGCATCTTGATTTCTTCAATTTTGGCTGCACCGTGGTGAGGGTAAACTACTGTCTCGCCGACCTCAAAAACCATGTGGACATTCCCCTTTCCCGCAGACCAGTTTATCACGATTAAGGCATACAACTGGCATCAAAAGGTGCCCGGAACCGCATGAATCCGGGGAAAATGGCCTCAATCCACCCCCTCAAACCCCTTGACGAATGCGGATAATAGTGCCTGCGGCCCTAACTGCCAAGAGGTTTCCGGCCCCCGCCAAGCCTGGTCCCGTCGCCGGAGGGGCACGCTTGGCGGCACTTGTGTGTAGTCGCCGAATCCTTGTTTGCGGCCGATTGCGGCTAGGCTATGGCTGAATAATGTTCCAAGACTCTCAAGGAGTGCGTGACGTGCGTTTCACTGCGATGAACCGGGGCCAGCGCGGCAAGCTGGCAATGGCAACGGCTGCACTTGGCATCGGCCTGTTGTCCCTGACCGGCTGCGGCTACATCAACGCCCAGCAGACCACGGAGCAGTACTCGTCCTCGGACGGAACCCGGACTGATCTCGGTGCGCTGCAGCTGCGCAACTTCATCATCGTCTCCGATGGCGAGGACAAGCCGGGCCGCGTGATCGGCGCCGTGTACAACACCTCCTCCAACGACGTGGTGCTGACCATCAAGGGTGCGGAGGGCTCGCAGACCCAGGTTCCGGTGAAGAAGAACTCCTACACCATGCTCAACGACTCCTCCGACGCGGTGATCCTGGACCCGGCCGGCGCCAAGCCGGGCGCCGTCGTCGACGTCACCATCTCCGAGAACGGCACCAACAAGGACGCCAAGTTCACGGTTCCGGTCATGGACGGCACGATCGTCGACTACAAGACGTACCTGCCGACGCCGGAGCCCACCGACTCCAGCACGGCCACGTCCACCGAGACGGCAACCTCGACTGAGACGGCCACACCGACGCCAAGCAGCACCGACGGCCACTAGCCTCAACGCCTGAGCACACGAAAAAGGGGGGGGCACCTGCAGGTGCCCCTCCTTTTACGTGTCCCCTGATGTGCAACTGCGCCGATCTTCCAGCTGCCCGGCGCACTGGCGGCCGGGCAGCTTCTGCAGACCCTTAGGGCTCGAACTTGTAGCCCAGCCCACGGACGGTGATCAGGTACCGCGGCGCGGAGGCATCCGGCTCGATCTTGCTGCGCAGCCGCTTGACGTGGACGTCGAGGGTCTTGGTGTCCCCCACGTAGTCGGAGCCCCAGACCCTGTCGATCAGCTGGCCGCGGGTCAGGACCCGGCCGGAGTTCCGCAGCAGCATTTCCAGCAGCTCAAACTCTTTGAGCGGCAAAGCGATCTGCTCGCCTCCGACGCTGACCACGTGGCGTTCGATGTCCATCCGCACGGGACCGGCCTGCACCGTGGTGGAGACAAGCTCCTCCGGCTCGCTCTGGCGCCGCAGGACGGCCCGGACCCGGGCCACGAGCTCCCGCGAGGAGTAGGGCTTGGTGACATAGTCGTCGGCGCCCAGTTCCAGCCCCACCACCTTGTCGATTTCCGAGTCCTTGGCCGTCAGCATGATCACGGGCACCCCGGAGCGCTGCCGGAGTTGGCGGCAGACCTCCGTGCCGGACTGGCCGGGCAGCTGCAGGTCCAGGAGCACGAGGTCGGCGCCGTTGCGGTCGAATTCGGTGATGGCATCCAGTCCGTTGTCCACCACCTCCACCTCGAACCCTTCTTTACCCAACAGGTAGGACAGGGGGTCGCTGAAGGACTCCTCGTCCTCGACAATCAGAATCCTGCTCAAGCGGTAGCTCCTTGCTCATGGACGCCTGCGGCGTCACGTCGTTGCGGTCTGAGGTCCCGGCTGGGCTTTTGGGCAGCGGGCTTGCCCGCTTCGGGGGCGTCGCCGTCGTCCTGCCCTTCTATCTCGGGAAGTCGAATGGTGAACGTGGAACCCTGCCCGAGCCGGGACCATAAGGTCACCTCGCCGCCGTGGTTGGAAATGACGTGCTTGACGATGCTCAGGCCAAGTCCGGTGCCTCCGGTCTGCCGCGAACGGGCAGCATCCACACGGTAGAAGCGCTCGAAGACACGTTCCTGGTCCTCGGCGCTGAGCCCATCGCCCTGGTCCGTCACCGAGACCGCCACGAGGCCGTCCTTGGCCCGGATGCCCACACCCACCTTGGTGTTCTCCGGCGAGTAGCGAATGGCGTTGTCGATCAGGTTGCGCAGGGCGGTCACGAGGAGGTCCTGGTCGCCGTAGACCATGGCATCGGCGTGTCCGCCGACCACCAGCTGGATGTTCTTGCTCTCGGCCGGCAGCACGGAGCGGTCCACGGCCTCGCTGACCACTGTGTTGATGTCCACCGGGCGGCCCTGCTGCGCGACGTTGGCGCCCTGGAGCCGGGAGAGTTCGATGATGTCCTGGACCAGGGCCGCGAGCCGGGTCGATTCCTTGTGCATGCGCTTGGCGAACCGCTTGACCGCCTCGGGGTCGTCAGCGGACGACTCGAGGGCCTCGGCCAGGAGGGAGATCGCCCCGACCGGGGTCTTCAGCTCGTGGGACACGTTCGCGACGAAGTCGTTGCGGACTTCCTCGGTGCGGGTGAATTCCGTCCGGTCATCGGCCAGCAGGAGGACATATTCCTCCGTGATGACGGCGGCCCGGACCTGGACAACGATTGTTCCCTGGCCGAGCGGGCCACGCGGCAGCTCCAGCTGCTCTTCGAGGATGACGCCGTCCCGCCGCACCTTTGCCGTCAGGTCCAGCAGCTGCTGGTGCACCACCGTGTGCCCGCGGACCAGGCCGTAGGCGTAGGCGGCCGGGCTGGCACGGACCACGCCGTCGATCGCATCCACCACAACGAAAGCGCGGCCGAGGACGGCGAGCACCTCCGCGGCGCCCTCGGGCAGCGAAGGGTCCTCGACGTCGACGTCGACAATGTGCCGCTGCTGCTCACTCACCCGGAACGCGAGTACGCCGAACATGCCAAACGAGAGGCCGATCAGGCCGGCGATCACGCCGATGAGCATTGGATCCACGGCTCCAGCTTATGCTCTGCCACGTGGCCGAAACCGAAATCTTCTGCGATTCGGGCGCCGGTTCAGCTAACGTTCACCTATTGGGGCGTAACAGTTCACCGGACACTGCAAGAGTTGACAGTTGGAGCGCCGGTAGGTGAACCGAAATAGGCCCGCCACATCGATTGCAGGCAATATTTCCGAGGAAAGGACGCACACGTGCGTAAGGTTTTTCAGGAGGAGCTCGCCCAGGTAAGGGAACAGCTCGTCGAGATCTCAACGCTGGTCACAGAGGCCATCGACAAGGCCACGACAGCTTTCCAGGGCGCCGATATCGACCTCGCCGAGGACGTGATTGCCGCCGATGCCCGCATCGACTTCCTGCAGAACAGCCTCGACGAGCGTGCCATCGACATCCTCGCCCTCCAGGGCCCGGTGGCGAGCGATCTGCGCATGCTGGTTGGTTCGCTCCGGATGAGCGCCTCGCTCGAACGCATGGGCGACCTCGCCCGCCACTTGGCGCAGCTGGCGCGTCTGCGCTATCCGGCGTCGGTGGTCCCGGACCAGCTGCGGGAGACCTTCAAGGCTTTCGCCGAACAGGACCTGCTGATCGCCCAGAAGCTCACCGAGCTGCTGGCAACCCGCGACCTCGGCGTGGCCCGGGAGATCATGAAGGCCAACGGCGCCGTCAACGACCTTCACCTGAGCGTTTTCCAGGCGATCGCCCGCAGCGACTGGCAGGAGTCGCCGGCCACTACGGTGGACGTTGCCCTGGCCAGCCGCTACTTCGAGCGCTTCGCGGACCACGGCGTCTCCGTGGCCCAGAAGGTCACGTACCTGGTGACCGGCGCGTGGCAGCCGAGCACGATCGAACACAACTGACTCCGGCCAACCGCGGCTGATCCAGCCGCCGGCACAACGGCGCTGATACAAAACGACGGCGTCCGGTCACCTTGGGGGTGGCCGGACGCCGTCGTTTCTGCTCTGTGCCCTGCTCAGTGCCTAATCGGGCGGCAGCCGGCTACTTCTTGCCCTGGTTGGCTACTGCCTTGATGGCCTCGGCGGCGGCCTCGGGATCGAGGTAGGTGCCGCCCGGGTTCAGCGGCTTGAAGTCCTCATCCAGTTCGTAGACCAGCGGGATCCCGGTGGGGATATTCAGGCCGGCGATGTCCTCGTCGCTGATCCCGTCAAGGTGCTTGACGAGGGCGCGGAGCGAGTTGCCGTGGGCGGTGACCAGGACGGTCTTTCCGGCCCGGAGGTCTTCCTTGATGTCAGATTCCCAGTACGGCATGAGCCGGATCAGGACATCCTTGAGGCATTCGGTGCGCGGGACGGCGTCGCCGAGGTCCGCGTAGCGCGGGTCCCCCACCTGGGAGAACTCGGAATCGTCGGCCAGGGGCGGCGGCGGGGTGTCGTAGGACCGGCGCCACAGCATGAACTGCTCCTCGCCGAATTCGGCGAGGGTCTGGGCCTTGTCCTTGCCCTGCAGCGCGCCGTAGTGGCGCTCGTTGAGCCGCCAGTCGCGCTTGACGTCGATCCAGCCGCGGTCGGCTTTTTCCAGGGCCAGGTTTGCCGTGTTGATGGCCCGCTTCAACCGCGAGGTGTAGAGGATGTCGGGGAGGATGTTGTTCTCCACGAGCAGCTCGCCGCCGCGCACCGCCTCGGCACGGCCCTGGTCATTGAGGTCAACGTCCACCCAGCCGGTGAACAGGTTCTTGGCATTCCAGTCGCTGTGGCCGTGGCGCAGCAGAATCAGCTTGTAAGTCATGGTTTTCATCCTAGCCGAGCGGTTGGCGGCGGCGCCGAGCGTTACACCGCGCGCGTTTCAAAGCGTGCTTAAGGGCAACGCGGGGTCACTTCCGGCCCATCCCGCGGCCCACTACGGGACATAAGTGACCCCGCGTTGGAGGATAGGCTTGGGCGGTGGTGCAGAAGGCTGAACGGGTGCTGGCCCCCCGAAACCAGGGCGGAACGAGAAGCGGCGCGCGCGGCGGCAGGCCCGTGGGCAACGTGACCCGCGGAACCACGAACCCCAACCGGATGCGCCGCGTGGACCGCTGGCTGACCGGGCCGCAGGGCTGGCGGCTGCGGGCCGCGGCCGATCCCCTCGCCGTTGACCTCGGTTACGGCGCCTCGCCGGCAACCGCCGTCGAACTCTTCGAACGCCTCGCCGCGGTCCGCGCGGACGTACAGATGGTGGGGATCGAAATCGAACCGGAGCGCGTCCGGCAGGCCCACGCCCTGGAGCGCCCGGGCCTGAAGTTCCAGCTGGGCGGCTTCGAGCTGCCGGTGACCGGAAAACCCGTGCTGGTCCGCGCCTTCAACGTGCTGCGGCAATACGAGGAAGCCGACGTGGCGGGCATCTGGCGGCTGGTGCAGGACCGGCTGGCCCCGGGCGGGCTGTTCATCGACGGCACGTGCGATGAAATCGGGCGGCGCGCCGCCTGGGTGGCGCTCGACGTCGAGCGGCCGCTGAGCCTGAGCCTGTCCATGCGGTTCGGCGCCTTCGCGCTGCCCTCCGACGTTGCCGAAAGGCTGCCGAAGGCCCTGATCCACCGCAACGTCCCCGGCGAGAAAATCCACGCCTACCTGCAGGCGATGGACAAAGCCTGGCTGGAAGCGGCGCCGCTGGCGGCCTTCGGAAACCGGCAGCGCTTCGGGGCGATGTGCCGCGCACTGCTCGACGCCGGCTGGCCGGTCCAGGACGGCCCGTCCCGCTGGCGAATGGGCGAAGTGACGGTCGACTGGGAAGCCGTGGCCCCGGGACCTTAGGCGGTCAGGCCGGTGGTGGGCCGGTTGGGCCCACGCCGGCGGGGTTCCCTGAGCGAGCTTGCGAGCTTAGGGCGCCGGCGGGGACTACCAGGGGCCGTAGGGGCCCATGTTGCGGCCGCGGCCGGCGTCTTTGACCGCGGGGCGGACGTCGGCGAGGTACACGGACGCGGCCGTCACGGCTGCAAGGCCGAAAATCCCGAGCGAACTGGCGCCGCCGCCGCTGCCCAGCTGCGCGAGCAGGGAGAACAGGCCCACGGCGAACGCGCCGCCGGTCAGGGCCAGCCAGAAGGTCTTGGTCCGCTTCGATACGGCCTCGAACGCGTTGGCCTTGTGCCGGAGGCAGTCGAAAAACGCCCATGCCTCCAAGGCAAAGGCCACGACAGCCAGGACCAGGTAAACCCCGGATTCGACAAAGTAAATGAGTATGCGTCCGTCCACTCCCCCAGCCTAGCCGTCCAGAGTGCCCAATGCCTGCTCCAAATCGGCCCAAAGGTCTTCCACGTTCTCAATGCCCACGCTCATCCGGACCAGGTTGTCCGGCACGCTCTCCGGCTCGGCGGCGTGCCGGCGCCGGCGTTCGATCAGGGATTCCACCCCACCCAGGGACGTCGCGGGGAGCCAAAGCTGCAGGGCCCGGATCATGCGGTCGGCGGCTTCCGCGCCGCTGAGGCCACCGTCCTGCCCCACTACCGGAGCCACCTCGATGCACAGGACGGAACCGAACCCCTTCATCTGCGCCTTGGCCCGCGCGTGGCCGGGGTCCGAGGCCAGCCCGGGGAAGCGGACTCCGGCTACCTTCGGATGGCCGTCGAGCCGCTCGGCCAGGATCTGGGCCGAGGCCTGCGAACGCTCGATCCGCAGCGCCAGGGTACGGAGCCCGCGCAGCGCCAGCCACGCCTCGAACGGTCCGGCGATCCCGCCGTGGATGGTGCGGTGGTGCAGCAGGGCGGCGCGGAGACCGGCGTCGGAGGTCACCAGCGCACCGAGCACGACGTCGGAGTGGCCGGAGAGGTATTTGGTCACCGAATGCAGCACGACGTCGGATCCCAGGCTCAGGGGCTGCTGCACCAGGGGCGTGGAAAAGGTGTTGTCCGTGACGACGATGGCGCCGGCCTCGTGCGCCGCGGCGGTCAGGGCCCGCATGTCCGCGACGCCGAGCATGGGGTTCGTGGGGCTCTCCAGCCAGAGCATGCTGGCGGCGCGCCCGCCGGTCGGGGCAAGCGCCGCAAGTACGGCGTCGGTGTCCGCGATGTCCACCATCCGGAGCTCGAGGAACCCCTTGGCCGCAAGCTCGGTGGCCATCGTGACCGATCCCGCGTAGCTGTGCGACGGCATCACGAGCACGCCCTGGGCGGGCACCAGGGACAGGGCCGAACTCACGGCGGCGAGTCCCGAGGCGTAGAGCAGACCCGGCAATTCCGCGCCTTCCAACTGGCCCAAAGCCTCTTCAAAGGGGTCCCACGTGGGGTTGGAATACCGGCCGTAGCCACGGTCGCCGTCGCCCAGCGGACCCGTGCCGAAGTAGGTCGAGGAAAGCACGAGCGGTGGGTTGACCGGTTCGTCGCGGGTGCGCGGCGGGCGCCCTACCGCCACAACCAGGGAATCCGGCGAAAGCGTGGCGGCCTGTTCTTCAGTAAGACTCATGAGGACAGGGTACGTGGGCGCCCGGCAGGGTACCCAAGCCGTTACGCCGCAGACGATGCGCAGACTAGAGTGTCGGGGATTGTCGGTAGTCTAGAACCGTGACTACCCAGAGCCCCGGAGCGTCCCCTCTACAGTTGTCCGGTCAGTTGCCTGGACTGTTTATTGCCTTCGAGGGCGGCGACGGCGCCGGCAAGTCCACGCAGGCGGCTGAACTCGCCAAAGCGCTGGAATCCGGCGGCTTCACAGTGCTGCGGACCCGGGAACCGGGCGGCACCGCGATCGGCGAGAAGCTGCGTTCCCTCGTGCTCGATCACGGCCACGGCCACATCGATGCCCATACCGAGGCCCTGATTTTCGCGGCATCCCGTGCCGCGCACGCGAGCCAGGTCATCCGGCCCGCCCTGGAACGCGGCGAGATCGTCCTCACGGACCGGTACATCGACTCCTCGGTCGCGTACCAGGGCGCCGGCCGAGGCCTCGGAACGCAGGCGGTCCGGGACATCAACGCCTGGGCAACATCGGACCTGCAGCCGGACCTGACCGTACTCCTCGACGTCGAACCCGCCGTCGGCCGGCAACGGCGCACCGCCGGCGAGGCCGCCGAAGACCGCCTCGAGTCCGAGGCCGACGAATTCCACGCTAAGATCCGGACGGCCTTCCTGGACCTGGCCTCCGCCCGGCCCGAGGCGTATCTGGTGCTGCCTGCCCGCCTGCCCGTCGCCGAACTCGCCGCCCGGATCCTCGAGCGCGTCGAATCCCTGCTGGCCGTCACCCAAAGCAGCACAGCATGAGCGTCTGGGACGACCTCCAGGGCCAGGACGCCGTCGTGGCCCAACTGCGCCAGGCGGCCCAGAACGAAGGGCTCACGCACGCGTGGCTTTTCACCGGCCCGCCCGGCTCCGGCCGTTCCAACGCCGCGAAGGCGTTCGCTGCGGCCTTGAACTGCGACCAGGAGGACGTCAGCCTGCGCGGCTGCGGCGAATGCCCGGCGTGCCTGACCATCCTCGGAGAAACCCACTCCGACGTCGCGTTCGTGCGCACGGAGAAGGTCACCATCACCATCGATGAGGCCCGCGAGCTCGTATCCACCGCAGGGAACCGGCCCTCGTCCGGCCGGTGGCGGATCATTGTGGTGGAGGACGCGGACCGGATGGCCGAGCGGACCACCAACGTGCTGCTCAAGGCCATCGAGGAACCCACGCCCCGCACCGTCTGGATGCTCTGCGCGCCCTCCCCCGCTGATGTCCTCGTGACCATCCGCTCCCGCTGCCGCCCGGTCGCGTTGCGGCTTCCGCCCGCCGCCGCCGTCGCGGCCCTGCTGGTCAAGCGCGACGGCGTGGACCCGGCGGTTGCCGAGCGTGCCGCCCGTGCGGCGCAAAGCCACGTCGGGATCGCCCGCCGTCTGGCCCGGGACCCGGAGGCCCGGGAGCGCCGGCTCGAGACGGTGCGGTTCCCGCTGTCCCTTCGCGGCGTCACGGCGGCGGTCATGATGGCCGAGAAACTGGTCAAGATCGCCACCGAGGAAGCCAACAGCTCCAACGACGAGCGCGACGCCGCCGAGAAAACCGCGCTTCTGGCCACCCTCGGGGCCCCCGAAAGCGGCACACTGCCGCCGGCCATGCGGAGCCAGGTCAAGCAACTCGAGGACGACCAGAAGCGCCGCGCCAAGCGTTCCGTCACCGATTCCCTTGACCGCACCCTGACGGACCTGTTGTCCTTTTACCGGGATGTCCTGATCATCCAGATGGGGAACGCTGTGGAACTCGTCAACGTTGAACTCAGAAGCGAACTCGAAGACTTCGCCTCCCGTTCCACCGCCGAAGTGACCCTTGCCCGCATGGACGCCATCAACAAGGCCCGCACGCGAATCACCACCACCAACGTGGCCCCGCTGCTGACGATCGAGTCCATGGCGTCCAGCCTTATTTGACGGTCCCTGCCGCTCAAACGATCATCTTCGCTTTCGTTCCTAGCCTCCAAGGAGAACCGCATGAAGCCTGCTCGACCCCAGCCCGCCAGATCCCGATCCCTGGCGAGCGGCATGCGGGCCGTCGGCGCCGTGGCCCTGGTCCTTACGCTGGCCTCGTGCACCCTTTTCGGCGGCGGGGGCGAGAGCGGGTCCAGTGCACCGACATCCGGGGCAGCGGGGCAGGCGGACCCGTCGATAGTGGCGGCGGCGCCGGCCGAACTGCGCAGCTACTACTCCCAGCAGGTCGACTGGAAACCGTGTGAGGGCAGCTTCGAGTGTGCCAAGATCAAGGTCCCGCTGGACTACAGCAAGCCCGACGGCGAGCGCATCGAGCTGGCCGCCATCAAGCTCGCCACAACAGGTGACAAAAAGGGCACCCTGATGGTCAATCCGGGCGGCCCGGGCGGCTCGGGGTACGACTTCGTCAGGGACGCGGCCAACACCAACATTTCGGACAAGGTCCGGTCCGCCTACGACATCGTGGGATTCGACCCGCGCGGGGTGAAGCGCTCCGCCCCGGTCACCTGCCTGACGGACAAGGAACGCGATGCGTCCCGCGCCAAGACCTACGCCCTGGATACCGACGCCGGACTGGACGCTGCCCTGGCCGACAACAAAGCCATTGCCGCCAAGTGCGTGGAAAAGACCGGCCCGGTTTTGGCCCACATCGACACCGCCAGTGCCGCGAAGGACCTCGATATCCTGCGCGGGGTGGCCAACGACTCGAAGCTGAACTACCTCGGCTACTCCTACGGGACCCTGCTGGGCTCCACCTACGCGTCGCTGTTTCCGGACAATGTGGGCCGGCTGGTCCTCGACGGCGCCGTTGACCCGTCGTTGAGCGCCGAGGAACAGACCAGCGGCCAGGCCGTGGCCTTCGAAAAGGCCCTCCACGCCTACGTCGCCAAATGCCAGCAGACGTCCGGATGCCCGCTCACGGGAAGCACCGAGGAAGGCATCCAGCAGATCCGCAATGCCATCGCTGCCGCGGAAGCCAACCCGTTGCCGGCCCAGGACGGCCGGAAGGTCTCGGGCTCCACGTTTGTCAGCGGCCTTATCATCCCGCTCTACAACGATGACAACTGGCCGATCCTTACCCGGGCGCTCGCCACGGCCCTGGCCGGCGACGGCACGGGCATGCTGCAGCTGGCCGACTTCGGCGCCGACCGCGATCCCAGCGGCACCTACACGTCGAACAGCACCTTCGCCTTCAATGCCATCAACTGCCTGGACTACCCGATGGTGTCCGACACCGCGTCCATGCGGGCCGAGGACCAGAAGCTGCGCCAGCTGTCGCCCACGTTTGGTTACTACTTCGCCTATGGCGGCACCAACTGCAAGGACTGGCCGTACAAGAACGTCCGGACCCCTGCCCCAGTCGAGTACAAGGGCTCGGCCCCGATTGTCGTCATTGGAACCACCGGCGATCCGGCTACCCCCGTGGAATCGGCCAGCTCCCTGCGCAAGCAGCTTGGGAACGCCTCGCTGCTGACCTGGAAGGGCGAGGGCCACACGGCCTACGGCCGCTCCAACAGCTGCATCGGCACCGCGGTCGATGACTACCTGGTGGACGGAAAGGTCCCGGCGGACAACACCGTCTGCTAGGTCCGCGACGGCGCCGCAAGGCGGCTTCCGTCGCTCATTTTGACCCGGACGCCGGGACTCTATTACAGTTGTCTCTTGCATGATCCGCCCGGTTCGCCGGGCATTCATGTGGTTGCTTCCTTAGCTCAGTTGGTAGAGCGTCTCACTCGTAATGAGAAGGTCGCCAGTTCGATTCTGGCAGGAAGCTCGGGAAGAACCCCCGGAAATCAATGATTTCCGGGGGTTCTGTCGTTTTGCTTGACAGTGAGGCGCACCTGTGCATTCCCACCATTTTCGATCGGTTACCGGCATCTCCGTACTTTTTTCGTCACCTCGTCGGAGCGCCGGACCGGTCTTCCAGACTTCCGGTCTGGCACGGAACAGGGCCGGTCGTGTTAACGGCTGGCAGCCTCTCAATAGCTCTAAATTCCGCCGTAGAGTGCTTTGTGGATGGACCTTCGCACCGGAATGCCGGATTGCCTATAGAGTGGCCGTCAGTGCAGTGAGCGGGCCCACCGTTATCGGGCGGCAGTGCGACAGTGACTGCCGTCTTCAAATCGAAAGGGCACCGGATCGACGCCGGTCGGGGTTGCCAGATGAAGCCCAGTATTCCGCCTGGATACGCCGGAATCAGTGAAATTCTGGGAAAAACCACAGATCCGCCCTGTAGCGGATACCTCCATCCGTTGTAAGCGGAGCAGGCGCAGGCGAGTGACACGATGATCGAGACGTACTTCCCAGTTCCCTCGATCTCCCCCACTTGGCCGCCCATGACCCACACGGACAGGTATGCGACCGCTAGTCCGACGACGAACGCCGCTACGAACGCGACGAAGACTATGGCCCAGTAGCGCCCTGCGCTTCTCTTGCCTTCAGCTCGGACCATCGTCCCTCTCGGCCACAACGTATGACCTCTCCCGAGTTGCTCACATCAGATCTCTTAGTCGCTGCCTCCGTCGAAATATCCAAACTGAGACCGAAGCCGCAAGGGCTCCCGCTACCACGTTGTATGTTCCTGGAAAGGGGCGGCCCTATGCTGCGAGCTGGAACACACCAAGCGCTACCAGCCCCAGACCACCCAGGAGCAGGATCCACGATATGACCGGGGAGACTCCGGTCGGGTCTGGCTTTCCTTCTTTGTTCACGGTTGTCCTCCTAGTGAGAATGCTACGAGCACGAATCCCCGGCACTAATTCCGTTTTGAATAATTCCTCCGACGAGGGACCAACGCGGCCACGATCGTGCTGCCCCAGCTGGCCCGGATGCTCGCCGACATCCGCGAGTCCCGGGACACCGTCTTCACCCAGGTCGAAGCCCTCGTGGAGGCCCACCCTCTTCACCCGGTCCTGACGTCTCTGCCGGCGGTCGGCGTCAGGACCGCAGCACGGATCCTCACCGAGATCGTCGGCAAAGACTTCGCCTCTGCAGGGCATTTGGCGTCCTACGCAGGCCTGGCACCGGTGACCTGGCGATCAGGGTCCTCCATCCGCGGTGACCACCTATCCCGGAAAGGAAACAAGATTCTCAAGCGAGCCCTGTTCCTCTCCGCGTTCGCCGCCTTGAAGGATCCTCTGTCGAGGGCCTACTACGACCGGAAACGAACCGAGGGCAAACGCCACAACCAGGCCCTCATCGCACTCGCCCGCCGCCGATGCCACACCCTCTACGCCATGCTCAGAGACGGCACCTTCTACGAACCACGACAACCCTCAGCCGCTTGACGAAAACCATAGAGGCACCCCCCGACGGTCAGGAACCCCTGGCCTCGTAACCAAAAAAACAACGATTGCTCCGCCTAAAAGAACCTGACGTGCGCATACACTGCGATCATGGGCGACTTTGATACTTCATTCGACTACAAGACCGACGAGTCTCGGAAGGCCAAGCGAGGCAACGCCGGCGGCTTACCACCGGACTCGCCCTCAGTCACCCAAGAGCTGGGCGACCCGGATTCGAACAGCCTGAGGCTCCGGGCGAACCATGAGCTGCTGTGGACCAAGAAGCTGAACTCTGGCGCCCTTTTCGCCCCGAGCGCATCAGCGGCCCGCTGGAACGAGTACCTCATTTATACAGACGACTCCGGGGCAAGGCATTGCTACGGCAGCGATGCCATCACCAGCTCCTACACCGGCCGGTCAAACCCGAAATCCCTGGCTGACGCGATGGCCGGTCTGAACGAGGAGCAGCGGGCCCGCTACCTCAACCCGCCGTACACCATCGGCAGTGCGATGATTTGGCCCGTCAGGGCGAAGGACAAACCCACGATGAACCAGGCCCGGGGGTTCGGTGCTGAAGGTCATCAGATCGCTGACCGCATGGACCTCACCCTTGAGTGCATCCGGCGTCACTACGCAGGAGAGCCAGATAGCCCCCTCGCCAATGTCATCAAGGCCTACAAAGACTTCTTCGAGATCTTCGATGGGTTCGTGGAGTTCGTGGACTTCTTCCACCTGCAAGACCTCGTGACCCCAAACTACAAAGACATTCGGTTCTTCGTGCCCTTTGAGGGCTTTGAGCCTTCCGGGATACCGGCGGACTACATCACGTATCGGGAGGCCACGCTGCAGTTCATCGCAGGGCGGGGCCGTCGGATGGCCGAATGGGTCACGAAGAACCACCCCGAGATTGAGGTTTATTGCCCTTGGTGGCGACCCTCATAAGCCAGAGACGGCGTGGGGTCCGGATGTCCCAACGGTGGGTGGTCCAGGCCTCGCGGATCAGGCGGCGGACGGTGATGATCGCGTTGGCCACAGCGACGAAGGCGTCGATGACGCGGATGCGACGCTATGTGGACCCCGGCCCGGCGGAGCTGCGCCCTAACCGAGCTGCCCCAGCCTGGATCTCAGTCGGGCATACACATCGCCTTCCGCTGAGGCCGCCGGCGGCGCCGGCGCGCTGCCGGTCTCCGCACCGAGCTGCTCCAGCCTGGCTCTCAATTGGGCATAGACGTCATCCACTTCGACCGGCTGCGGCTTCGGCTGACGCTCCGCCCGCTCCTCGGCGTTCTTGATGATCTCCTCGAAAGCATGGTCCCAGGCGTCCTTGTCCTGTCCGACGGCCCACTTGTGGGTCCCATCCCACTTCGGCCAGTACACCGGCGGGGCTGGCTCCTTGGGCTTCTCCGCCGCCGGCTTGGGCGCCTTCGCCCGCGGCGACGTCCGCGGATGCAGCCGCAGAGGCGGCTTTGGAAGCTCCACGCGCGGCGGCTTCGGCGGCTTCACCGCGGGCACCGGCTTCGACTCCACCTTGGCCCTGGCGCGGCGGACCGCGATGTAGCAGGCCGTGAGTGCCACCATGCCGATGATGATCAGGAAGAACCACCAGAAATAGTAGACAACGGCCGCCGCAAAGAGAAACCCCCAGGGCCCCACCCCGACGAGCCCGAGCCCGACCAGCCCTGCGGCGGAACCACTTTTCTTCCTAGCCATTTCCCCACCTTCAGCAAAGTTGACGAATGGCGTCATCTTCTCACCCTGGGCCTAAGAAAAACAGATTCGCTGAACATGAATCCGACTCCGCAATGGTGGGCGGGTTAAGTGAGGCTTCAGGGCCAGTTGTGGGTCGGCGATCGGCTCAGTGCCGCACATGGGCTCTACTCGGGGTGGAAGGTGGCATACGCCATCGGGCGTGGAGTAATAGGTGGTGGCAAAACCGCCACCGGACGGCGGCGCAGAGTCATCGGCGCTCGGGCCTCAGCCCCGGGGCCAAGCGGGCGGCTTGCGAAGGGCCCCGGTTGAGGGGCTCCGGTTATGGAAACTGCAGGCCGTGATCCAGCGGCCTCATCCCAGCAGGGGCATGAACAATGCCTCCCACGTCATGCGTCCGACCGGCTTCACGCACTCCTCGACTGTAGTGCAGAGGATCGCCGGGCACGTTTCGGCAACAATGACACTGTGGACACCTATGCAGGTCTTTTCGACGACGATCTGCATGACAGCGCGGACCGCCTGAACCGCACGCTCACAGGGCTTGGATGGAAGTAGGATGTCACTTTTTCGTCACCTTTCCCCCGCCCTTCCCTTGTTGCATGGGGCTAAACACACCCACTCGTAATGAGAAGGTCGCCAGTTCGATTCTGGCAGGAAGCTCGGGAAGAACCCCGTATCGCCGCTGACTCAGCGGGGATACGGGGTTTTTATTGGTTTCGGCGAGATGGCTGTGAGGTTAGGGCACACCTATGGCACACTCCGTGGTTGCGGATACGATGCAGTCAAACACCTCCCGGGTGTCCCGGGGTTAAGCGTTGGCACTGACCGTTTTGGGGGAACACAGTGAAGCGTAGGACATGGATCATCCTTGCGGCGGTGTTGGTCGCTGGCGCCGTCGCGCTATTTTTGACCCGGTCCGCGGAAGACAGGGTCACCGCCGACGTAGTCTCCCGTACCGAGCGGATCGTCATTCCCGCGGACTGGAAGCTGGAGGACAGCGTGGTGCGGCGGGAGATGTTTCTGTGCATGTCAACCAACCCGTGCCCCAGCATCGCCAAGCGCTGGGACGCCGGCAAAAGCCTCACCGTCGACGACTTGAAAGCCGTGAGCTCCACAGCCGGTGTTCCCATGAACATCGAGGGCACCTGCACCAGGCGGCCGACCGTCGGCGGTACAACGACAGTCTGCAGCTCCTCGGGAACTGACGGGGAGTACGACTACAAGTTCAACGTGTCCAGCCCGGACAAAAACGATCAAACGAACTTCGTGGTCCTCCTGGTCGAACCGCACCGCTGACCGCTCCGGAAAAGGGATGCCCGTTTTGTCTAGTCAGCGGATAAAAACGCAGGCAGCCTGAGACCATTCGGGCCGCAACCGGGCCTCGAGCCGTCGCCGGGTGCGCCTTTCGGTGCGGGGTGCTTCGCTTTGCCGCGCGGGCGCCTTCGCTACTTGCAGGCGGCGAGGATCCCGGCGATGGCGTCGTGCTCGGGACGGGTCATCCACAACTTGTACTTGGCCTTCACAGCCGTCTGGCGGGCGACGTATTCGCACCGGAACGCCTTGTTGGCTGGGAGCCAGGCATCAGCCGAGGAATCTGACTTCTGCTGATTCGCGGGCCCGTCGGCGGCCATCAGGTTCAGCGGATCGTTGGCGAGCTGGAGGCGCTGGCTTGCGCTGATCTGCTGGGCGCCGGTCTGCCAGGCCAGGGACAGTGGGATGATGTGGTCAATCTGGACGTCGGCAGAGTTCTCGCCGCGGGTGAAGTTGATGGTCTTGCCGGTGTATTTGTCGGCAAGTTTGCCGGAGGCGATGACGCAATCCCTCGTCCCCGGCTTGGTCGTCACCTCGGTGAGGTCACGGCGGAGCATGTCGTTGCGCGTGTCGCAGCCGTTGTGGTCGACATCTGACCAGGCGGGACCGAACTGCCCGCGGCTGTAACCGGTCTTCGGGGCCTTGCCTTTCACCGGAATGGACTCCAGCTGGGCTACGGCCGCGGCGGCCTCGCCCGGGTGCGCGGAACCAATGGCGGGAGCTTGGGACGCCGCTGCGCTGTGCACGGCGTCTGCGACTTTGGCGCCAGCGTGGGCTGCGGCATCACAGCCGGCGAGGGAGCCTGCGAGAAGCAGGCCGGTAAGGACGGTCAGGGACTTGGTGGCGGCGGAGCGGGAGATGTTCATGCCAATCATGAGTGCGGCGAAAATGATCAGATTACCCGTATTCCGTTTCGCGGCCGCGCAGGCCGAGCATGGAGTCGCTCACGTGCACCTACGGCCGCGGCCCCAGGCTGCTTCTCGTCAATACGTTGAGGGGTGAGGGCGCCCTCGCGCGGCCGGCTACTTCAGGGTGAGCACCGGGTTGACCGGAGCCTTCAGCGAATCCACCTGCAGGCCCACGGACAGTTTCTGGCCGGCGGCCACCTTGGTGGCCCAGTCCGAGCCGCTGCAGGTTACCGACACCTTGGGGAGGACTGTGCACGTGACGCCCCAGGAGTTGGCCACCCGGGTGACGTTCGGATCGGGCCAGCTCACGCTCCAGCCGGGCGCCGCCCGGAGCCCGGTGACCTCGATATTGGCCACGTACCCGCCGGTCCACGAACTGCCGAGCTTCCAGACAGCGCTGATCGGCGCGCCCGACGTCGGTGCGGGAGACGCCGTCGGCGACGGCGTGGGGGTCGGCGTCGCAGTGGCAGTGGCGGTCGCAGTGGCAGTGGCGGTCGCAGTGGCAGTCGGCGACGGCGTCACGGTCGGCGTCGGGGTGCCCGTCAGGATGGGCGCGAGCGCGGCGAGTTTGGCGGCCTCCGGGGTGCGCCAGTCCGCCTGGACAAGGCCGCCGGTGATGCCGCTGTTCGGGTTGAACGACCAATACGCGAAGCTCATGGAATTGGTCCCCAGGTAGGAGACGATTTTCTCCATCCACTGCTTGTCCGACGTGGTTTGCAGCGCGGTCCCGAACTCCCCGAGCAGAACCGGGGCGATGCCCTGCTTCTGGATGTAACCCCAGTTGGCATCCCACACGGCCGGCAGGTTGTTGGGGTAGCTGGGGTCGCTGAACCACTTCTGCGCAAACAACGACGCCGGGTAGTCGTGCGGGGAATAGACCACCCGGTTGGGCGTGGCCAGGGTGACCGGTTTGTTCTTGACGTCGGCCAGGCCGCCGCCCCACCAGGTGGAGGTGCCGTTTCCCTGGTTCTCGATGCCCTCAACGAGGATCAGGAGATTGGGGTTGGAGGCCAGGACGGCGTTGCCGCCGCGGGTGGCCGCAGCCTGCCAGTCGGTGGCGGCGGCGCCACCCCACGTCGCCGCCCCGGCCGGCTCATTGTGAAGGTCGGCGCCAATGACAGTGGGATCGTTCTTGTAGCGGGCGGCGAGCATTTTCCAGTCAGCAATCCACCTCGACTCAGGGTAGGCGGAGGTATACCAGAGCGGCGACTGGTCGGCAGAGGACGGCCGGTGCCGGTCCAGGATGATCTGCAGGCCGTTGGCCTTCGCGCGGGCGATCACCGTGTCCATCAGGACCAGGGGCGTCTTGCCCTCCAGCGCGTAGGCGCGGTTGGCCCAGTAGTTCAGGTTGCCCTTGATGGATGTCGCGGCCAGGCACTCGTTGGAGAACGGCAGGCGGACGGTGTTGAATCCCATCGATTTGATGTTGGCCAAGGCCTCGTCGATGGTCAGGGTCCCCCAGAGACCGTGCGGCATGCAGTCGGGGGTTTCCATGCCGAACCAGGACGCGGCCTTGATGGTGTGCGGGGCGTTGTTCGAGTCCAGGATCCTCCCGCCAGAGGTGTGCAGCCAGCCGGTGGGCGGCGGCGTTGTGGCGGCGGTGGCCAGGGGAAGCGAGGCCGCGGCGACGCCGGTGAGGGCCAGTCCCGCAGCCACAGCGATGCCCAGAAGTGTGGCGGTCACGCTCGGGCGCCTTCCCCCGGCGTGGAGTGGCGGATTCGAAAACGGTTTCACAGTTCCTCCGAAAGAATGGCGTGCGGGTGCGGCCTGGGATTGGTGCGGCTCTTGTCGCGCGGGGCTGCAGCAAGGATGCAGAGGGCACCTTCCGGCCGGTGCCGGCGGGTGCCGTCCGAACTCATGGGTGTGTTGCCTTTCAGTCCGTCAATGTGGGTCCCCCCGTCCCGCACAATGCGGATCGGCTCTCAAAAAGTACCAAGCTGCCGCCAAGAAAGAACCCCTTTGGCCAATATTTCCTTGTGCGCCTCCACGCGGCCGCAGGTCCCTGACCTGCGTATTGTCTTTTTCCGGGCCGTCCGTCAGCCTTAGGGAATGGAACGGCCCGGGCGCAGGCGGCCAGCCCGCCAGCAACTCCCGGCGCCGCCGCCCGGAGTCCAAACCGAGAATTGGCGGCACCGGCTGTGGGGCCCCGTTGTCGGCTTCGGCCTGGTCAGCCTGGCCGCGGACATGGTGTCCGACGGCGCCCGCCCGCTGGGAGGTCCCCTGCTGGCCCAGCTCGGTGCGTCCGCGCTTTTCGTCGGCCTCGTGACCGGCGCCGCGGAGGCCGCGTCCCAGGGGCTCCGGCTGGTGTTCGGCCCCTGGGCGGACCGCACCGGGAAGTACTGGACTTTCACGATGGCCGGCTATGTGCTGACGGCGGTGTGCATCCCGCTGCTCGCGTTGACGCCGTTCGTCGGGACCGCCGGGATGGCCCTGGCGGCCGTGCTCATCATCGGGGACAGGGTTGGCAAAGCCGTCCGCAGCCCGGCGAAAACCGTGCTGCTCGCCGCCGTCGCCGGGCCGGTTGGCCGGGGCCGCGGCTTCGCCGTCCACAAGTCCCTCGATCTGGCCGGGGCGCTTTTGGGCCCGTTGCTCGTCTCGGCGGTGCTGGTTGCCACCGGCTCACTGTCGGCAGCCTTTGCGGTGCTTGTCATTCCGGCGGCGGCGGCGGTGGCGATTCTCGTTTGGCTGCGTCGCCGCGTCCGGGATCCCGGCGCGGACAAGCCCGCGCCCGACGCCTCCGGCGTGCCGGAGCCGTCCCCCGGGAAGCCCGCCGGGCGGCCGCCGTCGGCGTTCTCCAGCGTCTTCATCTTGTTCGCCGTGGCCGCATTCTTCTGGAGCGCCGGGCTGGTGGCCTTCGGCGTCATCTCCTATCACCTGACGGCCGACGTGGCGGTCCCCGTCTCGGTGGTTCCGCTGCTGTACGCCGGCGCCATGGGGACTGCCGCCGTCGGGGCTCTCGCCAGTGGCGTCATTTACGACCGCGCCGGGGCGGCCGTGCTCCTGGCGCTGCCCGTGCTGATTATGGCGGTGCCGGTGCTGGCCCTGGCACCGAGCGCCGGGCTCGTGTTCGCTGGCGTCCTGGTCTGGGGCGCCGCCACGGGCATCCAGGACTCCACGGTCAAGGCGCTGGTCGCCGATCTGGTGCCCCAGCCCCGGCAGGGCACGGCGTACGGGGTGTTCGCGGCGTTCGAGGGGGCCGGCGCGTTGGCGGGCGGGGCCCTGTACGGGTCACTCTACGGCGCACGGCCGGCGCTCATCACTGCCGTGGCCGCACTCCAGGCGACGGCCTTTGTCCTGCTGTTCGTCACGCTGTACCGGGTCCGGCACGCGTCACCTGGCCACGGGCCCGCGGATGGGCGGTGCTAACGCGCCCAGACCGAGGCCGCGCCGGAATGTCCCGTGATGATGCTCTGGTAGATGAAGAAGGCCCCCGCCAGAGCGCCGGCAACCAGGACGACTCCCCGGACAATCCGGTTGTTCCGGAGTCCGCCGAGGAACGCCAAGCGCCGGCCAAAGGGCTCGTAGGTGACTATCAACATTGCCGCGACCAGGATGAAAAAGATCACGGAAACCACTTTGAGCACGTCACCCTGCTGGGCGTGCTCGTGGACCAGCGCCGACGCCGGACGGATTTTCTCCAACTGCTCCCCTGCCTGTGCGGTCAGGAGCGTCACTGGCACCAGCCCCAGTGACAACACGCCCAGGGGCCAGGCCAGGTAAGCCCACCAGCGCCGTGCCACGGCATAAATGATGGCACCAAGACCTGCGATCGGCGCAAGGACCACTACGGCGTGGACCAGCAGGACATGGGCCGGGAGCCCACCAATTTCGATCACGTGAATCTCCTCCAGAACGTGACGGCACCGGGTCTGATGACGGGCCGCGAACCCGTGGCGGGGCCGGACTCCTATGATTCTTGCATGGGATCGCGGGAACTAGCGGGCATTGCCGGGCCGCTCTATGCATTGCCCTACGGGGAGTTCGTGGCTGCAAGGACGGCCGCGGCCAAAGAGGTCAGTTCCGTGGGCGTCACCGCCGCCGAGCAGCGTGCCTTGGCGGCCGAAGTCCGTGCCCTGCCCAAGCCGTCTCTGGCGGCATGGGCGGTGAACATGCTGGCCGCGCACAGCCCCGAAATCCTGCGCGAGGTCGCTGGACTGGGAACGTCGATGCAGGAGGCGCAGGACGCCCTGAATGCAGCGGACCTCCGCCTCCTCGCCCAGCAGCGGCGCCAACTCCTCGCCAGCGCGGTAAAGGCGGCGCACGCCCTGGCGGCCCAGCACGGACGGGCCATCAGCGCCGCCGTCGCGACGGAAGTGGAGCAGACCCTGCGGGCCGCCACCGCCGACCCGGGCGCCGCAGCCGCTGTGCAAAGCGGCTGGCTGCTCCGGGGGCTCTCGGCGGACGGGGTCGACGTCGTTGATCTCACCGGCGCCGTGGCTGTCCCGGGGAGCCAGGCCGCCGCGGCGGCCGGTACTGGAGCCGTGCCGGCAACGGCCGGCGTCCGCGGGACACAACCGGCGTCCGCCGCCCGCGGGACCGAACCGGCGCACCGGACCGCACAGGGCGGCGGAACTGCCGGCGGAAAGCCGCCAACGGAACAGCCCCGCCTCCGGGCCGTCGGGACAGCCCGGGTGACGCCCACGCCGTCGGCGGTGGAACGGGCACGGGCCGGCCTGGAGGCAGCCGAAGTGGCCGCCGCGGAGGCCGACGAGGAAGCAGGCCGCGCGGCCGCGGAGCTGGCCGAGGCGACGGCGGAAACCACGCTGCTGGCCGATGAGGTGCGCGAACTCAGGCGGCGTCTGGACACGGCAGAAGCCGGGCTCAAAACGGCCCGGAAGCGTCACGAGCTGGCAGCGGCCCTGGCGCAGCAGACGGCACGGGCCGCCGACCGGCAGCGCCGCAAGGAAGTCCTGGCGCGGGAACGGGTGCTGCGGCTCGGCAACACGCCGGAGGAGTGAAGTCTTAGTGTCGGGGGTCGGTTGCACACTGGAATCATGGAGAACAACCAGAATTTCCAGCAGAGTTTCCACCAAGAGACGGATTTCAACGACGCACAGGACGGCGTTCTGTATTTCGCGGTCACCTACCTGGACACCGACTGCGGCCGGATCCGCACCGAGAGCTTCGATGACGCTGCCGCCGCGGACCGCTTCGCCAGCCGGTGCGTTGCCGGCGAAGACGGCTGGGCCGTGGTCGATGCAATCCCGGCGAAAGAGCGCCGGGCCGCCGCCTGACTCGGTAGTCCTTCCGGGCCGGCGCCTGGGTCCGGGCCTTCAGTTTCCGAGCGCGCAGGGTTGGCCGGTCACGGTCCCGGCCTGCGGGAGGGGGCCGGACGCCCAAAGGGCCTCCACCCCGTGCGGGGTGAAGGCCCTGCGCAAACGCCGGCTGGCAGCCGGCGTCGCGGGAGTTGCTTAGGCGAAGTCGGAGACGGCCGGATCCGGACCGATCCGGCCGGCGTCTTCGGCGGAGCGGTCAAGCCCGTTGATGGCCTGGATGTCGGTCTCGTCGAGGCTAACGTCCAGGGCCGCGTAGTTCTCGCGGATCCGGGACTCGGTCACCGACTTCGGAATGACCACGTTGCCGATGGCCAGGTGCCACGCGATGACAACCTGGGCCGGGGTGGCGCCGTGCTTGGCGGCAATCTCGGCAATGACAGGGCTCTCGAGGAGCTCGCCGCCCTGGCCCAGCGGCGACCACGCCTGGGTGAGGATGCCCTTGGACGCGTTGAATTCGCGCAGGTCGGCCTGGCTGAAGAACGGGTGCAGCTCGACCTGGTTGATGGCCGGAACCACGCCGGTCTCATCGATCAGGCGCTGCAGGCCCTCCTTGGTGAAGTTGGAGACGCCAATGGTCTTGACCCGGCCCTGCTTCTGCAGCTCGATGAGGGCCTTCCAGGTGTCAACGTATTTGTCCTGCTTAGGCTGCATCCAGTGGATCAGGTACAGGTCCAGAGTTTCGAGGCCGAGGCGCTCCATGGACTCCTCGAACGCCTTCAGTGTGGACTCGTAGCCCTGATCCGCGTTCCACAGCTTGGTGGTGATGAAAATTTCCTCGGGCTTAAGGCCGGAACGCTCAATGGCGCGGCCCACGCCTGCTTCGTTGCCGTAGATCTTTGCCGTGTCGATGTGGCGGAAGCCGGCCTCAAACGCCTGGACAACCACCTTTTCGGCCACGTCATCTTCAACCTGCCACACCCCGTAGCCAAGCTGGGGGATGGTGTTGCCGTCATTGAAAGTCAGTTCCGGTGAAAAAGTCATATAAGTATCCTGCCAACTTCGGCGCCCTCCGGCCAGCGACAGGGCGCCGCTAAGCTAGGCGCGTAACCGGGAATACCCGGGATTTCAGGCAAATCCAGGGAATATCGGGAACGCCGGCCACGCCGGGACGGGCCTGCGCAAAGACCAATCCGTGAAGCGGCTCAGGCCGGCGTCGGCCCGCTGCCGTCGGCCTCGGCAAGCCGCCGCTCGGCGTCGTGGACCTGTTCCAGCACGGACTCGGCGCGCCGGCGCACCGACGCGGCACCCGCCGGGACCGGCCCCACGGCGAGCCGGAGCATCGCGGCCGCCTCGGCCGTCATGGCCAGCGAATTGCCTGCCGTCGACAGGGCCCGGTGAACGCCTGCCAGTGGTCCCGGGATATCCAAACCGTTGCTGGGAAACCGTCGCTGGGCCTCCACGCAGACCACCCTGACCCGGGGCGCGAGCGTGGAGAGCTGGTTGGCGATCTCGACGAGTTCGCCGTACAGCGCCTCGTCCTCGACCCCCTCGAGGACCTGGTGGTAGCGGTCAAGTCCGCGGTTGAACCGGTCATGGGCGCGCCGCCAGAGCCCTTTGCCGAGTTCGGCGTCGTCCCTGCGGCCCTGCAGTGCTGCGCTGAAGAAGCCCAAGGTCGCGCTAAAGGTACTGGCCCGGACCGTGGTCCGGGTCCATGGGTTCGGGCGGCTCCGAGGGATCAGCACCGCGACGCGGTGCTGCGGCCCGGACCGGTTCGCCGTTCTCCCCGATGATGACGCCCGGCGCGATCACTGTTCCGGGGGGCAGCTGGCGCAGCTGCATCTGGGCGTAGGCGTGCTCCCTGGCGGCGTGTTGCGCCGCGATGGCCGTCTGGATGCCGTGGAAGAGTCCCTCAAGCCAGCCGACCAGCTGGGCCTGGGCTATCCTCAGTTCCGCGTCGGAGGGGGTGGCGTTCTCCGGAAAGGGAAGGTTGATCCGTTCGAGCTCCTCAACGAGCTCCGGGGCCAGGCCATCCTCGAGTTCCTTGATGGAACGGTCGTGGATTTCAGCCAGCCGGACGCGGGCCGCGTCGTCCAGCGGCGCGGACCTCACCTCGTCCAGCAACTGCTTGACCATCGTGCCGATCCGCATGACCTTCGCGGGTTGGTCCACGAGGTCCTGAAGTTCGCTCCCCCGTGGCGGCCTGGGCCCGGCACTGGATCCATCGGCGCGGCCGGACGGCACTGCAGCCGGTGGGGCCAAGGGCGTACCGGGCAGGGCGTCGTCCAGGGGCGTGCCTTCGACGGGCACGTCGTCCGCTGTTTGGGCGCCGGACTGAGTGTCGTGCTGATCGCTCATGGCTTCATACTCTCACGCGCCCGGCGGCGCGGACCCGGCGTCCGCCGGAAGCAGAAGGGGCGGCGCCGGACACTCTCGTGCCCAACACCGCCCCCTCCCCCGGCCCGAGCGGCACCCGCTCCGCAACACAGTTCAGCAGCACCGCCCTTGCGGGTTGGTGTCCTGCCGGTCGGTCTTCTCACGCCAAAACTCCCGCTCCGTGAGGGGAGGGCCGGCGTGTCCAGAGGCCTCATGGTGCTCCAGGTACTTCTTGTACGCGTCGGCGCCCAGCACCCCGCCGAGGTACCCGGCAAACCCGCGGAAGCCGGCAAGTACCGCGTTCACGCCCGGCTCCGCATCAGTGGTGCCCGGACTTTTCGAGCCGCTCTCCGGCCGGGAGCTGGTTCCACGCGGCCGCGAGGTCACGCTCCGCCGCCGTGGGGACAAACCCTGCCGGGGCGAAGACGCGGGAAGCCTGCGCGGGGTCTTCGTTCTCGGCGTTGGGCAGCCCCGCGGCCGTGTTCCGCAGGGCCTTGATTGTTGCCATTACTGCCGTAATGATGACGATGATGCTCAGCACCACGAAGACGATCGAGAGCCATCCCTGGATCATCGTGTTGCGGACCACGGCCTCCATGGCGGCCTGGGTCTTGGCGGTGCCGAAGGACGTCTTGCCGTCCGCCAGCGCCTTGGTGAAGGCAGCATTGTTGGCGAAGTAGCCCACGGCCGGAACGGGCGAGAAGATCTTGTAGAAGCTCGCCGTGATGGTCACGACGGCGGCGAACGCCAGCGGCGCCGCGACAATCCACAGGTACTTCGGGGCGGTGCGTTTGGCAGCAATGGCCAGGCAGACCGAGAGGGCGATGGCCGCGAGCAGCTGGTTGGCGATCCCGAACAGCGGGAACAGGGTGTTGATGCCGCCCAGCGGGTCGGTGACGCCCATCAGCAGGACCGCGCCCCAGGCGGCCACCATGATGGCAGTGCAGAGCCAGGCGCCCGGGCGCCAGGAGTGCTCCTTGAACTTCGGAACGAAGTTGCCGATCGAGTCCTGGAGCATGAAGCGGGCAACGCGGGTGCCGGCGTCGACGGCCGTGAGGATGAAGAGGGCCTCGAACATGATGGCGAAGTGGTACCAGAAAGCCATCATCGCGGTGCCGCCGATGAACTGCTGCATGATGTGGGCAAGGCCGACGGCGAGGGTGGGCGCCCCGCCCGAGCGGGAAACGATGCTTTGCTCCCCCACGTCCTTGGCCGTCTGCGCGAGATCACCGGCCGTGATGTTGACGCCGGACAGGCCCAGGCTGTTGACCCACGCGGCCGCGGTCTCGACGGTCCCGCCGGTCAGCGCCACAGGGGCGTTCATGGCGAAGTAGATGCCGCGGTCAATGGAGATTGCGGCCACGAGGGCCATGATGGCCACGAAGGACTCCATGAGCATGCCGCCGTAGCCGATCAGGCGCGTCTGGCGCTCCTTCTCGATCAGCTTCGGCGTGGTGCCGGAGGCGATCAGTGCGTGGAACCCGGACAGTGCGCCGCAGGCGATTGTGACGAACAGGAACGGGAAGAGGGCGCCGGAGAACACCGGACCGTTGTCCCGGCCGGCGAACTCGCTGAAGGCCGGCACGGTGATTTCCGGGCGGACCACGATGATGGCCAGGGCCAGCATCACGATCACGCCGATCTTCATGAACGTGGAGAGATAGTCGCGGGGGGCCAGGAGCAGCCACACGGGCAGGATTGCTGCGATGAAGCCGTAGACGATGAGGCCCCACGCGATGGTGACCTTGTCCAGGTGGAAGAACGCGGCACCCCATTCGGTGCCCGCCACGGCACCGCCGCCGATGATGGCGGCCATGAGCAGCACGAAACCGATCAGGGACACCTCCATGACCTTGCCCGGCCGGATGAAGCGCAAGTACACGCCCATGAAGAGGGCGATCGGGATGGTCATGCCCACCGAGAAGACGCCCCAGGGGCTCTCGCCGAGGGCGTTGACAACCACCAGGGCCAGGATGGCGACGATGATCACCATGATGAGCAGGGTCGCGACGAGGGCGGCCGTGCCGCCGATGACGCCGAGTTCCTCGCGGGCCATCTGGCCCAGGGAACGGCCGCCGCGGCGCATGGAGAAGAACAGGATGAGGTAATCCTGGACGGCACCGGCAAGGACGACGCCGATGATGATCCAGATCGTGCCGGGCAGGTAGCCCATCTGGGCCGCGATGACCGGGCCAACCAAGGGGCCGGCGCCGGCGATGGCGGCGAAGTGGTGGCCGAAGAGGACGTTGCGGTCCGTGCGGACGTAGTCCTTGCCGTCGGCCTTGTATTCGGCAGGGGTGGCCCGGCGGTCATTGGGCTTGGTCAGGTAACGCTCAATGACCTTGGAGTAGAAGCGGTAGCCGATCAGGTAGGTGCAGACCGACGCGAAAACAAACCAGATGGCGTTGACGGTCTCGCCGCGGACGATTGCGAGCATGAACCAGGCGACGCCGCCCAGCAGCGCGATGGCCGCCCACAGCGCGATCTTGGCGGGCGTCCAGGTGCGGTCCGCGGCGTCGCGGACGGACTCATCCACCGACGTCGGCGGGAGGGACGGGTCCGGAACGACCCCGTCGTCGAGTTGTGCGGTGCCGTGCGTGCTGGCGCCTCGCATGCTCCCGTGCGTACTGTCGCCTTGTGTGCCATCTGGCATTGTGCCCATGTCTCCTCCTTGAGAAACCCAACGGGCAGTCCACCGGTACAGAACTGCCCCCCGCACCCTACCAATGCGGGCGGCCCCGGGCGGCAGTCCTGCGCCCGGCGGTGGGGATTGCGCGACGAACGGTCGGCCGGGCTACGCCTGGAGGTTGCTGAGCTGCATGAGGCGGGCCTCGCAGAGGTCCAGCCAGCGCACTTCGGCTTCGGTCTGGAAGATGAGGGAGTCCAGCACGAGGAGCCGGGCGGTGTCGGCCGGGCGCTGGAGCGCGGCCGTGTCGCGACGGGACTTGGTGTAGTCCTGCAGCGCCCGGATGGATACCGCCCGCTGTGCCTGGATGATGGCGCCGACGTCGGTCCCGGGAATCGTCAGGCCGAGGGCGAGCTTGATGGCCAGCTCATTCCGGGGCGGATTCGCGCGGGACACCGGGGCCATGAACCAGGCGCCGACTTCAGTCCGGCCGGCCGTCGTGATGCTGTAGATGACATGCCCGTCGCCGTCGCCGCCGTCTTTGCGGACCAGCCCGTCGCGTTCCAGCCGGTCCAGGGTGGTGTAGACCTGCCCGATGTTCAGCGGCCAGGAGGATCCGGTGCGGTCCTCGAATTCGGTCCTGAGCTGATAGCCGTAGCGCGGGCGGTCCTGCAAGAGGGCGAGGAGACTGTGACGGATAGACATGGCGCCCCCCGGAATCGCGAATTCACGAAATCACACAGCATACACGCGCCCCAAGACGCGTGTATACCGCGTATGGACCTACGTTATCGTCATTGTTGCCCCGGCCGCAAAACATTGCATGCTCCGACCGGAATAAGTAGGCCCCGACCTGCGGTTTCAGCCGGATCCGGCTTCCCGCTACATGACCAGCAAGACCTTGCCCACGTGGTCGCCGGAATCGAAATAGGCGTGTGCGGCGGCGACCTGGTCCAGCGGGAAGGTCTTGGCCACGAGGGGCCTGATCCTGCCGTCGGTCAGCATCGGCCACACGGCGTCGCGGACGGCGTTCATGATCACGGTCTTTTCCTCGACCGGGCGGGGACGCAGCGCGGTGGCGATGATGGCGGCCCGCTTCCGCAGCAGCTGGCCCAGGTCCAGTTCCGCCTTCGCGCCGCCCTGCAGCCCGATCACCACGAGGCGTCCGTAGTCGGCGAGCGCATCGATGTTCTGTTCGAGGTACTTGGCCCCGACGACGTCGAGGATGACGTCCGCGCCTTTGCCGCCGTTTTGCGCGCGCAGGCTCGCCGGGAAACTCTCCTCCGCGTAGTTGATCGCGATGTCCGCCCCGAGGAAGGCCTTGGCGGTGCCGACTTTTTCCGCGTTCCCGGCCGTCGTGGCAACCCGTGCGCCCATGGCCTTGGCAAGCTGGATGGCCATGGTGCCGATGCCGCCCGTGGCTCCGTGGATGAGGACCGTTTCGCCCGGCTGCAGCTGCGCCGTCATGATCAGGTTGGAATAGACCGTCGCCGCGACCTCGGGCAACGATGCCGCCGTGACCAGATCCACGCCGTCGGGGATCCTCAGGACCTGGCCCGCGGGCACGGCCACCTGCTGGGCATAGCCGCCGCCGGCGAGCAGCGCCACCACCTTGTCCCCCACGGAAAACGCCTTGGTCACGCCCGGGCCGAACCCTGCAATCCGGCCGGAGACCTCCAACCCGGGGATCTCGGAGGCGCCCGGGGGCGGCGGGTAGAAGCCCCTGCGCTGCTGGACGTCGGCACGGTTAAGTCCCGCGGCCACGACGTCGATCAGCACCTCGCCGGGGCCGGCCACCGGGGCCTGGACCTCACGGACTTCCAGGACCTCGGGTCCGCCGGGCTTTGAGATATAGACAGCCTTCATGGAGCACTCCCGATTCCTAACTGGCTCCGCGCACGTTCGCCGCGATCGCCAGGTCCGATCAACATCACTCCCCAGAATATGGCGGGGAGCTGCACACGTCCGCAAGCGCGACGTGTTTATGGTTTTTGTGGCAGCCGACTGCCTATGAAAGACTACTCGTTAGGGAAGGTTGTCCGAGCGGCCGATGGAGCTGGTCTTGAAAACCAGTGTGCGGTGACCCCGTACCAAGAGTTCGAATCTCTTACCTTCCGCGGGAGCGCCGAGTTGGCGCGGTTCTAGAGGCCGGCCCGGGGCGATCGAAAGATCGTTCCGGCCGGCCTTACTCGTCTCCCGGCCCGGCGTGAAACTCCTGACCGGGTTCAGAATCATCAGCTGTGAATGGTGGCCGTGTTGGCGGCCGAATGGCAGCCCAATGTAACGGTTCTGCACCGTCTTTTCAGGCCTGACAGTAATGTCCGGCCGCGTCCCTGATACTGAGGTCTCGAGCGGGATATTCACCCCGCCGTCGCAAATATTGGGGGAACAAAAAAGTGGGTTTCAACCGCACCGGGTCTTATTCGCACGTCACAATGGCGGGCATTGCGCTCAGCCTCGTCCTTGCCGGATGTGCATCACAGCCAGGAACTGATCCAGCCGCTGCCGCTCCGCGCTCGACCGCCGGGGCCACGACTGCATCCGCGCCGACCGTGACGGCCGCACCAGCCGCCACGCCGGCACCGTCCGCCAGCGCGGCACCGGTGGCACCGACGGCCAGCACGGCACCCCCGGTGGCGGTGTCCGCCCCGTCAGCGAAGCCTGCAGCTGCCGCGCGGAAGACGTTCACTTTCCCGGATGGCCACATTTCCTTCTCGTATCCGTCGGCCTGGACGGTGCGCACGGTCCTCCCGCCTGCCCGAACCGTCCCCGGCGTTGAAGCGATCGTTTCCGACGGCGCCGGCAACGATCTGCTCTCACTACAAAATGGCTTCATAACCGGTTGTGCAGCTGCGCCAACCTCCCGCGAAGTGTTCGACACGGTGCAGGCTCCGGGAATGACCGCACCGGACGGCACTAAACCTGTTTTTGGATTTGCCGTGGAATCCTCGTCGACCCGCGATTTTTACGGAATGGGTCTCCGCGATCCTCGATACCTGGAGCACGGCAAAGGCGTCACCTCAAGCTGCGGGCTCCTGGCAACGGGGAACGGCGGGCTCACCACGAGTGTACTTTTCAACAACCCCGCGTTCCCGACCCGGGCCGCCGCTAAAGCCTGGATGGCAACCGACCAATACGCCCAGCTTAAGGCGTTGCTCATCAGCCTGAACTACGTTTAAGGCAACTCCGGCGCCGGGTAACACGCTCTCCGGCGGGCACGGAACGTGCCCGCCCGTCAGCTGGTTGCCCGGCGCCGTTCTGTGGTGGCGTCTTCGCCTGCACTCCAGCTGGCCAGTAGGTGCAGCCGTTCGGCTGAGGGCGAGCCCGGCTCGGCGGTGTAGACCAAGAGGACCAGTCCCGGCTCCGCGGTGATCGCAAGTTCCTCGTATGCCAGCGTGAGTTCGCCGGCCACGGGATGGTGAAAGCGTTTGGTGCCGGACCCGTGGGTGCGCACATTATGGGCGCCCCACAGTGTCCGAAACGTCTCACTGCGGGTCGACAGTTCGCCGACCAGGTCCTGCATGGTGCGGTCGTGGGGGTCGCGGCCGGCTTCAGCGCGCATGATGCCGACGCACATCTCAGCGAACAAGTCCCAATCGGGGTAGAAATCGCGCGAGGCGGGGTCGAGGAACTGGAACCGCGCCAGGTTCGGGGTTCGGCCGCCGTCCCCGATCACCGGGGAGTAGAACGCCCGGCCCAACGCGTTCGTCGCGAGCAGGTTCTGGTACGGGTCGCGGACGAATGCGACGCCCTCGGTGATCGCTTCCAGCGCCCACTGCAGGCTCAGACGCGCCCCGGACTGGGCGGTCGGGCGCTTGCGCGACCGCCCAGAGGTCGGGACGCCGTCTGCGGCGCGGGCCAGGTCGAACAAGTGGGCACGCTCGGTGTCGTCAAGCCGGAGGGCACGGGAGATGGATTCGAGCACGGACGAGGACGCACTGGCGATCGAACCGCGCTCCAGCTTGGCGTAATACTCCACGCTGACGTCGGCGAGGACCGCAACCTCGCTGCGCCTCAATCCGGCCACCCGTCGGTTCGAGCCTGCCGCGAGGCCCGCTTCTTCCGGCGTAAGTCGTGCACGGCGCGACATCAGGAACTCACGCACTTCACCCCGGTTATCCATGCATCAAGGGTAAATCGCTGCGGCCGAACGAGGGGTTCCCTCCCGGTACACGTCTCATCGGGGACTCCCCCGCCCGCGGAAATCGGGCTTGACTGGCCGGAGGGTTGAGCAGTGCTTCCCGGCCTGCGGAACGGTCGACGCCGTCGGGCGGGGCGCCACTTCCTGTGGCTGCGCAGCCGCGCTTGACCAACCCCAACGCTGAGGCATTCCCGCCACGCACGAAAGGAACCGCATGACGACCGCCCCCACCCGGATACCGGCACAGGCAGCCAGTGCATTAGGCGACGGCATACTAGAGGACAGCGAACCAGAGGACAGCGCTCGAGAAGACCATGCACGGCAAAGACTGCCCCTGACCGCACTCGTGGTCCTGGCCGCCATGGGATTTATCCTCGTCGCCACCGAGACGATGCCCGCCGGCCTGCTTCCTGTCATTGCCGCCGGCCTCCACACCGGCGAAGGTACGGTGGGTCTGCTGGTCAGCGCGTACGCCCTTGGAACGGTCGTCGTCACCATCCCCGCGATCATGCTGACGCGTGGCATGCGAAGAAAGCCGCTGCTGCTTGGCGGTATCGCCGGTCTCGTGCTTGCCACCACGGTCACCGCAGTCTCACCCGATGTGACGTTGTCACTGGTGTCACGATTCGTTGCGGGCGCGTTCTCGGGAATCATCTGGGGAATGCTCGCCGCTTACGGGCGCCGCATCAGCCCGCCCCGGCACGCAGGGCTGTCCTTGGCCATCGTGTCCACCGGGGCGCCCCTCGGATTCGCGTTCGGCACCCCACTCGGCGCCTGGATCGGAACAGCTTTTGATTGGCGCTGGTCTTTCGGTGCCCTGTCCGTCCTCGGGGTCATCGTGGCTGCGCTGATCCTCGGATGCGTCCCCGACGCCGCCGGCCAACCGCGAGCGTCACAGCTCCCGCTGGGTCGGGTGATCAGAATCCCCGGCGTCGCCATCATCCTGGCCGTCATCGTCGCCTGGATGCTCGCCCACAGCACCATCTACACCTACATCGCCCCCTACCTCCGGGCCACCGACACCGGCCTCTCCGCCAGCCTGGTCCTGCTGGTCTACGGCATTGCGTCCGTCGTCGGGGTCGCCGTCACCGGCGCGCTGCTGGACCGCCATCCGAGGCCCCTCCTTCACCTCAGCGTCACCGTGTTCGTCGCTTCCGGACTCATTCTGCTGATCGGACATGCATCGGCAATGGCCATCCTGATCGCCGCCGCGCTCTGGGGCCTTACCTTCGGCGGCGCTTCAGCCCAAGTCCAGGGACCCCTCACCACCGCCGGAGGCGACAACGCCGACGTCGCGAATGCATTCCTCCCGGTGGCCTTCAACCTGGCCATCTTCGGCGCGGGCATTCTCGGTGCGCTCCTCCTGACGCCATTCGACGGGCTGGTGCTCCCGGTCGTCATGATCGCCCTCGGCATCACTGCCCTGCTGCTCACCCTGTACGGCCGGCGCTCGGCATTCCCGCGCCGGCTCTGACCGGCTATGCATTGAAACTGTCGGTGCCCCGTCATAGTCTCTCTGTGTCTCCACCCCGTCTCCACCACAAACCAGAGTCCGGCGGCCGCACGTCAACGGCCGCCACCGAGAGCAGGAGCTTCCATGCCCACACCCGAGCACTCCAACGGCGCACCATGCTGGATCGACCTCATGACATCCGATGCTGAAAAGGCCAAGTCGTTCTACGGTGCGCTGTTCGGCTGGACGTACCAGACCGGCGACGAAGCAAAATATGGTGGCTACATCACTGCCTGGAAGGACGGCAAGTCCGTCGCCGGCCTGATGCAGAAGCAGGAGGATCAGGCCGCCTGGCCGGACATGTGGTCCACGTACCTGCGCTCGGAGGACGCGGCTGCCACCGTCAAGGCTGCAACGGAACACGGCGGCCAGGTCTACATGGCGCCCATGGACGTCCCCGAACAGGGCAGCATGGCCATGATCGCCGACGCCACGGGCGCGTCGGTCGGCGTGTGGCAGCCGGCTGAGATGAAGGGCTATGAGCTGGCGGCCGAGCCCGGCGCCCCGGCGTGGCACGAGCTCCACGCCAAGGACTACGCCGGTGCCGTCAAGTTCTACCAGGACGTGTTCGGCTGGGACACCGACGTCATGAGCGACACCCCGGAGTTCCGCTACACCACCCTGGGCGCAGGCCCGGCGGCCAAGGCCGGGATCATGGACGCGTCGGCCTACCTCCCCGCCGAGGTCCCGTCCAACTGGCAGGTCTACTTCGCCGTGGACGACGCCGATGCCTCCATCGAGACGGCAGTGTCCCTCGGCGCCAAGGTGATTGACGGGCCGGACGACACTCCGTTCGGCAGGCTCGCGACGCTGGCTGACCCCACCGGCGCGATGTTCAAGATCGTGGCTGACACCGGACAGGGCGGGCAGTCCGCCACGGACGCCTAACTGCCTAACCGGCAAAGGCCCCGAAGCTCTTCCCACCTAATTACAAAAATTGTTGTAGGAAATACCGGCCAGACCCTTCCCCAAGGGCTACTGGCCGGTATTCTGCTGTGGAGCGTCCGGTGGAGGCACCCGGACACCGCTCACCCGCATCACCAGTCACCATTTCCCGGGGCTTTCGAGCCGCTCCGGGAAGGCTGCGGCGCGTCCCGCTGGGGGACGTCCCGCCGAATGCACGTGTAGTCCATACGTTGTTCATTCACCCCTGTTTGGATCGGCCCGGCACGACTTGACCAGGAGTTCTGGCCGGCCACTGTCCGCTGCACCCTGCGGACGCCCTGCACCCTGCCTATTAACTGCACCGCCCTTTACCCGGGGCACCCTAATGAGAGTCAGAGCGGATGAAACAAACACCCTGGAAAACAGCGCTGGGCACAGCACTGGCGGCGGCGCTGATCGCAGCCCCACTGGCGGCCGTGCCGGCTAATGCCACGGAACCCTCGCCGGCGGCAACCGGAACCTCGCCGGTGGTCATCAACGAGGCCTACCTCAGCGGCGGCAGTTCCGGCGCGGCCTTCAAGAACAAGTTTGTCGAGCTGTACAACGGCTCCGACACGCCGGTCTCGCTGGAGGGCTGGAGTCTCCAGTACCGCTCAGCCCCAGGCACCGGGGCACCGAGTTCAGTGGCAGCCCTGGCCGGCAGCATTCCCGCCAAGGGCTACTACCTGCTCAAGGGCGGCAGCAACGGCACGGCCGGCGCCGAACTGCCGGCTGCCGACGCCACCGCCACGGGCTTCAACCCGGCCGGCGGCGGCGGCACGATCGTGCTGGCCAAACAGGCCGCCGCGCTCAACCCGTTGCCGACGGGCTCGGTGATCGAACCGGCCAACGTCGCGGACCTCCTCGGCTACGGCACCTCCAACACCTTCGAGGCCCAGGCAGCCGCTGCGCCGTCGGGCAACACCGACGTCAAGAGCCTGAACCGCAGCAGCGGCGCGGACACCAACAACAACGCCGCTGACGTCACCCTTAACGCAGCCATCACGCCGAAGATCGCCAATGGCGCCGCGGGCCCCGTGGATCCGCCCCTGGACCCGCCCGTGGACCCGGGCACTCCCCCCGCCAGCAAGACCATCGCCGAAATCCAGGGCACCGGCGCCGCGAGCCCGCTGGCAGGATCCTCCGTCACCACGCGTGGCCGCGTCACCGCGACGTTCCCCACCGGCGGCTTCGCCGGCTACTACGTCCAGACCCCCGGCACTGGCGGCGATCTCACGCCCGCCAACCACGCGGCGTCGGACGCGGTGTTCGTCTACTCGCCGTCCACGGTCGACTCCGTCAGGATCGGCGACTACGTCGAACTCACCGGCGCCGTCAGCGAATTCTTCGGCATGACGCAGCTGACCGTCGCCGCGGCGGCCGATCTGAAGAAGCTCACCGAGGCCGCCCCCGAGGTCAAAGCCACCGGCTTCGCCCTCCCCGCCGACGAGGCGTTCCGCGAATCCCTGGAGGGCATGCTGCTCGCCCCGCAGGGCCCGGTTACCGTCGCTGACAACTTCTCGCTGAACCAGTACGGCGAGATCGGCCTGGCTGGCGGCACCACCGCGCTGGAGCAGCCCACCGCCGTCGCGCCCTTCGGCTCCGCGGAGTACACCGCCACGGTCGCGGCGAATACCGCCCGCGGCATCAAGCTCGACGACGGCGCCACCACGAACTTCCTCAAGGACGCCGCCACCAAGGCCCAGGTGCTCCCGTACCTGACCACGGCCGATCACGTCCGGGTCGGGGCGCCGGTGACGTTCAAAACGAACGTGGTGCTCAGCTACGCGAACAGCGCCTGGAAGTTCCAGCCCCTGACCCAGCTGACGGCGGCCAACGCGGACACGGTGCAGCCGGCCAGCTTCGGCGCCACCCGGGCCGAGACCCCGGCCCCCGTTGGCGGGAACCTCAAGCTCGCCTCCTTCAATGTGCTGAACTACTTCCCCACCACCGGCGACCAGGTGGCCGGCTGCACGTTCTACCCGGACCGGGACGGCAACCCCATCACGGTCAAGGGCGGTTGCGATGTCCGCGGCGCCGCGAACGCCGAGAACCTCAAGCGGCAGCAGGACAAGATCGTCGCCGCCATCTCCAAGTCCGGGGCCGACGTCGTCACCCTGATGGAGGTCGAAAACTCGGCCCAGTTCGGCAAGACCCGGGACGACGCGCTCGCCAAGCTGGTGGATGCCCTGAACATCGCCACACCGGGGATCTGGGACTACGTCCGCACGCCCGCCAACGCACCCCCGCTGGCCGACGAGGACATGATCCGCACCGCGTTTATCTATAAGAAGGCTGCCGCCGAACCGATCGGCGAGTCCGTCATCCACAACGACACGGTCGCTTTCGCGAGCGCCCGCAAGCCGATGGCCCAGGTCTTCAAGCCCGTGGGCGCCGCGGATGACAAGAAATTCATTGCGATCGCCAACCACTTCAAGTCCAAGGGTTCCGCCGCCACACCGGAGGACACCGACAAGGGCCAGGGCGCCTCTAACCTCGCCCGCACCGCCCAGGCCAAGTCCCTGCTGGCGTTTTCCGACGAACTGCAGAAGTCCAAGGGCACCGACAAGGTCTTCCTGATCGGCGACTTCAACTCCTACGCCAAGGAGGACCCGATCAACGTCCTCACGGGCGCCGGGTACGTCAACCAGGACGAGAAGGCGACAAACGCCGACGGTTCCGCCAAGCATTCCTACCTGTTCGGCGGCCTCGTGGGCTCGCTGGACCACATCCTCGCCTCGCCGGCGGCCAACGCCGCCGTCACCGGCGCGGACATCTGGAACATCAACTCCGTGGAGTCCGTGGCCCTGGAGTACAGCCGCTACAACAACAACGTCACCGACTACTACGCTCCGGACCAGTTCCGGGCCAGCGACCACGATCCGGTGGTGGTGGGCCTGGACCTGCCCGTCACCCCGGCCAGCGTGGAGCTGAACTTCCTGGGCATCAACGACTTCCACGGCCGCATCGACTCCAACACCGTGTTCTTCGCGGGGACCATCGAGAAGCTGCGCGCCGCTGCCGCCCCGGGCGCCACTGCGTTCATTTCGGCCGGCGACAACATCGGCGCCTCCCTTTTCGCCTCGGCCATCGCCAAGGACCAGCCGACCATCGACGTGCTGAACGCGCTGGAGCTGCGCACTTCCGCGGTGGGCAACCACGAGTTCGACGGCGGCTGGGCTGACCTGCGCGACCGCGTCACCGCCGGCGGGACCAACGCCAAGTTCCCGTACCTGGGCGCCAACGTCTATGCGAAGGGCACCACCACGCCGGTCCTGCCGGAATACACGGTCCTGGACATGAACGGCGTCAAAGTCGCCGTGATCGGCACGGTCACGCAGGAAGTGCCGTCCCTGGTCACGCCGTCGGGCATCGCGGACCTTGAGTTCGGTGACCCCGTCGACGCGATCAACCGGGTCGCGGCAAAGATCAAGGCGGACAAGCTCGCCGACGTCATCATCGTGGAGAACCACGACGGCGCCGGGTCAGGCGCACCCGAAGGCGCCACTTTGGAGCAGGAAATTGCCGCCGGCGGCCCCTTCGCCAAGATGGTCCAGAAGGTCACCCCGGATGTGGCGGCGATCTTCAACGGCCACACCCACAAGCAGTACGCCTGGGACGCCCCCGTCCTGGATGCGGCGGGCCAGCCCACGGGCAAGACCCGCCCGATCGTCCAGACCGGGAACTACGGCGAGTTCATCGGCCAGATCCAGCTGACCATCGACACCAAGACCATGGCGGTGACCGGGTACAAGGCCGGCAACGTCCAGCGCACCACGAGTGCCGCGCAGCCCGCGGCCGATCTCGTGGCCGCCTACCCGCGGGTCGCGGCCGTCAAGGCCATCGTGGACAAGGCCCTGGCCGACGCCGCCGTGGTGGGCAACCAGCCGGTCGGCAAGGTCACCGCGGACATCACGACGGCGTTCGCCGGTTCCCCGGCCGTGCGCGATGACCGGGCCAGCGAGTCCACCCTCGGCAACCTGGTGGCGGACTCCCTGGTGGATGCGCTGAAGGCTCCGGACCTCGGCGCCGCCGAAATCGGCGTCGTCAACCCGGGCGGCCTGCGCAACGAGCTGTACTACGCACCTGACGGCACCATCACGTACGCCGAGGCCAACGCGGTGCTGCCGTTCGTGAACAATCTGTGGACCACGTCGCTCACGGGCGCGCAGTTCAAGACCCTGCTGGAGCAGCAGTGGCAGACCAACCCGGACGGCACGGTCCCCAGCCGCGCCTACCAGCAGCTGGGCCTGTCCAAGAACGTGAACTACACCTACGACGCCGCCCGTGCCGCCGGTGACCGGATCACCTCGATCCGGGTCAACGGTGCACTGATCGACCCGGCGAAACCCTACCGGATCGGGACATTCAACTTCCTGGCCACCGGCGGCGACAACTTCCGCATCTTCAAGGAAGGCACCGGCACCAAGGACTCCGGACTCGTGGACCGCGACGCGTGGATCAAGTACCTGCAGGGCCACAACCCGGTCTCGCCGGACTTCGCCCGCCGCTCCGTGGCCGTCGTGAACACGACGGCGGCCGAGGTCAAGGGCGGCGAACCCATCACCCTGGCGGTTTCGAAGCTGGACCTCACCTCGCTGGGCAGCCCGGTGAATGCCTCGCTGCGCGCAGAATTCACGGACGCTGCCGGCACCGTGACGGCCCTGGGCACGGTACCGGTGACCGCCGGCGCCGCCACGGTGAGCGTGTCGGTCCCCGCCGGCGCCGCCGCCGGCACGGGCACCCTGGTGCTCACCGCCGTCGAATCCGGCACGGTGGTAAAAACGGCGGTGAAGGTCGCGGCCAGCGTCCCCGTCCCGCCGAAGTGCACGCCGCCGGTCAAGCCGACCAGGCCCGGGGATGTCGTGGGCCAGGTGAACTACGGGACAGCCATGGCCGCCTACCGGAAGTGCCTCAAGGGCTGATGCCTTAGCCCGGACGCCCTGGTCCCGCACCACGGCACATGCCCTCCCCTGGCCCGCAGCACTGGACATATGCACCACATGTCCACGGCCCGGCCCCAAGGGAGGGCATGTCCATTCTTGGAAACAGGCGAGCCACTGGGCATGCCCACCCCTGGCCCGCAGCACTGGACATATGCACCACATGTCCACGGCCCGGCCCCAAGGGAGGGCATGTCCATTCTTGAGGGTCGGGCGAGCGGAGGGCATGCCCACTCCTGAGCGGCAGCGGGGCGGCCTAGTGGTCCAGGATGTCGCGGGCGATCTCGTCGGCGTCGCGCAGGGTGCGCTGGCCGCTGCGGTAGACCGGGCCGGTCTTCGGCCGGGCCTCGGCGGCGATGGCCGTGCCCCATTGCGTGGCGGAGAGCTGGAGCCCGAGCACGTACAGCCCTGGTGTCACGGACCCGTTGGCACCCAGCGTCCGGTACGGATGCGGGACGACGTCCAGCCCGGTGGTCTGTACCGGGGTCCCCTCCACGGTCATCATGAGGCGCGGCCGCACCAGCCCCTCGGCGAGCAACTGTTCCAACAGGGGCGAGGAGTTGACGGCCACGCGGTTGGCCGGGGCCAGCGCCTCGATCATCGCTGCCGCGGACACGGCGCCCGCCACTGCGTTCTCCATCCGCGCCCTCACCGCACCCGCATTCGCCGTCCCCGACGCGGCACCGATCACGCCGGCACTGCCCACAAAACCGCGGACCCCTGCACCGCCCGCGGCGGCACCACCGATGCCGGCAGGCTCCATTGCGGCACCTTCGGCCCCGCCGTCGGCGCTTTCATCCGTACCGCCGCCCACCCACGGCGACGCCGCGGTGAATGTCCGGGCCCGGCGATTCACGCCGAACTTGGGGTCCGGGCCCACGAAACGCACGATTCCCGCCCGCGCCAGTGCCGCAAGCTGCGCGGAGCGCAGCGCCGGCGGCCCGCTCGCCAGGCCTTCCACGAATGATTCGAACCAGCCCCGGAGGCCCGCGACCCAGGATTCGTCCGTGATGCCGCTATCGGCCACGGCGGTCTTGAGCACTGCCCGGCCGTGGTGCAGCGCGCCGATCGCCATTTTCACGGGGTCGTCCTCGCCCAGGGCCGAGCGCCGGGCGTCGTCGAGCAGGTACTCGACGACGGCGGCGTCCAGTTCGGCTCTGGAGTCGAACGAGCGCCCGGCCAGGGGCGCCGCGAGGCCGAGCAGGTCCAGGCGGTGGGCGGCCCGGACATGAACGGCAATCACCGATTCCGCGGTGTGCTCCCACTTGGCGGTCGAATGCGCGTGCGGCCGCAAGGACTCGTCCAGGGCGCGCAGGAACTCGGCCGGTTCGGTCAGGATGGCCTCGGGCTGCGAGCGCGCGAGCGTGGAGTAGTAGGCCCAGAGCGCGTCCCGGTGCAGGAGCGGCCAGAGGTCGTAGTCGAAGGAGGGCCGGATTCCGGAGCCGGCGAACTTCGCGATCGCGTCCTCGGTGCAGTAGCGCAACCGGACCGTTCCGGGGTAGTAGCCGGTGAGTGTCGCCTTCGCCCGGTAGGGGGTGCCTCGGCGTGAGGCGGCGATGATGAACGGTTCGCGGCCGGACGGCAGATACGTCAGTTCACCGTTGTCCTCGCCGGCAACGAACCGGCCGCCGCGCCCTTCCGTCAGCTGTCCCATCACGTCAAAGAAGTTCAGGCCCATGCCGCGCACCAGGACCGGTTTGCCGGCCGGCACGCGGGACCAGTCGACGTCGGCGGGCGCCGCCGGCGGCACGTACAGGAGGCCGAGTTCTTCCGCCGCGGAAAGCAGCTCCCGCTGTTCAGGGTTCAGCCGCGCGTCGAGGTGGCCCACGGCCAGCACCACGGAGTCGACGGTAAGCACGGTGCCGTCGTCGAGCACGACGTCGAACCGCACCGAAGCTTCCTCCGCGCCGGCCGGCCCGGAGGCGGCCGCAAGCACGGAGGCGGCGGCCGGCCCCGCGGCGGTGTGGCGGACGGACGTCGCCGTCGCCGCGTGGAAATCCACGCTGACGCCGGCCGGCAGCACGGTGAGCAGTTCCTCGAGGGTGGACCGCAGGTAACGGCCGTAAAGGGCCCGGCTGGGGAAGTCCGCCTCGCCGAGCCGGGAGACCTCGGCCCGTTCGTCGTCTGTGAGCGAAGGGTGCGGGTGGGCCTGCTGGCGTTCGCGCCACTGGTCGAACGTGTGCCCCGCAAGGGGTGGCGCGAGTTCGGGGTCCTCAGGGACCACGGTGGGATAGAAGGACTGCGTGTTCATCAGGTACAGCCGCGACTGTCCGGGCTGCCAGACGTGCCCCGGGCCCGCCGGATAAGGGTCGACCACGTCGATGTGCAGGGTGCCCGCGGAGCCGGCGGAGGCCCAGTTGGCGAGGAGCCGTTCCAGCACGCTCGTGCCCCGGGGACCGGCGCCTATCACTGCCGTCCGGATGCTTCGAGATATGCCCACGGCATCCAGCGTATCGGCAACCCGGCCGCCGGCTTGCCCTCCGTGTGACTTGCCACTGCCGCACCGATGTTCTTGGATGGGAAAATGACCACCACAGAAGCTGACCACCCGTCCGCGTCCGGCGAGGCCACCGGCGCCCTCCCGGCTGGAGGGACTTCCCCCGAACCTGTCGACGAGAACATCTGGCTGGAGGACATCTACGGCCAGGAGCAGCTGGCGTGGGTCCGTGAACAGAACGCCCGCACCGAGGAGCTCCTCGAGGATGCCGACTACGCCGACCTCGAAGGCCGGATCCTGGAGGTCCTCGACTCCACCGACCGGATCCCCATGGTGGGCAAGCACGGCGAGTGGTACTACAACTTCTGGAAGGACCGGGATAACCCCAGGGGCCTGTGGCGGCGCACCAGCTGGGACAGCTACCGGGCCGGGACCCCACAGTGGGATGTCCTGCTGGATGTCGACGCCCTCGCCGCCGCCGAAGGCCAAGACTGGGTCTTCCACGGCGCCAACTTCCTCCGCCCGGCCCCGGGTGAACCCCACCGGCGGGCCCTGCTGGCCTTCTCCCCCGACGGCGGAGACGCGAACCGCCACCGGGAGTTCGACGTCGAGGCCCGCGGCTTCGTGGACCCGGCCGACGGCGGCTTCGACCTCCCGACCGGCAAGGGCAACGCCTCCTGGCTGGACGGGGACACCCTGCTGGTCGCCACCACCGCCCAGGACCTGCCGCGGACCACCTCGTCCTATGCCCGCACCGGGGTAAAGCTGCGCCGCGGCGGCTCCCTGGCGCAGGCTGAGCAGATCTTCGACATTCCCGAGGACCACATGATGGCGATCGTGGCCCACGACTCGACTCCGGGCTTCGAACGCACCTTTGCCGTCGACTGGATCAGTTTTTTCGAGAAGAACACCTCGGTGCTGCGCGATGGTGCGTGGGTGCAGATCGACGTGCCGGCGGACGTGAACCTGAGCTCGCACCGCGAATGGCTGCTGTTCCGCCCGCAGCGTGACTGGACCGTCAACGGCACCACCCACCCGGCGGGCTCCCTGCTCGCGGCCGGGTTCGAGGACTTCCTCGCCGGCTCCCGGGACCTCGCCGTGCTCTTCACGCCCGATCCGCACACCTCCCTGCAGTCCTGGAGCTGGACGCGGGACTTCCTGCTGCTGAACCTGCTCCGGGACGTGTCCTCGGAAATCCACGTCCTGGATCCGCGGCGCCCGGGCACGGACGCCGCATGGGCGGCCACCGTGCTGGACGCCTGCCCGCCGCTGCACGACGTCAATGCCTTCGCGGTGGATGACGAGGACGACGCCGAGGGCACGGACGACGACGGTACCGGCGGCGCCACCTCGGTCGCCGAGGGCGAGGCGCCGGGCGCCGGGAACGACTTCTGGCTGGTGGCCACCGGCTTCACGACGCCGACCACCCTGACCCGCGGGACACTCACCCGCGACGGCGGATCGGTAACCAGCACGCACGAGGTGATCCGGACCTCGCCGTCGTTCTTCAACGAGGACGACTACGAAGTCCAGCAGCACTTCGCCGCCTCCAGCGACGGCACGAAGATTCCGTACTTCCAGGTGGCCGCCAAGGACCTGGTGCTGGACGGCCAGAACCCGACCCAGCTTTCCGGCTACGGGGGCTTCGAGATTTCGCGGACGCCGGCATACAGCGGCGCGATCGGCCGGGCGTGGCTGGAGCGGCGCACCGCTGAGTCCAGCGGCGCCGAGGGCGACGGCACGCACCGCCGCGGCGGCGTCTACGTGGTGGCGAACATCCGCGGCGGCGGCGAGTACGGGCCGGACTGGCACCGCGCCGCGCTGCAGGGCAACCGCCACCGGGCGTACGAGGACTTCGCCGCCGTCGCGAAGGACCTGATCTCCCGCGGCGTCACGTCCCGTCAGCGGCTCGGCTGCGTGGGCGGCTCCAACGGCGGACTGCTGGTGGGCAACATGCTCACGCAGTACCCGGAGCTGTTCGGCGCCGTGTCCTGCGGGGTCCCGCTCCTGGACATGCGCCGGTACACCAAGCTGTCCGCGGGCTATTCCTGGATCGGCGAATACGGCGACCCCGACGTGCCTGAGCAGTGGGAGTTCCTGAAGACGTTCTCCCCGTACCACCTGCTCAAGGACGGTGTGGACTACCCGGAGACGTTTATCTGGACGGCGACCTCGGATGACCGGGTGGGCCCGGTCCAGGCCCGGAAGATGGCGGCCCGCATGCAGGCCATGGGCATCCCCAATGTCTGGTTCCACGAAGCCCTCGAGGGCGGCCACGCGGGGGCCTCGGACAACCGGCAGGCCGCGGCCCTGCAGAGCCGCAGCCAGCATTTCCTGTGGCGTGCCCTGGCCGGCCGGGAGGCCTGATCCCGCGCCCCTGCCGCCGACGGCAACGCGGGGTCATATCCGGCCCATCCGGTGCCCCGTCATGGACCGGAAGTGACCCCGTGTTGTTCTGGAGCGGCCGTTTTGCACTGCGTGGCACCTTCTGCGTATCCTTGGTTGGCTAGTTAATAGCAATTGGAGACGTGCCAGAGCGGCCGAATGGGCTTCACTGCTAATGAAGTGTGGGGCACAACTCCACCGGGGGTTCAAATCCCCCCGTCTCCGCGTTTGGCCCCGGTCCTCGGACCGGGGCCTTTTGCGTTCCCGGGCAGGCCACGACGACTCGACGCCGCCCCGCCCGTCCGGTGGCCGGACGCCTCACGCCCGCCGGCGGATCCGGATGGCAGGATAGGCCCATGTCGAGCAACCCCATGAGCATCAGTGCGTATGACGCCATCATCGTCGGCGGCGGCCACAACGGCCTGGCCGCGGCGGCGTACCTGGCCAAGGCCGGGCAGGACGTCCTGGTCCTGGAAAAGCTGGAACACTCCGGCGGCGCCGCGGTATCCGCGCATGCGTTCGACGGCGTCGACGCCCGCCTCTCGCGCTATTCGTACCTCGTCAGCCTCCTGCCCCGGCAGATCATCGACGACCTCGGCCTGCGCATCACGCTGGCGCGGCGGCGCTATTCCTCCTACACCCCGGACCCCGCGGACGGCAGCCGGGCCCTGCTGGTGGACAACGGGGACGAGGCCGCCACGGCCGCGTCGTTCGCCGCCGTCGGCGCTCCCGACGGCGAGTTCGGCGCCTTCACCGCGTTCTACGCCGCCTGCCGGCAGCTCACGGAGGCTCTCTGGCCCACCATGACCGCGCCGCTGCTGGCGCGGTCCGACGCGCGGGCCCTCGCCGCCCGGGCCGGGGCCGACGCGGCGTGGGAGGCCATGATCGAACATCCCATCGGACAGGCGATCAGCCGGGAACTGGGCAGCGACCTGGTCCGCGGTGTGGTCCTGACGGATGCGCTGATCGGGACCTTCGCCCGGGCTGACGATGCGGACCTGCAGCAAAACATCTGCTTCCTCTACCACCTGATCGGCGGCGGGACGGGGGACTGGGACGTGCCGGTCGGCGGCATGGGCGCGGTCTCCGGCGAGCTGGAACGGGCCGCGCGCGACGCCGGCGCGACCATCCTGACCTCCGCGGACGTCACGGCCGTCCGGCCCGGCGGCACCGTGGACTACCGCCACGGCGGGCAGGACCACACGTCTTCCGCCCGGTGGGTGTTGTCCAATGTGGCGCCGGCGGTCCTCGACCGGCTGCGCAACCGGCCCGCCACCGTCACTTCAGCCGTCACTTCAGCCGGCGCCTCTGCCAGCGCCGCTGCCGGCCCCAACCCGAATCATCGCCGCGAGGGCGCGCAGGTCAAGGTCAACCTCCTCCTCAAACGCCTCCCCCGGCTCCTGGACGAATCCGTCAGCCCCGAGGCCGCGTTCGGCGGGACATTCCACATCAACGAGACCTGGTCCCAGCTCGACGCCGCCTACAGCGCCGCCGCCGCCGGGTCCGTGCCCTCGCCGCTGCCGTGCGAAATCTACTGCCATTCGCTGACCGACCCCAGCATCCTGTCCCCGGAGCTGCAGGCCGCCGGCGCCCAGACGTTGACGGTCTTTGGCCTGCACGTCCCGGACCGGCTGGTCACGGCGGAGAACAACGAGGACCGCCGCGCCGAACTGCAGGCGGCTGTGCTGGCCTCCCTGAACTCCGTCCTGGCCGAACCCATTGAGGATCTGCTCCTGACGGATCCGGACGGGCGGCCCTGCATCGAAACCAAGACCACCCTGGACATTGAACGCGCGGTCGGGATGCCCCGGGGCAACATCTTCCACGGCGGCCTCGACTGGCCGTTCGTGGAGGACGGCGAACCGCTGGACACCCCGGCGCGCCGCTGGGGCGTGGCGACGGACGATCCGCAGATCCTGCTCTGCGGCTCCGGCGCCCGCCGCGGCGGCGCCGTCAGTGCCATCGGCGGACACAACGCCGCCATGGCCGTGCTGGAATCGGAACCGCCCCTCCGCAATGGATGAACCTGCGCAATGGGTGAACCGGACCGTGGAGACGCGCGCATGAAGGCTTCCCCGCGCGGAGCGGACCCGGCCGGGGTTGGCTGGAGCCCGCGCCTGGCCCTGCTGGTGGCCGCGACGTTCTTCATGGAATTCCTCGACGGGACCGTCCTGACCACGGCCATACCCAGTATCGCCGCCGATTTCTCGGTGCCGCCGGCCGACGTGAACATCACCATGACGGCCTACCTGATGACGGTGGCGATGGGCATCCCGCTCAGCAGCTGGCTCGCGGAGCGGCTCGGTGCCCGCCGGGTGTTCTGTCTCGCCATCGCCATCTTCACGGCGGCGTCCCTGTTGTGCGCGCTCAGCCAGGACCTGACCATGCTGACCCTGAGCCGTGTCCTGCAGGGTGCCGGCGGCGCCATGATGGTCCCGGTGGGCACGCTGGTGGTGCTCCGCGGCACCCCGAAGAAGGACCTGCTGCGGGCGACGGCTTTCCTGGTGTGGCCCGGGCTGCTGGCCCCGGTCCTCGCCCCGCTGGTGGGCGGGGCGCTGACGACCTACCTGTCCTGGCACTGGATCTTCCTGGTCAACCTCCCCCTGGGCCTGGCGGCCTTCCTGGCCGCGCTGCGCCTGGTCCCCGCAGTGGGCGGGGACAGCACGCGGCGCCTCGACTGGCTCGGTCTGGTCCTGACAACGCTCGGGGTGGGCTCCCTGCTGGTTGGCATGGAACTGATCGGCGGCCGGGACGCCGGGCTGCTGGCGGCCGCCGGCATCGGGGCGGGCCTGCTGTTCCTGGCCGCCGCCGCGGCCTGGATGCGGCGGACCAGCACGCCGCTGTTCAACCTGTCCGTCTTCGGCGCGCGGACGTTCCGTGCGACGGCGACGGGAGGCTTCGTGTACCGCCTGACCATCAGCGCGGTGCCGTTCCTGCTGCCGCTGATGTTCCAGGCCGGTTTCGGCTGGGACCCGCTGCAGGCCGGGGCGATGGTGTCGGCCGTGTTCGTGGGGAACATCGGGATCAAGCCCGCCACGACGCCCCTGATCCGGCGCTTCGGGTTCAAACCCGTCCTGGTGTTCGCGTCGCTGGCCTCCGCAGCCACCTTTGCGCTGTGCGCGCTGCTCGACGCCGGCACGCCGGAGCCGCTGATTGTCGCCGTGCTGGTGGCCAGCGGGGCGTTCCGTTCGATCGGGTTCTCGGCCTACGCGTCCGTCCAGTACGCCGACGTCGTCCCGGCACAGCTGCCGTCCGCCAACGCCGTCTCCGCGACGCTCGTGCAGCTCGCCACTGCGGCCGGGATCGCGGTCGGGGCGCTCCTGCTGCGGGTTTTCGAGGCCGGCAGTGAGGCAGCATCCACCGGGGTTGCCGGGGATCCGGCGGCACCGTACCGGGCGGCGTTCCTGGCCATCGCCGTCCTGATGCTCCTGAGCACCCTGGACAGCCTGGCCCTCCCCCGCAACGCCGGCGCGGAGGTCAGCCGGCCTGGCCCAGCACCAGGGGCAGAACGGCGCCGGCGCCCGCGAGCCTGAGGGCCCGTCCGGAGACAGTCAGGGTCCAGCGGCTGTCCACGAGGTCGTCCACGAGCATGACGCTCTGGCCACGGATTCCGGCCAGGGCCTCCTCCAGTTCCGGCCCCACCACCAGGCGCTCCCAGACGCCGGCGAGCCGGTACGCGCTGTTCCCGCCGCGGCCGCCGGTGGGCCCGCCGTGGCTGAGCTGCAGCTGGCCCAGATACGGGATGCGGCCGATCTCGGAGATCCCGCGGGCCAGGGAATCCACCAGCAACGGCTTCCCGCGGGAGGGCAGGCTGATGATCGCGGCAGGCCGGCCGGCCTCGCTCCAGCCCGGGGTGCGGGCGTCTCCCGTGCCCCACTCCCGGAGCACCTGGACGCAGGCCTGCAGCATGCCGGGGTCCACGGGCCGGTCGGGCGCGCCAGCGGCGAAGGCCTCCCGCAGGGCACCGCCCCAGCCTAGGTCCGTCAGGCGCGCCAGCACCCGGCCGTCGGCGAGGGCCTCATCCGGCTTGATCTTGCCCTTGACCGGCACGCCCAGGCGGTCCATGCCGCTGGGCCACTGCAGCCGCGGTTCCAGGACGACGCCGGCCCGGCGCAGCGTCTGCCCGGCGGTCTCCGTGGCGTCCTCGGCGATATCGGCCCGGAACCAGCGGCCAGCGCAGTTGTCGCAGCGGCCGCAGGCGCGGGCTGTTTCATCGTCCAGTACCGAGGTGATGTATTCCATCCGGCAGCCGGCCGTGTCCTGGTAGATGACCATCGAGTCCTGTTCATCCACCCGCGCCTCGGCGATCCGGCCGTACCGCTCGGCGTCGTAGTTCCACGGCTGTCCCGTGGAGCGCCAGCCGCCGCCGACGCGTTCGACGGCGCCGTCCACCGCCAGGACCTTCAGCAGCAGCTCCAGCGGGGTGCGGCGCAGGTCCACCCGGGCCTCGAGCGCCACTGTGGACACCGCCGTGCCTGCCTCGGCGAGGGCGGTCAGGACTGCGGCGGCCTTCTCCTCGGACGGCATGGATGCGGTGGCGAAATACTGCCAGATGTCGCGGTCCTCGGAACCCGGCAGCAGCAGCACGTCGGCGTTCGCCGCGCCACGCCCGGCGCGGCCCACCTGCTGGTAGTACGCCACCGGGGACGAGGGCGCGCCAAGGTGCACCACGAAGCCGAGGTCCGGCTTGTCGAAGCCCATGCCGAGGGCCGAGGTGGCCACGAGCGCCTTGACCTGGTTGTCCTTCAGGAGCTGCTCGGCGCGTTCCCGGTCTGCGGGGTCCGTGCGGCCGGTGTAGGCGAGCACCTCGTGCCCCGCCTCGGCCAGCAGGCGTGCGGTGTCCTCGGCGGCCGAGACTGTGAGCGTGTAGATGATGCCGCTGCCCTGCAGATCCTGCAGGTGGGTCAGCAGCCAGCCTAGCCGTTCGCGGGAATCGGGCAGGGTCAGGACACCGAGCCGGAGCGAGTCCCGGCCCAGGGCGCCCCGGATGGTGAGCACGTCCTTGCCGAGCTGTTCCTCGATGTCGTGCACCACCCGGGAATTGGCCGTGGCGGTGGTGGCGAGCACCGGGACGGTGTCCGGGAGCTGTGTGATGAGGTCAGCGATGCGCCGGTAGTCGGGCCGGAAGTCGTGGCCCCAGTCCGAGATGCAGTGGGCCTCGTCAATCACCAGCAGCCCGGTCCGGCGCACGAGCTCGGGGAGCTGGTTTTCCCGGAAGGACGGGTTGGTGAGGCGTTCCGGCGAGACCAGCAGGACGTCCACTTCGTCGGCGGCGAGCTGCTCGCGGACGGTGTCCCAGTCCAGCTGGTTCGCGGAGTTGATCGCCACCGCCCGCACCCCGGCCCGTGCCGCGGCGGCGACCTGGTCCCGCATGAGGGCCAGGAGCGGGGACACGATCAGGGTGGGCCCGGCGCCGCGGCGGCGCAGCAGCAGGGAGGCGACGAAGTACACGGCCGACTTCCCCCAGCCGGTGCGTTGCACCACCAGGGCCCGCCTGCCGCCGTCGACCAGGGCCTCAATGGCCTCGAACTGGCCGTCATGGAACTCGGCTTCAGGATGGCCCACGAGTTCCCGCAGTACATTCTGGGCCTGTTCCCGGGTCGAGGATGTGGTGCCGGCTGGGGCGGTGCTGTAAAGGGCGTTCTGGTTACTGGCCATTGCTTCAGTATCCCAGCCCCCTCCGACAGCCATGAAGCCGGTTCCCGCTATGTGCACAATCCAGGCGTGTAGACAAGGGCGGGGACAGGCCGGCGCGTCAGGGCCGCAACGTAAGATAAGACGCGTGACTACGGACAAGACAAAGACTTTTGACCTCTCGACCTCGTTCAAGGCCTACGATGTGCGCGGAATCGTGGGGCAATCCATCACCGCGGAGATCGTCGAAGCCGTCGGTGCCGCCTTCGTCGACGTCCTGGAACTCACCGGGCAGACCGTGCTGGTGGGCGGGGACATGCGCCCCTCCTCCCCCGAGTTCGCCAAAGCCTTCGCCAGCGGCGCAGCCACCCGCGGCGCCAACGTCCAGCTGCTGGACCTGATCTCCACCGACGAGCTCTACTACGCGTGCGGGGCCCTCAACGCCGCCGGCGCCACGTTCACTGCGAGCCACAACCCGGCCGAATACAACGGCATCAAGATGGCCAAGGCCGGCGCCGTGCCGATCTCTTCCGAAACCGGGCTCATGGAAATCCAGGCCCGCGCCGAGGAGTACCTCAACGCCGGCGTTATCCCCGCGGCCGGCAGCACTGGCCTGATTGGCGTGCAGGACGTCCTCAAGGGCTACGCGGAGTACCTTCGCAGCCTGGTGGACCTGCGCGGTTCGCGGCCGCTGAAGGTTGTGGTGGATGCCGGCAACGGCATGGCCGGCCTCACCACCCCGGCCGTGCTTGGCGATGCCCTGCTGCCCAAGCTTCCCCTGGAGATCGTGCCGCTGTACTTCGAGCTCGACGGGTCCTTCCCGAACCACCCGGCCAACCCGCTGGAGCCGGAAAACCTGCGCGACCTGCAGGCCGCCGTGATCGAACACGGCGCGGACATCGGGCTGGCCTTCGACGGCGACGCCGACCGCTGCTTCGTGATCGACGAAAAGGGCGAGCCCGTCTCGCCGTCGGCCATCACCGGCATGGTGGCCCGCCGCGAAATCGCCCGCGCCCAGGGCCTCGGCGAAGACACCCCCACCGTCATCCACAACCTGCTGACCTCCCGCGCGGTTCCCGAACTCGTCGAACGCCACGGCGGCCGGCCCGTCCGCACCCGCGTCGGGCACTCCTTCATCAAGGCCGTCATGGCCGCGGAAGGGGCCATCTTCGGCGGGGAGCACTCGGCCCACTTCTACTTCCGCGACTTCTGGAATGCGGACACCGGCATGCTGGCCGCCATGCACGTCCTGGCTGCCCTGGGCGAACAGGAGGGCCCGCTCTCCGAGCTCGGCCGCGAATACGAGCCGTACCGGTCATCCGGCGAGATCAACTCGGAAATCGAGGACAAGGCCGCCGCCGTCGAGCGGGTCCGGAAGGACTTCCACGACGAGGACGTCGAGGTCGACTACCTCGACGGCAGCACCTTCATCGCCACCGACGGCAGCTACTGGTTCAACCTGCGCCCGTCCAACACCGAACCGTTCCTGCGCCTCAACGTCGAAGCCACGGACACCGCCACCATGGAACGCGTCCGCGACCGCGTCCTGGCGCTGGTCCGGGGCTAGCCGTGGCAGCCCACCCGGAAGAATCCGCCAACACCGGATCCTGGCGCGAGTCCGTGCCGGACGCCAGCGCCACGGACCTGGAGAACCTGCTCGGCACCGGCGTCGGCGCCGCGCAGGAGCAGCTGGAGCGCAACGGCGGCTTCCTGCCCTTCGCCCTGGTGGTGCAGAACGACGGCGAAGTCCGGCTGGTGGCCGTGACACCTGCGGACGCGAGCGACGGATCGGACGCCGACTTCGACGCGGACGCCATGATCCGGGACCTGCATGAGCTGCTCCGGCAGCACCGGGAGGAATTCCGGGCCGCCGCCGTCGTCTGCGACATCACGCTGCTCGAGGAAGACTCGGACGCCATCCACGTCGCGGCAGAGCACCAGGACGGCTCCCTGTTCGCCGCCGTGCTGCCCTACGCAGCGAACGCCGGGACGCACGAACTCGAGTTCGGCCAGCTGGCCGCCGACACCAACGAGCCCGCCGTCTGGGTGGACTAGACCGCCCTAAGGCTGGGGATATGAAGATCAATGCGTTCGCCGATGTGAGCCTGCGCGCTTTGCTGGTGCTGGCGGCCGCTCCGGACGGCGGCCTCCTGACCACCCAGAGCATCGCCGACGCCGTCGGCACGCCGTACAACCACGTCAGCAAGGCGATGGCGAAACTGCGCGCACTGGGCCTGATCGACGTCGAACGCGGCCGCAACGGCGGATCCCGGCTGAGCAGCGCCGGCCGGACCGCAACGGTCGGCCAGCTGCTGCGGCAACTCGACACGCGCCTGGACCCGGCCGACTGCATCGCTACTGGCGGTACGTGCCCGCTAATCACCGAATGCCGGCTCCGGGCCGCGCTGGCCCGGGCCCGGGAAGCCTTTTATGGCGAACTCGACGGGATCGTGATCGCGTCGCTGCCGACCTCCCGGCAGATGGCGCCCGTTTTTGCGGCGATCGGGCTGCGCCCGGGGCTCTGAGCGGCCCGGCAGTCCGGGCCGCGCCCTGCGGGAATCCGGCCCAATCTGGGGAAAACCTTTGGTTTGGCGTCCAAATGCCCGTCCTGGCGAGCCTGCCCATTGACGTCAAGCAGGCATGGAATGACAAAGTACCCCTAGGGAACGTCACCAAGCCGGTATTTTTCGTCTTTCCGGCCAGTCGAAGGGCCGCTGATGAAAAGTATCCGCTGGTTTAGCTCTGTCGGCGCCGCGGCGCTCCTGCTCACGTTCATCACGGCCCCCACCGCCCTTGCGGTGCCGACGGTGCTGGCGGTGGAGAGTGCGGCGGATACCTACACGTCCTCGTCGGCGCCCACCACGGACTTCGGCACCAGCGGCTCGCTCGCGGTCTACGGCTCACCGGATGCCACGGCGGTGCTCCGGTTCCAGTTCCCGCCAGCCCCGGCCGGGCAAACCCTGACCCGCGCGATCCTGCGC
>NZ_KK211131.1:72966-602213 GCF_000620385.1 Arthrobacter sp. 9MFCol3.1
GGCCCGTAGGAACCTGGTACTACCGCGTCACCGCCACCGACGCCGCCGGAAACACCGGCACCGGCTCCAACGAAGCCACCGCCACCATCCAACCCGGTGCCGCTGGGACTGCGACCGTGCTGGCTGTCGGCGACATCGCCTGTGCCCCCGGCGCAGTTGTCACCACGTCGGCGTGCCGCCATGGCGACGTGGCCGCGGTGGTCGCGGCCCAGTCGCCCGACAGGTTCATCGCCCTTGGGGACCTGCAGTACCAGAACGCCACTCTTGCCGAGTTCATGGGGGCCGGCGGCTACAACGACTCGTTCGGCGCCCTTAAGGGCATCACTTCTCCGGTGCTCGGCAACCATGAATATCTTGACAACACCCGCGGCTATTTCGACTACTTCTATGGCCCCGGCGTCTCCACGGGCGACTTCGGGTCCCGGCCGGACGGCTACTACTCGACGACGATCGGGGCCTGGACCTTCATCGCCCTGAACAGTGAATGCGGGCCCGGCGGGGTGGCGGGTGGATGCGGGGTCGGCAGCCCGCAATATTTGTGGTTGCAGGACCGTCTCACGAATTCCCCGACCGCGTGCACCTTGGTGGCGGCCCACCATCCGCGCTGGTCAACGGGCGTGAACCACGGCTCCTACCCGGAACTGGGACCGATGTGGGACCTCATGGCCAGCCATGGTGTCGACGTCATGATCTCCGGGCACAACCACGTCAGTGAGATCTTCAAGCCGATCGGCGCGTCCGGCTCAGGTGCGGTTCCGGCGCTCTCCCCGACCGGGATCCGGTCCTTTACCGCAGGTGCCGGCGGGGCGGATCTCCAGGCGTTGTCGGCCAACACCGATCCCCTCCTGACCGCCATGGTGGCCCGGAGCCGTAGCGCCTTCGGGCCGCTCAAATTGACCCTGAACGAGACGTCGTACTCCTGGCAGTTCCTCCCGCTTCCCGGCATGACGTTTACGAACATGGGCACAGCCGGTTCCTTCTCCGGCAGCGACACGTGCCACTGACACCGCCCATTCACACCGGCCGCCACGCCCGGGATCCCGCCGATTTGGCATAGATTTCTACGCAGTGTAGAACTGAGGCATTGATATTTGTATTTCAAATGCAAGTATCGCATCGGACCCGGCTGAAGACGCCGGGCCACTACCTCAGGAGTCAACATGCTCTCGGACAAGTCCTTCCCCGTCATCGAGGCCACCCTGCCGCTGGTCGGTTCCCGGATCGGGGACATCACCCCCAAGTTCTATGCCCGCCTCTTCGCCGCCCACCCCGAACTGCTGGACGGCCTGTTCAGCCGCTCCAACCAGCGCTCGGGCAATCAGCAGCAGGCCCTGGCCGGAAGCATCGCCGCCTTCGCCAGCCACCTGGTGAACAACCCGGACACCCTGCCGGAGACCGTGCTGTCCCGGATCGCGCACCGCCACGCTTCCCTCGGCATCACCGAACCGCAGTACCAGGTGGTCTACGAGCACCTCTTCGCCGCCATCGCCGAGGACCTGGCCGAGGTCATCACCCCGGAAATCGCCGAGGCCTGGACCGAGGTCTACTGGCTCATGGCGGACGCCCTCATCAAGCTCGAGAAGGGCCTCTACGCGGCCCAGGCGAACGCCAAGATGTGGACCCCCTGGAAGGTTGCCGCCAAGACCCCGGCCGGCACCGGCTCCATGACCTTCACCCTGGAACCGGCCGACGACACCCCCATCACCGCGGCGCTGCCGGGCCAGTACGTCAGCGTCAAGGTCACGCTTCCGGACGGGCTCCGCCAGGTCCGCCAGTACTCCCTCTCCGGCGACGCCGGCACCAGCCGCAGCTTCACCACCAAGCTCGACGACGGCGGCGAGGTCTCCCCCGTGCTGCACAACAGCGTGGCCGTGGGCGACGTCATCGAAATCTCCAACCCCTACGGCGAAATCACGCTCAAGGAGGGCGACGGCCCCGTGGTCCTGGCCTCGGCCGGCATCGGCTGCACGCCCACGGCCTCCATCCTGCGCTCCCTGGCCGAGTCCGGCTCGGACCGCCAGGTCCTGGTCCTGCACGCCGAAAGCACCCTGGACAGCTGGGCGCTGCGCTCCCAGATGACTGACGACGTCGAACGCCTGGACGGCGCCGATCTGCAGCTCTGGCTCGAGCAGCCCGAAGCCGGTTCCAACGCGGGCTTCATGACCCTGCGCGAGGTGGACCTCCCGGCCAACGCCTCGCTGTACCTGTGCGGCCCGCTGCCGTTCATGAAGAACATCCGCAACGAGGCCATCAGCGCCGGCATCCCGGCCACGAAGATCCACTACGAGGTCTTCGGCCCGGACATCTGGCTCGCCAGCTAAAACACTCATCGGCTGGAGTTCGACGGCGGCCCCGCACCTCTTCGTGAAGGTGGGGGGCCGCCGTCGTCAAGCGGTGCCCGCGCAGCCCTCGCAGGGCGCGTCACCCCGCGGCGGGCGCCCCGGTGATCGCGTGGCCGAAGCGCAGGAGGTTCCCGGGGTCGTACGTGGACTTCGCGGACCGCATCCGCTCATAGACCGCAGGGGACCAGGCCCGGGCACGGTCGGCCTCGTCGCCCGGCGCGCCATGGAAGTTGACTAGGGTATAGCCGGTGGAGTGGGGAGCCATCGCGGCCAGGATCCCGCCGATGGAGGCCGATACGGCCTCGGCAAGGGGCGGGATGTTGAACCCGACGAGGAAGAGCAGGAAAGCCGCGTCCCGCCCCGACACCGCATCCGGCAACGCATCCGGCACGGCAGCAGTCCGGGCCAGCGCGCCGCCCAGCGGCCGGACCTCCACCAGCAGCAGCGGGCAGTCCGAGCCTTCCCCGGTGAGCTCGAGCAAGTCAGCCACAGTCTCTTCGCCGAAGTCCTTCAGGAGCGCTCCGCCGTCCATGAAGGGCAGCGGGTCCGCCGGGTCCATGTGGATCTGGTCGACGTCGAGGTAGCTCATGGGCCCGGCCGTGTCCATCAGCGGGGTCGAGACCGCCCGCATCGGGGCAAGCAGCGCGTCGCCGGCCTCGCGGTTCCCCAGGAAGGCAAAGCGCAGGTGCACGACGAACTGGTTGCGCAGCGGCTCGGGAACGAAGTCCATGTCCGGAAGCCGCAGCAGGGAGACCGAGGGTGAGGCATCTTCGGGCAGCGTGGGCAGCCAGTGACGGAAGGCAGCCAGGATGGTGGCCGCATCCGCCCCGGGATAAATGATGCCGCCGCCGTAGAAGTCACTGAAGGGAAAGAGGCTGAACTCAAGGGCGGTCACGATCCCGAGGTTGCCCTTGCCGCCACGCATCAGTGCAAACAGCTCGGCCTCGGCGTCGGCGTCGATCCGCCGCAGCGCGCCGTCGGCGGTGACAATTTCCATGCTGCGGACGTGGTCCGCCGCGAAGCCGTGGGCGCGGCCGAGCACGGGCAGCCCGCCGCCGAGCGTGTAGCCGACGACGCCGACGTCGGTGCTGGAGCCATGCAAGCCGAGGAGCCCGTGCGGCACGCTGGCCTCCAGGACGGTGCGCCACTTCACCCCCGCGCCGACGCGTGCGGTGCGTTCACCCGGATTGATCTGCAGGTCCTGCAGCCGGCGCGTGTTGATGAGCAGGCCGCCATCGATCGCCGATTCGGCGCCGTGCCCGGTGGACTGGACGGACACGGGAAGCCGGCGCTCCGCCGCCCATTTCACCGCGGCCGCGACGTCCCGGGCATCTGCGGCACCCAGAACGACGTCGGGCCGGTGCACCGTCGCGACGTTGAAGGCGAACGTCTCCTCCGCGAATGCGGGGCTGTCCGGCAACGCGACCGGACCGCTGACAGCCCTAGACAAAGCATCGATGTCGTCATTGACAAGCATGAGGAACTCCTGAAATCTCGCTGACCGCGAGCAGGTCGGGGGCGCGGCCGCACCCGCCCGGAATGCCCCCAGCGCACGCTCCAACCGGCGGCCGGCCCGGCTGATGGAATGCGGACAAGCCTAGGGATCTGGCCGGACGCGGCCTAGGGACCTAAGTCCCGGCGTCGCGGACGGCAACGAAAACGGCGGCCCCGCATCTTCCGGGAAGATGCGGGGCCGCCTTCGTTAGGGTGCTGTTGGGCCGGCTGCTACTGCTCGGCGGCCATGCGCTCCTTAAGTCCTGCGAGTTCGGCGCGCAGTGCCTCGGGCAGCGAGCTGCCGAAGTTGGCGAACCATTCCTCGATCGAGGCCAGCTCGGTGGTCCACTCCGCGGGGTCGACACGGACGGCCTCTTCAACCTGGGCCGGGGTCATGTCCAGGCCCTTGAGGTCGATCGCGTCAGCGGTGGGGACGAACCCGATGGGGGTCTCCACGGCGTCGGCCTTGCCCTCGAGGCGTTCGATGGCCCACTTCAGGACCCGGGCGTTGTCACCGAATCCGGGCCAGGCGAATCCGCCCTCGGAATTGCGGCGGAACCAGTTGACCAGGAAGATCTTGGGCAGCCGCTCCGGGTCGGCCTTCGCGGACAGGTTCACCCAGTGGTTCAGGTAATCGCCTGCGTCGTAACCGATAAAGGGCAGCATGGCCATCGGATCCCGGCGGACGACGCCGACGGCACCGGCTGCCGCGGCAGTGGTCTCCGAGGACAGGGTGGAGCCCATGAAGATGCCGTTGGACCAGCTGCGCGCCTCGGTGACCAGCGGGATGGTGGTCTTGCGGCGGCCGCCGAACAGGATCGCGGAAAGCTCCACGCCGTCCGGGTTGTAGTACTCCTCGGCCAGCATGTCGATCTGGTCGATCGGCGTGCAGAAGCGGGAGTTCGGGTGGGCGGCGGGCGTGTCCGATTCCGGGGTCCAGGAGTTACCCTGCCAGTCGGTCAGGTGCGCGGGCACCTCGTCGGTCATGCCCTCCCACCACACGCCGCCGTCGTCCGTCAGGGCGACGTTGGTGAAGATGCTGTGGCCCTTGGCGATGGCGCGCATCGCGTTGGGGTTGGTGCCCCAGCCGGTGCCCGGCGCCACGCCGAAGAGGCCGGCCTCGGGGTTGACGGCGCGGAGCTCGCCTTCCTTGCCGAACCGCATCCAGGTGATGTCGTCGCCGAGGGTTTCGACCTTCCAGCCCTCGATTGTCGGATCCAGCAGGGCGAGGTTGGTCTTGCCGCAGGCCGACGGGAAGGCGGCGGAGATGTAGTAGTTCTTCTGCTCCGGCGAGGTCAGCTTGAGGATGAGCATGTGCTCGGCCAGCCAGCCTTCGTCGCGTGCCATCACCGAGGCGATGCGCAGGGCGTAGCACTTCTTGCCGAGCAGGGCGTTGCCGCCGTAGCCGGAGCCGAAGGACCAGATGGAGCGCTCCTCCGGGAAGTGGACAATCCACTTGTCCGGGTTGCAGGGCCACGGGACATCGGCCTGGCCGGGGGCCAGCGGGGCGCCCAGGGAGTGCAGTGCGGGGACAAAGAACGCGTTGGTCGCGGTGATCTTGTCCAGGACCTTGGTGCCGATGGTGGCCATGATGCGCATGGAGGCGACCACGTAGGCGCTGTCGGTGATCTCGACGCCGAACTTCGGGTCCTCGGCGTCCAGGTGGCCCATCACGAAGGGGATCACGTACATAGTGCGGCCGCGCATGCAACCGGAAAACAGGCCGCGCAGCTTTTCCTTCATCTGCGCCGGGGCCATCCAGTTGTTGGTGAAGCCGGCGTCGTGTTCCTTCTCCGAGCAGATGAAGGTCTGCTCTTCGACGCGGGCCACATCGGCGGGGTCGGAGAACGCCGCGAAGGACTTGGGGAAGAGTTCCTCGTTCAGCCGGGTCAGGGTGCCTGCGGCAACGAGCTCGTCGGTGAGTCGCGTGTTCTCCGCTTCCGACCCGTCAACCCAGTAGATCCGGTCCGGCTGTGTCAGTTCAGCCACCTCTTCTACCCATGCCAGCAGACCGGCATGTGTGGTGGGTGCCTTTTCAAGCAACGGCAGTCGCGCCAGATCTCCCATTACGGTTCCCTTCCTCGGGTTCAGTGGTGTGTCCTAAATGCTAGGGCTCGGCAGGGGACCCATTCCGGGCCCGGACATGGGATGACCAGGGCGGAATAAATCAAAAACCGCGGAAATTCAAGGAACTGGCCGGCCACCATCCCTCCTTTTTGTGACTAAGGTCACGTAGACCGGTCTAGTCGGCTAAATTACACCCGCTTCGATTTGTAACTGGGCCCGGGCTCGCGTAAAGTAATTCGAGGTTCGGGGAGCAAGAAGTTCTCCAAGAGCCGAGAATGCGCCCATAGCTCAGCTGGATAGAGCGTCTGTCTACGGAACAGAAGGTCAGGGGTTCGAATCCCTTTGGGCGCACAGATAAAGATCCGCCCCGGTTCGCCGGGGCGGATCTTCTGCTTTAACCGCCGGGTGCGTTAGGCGCCAGGGCACCGGGTTAGGCTCCGCCTGATGCTGGGCCGGAGCGGCCCAGCGTCAGGGATCAGGACGTGGTCCGGACGATGATGTTGCGGATGTCATCGAAATGCGTGCTGAGCCGCTCGGAGGCGAGGGCCTTGTCCGCCGTTGCGACAGCCTCATAGATCCCGCGGTGCACTGCGGCCGTTGCCTGCAGGTCGACGGCGTACGGTCCGCCGAGTTCGAGGTGGATCCGGCGGTAGACCTTCCAGAAGACGTCCATCAGGCTGATCAGCAGGTCGTTGTTCAACGGCTCGAAAAGCCTGCGGTGGAACTCCGCGTCGGCCTCTATGAAGGGCTCCCCCGCGGCAGCCAGGGCTTCCATCCGGTTCACGGACTCCTCCACGGCGGCCAGCTGTTCGGCGCTGATCCGGTCCATGGCGGCGCCGACCAGGCCCGATTCAAGTGCTTGCCGGACCTCCACGAGCTGCAGGGCTTCCTCGCCCTGATGGCGCAGAGACAGCCGGGCCCGGAAGGTGAGCCCGTCGGTCAGGGCCTCGAAATTGCTCGGCGCCACGAACATGCCGAACCCGTGGCGGATCTCAATGACACCCAGCGCCTGGAGCGCCTTCAAGGACTCGCGCAGGGTGTTGCGGCCGACGCCGAGTGCCGCCGTAAGCTCGTTCTCGGTCGGCAACGGGTCGCCGGGAACCAGGTCGCGTTCCAGGATCAGCTCCAGGATGTCCGACTGCAGCGCCCGGAGCCGGGCCTGGGCGCTGAACCTCGCCAGCGGTATGGCCGGGCCTGTTGTCATGTTGCGTGCGGCCATGGCCGCCTCCTCCCCCAAGTATGGTCCCAACAGTATCGACCGTCCCCCGTCCTGCAAAGGGTTCGGCCCGGCACATTACGCCGGAACCCCGCACCGCCGGAGCCCGGAGTTCCCCCGGATCCGGCCATGGCCCCGGCGTAGGCTGGTGCCATGACGGCACAGATTGAGCGGGAATTCGATGTCATTGTGATCGGCGCCGGGGCTGTGGGCGAGAATGTGGCGGACCGCGTGGTCCGCGGCGGCCTGACAGCAGTGCTCATCGAGGCGGAACTGGTCGGCGGCGAGTGCTCCTACTGGGCCTGCATGCCTTCGAAGGCGCTCCTGCGGCCGGGCACTGCGCTGCATGGCGCGCAAACGGTCCCCGGCGCCCAGGAAGCAGTCACCCGCACCCTGGATCCGGCAGCCGTGCTGAAGCGGCGGGACTACTTCACCTCGAACTGGCAGGACGACAGCCAGGTCAAGTGGGTGGAGGACACAGGCATCGAACTGATCCGCGGCCACGGCTGGATCACCGCTCCGCGGCAGGTCGAGGTGGCCGGGCTGGACGGCAACGGCTACGCGCTCACGGCCCGGCACGCCGTGGTGGTCGCCACGGGCTCCGCCCCCAACCAGCCGCCGGTCGAGGGGCTTCACGACGTCGAGTACTGGACCACCAGGGAGGCGACCTCGGCCCGCGCGGTCCCCGCGCGGCTTGCGGTCCTCGGCGGCGGCGTTGCCGGTGTCGAACTCGCCCAGGCCTATGCCCGCCTTGGCTCGTCCGTGACTCTCGTGGCCCGCGGCGGGCTCCTGGGCGTTTTCCCGGAGCAGGCCGCAGACCTGGTCGCTGCCGGCCTGCGCGCCGATGGCGTCGACCTCCGTCTGCACACGGGTACGCGGAGTGTGCATGAGAACGACGACGGCTCCCTCACCGTCGTGCTCGACGGCAGCCCCAAGGGCGGCCCGGGCGCCGGCCCCGCTGCCGGCGCGGCCCCCGGCGCGACGATCACGGCGGACAAGCTGCTTGTCTCCACGGGCCGGCACCCCGCCCTTGAGGGGCTCGGCCTGGACAGCGTCGGCCTCACGGCACCGGAGGGCGGGACCCTGCGGCTCACCACCGATTCCACCGGACTAGTCCACCACGCCACCGGGAACGATGTGTCCGGTTCCCCGTGGCTCTATGCTGCGGGCGACGCCGCCGGAAGGGCGATGCTGACGCACCAGGGCAAGTACGGGGCGCGGGCCACCGGAGACGCCATTGCCGCCCGGGCCAAGGGAGAACTCAGCGGCGAGCCGGCACCGTGGAGCCGCTTTGCCCAGACGGCCTACGAGCACGCGGTGCCGAACGTGGTGTTTACGGATCCGGAACTGGCGAACGTGGGCCGGACCATGGCGCAGGCGGAGAAGGACGGCTTCCGGGCCTCCGCCGTGGAACTCCCCATCCAGGTGGCCGGCTCCTCCCTGCACGCCGAACACTACGAGGGGTGGGCGCAGCTGGTCATCGACGAGGACCGCAAGGTGCTGCTGGGCGCCACGTTCGCCGGCCCGGATGTGGCTGAACTCCTGCACGCAGCCACCATTGCGGTGGTGGGGGAAGTGCCGCTGAACCGGCTGTGGCACGCCGTGCCCTCCTATCCGACCATCAGCGAGGTCTGGCTCCGCCTGCTGGAAGAGTACGGCCTTTGACCGGCCGGGGATGAGCCGCCGGCGCCGCGGCCCCGCGGCACCGGCTGAGGCTGCGGCCGCTGGCGGCGGCACGTCTCCTTCATCACACCACCCGCATTCTATTTGAACTGACCGGTCAGTTTAGTTAGCCTTGAGTGGACATCGTTTCTGCGAAAGGCCCGCTTTGCTCTGCGTACACCAGCTCTCCGTGACCGGCCGGCGGGATGACCTCCTACCGCCCACCTCGCTGGAGGCCGCACGCGGTGGCCTCCTGCTCGTCGAGGGCGTCCGCCAGGACCAGCGCACCGCCCTGGCCCTGGCCCTGAGCGGGCGCATGAAGCCGTCCGCCGGAACCGTGGGCTGGGACGGAAGTGCCCGGATCAAGGACCTCCGGCAGGCGAGCAACGTGGTCGACTCCCCTGGCGTCAACGAGCCCGAACAGCACCTGAGCGTCCGCGACCTCGTCACCGAGGACCTGGCCCTGGTGCCGCGCCGCCACCGCGGCGCCGCGCGCAGCACCCCCTGGCTCAGGCTCAACGGGTTCGAAGACATCGCCTCGCTGTGGACCGAGCAGCTGCCGGCGGGCCGGCGGATCGAGCTGCTCACGGCGCTTGCCCTCGCCAATCCGGACACCGGCCTCCTCGTGGTCGACTCCCCCGATCGGCACAGCGGCGACACTGCCGACTGGCTGCCGCGGCTGCAGGAACTGGCGCACGACGCCGGGCGGCCGCTCGCCGTCGTCGCCACCGTCACCCGGATCCCGGAGCGCTGGTCCGGGCCCGCCGCCATGATCGGCAATGCACTCGAGCACGAAAAGCTCGCGCACGAAAAGGTCGCATCCGAAACCCTCCCAACAGAACCCCTCTCCCCCGAAACCGAGGACGCAAAGTGACTGTGCTGCGGCTGGCCCGCTCCGAGCTCAAACGAATGACCGGCGGGCTGCTGCCCAAGCTGACCATCCTGGCCCTGGCCCTGGTCCCGCTGCTTTACGGCGCCGTGTACCTCTACGCCAACTGGGATCCGTACGGCAAGCTGAACCAGATCGATGCCGCCCTGGTGGTCCAGGACTCCGGTGCCACGGCCGCCGACGGCACGCGGCTGGAGGCCGGCCGGAAGGTCGCCGAGTCCCTGGTGGATGGCCACGTCTTCAACTGGAAGACGGTCGCCAGCACCGAGGAAGCGGACCAGGGTGTCAGTAACGGAACGTACGCGTTCGCCCTGAAAATCCCGCAGGACTTCTCCGCGAACCTGGTCTCCCCCGGCAGCTTCGACGCCGCCAACCAGGCCATGCTCAACGTCACCACCAACGATGCCAACAACTATCTCCTGAGCACCATCGTGGACAAGCTGACCACTGCGGTGCACACCACGGTCGCCAAGGAGGTGGGCGAGGAGACCGCCAACCAGCTCCTCACCGGATTCGGCACCATCCACACGCAGATGCTCAAGGCCTCCGACGGCGCGGGCCAGCTCGCCGACGGCGTCGCCCGGCTCCACGAGGGCACCGTGACCCTGCACCAGGGCACCGGCGAGCTCAAAACCGGTGCCACCGAGCTCTACAACGGCGAGCTCAAGCTCCGCGACGGCGCCGCTTCGCTCAGCGCCGGGGCCGGCCAGCTCAGCACCGGCCTCACCCAACTCAAGGACAAGACCGCGGCCCTGCCCGCCGACGCACAGCGGCTGGCCGACGGCGCCGCGCAGGTGGCGGCCGGCAACGCCGCGCTCAACACCGCATTTAACAACACAGTGCAGGCCATCCCCGGGCAGCTTGCCGCCGCGCAAGAGTCCGCGCAGCAAGCCGCCGCGCAGGCCCAGCGCAGCAGGGTGGTGGCCTCCACCTCCCGTCTGGTCGCCGCCGGCGTCCTCACCCAGGAGCAGGCGGACAAGGTAGTGGCCGACGTCGACGCCACCCCCGCGCCGCCCGCGGCTTCCGCGGCTTCAGCTGCGGCGGCTGCCTCCGGCGCCAAGCTGCAGGCCGCCGCGGCGCAGGTCCAGAAGCTGGCCGACGGTTCCGCCGCCGTCAGCGCCGGCGCGGCTCAGCTGGCGGGCGCCGCGCCCGCCCTCAGCGACGCCGTCGCCAAGGCCTCCGCCGGGGCGGACCAGCTCGCCGGCGGTTCTGCGGCCCTCGCCGCCGGCCAGCAGAACGCCGTCGACGGCGCGGGCAGGCTCGTGCAGGGTGCGCAGAAACTCGACGACGGCGCGGCGCAGCTGGAGAGCGGCGCGGCGACCGCCTCCGACGGCGCGGGAACACTCGCCGCGGAACTCGCCAAGGGCGCTGGCAAGGTCCCCAACCCCGACGATGCCCAGAAGAACAGCCTCTCCAAGGTCATGGCCGATCCGGTGGCCGTCAGCAATGTCTCGCAGGCCAAGGCCGGGTCCTACGGCGCCGGGCTGGCACCGTTCTTCCTGACGCTGGCCCTGTGGATCGGCATCTTCATGCTGGTGCAGGCGATGCGCCCGGTCACCCAGCGGGCGCTGGCCTCCAATGCACCGGCCTGGAAGATTGCCGCAGGCGGCTGGCTCCCGTTCCTGGCGGTCTCCGCCGTACAGGCGAGCCTGCTGACCCTGGTGGTGGACGTGGGGCTGGGACTGGACCCCGCCCACCCGGTGCTCATGTGGTTCCTCATGCTGGCGGCCGCGATGGCGTTCAGCGCAATCATCCAGGGCGTGGTGGCGCTTTTGGGCTCGCCCGGCAAGCTCGTGGTGCTCATCCTGCTGGTGCTGCAGCTGGTGTCCTCCGGCGGCACTTTCCCGTGGCAGACCACGCCCGAACCGCTGCACGTGGTGCACCAGATCCTGCCGATGGGCTACGTGGTAAGCGGCATGCGGCACCTGATTTACGGTGCTGACCTGGCACTGATCCTGCCCACCATGCTGGGTCTGGTTGGCTACACTTTGCTGGGACTGGCAATGTCGACCGTTGCCGTCCGAAAGAACAAGTACTGGACGCTCAAGACGCTGAAACCGGAGATCGCCGTATGACCACCAGCCCCAGCGGCGGCAGCCGGGCAGGTTCCGGGGACGCCGGGAAAAAGCTCCGCCCCGCCCGCACGAACGCCACGAAACAGAAACTGTTCGAGGCGTCCATGGAACTGATCGGCGAGCGCGGCGCGGCGGGCGTCACAGTGGACGAGATCGCCACGGCCGCCGGGGTGTCCAAGGGCACGGTGTATTACAACTTTGGCAGCAAGTCGGACCTGATCGCCCAGCTGCTGCGCCACGGCGTGGACATCCTCCTGGCACGGCTCTTGAGCGTCCGCGACGACTCCGCCGATCCCCTCGCCGCCATGGAGGAGATGATCGGCCAGGCCATGGACTTCATGGCCGAGTACCCGTCCTTCGCCCGGCTTTGGGTCAGCGAAAACTGGCGCACCCCCAGCGAATGGCAGGACACCTTCGCCGAGCTCCGCGGGCGCCTGCTCGCGGTGATCGGCTCAGCCATCGACAGCGTCGCCGCCGTCTATCCCGTGGATTCCGGCGTATCCCGGGGCAGCCTGGAAACAGCAATCTTTGGGGCCTGCTTCGTGGTGGGCCTGGACCGCCAGACGTACAACCCGGAGCGGACCAGGGAGCAAAGTGTGGCCGCAATCATGGCCTCCATGCGCGGCTACGTCGTGAAGCAGCCGCCCGCTCAGGCATGATTGTTCACATGCGTCACATGGGTACCAGTGGGAAAGTCGCCATCGGAGCGTTCCTCACTGCCCTGGCACTTCTGGTCCTGACCGGAATCACCCTGCACGAGTGGGTGCTGGTGTGGTTCGTCGGGGCCGCCGCCACGGCCTATGTGGCCTGCGTGGCGGAGGTGGTGGTCCGGCGCCGGCACAAGACTTTGGCCGCGAGCGGGGTCGGCAGCATCCTCTTCATCGCGTTCGGGGTCGCCTTCCTGCGCCAGTGGGGGCTGGCCTTCAACCCCGATCCCGACGCCCTGTCCACGCGCGTCGATTCCGAGCATCCAGATTTGTACTTCTATCTGGCCGCGGCCGCCGGAGCCGTCACCTTACTGTTGCTGTTCGCCGGCACTGTCCTGCCCGGCAGGAGCCACGGCCGGCGTTCCCCGGGCCGGGCTCCGCGGCGCCGCCCGGCGAACGTCGCGCGAGGCGCGGGATCCAGATCCGCGAACCCGCGGCCTTCCGCGCCGCGCCCGACGCCGAGAGGCACCGCCGCCCGCCCGGCGGTTCCGCGGGCGGCTGCCCGGCCCGCGGCCAAGTCGCCGGCCAAGCCCGCGGCGAAGGCGCCAGTCAAGCCCGCGGCGAAGACTCCGGCCAAGGCACCTGCCCCCAAATCACCGGCCCGGGCCTCCGCCCGCCGCTGAGTTCCGCGCACCGCCACCCTGACCGCGGAGCGGCTCAGCTCAGGAGTTTCCGCCCGGAAGCAGCTCAAGTGTTCGGCTCAGAGAGTTAGGCTCAGAGGTTTCGCGGCCGGTCTTCCCGGGGGGCCGCATCCGGGCCCGGGGTGGTGTCGGTCCGGGTGACTTCCTCGCGGCTGCGCTGGTCGGCTGACGCTTGCTGGCCCATGGCTTGCTCGCCGGACGCTTGCTGGCCGGGGACGGGGGTGCCCGCTGCTGGCTCGGCGGTGGCCCGCTCGGCGCGCAAATCCCCACGGGTCGGCATTTGCGCGCTTTCGGCTTCGCGTTCGGAGGTGACCACGTCAGGGTCCACTTCGTCGGCTTTGCGCAGTTGCTCCTGCGCGCCGGAGCGGACGCTTTCGGCCTCCTCCTTGCGGTTGCGGGCCTCCTGCCGCAGCCGCTCGGCCTCGAGGTCGGCCTCTTGGGCGTCGGCCTCGGCACGGGCCGCCTTGGCCTCGCGTTCCCGCGCAGCGAATTCGTCGGCCTTGGCCTGTTCACGCATCTCGGCGGCGCGGTTCCGGTCCGCGGCCACCTTGCGCTTGCGGCTGACCATGACCGCCACCGCCACGATCGCGAGCACCACGACGATGCCGCCAATAATTCCTATGAGCTGCCCTGAATCCACGTTGATCACCTTTTCTCCGGGTTGCAACAGATGCCCCAAAACCACTGGAAAAAACCACATGACTAAACAGCATCAGTAAAGCGCAGATCGGCGCCGGTTGCTATGGATTCCGCAGCCCTCACCGGGCGGACCTGCGGTTATTTGGCGCGGGGGACCTTGAAGTGGGTCAGCTTGGCGTCCTGTCCGTCCAGTTCGGCCCAGGACTTTTCCGTTTCCAGGATGGTCAGCCCGCTGGTCGGATAGCGCGTGGCGGCGTCCATATAGGCATCGTGGTCGGAGTCTCGCGACGCCAGATGCATGGCAAGGTCCTGCACACCGGGCATGTGTGAAATCACCATGAGGGTGGTCACCGTGTCCGGGACATGGTTGATGACGGCCAGCATGCGCAAGGCGGAGGCGGCGTACAGGCCGTCCTCGAGCTTGGGCGTCGGCGCCTTGTCCCCGAGGGCGTGGCACACCCACGTGCAGGTCTGGCGGGTCCGCAAAGCGCTGGAGCAGAGGATGAAATCAGGGACCACGCCGTGCTTGAGCAGCCACTTTCCGGCGACGGGGGCGTCCTTGTGGCCGCGTTCTTCGAGCGGCCTTTCGTGGTCGGCAACCCCGCCGGGCCAATCGGACTTGGCGTGCCGCATGATCACCAGCCGTTTGATGTGATGCGCGCTCATGCCCCAATCCTAGTGCGGTGGCTGGCCCACGGGCGCGCACCCCACCAGCGTTCGCTCAGTCTTCAAGGACAAAGGTCACTTCCAGCACCACGTGCCAGGCAACGACGGCGCCGTCGCTGATTTCGACCTTTTGTTCCTTCACCCATGCCCCCGTGACATTGCGAAGGGTCTTGTTAGCCCGGTCAATGCCCTCCTTGATGGCAGCATCAAACGAGGTCTTGGAGTTCGCGCTCAGGGTAGTAATCCGTGCAACAGACATGTCTTCCTCCCAATAGTCGGCTCAACGGTCCGAGACTACGCCGGCCCCCCGAAAGGCAACAGAGCCCAACCGAAACCACCCCCAGCGGCGACTTCGCCGGATTTGGGGCCGTGCCCGCTTCGCGGTGCCCGCCACGCCGCGGCCCCAAAATCCGGCCTCGCCGCCTCAGCTTCTGAGGCACGTACAAGACAACCCAGCCGCGGAGGCACATGCCCGTCAGCGAGCCCACCCGAAGCCCCGTTCCGGAGAGTGAGGGTGCTGTAGCGCAGCGGCACAACCCGAAAGCGCGCAGGACGGTGTTTTGCGTAGTGCCGCATCGCCGACTGAGGAACGAAGGAGGTGTCTAAGGCACGGCAAATGCCGTGCTGCGCGCGTCAAACGGGCACCACGAAAGCGAAAGCGCCCGCCCCAGTTTAGGGACGGACGCTTTGCGTGGGCTAGAAAGCTAGATCGAATATTCCGGAGCGGCCCAGACAACCACTTCGGGGTGCTCGTAGAACCGGTAGCCCTGGCCGCGCACGGTGCGCACGGTGTTGGCGAGGCGGCCGAGCTTGGAACGCAGGCGGCGGATGTGGACGTCGATGGTCCGCTCGTTCGGGACCTCTTCGGCGTTCCGCCACAGGCCTTCGAGGAGCTCGTCGCGGCCAACGGTGCGGGTGCCGTTCTCCACGAGGTAGTTCAGGAGCTCGAATTCCTTGAACGTCAGGTTCAGGGATTCGCCGTCGAGGTGCACCTCACGGCGGGCGAGGTCGATCAGCACGCCGGAAGGCCGCGGATCCTGCGGCTGCTGCAGGCGGGCGGTCTCGGTGCGCTGGCGGGCCCCTGCGGTGGGGTCGCCGAAGGTCGAGCGGACGACGTCGAGGGCGGAACCCGGGGCACTGGCCGGCGCGACGGCGACGGCGGCGTAGCTTTCGGCGCCGGCCACGAGCGACTGTGCGTAGGCCCGGATTTCCTGGGCAAGCTTGGCGATGGAGGTGCCGGCCGCAGCCGCGGTTTCCTCGTCGATGCCCATGTACAGCACGAAGCCGCGGGCGACGTTGTCACTGGGGGCCGGACGGACCGGGCTGCCGGCGCCCGGGGCGATCACGGGGGTGGGCGCCGTGGCGGGGGCGGGCGGAACGGCACGGAGCTGGCCGTAGGAGTCAGGGTTGTAGCCCTGAGCTGCATATCCGGGGGCGGGGAAGCTGCCCGTGGATCCGGCGGGGGCGAACGCGGAGCGGCCGCCAAAGCCCTGGCGGATCCCGGAGGCCTGGCCGGCCTTGCTGGCGTTACGGACGGAGATGTGGACGTATCCGGATGCAACTGACATGGAATGCTTACCTCAATGTGAATGGCCGTCATCGCGGCTCGAATGCTTCTTTCCCCGCAATGAAATTGGGGAGGGGCGCCCGACTCTGGGCTGGGGGGCGAATGCCTAGAAACCTTTAGGGGTGTAAAAGTTAGGCGTGCATTCGACAACAGCGCATCTCGGTACCAGCGGGTGTGCTGATCCAGGAAGCTGCGGCTGCAGGTGCTGTTGAGTTCTTGTTCACAATTGAAGTGTGCAACGTAACAATGTAAACGTGCAAGTAACAATGGACCCCGGATTCCACATAGTGAGACAGATCAGGGATATGTAGCGCAAGTCACAATTCTGCAGCGGCAATAAAATAACAAGTGTTTTACTGACCGAAAGGTCAGAAAGTGTTTTTTGCCGAATATTATTCGCCCTCAAGTCGCAATGCGGCCGAAATCATTCACAGCACGGCAAGTTGGGCAAAACCGGGTCTGCCCACCGTTCCCTGCGCGGAGGTCCACGGAGTGGGCAGCCGGCATTGCCGCCGGCCGGCACGGCGGCGATGCCGGCAGCGGCGGGTCAGTTCGACTGGCCGGTGGCCGTCGCCGCCATCACCATGACGGAGGCCGCCGTATAGCCGGAACCTTCCTTGGCCGCCACGATCCGCACCGTCCCGCCCGCGACGATGTCCGCCACGCTCAGCTGGGTGCCCGTGCCGCCGGCCTGCTGGCGCCGCTGTTGCAGATTACTCACCACCACGTCGCTGCCCAGCGCATAGCTGCGCGTGAAACCGTCGCTGCTCTTGACCGTCACGGAGGAAGAGCTGACTTCGCTTACTGTGCCCAGCTGCTCGGCCATCGTCGTGTAGGTGCTTCCTTGCAGCACCACGTATTCGGCATGCACGGCCGCCGAAAGCCCGCTGCCCATCCCGCCGGCAGCGAAATCGCCGGGACCGCCCTGCCCCGGCATGCCCCCTCCCCCGAAACCGCCTTGCGCGGAACCGTCTTGTGGGGAACCGTCTTGTGCGGTGCCGGGCAGGCCCGGGGCGAAACCCTGGCCGCCGGCTCCCCCGGCCGCCGCCCCGCCGGCGGCACCAGTGGCTGCCGTGGCACTTGAGGTCAGGGCATAGACGCCTGTTCCGGCGCCGACAGCCAGGACAGCCGCGGCCCCGGCGACGGCGAGCCCCCGCTTGAGGGTCCAGGGCTTCGCCGCCGAGGTCGTCTTGGCGGAAGTTCCCGGCGCGCCCCAGCCTGTGGCCGCCGCAGCCGCGGGAGGCTCCTGCCGGTGCATGCCCCAGGCCGGTTCCGACGCCGGAACCGTCCAGACCGGGGGCGCGCCCCAGCCGGCGGCGGGGCCCGCTGCCGGCTGCCCGGCGTCGTGCTGCCCGGCATCGGTGTGTCCGGTATCGGTGTGCCCGGTGTCGGTGTGCCCGGCGCCGTGCTGCCAGGCAGCGCGGGGCGCGGTCACGGGCGCGGGCGCCGCTGTTGCGCCGGTTGTGGGCGCGGGGGCGGGTACGGGGGCTGGCTCGGGGGCTGGTCCGGAACCGGCTCCGGGATGCTGACCGCTCATGGTGTTTCTCCTTAGGGTGCGGATCGGTGTTCACCCCAGAGTGGTGAGCGATCCTGTGCCTGGGCTGTGCGGGCCGACAGCCGGGCCTGTGACGTTCGGGCCTGACGGGAAAGGGCGGATTGAGCGCGGCCGTCGCCGCCCGTACGGTCCCGCAACGGCGTCCAGCTCGCTAGGCTGGGATTCACAGGTGCCGCACAGGGTCCCCAAAGCCGCGCCTAACCGGCAGATCGGAGAGTTGTCCCATGGCCACTTCGCACTCCATGACCAACAACCTTCCCCAGCTCACGCATCCGGACGGCTCCCCCATCCGTGCCCTCGTGGTGGATGACGAGCCCAGCCTCTCCGAACTCATGAGCATGGGCCTGCGGATGGCCGGATGGTCCGTGGCCGTGGCCGAGGACGGGCCCGGCGCCGTCCGGCTGGCCAAGGAGTTCCGCCCCGACGTGCTGGTGCTGGACGTGATGCTGCCCGGGTTCGACGGCGTCGAACTGCTGAGCAGGATCCGCGCGTTCGCGCCGGAGGTGCCGGCGCTGTTCCTGACGGCCAAGGATGCCGTCCAGGACCGCATCACCGGGCTGGCAGCCGGCGGCGATGACTACGTCACCAAGCCGTTCAGCATGGAAGAGGTGCTGCTGCGCCTGCACCGGCTGGTCCAGCGCTCCGGGGTGGCCGCCATGGACACCGCCGAACTCGTGGTGGGAGACCTCGTGCTCAATGTCGACACCCGCGAAGTCACCCGGGCCGGGGAGGAACTGCACCTGACCGCCACGCAGTTCGAGCTGCTGCGCTACCTTATGGAAAACCCGAAACGGGTCATCAGCAAGGCCCAGATCCTGGACCGCGTCTGGGACTACGACTTCGGCGGGCAGGCGAACATCGTGGAACTGTACATTTCCTACCTCCGCAAGAAGGTCGACGCCAACCACGCTCCCATGATCCACACGGTGCGCGGAGCCGGGTACGTCCTGAAACCGGCGGACTGATCCGTGCCCTCACTTTCCGGCATGACCCGCGTCCCCGGACGCGACTGGCGCAACCCGTCCACGTGGCATTTGCGCACCAGGCTGGTCCTGGTTGCCATGGCACTGCTCGTGGCCATCTGCGGCGCTGTGGGCTTGTTCAGCTACGCCTCCATGGACCTCTTCCTCACCCGGCAACTCGACACCCAGCTGGACCAGGCTTCCCACCGTTCGAGCGAGTTCGGCCGGCCCTCCTCGGACGATTCGGGCAGGCGCCCCGACCCCCTCGAAGCCCGGGGACAGGGCGTCGGGACGCTTAACGCCCGGATAGTGGACGACGAAGTCAGTAGGGCCGGCTTCCTGGCCGGGGACGGCGCGGTCAAGAGCCTCTCCCCCGCCGACAACAAGGTTCTCCTGGCCCTCACCCCAAACGGTGTGCCCGTGGACCGGACCCTTTCGGCCGGCGCCTACCGGCTCACGGCCGCGCGTGCGCCGTACGGCGACGTGATTGTGACCGGACTGCCGCTGGCAGAAAAGCAAAACACCCTGACCTCCCTGGTCTGGACCATGGTGGTGGTGTCCGCAGGCGGGCTCGTGCTGATCGGGCTCGCCGGCACGGCCCTGATCCGGCGGACCATGAAGCCGCTGGAACAGCTCTCCGAGGTGGCCACCAAGGTCTCCCGCCTCCCGCTGGACGCCGGCGAGGTGGCGCTCGGGGTGCGCGTCCCGACGTCGGCAGCCCATCCCGGAACGGAAGTGGGCAGCGTGGGCTACGCGCTGAACAAGATGCTGGACAACGTCTCCAACGCCCTCGAAGCGCGGCAGGAGAGCGAGATGAAGGTCCGGCAGTTCGTCGCCGACGCCTCGCACGAACTCCGCACCCCGCTCACGGCCATCCGCGGCTACACGGAGCTGATGCGGATGACCGAGCATTTCACCCCCGACGGCGAGAGGTCCCTCGCCCGTGTGCAAAGCCAGTCCGAGCGGATGACCACGCTCGTGGAGGACCTGCTGCTGCTGGCGCGCCTGGACGAGGGCCAGCCGCTCAAGATCTCCGACGTCGACCTCACCCAACTGGCCGTCGAGACGGTCAGCGATGAGAAAGTCATGGCCCCGGACCGCATCTGGCAGCTCGAACTTCCGGACGAGCCCGTGGTGGTGCGCGGTGATGCGACCCAGCTTCACCAGGTCCTCGCCAACCTCCTGTCCAATGCGCGCAAGCACACCGAACCCGGGACCAAGGTGGTCACGGGCGTCATGCGTTCGGCTGACGGCAGTGCCGTGGTCACCGTGACAGACAATGGCAGCGGCATCGCCCCGGAATTTATCGGCCGGGTCTTCGCCCGCTTCGCCCGGGCCGACGCCTCACGCACCAATCCGGCGTCGAGTCCCGCAGCCCTCCCCGCCAATTCGGCGGTCGCGACGGCGGGGGTCGGGTCCGGGGCCGCCGCCCGCCCGTCCTCCGGCGCCGTTTCCGGCAGCCGCGGAGGCCAGGGCACGGCGACCGCCGCGCCGACTTCCGAGGGCACCAGCGGGTTGGGCCTGTCCATTGTCCAGTCGATCGTGGAGGCCCACGGAGGAACCGTCGAGGTTACGTCCCGGCCGGGCCGCACGGAGTTCGCCGTGCGCCTGCCCGCCGCGCCGCCGTCGGCATAGACGGCGCGGCCGGCGCCACCGGGACTCTTGGGTGGTCGATCGGCGAACCCGGCGCAACGCGACACCCCGGCACTGTGACTCCTGTTACCAAAATGTGACTTAAGCGGCTGGGTCCTGTAGCGTCTTAAGAGTGCGCCGCCATCGGTGCCGCATATCCGGACGGACGCCAAACTCTGCCGCTTCCCGGATTCCGCTGGACCAGGCAGAGGCGGGGGACCCAGAGTTCCCGGGCATTCTGCATTCATGCGCCCTCGGGGTGAAGCCGACACGTGATATTCCGTGCGGCCGGATGACCTCATCCGAACCCGACAGCTAACTCCGCCGGCGTTGAGAGGCCACCATGACTGAATTCCAGGTACAAACGCGCCCTGACGGCGGTTCGCATTCCCGCTCAGTTGGCGCAGCTAAGTCGCGCCACCGCGCCGAACCGGCCAAACGGGCATCCGCCCTGTCGCGGTTCGCCGCCGGACTCGGTACAACCGGCCGCCGTGCCGGCGTCGTCACCGCCGCGTGCGCGCTGCTGCTGGGTGGCGGCGCCGCCAGCCAGGCGGCAGAGCCGGGCGCCCACACGGCGAACGTTGCGAGCCAGACGGCCACGATCGCGGACCCGCTGGCCAAGCTCAACTTCGAGCGGGTCCAGGTGGCTGGGCCGACCGCTCCGGCGGAAAAGAACGTGGCTCCCGAGATCTCGGAGGTCAAGGCAGCCGAAGCGCTGATCCCCGCCCCCGCTGCTCCCGCCCCCGCTCCGGCAGCCGCCCCCGCACCTGCTCCTGCGCCGGCGGCAGCCCCGGCTCCCGCGGCAGCCCCCGCTCCCGCACCGGCACCCGCACCGGTACCGGCAGCCGCTCCTGCCCCCGCACCGGCGCCGGTCGCAATCGACGATCCTGCCGGGGCGCAGGCCTACGCCGCGTCCCAGCTGGGCCGCTATGGCTGGGCACCTGGCCAGATGCAGTGCCTGCACAAGCTGTGGACCAAGGAATCTGACTGGAAGACCACCGCGACGAACGCCAGCAGCGGCGCCTACGGCGTGGTCCAGTCCCTGCCCGCCACGAAGATGGCGAGCGCCGGCGCCGACTACATGACCAACTACCGGACCCAGATCAACTGGGGCCTGAACTACGTCAAGTCGCGCTACGGCTCCCCCTGCGGCGCCCTGAACTTCCACTACGCACACAACTGGTACTAAACCGGCCCCGCCAAGGAGGCCCCTGATCCACACGGATCCGGGGCCTCCTTGCGTCTCCACGGCCGGAGCAGCCCGACAACCCAGACTTCCACAGCCCCAGCACAGCTTGACCCTAAAGCCCTCATAAGGGCCGCCGGGAAAGTTGAGCCATGACATTCACAGACCAGGCCACAGGAACCCTGCCCCGCACCGCGGCGACGCCGGCCGGCCCGGCGGCACCCAAGACACCCCCGGGGCTTGCGCTGGCCGACGCGCCCGCTCCGGGCCCGTTCGCCGGGGCGCTTACCGGCCCCGGCGCCCGGCGCACAGCCATCGATACGCGCGCAAGCACGCCCCTGCTGGACGTCACCATCCCGGTCTTCAACGAGGAACGGGACCTCGAAGCCTGCCTGCGCCGGCTCCACGCCTACCTGCTCGCCGCCTTCCCGCACTCCTTCCGGATCACCGTGGCGGACAACGCCAGCACCGACGGAACGCTCAAGGCCGCGGAACGCGTAGCCCGCGAGCTACGCGAAGTGAAGGTGGTCCATATGGCCGAAAAGGGCCGTGGAAACGCACTTCGCAAGGTGTGGCTGGCCTCGCCGTCGCCGGTCCTGGCGTACATGGATGTGGATCTTTCCACTGATCTGGCGGCCCTCGGCCCGCTCCTTGCCCCGCTCATTTCGGGGCACTCCGACCTGGCGATCGGGACGCGGCTGACCCGCAACTCCCGCGTGGTCCGCGGTCCCAAGCGGGAATTCATCTCGCGCAGCTACAACTTCCTGCTCCAGGCCCTCATGGGCGCCCACTTCAGCGATGCACAGTGCGGCTTCAAGGCAATCCGGGCAGACGTGGCCCGGCAACTGCTCCCCCACACGCTGGACAACGCCTGGTTCTTCGACACCGAGCTGCTGGTCCTGGCAGAAAAGTGCGGCCTGCGCGTCCACGAAGTCCCGGTGGACTGGACCGACGACCCGGATTCCAGCGTGGACATCGTCCAGACGGCCCTCGCGGACTTGCGCGGCATGGCACGGTTGAGCCGGGACCTGGTCTCGGGCCGGATCCCGGTTCCCGACCTGCGCGCCGCCCTGGCCCGCGGACCGCTGCCGGCCGCCGCCCGGGCCCAGGAACAAAGCCCCGGCGGAAGCCTCTTCGGACAACTCGTCCGCTTCGGCAGCATCGGGGTGGCCTCCACCCTGGCCTACCTGGCGATTTTCCTGCTCTGCCGCGGGTTCATGGACCCGCAGCTGGCAAATTTCCTGGCGTTGCTCACCACCGCCGTGGCCAACACCGCGGCCAACCGGCGCTTCACGTTCGGCATCCAGGGCAGCAGCCAGGCCGCACGCCACCACTTCGAGGGACTGCTGGTCTTCGGCATCGGGCTGGCCCTGACCTCGGGCGCACTCGCCCTCGTTCACGCCGCGTCGGGAGCAGCACCGGACCGCTGGCTGGAACTGCTCACGGTCACCGCCGCCAACCTGGCCGCCACAGCCGTGAAGTTCCTGCTGTTCCGGCTGGTGGTTTTCCGCCACCGGCCCACCGACGCCGTTCCTGCGCCCGGCGCCCCCGATCCTTCCCTCCCCCGCACAGAAAAGGCCAAGTAAATGACGGCAACCATCAGCCCCACCGCCGGAGCCGAGAGCGGTTCCCCGGCCGGCAGCACCCCAGCCGCCCAGGAAAGGCTCCGCCCGGTTCCCGGAGACGGCGAACCGGCGCCCCAGCTGCCCGCATCCCAGGCCCCGGCAGCGCAGGGCCGCCGGGACCGGCTGCTGTTCGGACGGCAGCCCCGCTGGGTGCGGCCCTCGGCAGCGCTGCTCCTGGTGGTCACGGCGGCGTTGTACCTGTGGAATCTGGAGGCCAGCGGCTACGCCAACTCCTTCTATGCCGCGGCGATCCAGGCCGGGACCAAGGACTGGACCGCGCTGCTCTTCGGCTCCCTCGACGCCGGCAACGCCATCACGGTGGACAAACCGCCGGCCGCCCTCTGGATCCCCGCCCTCGCGGGACGGATCTTTGGTTTCTCGGCCCTGAGCATGCTCATTCCCCAGGCGCTCATGGGAGTCGCCGCCGTCGGGCTTCTCTACCTGACCGTCAAGCGGGTGTCCGGGCCGGCCGCTGGCCTGCTCGCCGGCGGCGCCCTGGCGCTGACCCCGGTGGCCGCCCTCATGTTCCGGTTCAACAACCCGGACGCGATGCTCACCCTGTGCCTGGTGCTGGCGGCTTACCTCACCACGCGCGCCATCGAGAAGGCCGGCTGGAAGTGGCTCGCCGCGGCCGGCGCGGTGATCGGCCTGGCGTTCCTGAGCAAGATGCTGCAGGGCTTCCTGATTGTTCCCGGGCTGGCCCTGGCCTACCTGTGGGCGGCGCCCACCACCCTTGGCCGCCGGCTCGTGCACCTGCTGGCCGCCGCCGCCGGGATCGCCGTCGTGGCCGGAAGCTACATTGTGCTCTTCCAGCTGACCCCGGCCTCGGTCCGGCCGTACATGGCGGGGTCGGAGTCCAACAGCTTCCTGGAACTGACGTTCGGCTACAACGGCCTGGGCCGGATCACCGGATCCGGCGGCGGGATGCCGGGCGGGATGCCGGGCGGCAACGCGGGCGGCCCGGGCGGCAGCGGCAACGTCGGCTTCGGCGGCGCCGCCGGGATCACCCGGATGTTCGGGACCAGCTTCGGCGGCGAGGTGTCTTGGCTGCTGCCGGCGGCCCTGACCCTGCTGGTGGCGGGGCTGTGGTTCACCCGGCGCGAGGCCCGGACCTCAAAAACCCGTGCGGCGCTCCTGCTGTGGGGCGGCTGGCTGGTCATCACGGCCGGAATCTTCAGCTTCATGAGCGGCACCGTGCACCCGTACTATGCCGTGGCGCTGGCCCCCGCCATCGCGGCGCTGGCCGGCATCGGTTCCCTGGAACTGTGGCGGGGCCGGGCCTACTGGCCCGCCCGGGTTGTCCTGGCCGTGACGGTGCTGGCCACCTCGATCTGGTCCGCCGTGCTTCTGGGCCGCGATCCGGCCTGGTTGCCGGGGCTCCGGGTGATCATCGTGGTCCTGGGCGTCCTCGCCGCCGCGGCCCTGCTCCTGCGGGCGGACGGCATGGCGGCTCTCCCGGCACGGTTCCGCAAGGCCGCCACGGCCGGCGTCGTGATCCTCTGCCTGCTCGCCGGCGGGCTCGGAAGCACCGCGTGGACGCTGGCGACCGTCGCCCAGCCGCATTCCGGTTCGATCCCGACCTCCGGCCCCACCGCGTCCGCGATGGGCGGCGGCTTCGGGGCCGGCCGGGCCGGCAGTGACGGCCCAGGAAGTGACGGCATGGGCGGCGGCCCCGGCGGGGAAACGTCCTCGGCGGAGCTGACCGTGCTGCTGCAGTCCTCCGGCGCCAAGTGGTCCGCGATTGTCTCCGGCGCCACCCAGGCCGCGAGCCTGGAACTCGCCACCGGCACCAGCGTGATCGCGCTCGGCGGCTGGAACGGCGGCGACCCCTACCCGACGCTCGCACAGTTCCAGGCGATGGTGGACCGCGGCGAGATCGGTTACTTCATTTCCGGCGGCATGGGCGGCATGGGCGGGGGCCGCGGTGGCAACTCCGAGGTCGCCACCTGGGTCGCGGCCAACTACCAGGCCCAGACCGTGGGCAACGCCACGGTCTACAAACTGGGAGCGTAGGCCGCCATGACTGACACCCTGAGCCCGGGCCCCGGCACGGCGCCGGCCGGCACGCCGGGGCCGCCGCAGCCGCAAGTCCCGGAAGGCCGTCGGCGCCTGGAGCGCCCGGCCGCCGGCGGCACCCGCGCCGTCCCTGGCGCCCGGGGGCTGCGGCAGCGGCTGGAACTGGCGGCGCTGCTGCTGGCCACGGCCGTGCTGTACCTGTGGAACCTCGGCGCCTCCGGCTGGGCGAACGCGTTCTACTCCGCGGCGGCCCAGGCCGGGTCCCAGGATTGGACGGCCTGGTTCTTTGGCTCGTCCGACGCCGCCAACGCCATCACCGTGGACAAGCCGCCGGCGTCGCTGTGGGTGATGGGGCTGTCGGTGCGGATCTTCGGGCTGAGCTCCTGGAGCGTCCTGGTGCCGCAGGCGCTCATGGGGATCGGCACGGTCTGGCTGGTTTATCTGGCCGTCCGCCGGGCCGCGGCCCCTGCCACGGCCGACGCCGGCCTGGCCCACCGCGCGGGGCTCCTCTCCGGTGCGGTCATGGCGCTGACGCCAGTGGCCGTGCTGATGTTCCGGTTTAACAACCCCGACGCCCTGCTGGTGCTTGTGATGACCGCGGCCGCCTACGCCGTGTTGCGGTCCATCCAGGACGCGCGCGTGCGCTGGCTGCTGTTCGCCGGGGTGCTGCTGGGCTTCGGGTTCCTCACCAAGCAGCTGCAGGTCCTGCTGGTTGTCCCCGGCTTTGCCGTGGCCTACCTGCTCGCGGCGCCGGCAGCGGCGGGCAGGCGCGTTCTTCACCTGCTCGGCGCCGGGGCGGCGATGGCCGTTGCCGCCGGTTGGTGGCTGGCCGCCGTCGAACTCATTCCGTCGGCGGACCGCCCGTACATCGGCGGCTCGCAGAGTAACTCCATCCTGGAGCTGACGCTTGGCTACAACGGCCTGGGCCGGCTGAACGGGGATGAAACCGGGAGTGTGGGGGGCAGCAACGGCTGGGGCACGCCCGGGCTGTTCCGGCTCTTCAACAGCGAGTTCGGCGGCCAGATCGCCTGGCTGCTGCCCTCGGCGCTGCTGCTCGGAGCGGGGCTGCTCTGGCTGGGCCGCCGCGCGCCGCGCACCGACCCGGTACGGGCTTCAGTGATCATCTGGGGCTCCTGGGTTGCCGTCACCGGGCTGACGTTCAGTTTCATGGCCGGGATCATCCACCCGTACTACATGGTGGCGCTGGCGCCCGGGATCGCCGGGCTCGCCGGGCTCGGCGGCGTCCTGCTCTGGCAGCGGCGGAACCGGCCCGTGGCGGCGGCCGTCCTCGCGGTGGCGATCGTGGCGGCCGGGGCCATGGCCGCCGAACTCCTGGTCCGCACGGCGGCGTACATGCCGTGGCTGCGCTGGGTGGCGCTCCTGGGCGCGCTCGCCGCTGCCGGCCTGGTGCTGGCCGCCGCGGCCCCGGGGGCCAAGGGGACGGGGATGATCGCGTCCAGGACCATGGCGCGGACGACGGCGGCGCTCGCCGTCGCCGCCGCCCTCGCCGGGCCGCTGGCCTACTCGCTGTCCACCGCGTCCACGGCCCACAGCGGCTCGATTGTCAGCGCCGGACCGGCCGTGTCCGGACGGGGCGGGGCCGGGATGCCGCCGGCCCTCGGCGGTGCGGCGGGAGGCGGCTTTGGCGGTGCCACGGCGGCAAACGGCAACGGCACGGGCAACGGGACTGGCGCCGGCGCGGGCATCGGCCGCGGCCAAGGGGCGGGCGGAATGGGCGGCCTGCTCGGGGCCAGCACGCCGTCGGCGGCGCTCGTGACCGCGCTGCAGACAGACGCCGGGGCTCATACGTGGGCCGCCGCCGTCGTCGGATCCAACAACGCCGCCGGCTACCAGCTGGCGACGCAGCTCCCGGTGATGGCCGTGGGCGGGTTCAACGGTACGGACCCCGCGCCGACCCTGGCGCAGTTCCAGCAGTACGTGGCCGACGGCAAGATCCACTACTTCATTGCCGGGCGCCTCATGCCGGGCGAAAGCGGAGCCAACGATGCCGCACAGATTGCCGCCTGGGTGCAGGCCAATTTCACGGCCCAGACGGTGGGTGGGACCAGCGTGTACCTGCTGGCCGGTTAGGCAGGCGGCGCCGTCGTCGGGCCGGGCGGCGTCGTCGTCGTCGCTAGGACGGCGTCGCCATCGTCAGAAGGTGAAGGACAGGGTGCGCAAGCCGGCGCCGGTGACGTGGATGGTCACGGTAACCGCGGAGTAGTCGGGAATGTGGAGGACACCGTCCGGCAATTCGCCGGCGTTGGGTCCCACCGCCACGGTCCGGACCCCGGCGGCGACTCCCGCGGCGATGCCGGCCGGGGCGTCCTCGAACACCACCGCGTCGGCCGGGGCGACACCCAGCAGGGAGGCCGCCCGGAGGTATCCCTCGGGGTGGGGTTTGCCCCGCATGACATCCTCCGATGTGACCGAGACGGCCGGGACGGCGATCCCCGCGGCCGCCATCCGGACCTCGGCCAGGTCCCGTGACGCGCTTGTCACCAGCGCCACGGCGTCCGGCGGCAGGCTCGCCAGCAGCTCCGGGGCGCCCGGCACCGGAACAATGCCCCGGGTCTCGGCCAGCTCCATCCGGCCGAGCTCGGCCGCGAGGGCCTGGATGTCGGAACCGGCCGGGGCGAACCTGCGGACCGTGTCCATGGCCTGGACGCCGTGGGAGGAGCGCAGGATCTCGCCGATGTCCAGGCTGTAGCGGGCCGCGAACGTGGTCCAAACCTGCTCCACGATGCTGGTGGAATCCACCAGCGTGCCGTCCATGTCGAACAGGACGGCGCGCGCGGTCAGGGTGGTGGTGCTGGAACGGGATGGAAAGCTCATGCCTCCATCCTGCCGCATGGCCCCGCCCAACCCGTTAGCCGGCGGCCTGCCGCGCGCAGCCTGCCGGGATCAGCCGTTGGGCCGGTGGGGGATGTACTGCACCGCCCATTTATTGCCGTCGGGGTCGGCGAAGTGGACAAAGTGCCCCCAGTCCTGGACGTCGACGTCGCTGACGTCCACGCCGTTGTCCTTGAGCTGCTTGTGCGCGGCCTGGATGTCGCTGACCACTAGCTGCAGGCTGGGGGCGGTCCCGGGCGGGGCGTCGTTGAGGCCCTCGCCGATCGCAATCGAGCAGCCGGAGCCCGGCGGGGTCAGCTGGACGAACCGGAGGCCCTCCATGGGCCGTTCGTCGTAGTCGGCGTTGAAGCCCACCTTGTTGACGTAGAAATCCTTGGCCCGGTCCACATCGGACACCGGCACAAACACGAGTTCAAGTTTCCAATCCATGGCGCACAGGCTAGCGCGGTCCGCGGCGAGGCGGAAGGGATTCTCCGTGTTGCGCCTCGGCGTCGCCGCCGCTAGCCGGCGATGCCGTACAGGCGGTCTCCGGCGTCGCCCAGGCCGGGCACGATGTAGGACTTCTCGTTGAGCTTCTCGTCGATCGAGGCCAGGACGATCGTCACGTTGGCTTCTGACAGTTCTTCCTCCAGCTTGGCCAGGCCCTCCGGGGCGGCGAGGAGGCAGATGCAGGTGACGTCGGAGGCGCCGCGCTTGAAGAGGAACTTGATGGCCTCGCGCAGGGTTCCGCCGGTGGCCAGCATGGGATCGAGGACGAAGATCTGCCGGTCCGTGAGGTCCTCCGGGAGGCGCTCGGCGTAGGTGATGATGTCCAGGGTCTCTTCGTCGCGGGCCATGCCAAGGAAGCCGACCTCGGCGGTGGGGACCAGCTTGGTCATGCCCTCGAGCATGCCGAGCCCGGCCCGGAGAATCGGGACCACCAGCGGGGTCGGCTTGGTGAAGGCGGTGCCGACGGTGGTGCTGACGGGCGTCTCGATGGTCACCGGTTCGGTGCGGACGTCACGCGTGGCTTCGTAGGCCAGGAGCGTGACAAGCTCCTCGGTGAGCTGGCGGAAGACCGGGGACGGGGTGTTCTTGTCCCGCAGAACGGTGAGCTTATGGGCGACCAGCGGGTGGTCCACAACGAGAGTGCGCATGGGTCAAAACTATCACCCGGATGCTGAGGACCGTCCCGCTGGGCCGGGGGTATCGGCGTCGTTCGCGTCGGTCTGTACCGTGCCGCCGGCAATGCCACCAGCAGTGGCGCTGACGGCGCCGTCATGGAGGTGCGCGGGATGCTCGAAAGTCGGCGCGTCGCCCGCGTGCTCCCGGCGCCGCAGCGCATGGAAGAACCGGTGCGCCATGATCACAATCCCCACCCAGGCCAGCCCGATGACCCAGCCGACGATCACGTCGGTCAGCCAGTGATGGCCCAGATAGACCCGGCTGAGGCCCATCGCGACGATGAAGATCACACCCGCGGCGATCAGGCCGATCCGGGCACCGGTCCGTTTGATCTGCAGGCAGGCCAGGTACACCACGAGGGCGATCACCACCGTGGTGTTCAGCGTGTGGCCGCTCGGGAACGACGGCGAGGTCTCGTAGGGCGGCACGGCGTCGGCGTGGTCCGGGCGGACCCGGCCGATCATTTTCTTGCCCAGGGTTGTGGCAGTCACCGACACGGCGGCCGCGCCGCCGATCAGGATCAGCGGGCGCCAGCTCCGGGAGGTGAAGATCAGCAGCGCCGTCAGGATGCTGCCCAGGATGGGCATCCCGATGCCGCCGCCGATGTTGGTGAACCCGGTGATAAAGGCGTCCAGGCCGGGGCTGCGCAACTGTTCCATGAACGCCAGGGCCGGCTTGTCCAGGTTCGCGAGGCCGGCGTCGTCCACCACGTTGTCGTAGACCTCGGCACTCACCAGCGCCAGGATCACCACCACCACGCCGCCCACCAGCATGGTGATCCAGAGGGCCGCGTACGGCACCACCCATTTGCCCCAGCGATGCGCCAACCAGTTCTCTGTTCCGGTGGTCACGGCCGTCTCCCGACTACTTGTCTACATTAACTGCTGTCTACATTAACTACGTGTCTACATTAACTACGTGGCCGCACAGCCGAGCTGCACAGCATGCTTAGGGTCGAAACTATCATTGACCCATGACTGCCCCTGAGCCGCGCCATGCCGAATGGATGAGCCTTGCCCTGGCGGAGGCCCGGAAGGCCCTGGCCACCGCGGACGTGCCGATCGGCGCCGTCGTGATCGGACCGGACGGTTCCGTGTTGGGCGCCGGGCGAAACGAACGCGAGGCCCTGGGGGACCCGACGGCGCACGCCGAGATGGTCGCCATCCGGGAGGCCGCCGCGCGGTTGCGGGCGCACCGGGCGTTGGAGGGCAAGGGCGACGACGGCTGGCGGCTGGAGGACTGCACCCTGGTGGTGACGCTGGAACCCTGCGCGATGTGCGCGGGAGCGGTCGTCCTCGCCAGGATTCCGCGGGTGGTGTTCGGGGCCTGGGATGAGAAGGCCGGCGCCGCCGGTTCCGTGTTCGACATCCTCCGCGAGCGCCGGCTCAACCACTGGGTGGAAGTCGTTGCGGGCGTCCGGGAGCAGGAGTGTGCCGCGCTGCTGCGGGAGTTCTTCGCCGGGCACCGCGCCTGATCCGTTCCGGCTAACTCACGCCGCCGTCAGATGACGCGGCGGCCGGTGACCCTGCCGCGGCGGCTTCTGCAGCTGCCGCGAGCCCATCGATCCGCTTCTGCCGGGAGGCCGGCGAGTCCAGGCTGAAGGCCCGGAAATCACCGAGGTCCTCGCGGATCCAGGCTTCCACCTCGGCGATCCGCTGCGTCACGGCGGGCGTGGGGCCGTGGAACAGCCAGGGCACGATCCTCTCCTTGGCGGGATCGTACTGCCAGAGTCCGATGATCCGGCCGCGGTCCAGGATCGGGTGGTCCGGGAGATCGGCCTGCAGCGCGAGCGACCCCAGCGCCGGCTTGTGCAGGTCCTCCCCGGCCAGCAGGTCCGCCGCGTTGCGGCGCAGCAGGAACAGGGAGTCCGTTCCGGCCAGCAGCTGGATCTGTTCCCCCGCCGGCTCCTCGAAGGCTGCGAGGCTGCCGAGGTCCTCCGGCAGCATCCACAGCGGGTCGCCGCCGGCGGTGGCCAGTGCGGTGGGCACCTCGACGGCGCCGACGGCGGCGAGCGCCGCCTTGCTTTGCGCCACGGTGAATCCCGTGAACCACTGCGACTGTTTGAAGGTGGCTCCGCCGGTCCAGCCCAGGTAGCGGCGGATCAGCTCGGTGCGCGCGTCGTCGTCGTCAAGATCGCTGGGCGGCAGGCCCCAAGGCTGGTAGGCGTAACGCTGCTGGTCCAGGCGCCCGTTCGCCGGGACCCGGCGGATCCGACCGTCCGACTGCAGGATCCCCAGGGCGGTAGGCAGCGTGGTGGTGGCGCCCTTCTTCTTGCCTTCCTCCCCCAGGTTGCGCACTGAATCGCCCAGCTCGTCCTTGAGCTGCCGCGGATCCATGGGCCCATCCGCTTCGGCGAGGGTGTGCAGCACCTGCTCTTCCAGAAGCGTGATCTCACCGCGGTCCACGCCGAGCCGGCCGACCACCTTGAATGCCGACTCGGCCGCATCCCGGCCCAGCTGAAGCGCCCAGGCAAAGTCCTCGCGGCCCAGGACGTACGTGCAGCCGCGGGCGACGGGAAGTTCAAGGATCCGGTGGGCGAGGACGTCGGCGTCCACCTGTTCGCGGCGGATGCCGGCGCGGGCGAAGAGCGTGAGGTAGGGGTTGGCGCCGCCCACGGACCGAGCCCAGCCTGCCCGGGCCAGGACCTGCTCCGCCGTGCAGCCGGCGAGCGAGCCGTCCAGGCCCTGACGGTGCCAGGACCATGCCCGGAGCTGCTCCGGGGTCAGGCTCTGCGGCTCCGGCAGATTGACGGGCTCCTCTACCGACGGCGATGGCGTGGCGACAGGGTGGGTGCTCATGGGCTCATTCTCCAACAGCTTCTCTGTGAGCGGTATCAAGAAGCCGTATCAACCCGCGCCGTCTGCTTTCCCGGTGGCCCCGCTTCACCGGTTTCAGTGGTTTCAGTGGTTTCCGCGGGTTCCGCGGTTCCCGTCGACAGGAAGCCCAAAACGGTCCGCGCGGTGGCATCCCAGCCGGGCAGCCGGCCCCGGGCGGCCGCTGCCGCCTCCCGCCAGCGGTCCCTGAGACCGGGATCGTCCAGCCAGCGGCGGAGCAGGTCCGCCAGCGGGGCGGGGTCCGTTCCGAGCACGACGGCGGCGCCCGGCAACCCCGGCGCCGGGAAGTCTGGCGTCGGGAAGGCCGGCGCGGCAGTGCCGGTCAGGGCGCCGGCGGCGAGCGCCTCGACGGCTCCGGTGCCCTCGCGCACCACCACGGGAATGCCGCGGGCCAGCGATTCGGTGACCACCAGCCCGTAGGTTTCGGCCCGGGAAATCAGCAGGCTGAGGTCGGCCGCATCCCATTCAGCATCCAGTGCCGGGCCCTGGAGCTCGCCCGGGATGCGGACCCTCCCGGCCAGGCCGAGTCGTTCCAGAGAGGTCCGGAGCTGCGCGGCGTAGGCAGTATCGGCGGTGTCCGAGCCGATGAGGGACGCCGTCCAGGGCACATCCGCGAGCCGGCCGAGCGCGTCCAGCAGGAGCGACTGGTCCTTGTTCGGCAGCAGCGCCGCCACGGCGATAAGGTGCGGGGCGCCGGGGCCGGCGGACAGGCTGCCGGCCGCGAGCGGTGCCGGCGCGGTCCCGGGCAGGGCGACCCGTATGCCGCCGAGCCCGTGGCGGGCGCGGATGTCCGCCGCGGCTGAACCGCTCGTGCAGATGACGCCGGCGGCGGCCCGCAGGGCCCTGCGTTCGCGCTCCGGGTGGTCTGGCAGGGGCATGTGCAGCAGGATCCAGACCCTGGCCCCGGCCGCAGCGGCCGCTTCCAATTCGTCGGGCGCGCCGCAGGCCAGGAGGCTGTCGACCACCGTCACTGTGCCCAGGGTTGCGGAACCGGCAGTGGCGGCACCGGCAGTTGCGGGGCCGCCGGTCCTAGCCGGGCCGCCGTCGGGCTCCGCGTGCAGCAGCCTGGCCAGGCGCCGCCGGTCCTCCGCGCTGCCTCCCGGCCAGTCGCCGTCGAGCGGGCAGGTTTCCACCGCGGCACCGAGGGCCGCCAGTTCGGCGGCGAGCGCCGCGTTATAGACGTTGCCACCGGAGTTGTGCCGGACGTTGCCGGGCACCACAAGACGGATGCGAAGGCTGGCCGGCGGCATCTGCGGCGCCTAGCGGGCGTCGAAGTCCAGCGAGTAGCTGGCCCAGGCATCGGGGGTCTCGCGCAGGGTGACGTCCAGCCCGGCGAGGTCGCGCCCGTCCGTGCCGACGCGGATCTGGGCGGCGACGGCGTCGGCGATGTACCGGGCGAGGGCTTCGGTGGTGCTCAGCTTGCCGGAGAAGTCCGGGTGCTCGTCGAGGTTCTTGTAGTTCAGCTCGTCCAGGACCTCGTCCACTGCGTCCCCCGCCGCGCCGATGTCCAGCACGATCGCGTCGTCATTGAGTTCACGACGGCGGAACGTCACCTCCGTGACGAACGTGGCCCCGTGCAGGCCCTGGGCCGGGCCGAAGACCTCGCGCGGAAGGCTGTGGGCAATCATGAAGTTGCGGCGGACGGTCAGACTAAACACGGGCTACCTCGTGGCTTCGGTGGGCTGGTCGGTGGATTTGAACTCAGTGGGCTCGTCGGCGGATTGAGCGACGCTGGATTGGGCTTCGGCGGACGGGTACTCAATCACGTGGCAGAGGGCATCCAGGGTCCCGTCGGCGAGCCGCTGGACGGTGCCGGGGAGCTGCGCGAACGGCGAGGATCCGGTCAGGAAGACGTCAAAGACCGGGTCCTGCAGCAGGGACGCTGCGAGCGCGAGGCGCTCGGCGCTGGTGCGGCGGTGCCTGCGGGCGCGGGCCACCATCCCCACCTGGCTGGCCCGGATGGACAGGCGGCGGGCATGGAAGTCCTCCCCCAGCGGGAGGGTGACCAGCCGGTCGGCGTACCAGGACATTTCGATGATGTCGCCTTCGTCGCCCACCAGCTGCAGGCCCCGTTGCAGGCCTTCCTGGGACGCGGAGCAGTGGATCACGATGTCGCAGTCCGGGAGGGCGTCATCGGGGTGGCTGAAGTCGACGCCGAGGGCGTCGGCGAAAGCGCGCTTGGCAGGGTCGACGTCGATCAGCTGCAGCCGTGCGAGCGGAAAGCCGGCCAGGAGCCTGGCCACCATGCCGCCGACCAGTCCGGCCCCGATCACGGCGACGCGGTCGCCCAGGCGGGGCCCGGCCTCCCAGAGTCCGTTGATCGCGGTTTCCACGGTGCCGGTGAGCACCGCGCGGCGGGCCGGGACGCCGTCGGGGATCACCGTCAGGGATTCGACCGGGACGATGAAACGGTCCTGGTGCGGGTAAAGGCAGAAGACGGTCTTACCTGCCCAGCCCTCCGGCCCGGCGTCGACCACCCCCACGGTGAGGTAACCGAACTTCACGGGGTACGGGAACTCCCCCGCCTGGTTGGGGGCGGCCATGGCACCGGCGACGCACTCCGGGACACTCGCGTGGTGGACCACCAGCTCGGTGCCCTTGCTGATCCCCGAATACAGGGTCCGGACCAGCGCCTCGCCGGGCCCGGGGGCGGGCAGGTCCTCGCCCCGGAGCTCGCCCTGTTCCGGGCCGACGGTCCAATAGGCGGTGGCGGTGGTGTGCCGTTCAGAAGTAGTCATTGTGCTTACGAATCTAGTGCCCGCACAGTTCGCCGGGAAGGGTGCAGGGTTTCGGCGAGTCGGCGTGCGGGTGCCGTTGGGGCTCGTTTTGTGGATGGGCGCCTTGCTCCGGTACCCTAGTCAGGTTGGTGACGTGTCCGAGCGGCCGAAGGTGCAACACTCGAAATGTTGTTTGGTGTAAAAGCCAACGTGGGTTCAAATCCCACCGTCACCGCCAAAGAAAACCCCCGGGAAACCGGGGGTTTTCTGCATCCTGCGGAACTTCGTGGTGCATTTTTGGTGCATATTTCGAGGAATTGCGGCCGCGACGGGATGCCAATGCATGCCCATGAGCCGTGGCGCCTGTCCCCGCGGCGGCGCCAAGATCCTTCACCTTAGAGATGGAAGCTCCATCTGGGCCAGTCGTTTCACGGCTTCGGGCGTCGGCCGGCCGTGTGCCTCGTCCAGGGCGACCCTCAACTGCGCGGCCAGAATGTTACGGCGTAAATGCATAGCCAAGACTCTCCGTGACGCCGGATCGGGTCGAAGCTTCCCGTCCGGCGACCTCAGAGTGACGAAGGTGACGGCAACTTCGGGTGCGTTAGCTGTGCAAGTCGTACTACCACCTCCGGCGTCGGATTACCCTGGACCTCGTCCAGGGTAATCCGAAGTTGGGCCGCCCGGATTCCTCTCCTTATACGCGGAATGGTTTCTGCCCTTGACGCTCGGGCTTCCTCATTTACAGCGGACATTGGCTCGCCCTCTCTGCACGTTGCGTTCATCATTCCAGAGAGCGCAACACCCGCCAAGGCTCCGCATACACCCAGGCGAGAACCGCGCCCAGTACCAGGCATCGGGAGCTGTAACTGCCCCTCGTATTCCCATCGTTTTTGGGAAAGCAAATGTGTAGCGTGAGGCTGATGGAGCCCAAAACCAGCCTCGCCGCGCGCGCCCGCTAGCCCGTGGCCAGGTTCATGAAGGCGGCCATCGTCGTGTGCTGGGTTTTCATGGCGGGTGCCGTCATTGCCCTCGTCGCTGCGAACCACCTGAGTCCGGCTGCGCTGACGGCAATGATCGCCGCCATAGCCTGCATGGCGGGCATCTTCGTGGTCCTCTACCAAAGCATGGGGAAGCTGGCGCGGGATCCCAAATACTCGCTTGCGGGGAAGGGGCTGACCCTCGTGTATGCCTTTGCCGCCGTCTCGATACTGCTGATCTTCTGGTCAACCTCCCTGTAACGCTGGGGCTCTGGGCCGCCGGACGGGCCTACTCGCGCGCGGGCGGGTTTTTCACAGCTCGACGGTACAGCCACAGGCCCAGCATCAGGAAGGCCAGGTCCAACGCCATGACAAACCAGACGAAGACTGTTGCGGAGCGGCCCTCCATCAGCACGGACCATGCCGTGTTGGCCAGCAGCATCAAGCCCAGGATGCTCATATAGATGGCCTGGACCTTCGTCGGTTGCTTCCACTTCCTGACGCCCATGCCCTGATACTAGCGGCTGGCCCAAGGGGCTCACCGCGCAGCGAGCCACGTCAGGCCGGGCATTGCCTAGATCCCCGGGCCGGAACGGGTTAGGGTGGCGGCAATAGTCGGCTATCGGATGGGGGGCCATGGAGTTCAGGCGTTCGATCGTGCGGCGCACGCCTCTGTGGATACTCGTGCTGGTCATTGCCACCGCATATGCTGCCCTGCAACTGGGCATGCGCCTCCTTCGGGGCAAGGAGGTCGGCGCAGATGACGTCGCCGCATACGGCGTCTTCGGCGTGGCAATCGGCATCTTCACGGTGTGGATGGCTGTCCGCGCCGCACGCAAGGACCGTGCCCTACCTCCCGACTCGCCCACCGCAACGAATCTCAAGAAGGCCATCTCCACCGGACAGCTGCCGGAGCACGCGTCCGCGGAACTGTGGGAACCGGAGCTGATCAACTTGCTCATCCAGGATCGGCGCGGGGCGTGGATCGTGTCCGTGTTTTTTGGCCCTGCGACCGTGCTGGGAGTCTTCATCATTTTCGACCCCGGCGAGAACCCCTGGCTGGGAGTGGTTTGCAGTGTTGTTTTCCTCAGCTTGGCTGTCGGCTTCCCGCTGTGGGTCCGGCACCGCCGGCCACGGATCCAGCGGCTTCTCGACCAGTTCCCGGAGGAGGAGTCATTGCGGCGATAACAGGAGCGATCCTTTGAAACCTCGACAGCTGGGCATGTTTCTTCTGTGCGCGGGCGCCTTGAATGCCCTCATCGGCACCATCATGGCCATTCAGATCCCACCAGAGCGCATCGGTATCTCGCCATACGTCCTCGCCCTCAGCGGCCTCATCTTGATGTTCGGCGGGTACTACACCGGGAAGCGCAAGGACTGGAACTAACGACGCCGGCGTTGACGACGCCGCCACCGCCACATTCCAGCGGCCGATTGGTTAGCTCCCGGTCGAACCCTCTGCTCCACATGCTAGACGCTGCGCGTCGCGGCGCCAGGGAGCGCCGGCTTTCGCCTTCGTTCGCTCCGGGCGCGCCTCCCCGGCGTTCACGCGAATCCCCCTTGTTCGAGGGCGTCCAGGGCCTCAAGAACCGGGCCAGGCCCGTCAATTGTCAGCACGTCAATAGGGGCGTGCCCCACCAAAGAGCGGCTCAGATCCTTCAAGCCAGAGAAGCGCGGACTCGGGCGCCATCATGGACAGCAACCGTGACACAACCGTGCGCCCTTCCTGACCGGCAGCACGGGCCACCATAGCTTCAAAGTCTTCCGGTCCGGTCATGCCGCCCAGCCTAATCCGGACCAGTCCATGCGGTAAGACCCGGCGGGCTGGCTACAAGCCGTGTTCTGAAATCGGCCGACCTTTTCCTTCTGCGCCGAGACCCATGACTTCAGCGCCCACAACATGACGGTCATTATGTTGTGGATTGACTGCGCACTCTCGGGCGAAGAAGCGGCCAGCAGCCTGGTGGGTGTTTGCACTACGATCCGCCGGTATAGGAACCTGCGCCGACAGGGTTTTGCCGGCGGGTGCCGCGGGAGGACGGGCTCACCTCCCGCGAGCCTAACGTCGCCTCATACTCCCGGACTAGGCCCGACGAGCCCCCTTGTGCAATGGCGAACGTCATGCAACAGTGCGCCCATGACTCAATCCATCGATGCTAAGGTCGCGCGCAAACTCAGCACAATTCCAGTTCGCGTGTCTCGCCAAATGACCGCCACCGATTATCAGGTGCGCGTGGCCGAGGTCCTCAACCTTTTTGACATAGAAGCAGTGGGTGACGAAACGGGTGTGCATTACGGGGGCGAGGGCGTTGCGCTGGAAGATCAGCCTCTACTCGCGGCCATTCGCGTACTCATTGGAAGGCGATTCGGCGTACCAGATGATCTACATTAGGCCGACAGTAGGTGTCCTTCGGATCTGGTGTCGCGTTCCTGGGTTTTGGTCCAGACGAAGGGGTGGCATCGGTCTTTCCAGCCGTCACACCGGTTCTGAATCAAACTGCCATATTCACCTGGCTTGAGCCGCAGGGGTTCCGCCGGGTTCAACCCCGCAGTTATACCGAGTACTTGGCGGTTCTAGGTTTTTCCCTAGAACCGCCAAGTACTCGGTATAAGTGGCAATAATTTGGGGACAGGGAGTGTCTCAGGGCGGCGCTGATTTGGTTGACGATGACTGGTTTGGATGTCCCTGTCGGACGGGGGTGGATGCTGAACAACCTGCTCAGTGTCAATGTCACGCTCCGTCGGCATCAGGACATTGCCCCGGACGGTGGACCTTTTCGAGCCGGCGCCGTGGCAAGATAACACCCATCATGAAGGCGGTTGCGGCGCGCTCCTGACGCGGAATGGGTCGGACAGCCATAGCCAGCAGCAACACGGTCAGCGTGTGGGCGCATACCAATCTTGCCTAGCGAACCTGCCCCTGGTGTCGGCGGTGCCCAGAACATCTGCGCGGAATCCGCTGGAGAAACCGGCTGCCGGGATTCCTGCCCGCCTAGGCCGGGCGCCCTTGATGCCAGTGTGACCCGTGAGGTTATACTCATGGCTTGGGGGCGCCTTAGACGGTGTATGTCGGAAGCGTTCAGCAGCCAAAAACTATCTGCCAACCACCGACAGGAGGTGCGGGGAACCGTGCCAGCATTGAACGATCGATCTTCCGTAAAGCGGCAGCCGCTGCCGCCCTATCCGTTGCCCTGGGAGCCGGAGCGCTCACCGCGGCGGCCCCGGCGAACGCCGCGACCTGTCCAACGGAATTCAATCGCTGTCCCGCCTCATGTCCCGACACTACCGCGCCTTGCACAGCCGGCGTGTCCACCGTGTACGTCACCCCAGGAACAATCCTGGGGGCGAACAAGTACGGCTGGCCCAAGGGCACCAAACTGGAATACCGCTGGTTCAGGAACGGCGAAGTCTTCGCGGGCGGTTGGCATGAAACCACCAAGGTCTGGCCAGGCAAAGGCGATAAGTACGTCGTCCGCGTCAAGGGCACATTGAACGGCAAGGTCAGCTACCGGTTCAGCAGGACGTACACCGTCCGCTAACCACCACGCCCAGAGAACCCCCGTCAGTCACCACGACTGGCGGGGGTTTTGTCGTTCCTAGGGGCTACTGTCCGGTCCGTGGTGAAGATAGATGTTGAAGCGGTAGGCGCGATGCTCGATGAGATGCTGGCAGTCCCCAGCCGCTCGCCATTCGAGGAACTGGAGCCCGATTACGAATTCCTGGATACAGTGACTCGCCTATAGCCCGCCATCAACCTGACCGTGGGCACATTCTTGGCACATTCTGGGCACATGCCGCGAAATGGTGTGATGTCGAGTGATGTAAATACCCGCAATCTAGCGGTTCGCCCTGCCACTATTGGCGCCGGAGAGGTTTCAAATCCCACCGTCACCGCGAATGAGAAAGGCCCTGCTTCCCTTTGTTTACAAAGGGAAGCGGGGGCTTTTGCTTTTCCTGGAAAAGGGCCCCCGCGGTAACGCAGCAGTCACAGAACATTAGTGAACGGGTGTGGGCAACCGCATGTGGGGCCCTCTGGGCGCAGCAAGGCCGGGGCAACGCGCAGTTTGCGATCGACACCCTCACCGAGGCGGCTGAGATTCTGGTCAACCAGGCCTAGACCGACATTGAGACCCACAATCCGGCCTATGCGCTCCGGTGAGGAGACCGTCGGGGACCCGCCGTCGGAGGCATTGGCGAGGATGCCATCACCTGCTAGGCTCCCCAGAATCCCCACACGACCGCAAGCACGTCGCAATCACTCTGGAGGTTCGCGGTGCCGGACACCACCTGCCACATGTCGATCTCGCTGGACGGCTTCGTCGCCGGGCCGGACCAGAGCCGCGAGAACCCTCTGGGCAAGCGGGGGCTGGAGCTGCACGGCTGGCACATCGGCGACCCGCGGGCCAACGATGCCGACAAGGTCGCGAACGGCTGGCTCATGCGCCCGCGGGGCGCGTATGTGATGGGTCGGAACATGTTCGGCCCGATCCGCGGGGACTGGGATGAGGAATGGACCGGGTGGTGGGGAGCCGAACCGCCGTACCACGCGCCGGTGTTCGTGCTGACCCATCATGGACATGACCCGATCCAGATGGACGGCGGGACCACCTTCTACTTTGTCACCGAGGGCTTCGACGCGGCCTACTCCGCAGCGCGCCAGGCCGCCGGGGACAACGGCGTGGACATCGCCGGTGGGGCCTCGACCGTCCGACAGGCACTGATCGCCGGCGTGATCGACGAGCTCACCCTCGATATCGCACCGGTCCTGCTTGGTTCGGGCGAGCGCATCTTCGATGGGGTTGAATCCTTCGGCTTCGAACCGGTCGAGGTGCTTCACTCGCCGCTGGCCACCCACATCCGCTATCGCCGCGTCAGCTAACTCTGTTCGCGCTGCCGGTCTCCCGCGCAGCAGGACGGTCATTCACCCGGCTTGGGGTAGCAAGTGGCGACGGCGAGACGGTTGGTGGACCAGCCCGGTGCTGTGGCGGGTGGACGTCCAGTTCGAGGTTCCGGCGAGCGCGGACAGGCGCTCAGGTCTCCTCGTCGAGCTGCTCCATCTCCAGGCACGCGTCCTCGTAGGACACCTCGCCGTTGCGGAATGCCTGCTCGAGTTCCTTGGCCCTGCTGCGTGAAGAGGCCGAGCCCAGCCTGCCCGTGATGCCGGCCAGATAGTCCAGGCGCGCGTGCGTGGGCCGGTGGCCTTGGGTGACCAGGTGCCTGCAGATCGCAGTGCGGAACCAAACGCCAGGGTGCATCACGCGATATGCGTAGGCTCTGGGATCGACTAAGTACATGCCTCCATGGTTCAACTCCCCGCTGAGAAGACCATGAGTTTCTTCTGGGTGATCTGGGCAAACGACTTCCCGGGACAGTAACAGACAAACAGGAGGCCCTGCTTTCCCTAGGCACAAGGGACGCAGGGCCAGTCTCGCGCCTACCCGCGAACAATCACCACGTCCAGGGTCCGCGGGCCATGGACGCCTTCGACGCGTTCGAGTTCGATGTCGCTCGTGGCGCTGGGGCCGCTGATCCAGGTCTGCGGGCGGGTGCCGTCGAGCCGGCGGAGGGCCTCCGGCAGGATGGCGGTAATGTCCCCGGCCCGGACGATGCAGATGTGGCGGTCCGGGACGAGGCTGATGACCCGGCGCCCCTGGTCAGGGCCCGCGTCGAGGATGATGGTGCCGGTTTCGGCAACCGCGACGGCGCTGCCTGTGACGACGGCGTCAATCCCGTCGAGTTCCCCGACGCTGAGCCGGTGCCCGGGTGCGTCGGTGACGCGGCGGCTGGAACCGCCGTCGTGCGCGTCCGCCTCCGCGAACAGCGCCTCGTCCAGACCGTGGGGCACGGCGTAGCGGCCGGTTCCCTCGAGGAGGACCGCGAGCCGCTGCGGCACCGCGGCCGCTTCCTCGACGGAGACGTTCGCCTTGTAATCCAGGAGCCGGTCCGTCAGCAGTTCGATGAGCTCCTCCTCGCCCAGCCCGGAGGTGCGGCGGTAGTCGCGGGGCACCTCCGGTACCGCCGGGGCGTCCCGAAGGGCCGAGCGGATCCGGTCCAGTATGTCTGCGCGCGCGTTCACGGGTTCTCCTCTGCTCCGGCTGATCCTGGACCGGCTGCCTCGGTGCCGGTTGCGGCGGCCGGGGCCTGGTGTTCCTTGTCCCACCATTGCCGGAAGGACTGAGCCGGCGGTGCCGGGATGTCCCGGCTCTGGGTCCAGCCGGCGGCGATGCCGGGCAGTTTGGTGATTTTCCGGTCCGGTCCGGCGGCAAGCCGGCCCAGGGGCAGTGCCTTCTCCACGAGGCCAAGGTTCTTGCCGGAGGACAGCGCCCAGGAGGCTGCCTTCATGCCAAGGTCCATCTGGCTCGGCACACGCTTCTTGCCGCGCTTGCTGTCCACGTCCTCGCCGCGCAGGTGCACCAGGATGTCCGGGATGTTGATCTTCACCGGGCAGGCGTCGTAGCACGCCCCGCACAGGGAGGAGGCATAGGGCAGGGAGTTATTCTCCTCGGCCGTGATCCCGGTCAGCAGCGGGGACAGGATCGCGCCGATCGGTCCCGGGTAGGTGGATCCGTAGGCGTGCCCGCCGGTGCGTTCGTAGACGGGGCAGACGTTCATGCAGGCGCTGCAGCGGATGCAGTGCAGGGCCGAGCGGCCCATCTCGTCGGCCAGGGCGGCGCTGCGTCCGTTATCCAGCAGGACCAGGTGGACGTTCTGCGGCCCGTCGTCGGGCGTGACGCCGGTCCACAGCGAGGTGTAGGGGTTCATCCGCTCGCCCGTGGAGGACCGCGGGAGCAGCTGCATGAAGACTTCGAGGTCCTCCCACCCCGGCAGCAGTTTTTCGACACCCATGACGGTGATGAGCGTTTCCGGCAGCGTCAGGCACATGCGCCCGTTGCCTTCGGATTCGACGACGGCGAGGGTCCCGGAGTCTGCGAGGGCGAAGTTCGCGCCGGACACGGCCACCCTGGCGCTGAGGAACTTGCGGCGCAGGTGTGCCCGGGCGGCCGCGGCGAGGCGGGCCGGCTCGTTGGTCAGCTCCGGGTCCACGCCCTCCATTTCGCGCAGGAAGATGTCCCGGACCTGGCTGCGGTTCTTGTGGATGGCCGGGACCAGGATGTGGCTGGGCTTGTCGTGGTCCAGCTGGACGATGAGCTCGGCGAGGTCGGTCTCGTAAGCCGCGATGCCCTGTTCTTCGAGGTACTCGTTGAGGCCGATTTCCTGGGTGGCCATGGACTTGACCTTGACCACTTCGGTGGCGCCCTGGTCCCGGATGAGGGCGGCGACAACCCGGTTGGCTTCGCCGGCGTCGCGGGCCCAGTGGATGGTCCCGCCGCGGGCGGTGAAGTTCGCCTCGAACTCTTCGAGCAGCTCCGGCAGCCGGGCCATGACGGATTCCTTGATCGCCCGGCCGGCCTCGCGCAACTCCTCCCAGTCGGGGAGTTCGGACACGACGGCCAGCCGCTTGTCCCGGATGGTCCGGGTGGCGTGGCCGAGGTTGGCCCGCAACTGGGGGTTGCCGAGCTCGCGGCGGGCGGCTTTCGGGAAGGGCTCGTGTTCGTGCAGGTTGCCGATGCCGAAGACCGGCAGGGACGGCATCCCCAGGAATGTGCCGCTCATCGTGCGGTCCTTCCGGTGGTGAGGCGGACGTCGCCGGAGACGGCGACGGGATTCTCGAGGGTGCTGGCCAGGATCTCGGCGAAGTGCATCGTGGTGACGCCGCTGCCCTGCCGGGACAGTCCGCCGCCGATGTGCATCAGGCAGGACGCGTCGCCGCCAGCGCAAAGTTCGACGCCCGTGCCGCAGATGTTGGCAGTCTTGTCCGCCAGCATCGCCGAGGACACATCCGCGTTCTTCATCGAGAAAGTGCCGCCGAAGCCGCAGCACTGGTCGGCCTCGGGCAGTTCGGCCAGCTCGATGCCGCCGACCGAGCGCAGCAGGTCCAGTTGGCGGTCGCCGAGCCGGAGCAGGCGCATGCCGTGGCAGCTGGGGTGGTAGGTGATCCGGTGCGGGAAGTACGAGCCCAGCTGCGCCGCGGCGTCCGTTACTCCGAGGACATCCACCAGGAGCTGGGAGAGCTCGTAGGTTTTGGCTCCGACGGCGGCGGCCCGGGCTTCCAGCCCGGCGTCCCCGCAGCGGCGGGCGACCATGGGGTGCTGGTGTTTCACGGAGGCGACGCAGGAGCCGGAAGGTGCGACGGCGACGTCGTACTCATCTTCTTCGAACGCCTTCACATGGTTGGCGACGACGGGCAGCGCCTCCTTGAAGTAGCCGCTGTTGACGTGCATCTGCCCGCAGCAGGCCTGCCCCGCGGGGAAGATCACCTCGTGGCCGAGGCGTTCGAGGATGGACACCGTGGCGCGCGCAGTGGCCGGGTACATGGCGTCCACGATGCACGTGGCGAAGAGTGCGATCCTCACAGGGCACCTCCGCTGGTGACAGGGCTGGCGGCGGCCCGGGCTGAGGGCACATACTCCGCCGGCTGCTGGGAGGCACGCACCACTGCGCGCAACTCCCCCAGCCCGCCGCTGAGCACGCCGGCGGCGCGGGCCTGGACCAGGACGTTGCCCAGCGCCGTGGCTTCCACGGGTCCGGCCAGCACGGGTTTGCCGGTGGCGTCGGCGGTGAGCTGGCACAGGAGCTGGTTCTGGGATCCGCCGCCCACAATGTGCACGACGCCGGCGTGCACGTCCGCGAGCCGTTCGGCGTCGGCGATGGTCCGGGCGTAGCCGGCGGCGAGGCTGTCCAGGATGCACCGCACGATGTGCGCGGGATGCTCCGGCAGGACCGCCCCGGTGTTGCGGACCGCGGCCCGGATCCGTTCGGGCATGTTGTCCGGGGCGATGAAATAGGGGTCGTCGGCGTTGATGACCGGTCCGCCGGGCGGAAGAGTCGCGGCCGCGTCGAGCAGTTCCTCGAGCCCCGGCCGGTAGCCTTCGGCGGCCCAGGTGCGCTGGCATTCGCTGAGCAGCCAGAGGCCGCCGACGTTGCGCAGGTAGCGGATGGTGCCGTCCACGCCGCGTTCGTTGGTGAAGTTCGCGGTCCGGCTGGCCTCGGTCAGGACCGGATGGGTCAGTTCGACGCCGACCAGGGACCACGTGCCGGAGGAGACGTAGGCGAAGTTCTCGTTAGTGCCTCCGGCGCCAGCACCTCCGTCGCCAGCGGGTACGGCGGCGACGGCAGAGGCGGTGTCGTGGGAGCCGACGGCCACCACTGCGGTGGTTTCGGGAAGTCCCAGGCGTGCCGCGATGTCCTTGGTGAGGGTGCCGAGGATCTCGCCGGGCTGGATCAGCGGCGGGAACAGGTTCGTGGGCAAATCCAGGGCGCTGAGGAACTCCGTGGCCCATTCCCCCGCGACGGCGTCGAAGAGCCCGGTGGTGGAGGCGTTGGTGGCCTCGGTGCGGCGCTGGCCGGTCAGCAGGAACCCAATGAGGTCCGGGATGAGCAGCGCCTGCAGCCCCTTTAGGACCGGCTCCGTGGCGAGCTGGTAGATGGTGTTGAAGGGCAGGAACTGCAGCCCGGTGGTGGCGTAGAGCCGGGCCGGATCGAGTTTTTCGTGGACCCGGGAGATGGCGGCACGGGACCGGTCGTCGCGGTAGCTGAACGGCGCCGCGATGAGTTCACCGGCGTCGTTGACCAGCCCGTAGTCCACCGCCCAGGTGTCGATTCCGATGCTGGCGATGCTCTCGCCGCGGGCCGCGGCCGCCGTGGCGGCGGCCGCGAGCCCTGCGAGGACCTCGGCGAACAGCGCGTCGAAGTCCCAGCGGAGGCCGCCGTCGAGCTCCTTGACGCCGTTGGGGAACCGGTGCACGGTCTCCAGCTCGGCGCTCGCCCCACCGGGGCTGCCCGCGACCCGGCCCAGGATGACCCGGCCGGAGGACGCGCCAATGTCGATTGCGACAAACGCGCTGCGGGCAACGACACTGCCGCCGTCGACACCGGTATCCGCTGGTGGCACGGCGCTCATCGCAGGAAGGCCGCGGCCACGCCGGCGTCCACGGGGATGTGGAGCCCGGTGGTGTGGGAGAGCTCGCTGCCAGTGAGCACGGCGGCGGCGTTGGCCACGTTTTCGGGCAGGACCTCGCGCTTGAGCAGGGTGCGCTGGGCGTAGTACTTGCCCAGCTCCTCTTCCTGCACCCCGTAGACGGCGGCGCGCTTGGCGCCCCAGCCGCCGGCGAAGATCCCGGAGCCGCGGACCACGCCGTCGGGGTTGATGCCGTTGACCCGGATCCCGTACTCGCCCAGTTCCGCGGCGAGGAGCCGGACCTGGTGGGCCTGGTCTGCCTTGGTGGCGGAGTAGGCGATGTTGTTCGGGCCGGCGAAGACGGAGTTCTTGGAGGAGATGTAAATAATGTCCCCGCCCATCTCCTGGCCGATCATCACCTGCGCGGCGGCCTTGGCTACCAGGAACGAACCCTTGGCCATGACGTTGTGCTGCAGATCCCAGTCCTTTTCCGTGGTTTCCAGGAGCGGCTTGGAGATGGAGAGCCCGGCGTTGTTGACCACCAGGTCCAGTCCGCCGAAGGCCAGGACGGCTTCCTGGATGGCGGCGGCGATCTGGGCTTCGTCGGTGACGTCGGCCTGGACCCCGATTGCGACGTCGGCGCCGCCGAGTTCCGCGGCCACGGCCCGGGCGTTGTCCAGGTTCAGGTCCGCGATGACCACGCACGCGCCGTCGGCGGCGAAGCGGGTGGCGATCGCCTTGCCGATGCCCGACGCCGCCCCGGTCACCAGGGCGATCCGGCCAACATGGGATTTCGGCTTGGGCATCCGGGCCAGCTTGGCTTCCTCCAGGGCCCAGTATTCGATCCGGAACTTCTCGGATTCCTCGATCGGGGCATAGGTGGAGACGGCTTCGGCGCCGCGCATGACGTTGATGGCGTTGAGGTAGAACTCCCCGGCCACCCGGGCGGTCTGCTTGTTCGCGCCGAAGGAGAACATGCCGACGCCGGGCACCAGCACGATCGCCGGGTCCGCGCCGCGCAGGGCAGGGCTGTCCGGGGTTGCGTGCCGGCCGTAATACCCCTGGTAGTCCTCCCGGTAGGCGGCGTGAAGTTCCTTCAGCCGGGCCACGGAGTCTTCAACCGGGGCGTCGGCGGGCAGGTCCAGGACCAGCGGCTTGACCTTGGTGCGCAGGAAATGGTCCGGGCAGGACGTGCCCAGGGCCCCGAGCCGCGGGTGCTCGGCGCTTTCCAGGAATTCCAGGACGGCGGGGTCGTCGCTGAAGTGCCCCAGCTGCGGCTTGTCCGTGGAGGCGAGTCCGCGGATCACAGGAGCCAGGGCGGCGGCCTTCGCGCGCCGCTCGGCCTCCGGGAGGGCGGAGTAGCCGGGCAGCTTGGGACCGAACGGTTCGTTCTTGCCATGGTCCTTGATGTACTGCTCGGCCTGTTCGATGATCCACAGCGAGTTCGCTTCGGCTTCCCCGCTGGTGGCGCCCCAGGCGGTGATGCCGTGGCCGCCCAGGATGGTGCCGACCGCGTGCGGGTTCGCGTCCTTGATCGCGGCGATGTCCAGGCCGAGCTGGAAGCCGGGGCGCCGCCACGGCACCCAGGCAACTTTCTCGCCGAAGATCTCTTTGGTCAGTGCCTCGCCGTCGGCGGCCGTGGCGATGGCGATCCCGGAGTCCGGGTGCAGGTGGTCCACGTGCGCGGCGTCGACCAGGCCGTGCATGGCGGTATCGATCGACGGCGCGGCGCCGCCCTTGCCATGCAGGCAGTAATCGAACGCGGCCACCATCTCGTCTTCACGCTCGACGCCGGGGTACACGTTCTTGAGTGCCTGCAGCCGGTCCAGCCGCAGGACGGCAAGGCCTTCGGCGTTCAGCGTGCCCAGGTCCCCGCCGGAACCCTTGACCCACAGGAGCTCGACGTCCTCGCCGGTCACGGGGTCCTTCTCGGCGCCCTTGGCGGAGGTGTTGCCGCCGGCGAAGTTGGTGTTCCGCTTGTCCGCGCCGAGGCGGTTGGAGCGGGAGATCAGTTCTTCAACAGTCTTGTTGGTTGTGTTCTGCATGTTCATGCCTAAGCGCCCCATCCGGCCTGGTGGCCGCCGACGCGGTCCTCGTTGATCTTCTTCTGGTACCCGCTGGCCTTGAAGGCGGCCATCGGGTCCGCGGGCAGGCCGCGGGATTCACGCCACTGCGCCAGGGCGGGGCGGACATCGGTGTAAAAGGCATCGTTAAAGATGCCGTTGGCGGCCAGGACGTCGCCGCTGCGCTGGGCCTCGGCCAGCGCGTCGGTGTCGATCAGCAGGGCGCGGGCGGTCATTTCCTGGACATTGAGCACGGACCGGATCTGGCCCGGGATCTTTTCCTCCAGGTTGTGGCACTGGTCCAGCATCAGTGCGACGCCGGACCCGTCACCGAAGCCGCCGCCGCGGATGACCTCGTGCATGATCCGGAAGAGCTGGAAGGGATCCGCCGCACCGACGATCAGGTCATCATCCGCGTAGAAGCGGGAGTTGAAGTCGAAGGAGCCGAGCTTGCCCAGGCGCAGCAACTGCATGACGATGAATTCGATGTTGGTACCGGGGGCGTGGTGGCCGGTGTCCAGGCAGACAAAGGCCTTCTCGCCCAAGGCCAGGGTCTGGGCGTAGGAGGTACCCCAGTCCGGAACATCTGTGTGATAGAACGCCGGCTCGAAGAACTTGTACTCCAGCACCAGGCGCTGCTTTTCGCCCAGGGCTGCGTAGATTTCCTGCAGCGACTCGGCCAGGCGGTCCTGCCGGCCGCGCATGTCGTCCTGGCCCGGGTAATTGGTGCCGTCCGCGAGCCAGATCTTCAGATCCCGCGAGCCCGTGGCGTTCATGATCTCAAGGCACTCAAGGTGGTGGTCGATCGCGCGGCGGCGGACGGCGGGGTTCGAGGACGTCAGGGAGCCGAACTTGTACTCGTCGTCCTGGAAGGTGTTGGAGTTGATGGTGCCGAGTCCCACGCCGAGCTCCGCCGCGTACTCCTTCAGGGCCGCGTAGTCATCCACCTTGTCCCAGGGGATGTGCAGCGCCACAGTGGGCGCCAGGCCGGTGAGTTCGTGGACTTTCGCGGCGTCGGCCAGCTTCTCGTGGACCGTGCGCGGGGTGCCGGGGGTGCCGAACACCTTGAAGCGGGTGCCGGAGTTGCCGTAGGCCCAGGACGGGACCTCGATGGCGAGTTCCCCGAGGCGGCCGAGGGCCGTTTCTGTGGTGTTCATGATTGTTCCTTTTGCGGTTGGTGGTTGTCCCCGGCGGCGTTGGCTGCGGACAACTGGTCCTCGAGATTGAAGATTTCGGTGAGCTGGAGGAAGCCCTGGTCCGGCGCTCCGGCGAGGTCGTCGAAGAAGCCGCCCATGTCGGCCTGCCAGCGGGCGTTGACGTCAGTGGCTGCCATCCGGGCCTGGGCTTCGGTCAGGCTGTCCGTTTCGAAATAGCCGATCAGGAGCCCGTCGGGCCGGAGGAAGAGCGAGTAGTTGTTCCAGCCCGAGGCCTTGAGGGCCCGGAGCATCTCCGGCCAGACGGCGGCGTGCCGGCGGGTGTACTCCCCGATCAGCGCGGGCTTGACCTGGAGCTGGAAGCAGACGCGTTGCGTGCTCATGAGAGCACCACGTGGCGGTGTTCGATGCCCAGCAGGGATGCTGCGGCCTTGATGTCGGCGGCGCGGTGGCCGACGCACAGGGCCCAGTGGTGGCCGATTCCGGTCTGGCTCCAGACGTCCACCCAGAGCCCGGGGTCCCCGCCGAAGTCCACCCGGGAGGTCGTGTTGCCGATCTGCAGGAGCGGGCCGGGAACCACCTCGCCTTCGGACGTGACGAACACGTAGCTTCCGTCCGGATCCTGGCCGAGGCCGAAGGTGGTGACGGGACCGTGGCGAACATCGAATTCGACCGAGACGCCCCAGCCGCGTTTGCCGTGGTAGATGCCGAGTCCGCGCAGGAGCGGGTCCTGGGCGGACACGGCGAGGTGGGCCGGGCCGTCGTGTCCCATTTCGACCACGTTGTCCAAAAAGTTCAGGGCCTGGATCTCGGTAAATGACCCCCCGGCGCCGATCGCCTGGGCCGCCAACATGGCAATGGAGGTCCGCAGCTCGAACTCGCCTGCCATCGGGATGCCCCGGGCCGTCAGGATGGAGGAGCCCAGTATCATCCCGGCGCCGAGCCGTTCGTGCTGTTCGCCCGCCAGTCCGCGGTGATAGTAGGCCACGGAGTCGAGGTCGAAGTCCTCCACCAGGCGGTCCAGGCCGACGGACACCTTCGCGCCCCACGCGAAGTCGTCGTCGTTCACGGAGTCATCCACAACGAAAAGTTCGCGGGCGAGCCCCAGCCGTTCGGTCACCTCTGCGTCCGTGACGGCGTTGACCCGTTCGCGGAGGTCGTCGAATTCCAGCACCTCCACGTGGGAGCCGAAGGTGGTGGACACGGTGGTGAGGTCGGTGGCGACGTCCAGCATGCCCGGATAGAGGTGGCCCATGAGCCCGTGCCGGGCGTTGCGGAGCCGGGCGCGGACGCCTGCGGCGTGGACCCACGCGGTGATCCGCTCCCAGGCGGACTCCTGCTTGAGGTGCCCCGAGACTGAGCGGAAGTCGATCCCGGCCCGGCGGAAGACGTTGGCGACCTCCGGCACCGGGCACTGGCCGCAGTAGGCCAGCCACTTGCCGGTGTCAAAGTTGGCGTGGTCCATCGCTTCGGTTGGCTGCAGGTCGATCACCAGGACGGGGGTCTTCGCGCGCTGGGCGATGGGCAGGACCATGGAGGACGTCAGGTACGTGGTGAGGAAGATGACGATGAGGTCGCAGTCGGCGACGCGGAGCTTTTCGCCGGCCGCTGCGGCTTCCTGCGCATCGGAGATGAAGCCGGTGTCGACGACGTCGGCGTCGAGCTCCTGGAAGCGGCCGGTGACATAGCTAACGGACTCCCGCAGCTGCGGCAGCAGCTCCGGGAACTGGGGCCAGTAGGCGCCGAGACCGCCGGAGACCAGCCCGATGCGGGTGGGGCGGCGCCGGTGCGGCTGCAGCAGCCGGTCTGCCTGTTGTTTCTGGTTCATGGGGGGCCTTCCGGGCATGAAATGGGGATCGGGGGCTCCGGAATGCGGTTTCCGGGCACGGCTGTGGAGAAGGCGCCGTGGGCCCGGTGCTGCGGCACCGGTGAAGTGGAACGGGGTGGGTGGAAGGGACGAGGTGCCGGGCGGGCTGTCGGCGGCCCGCCCGGCCGCTCGGGATGGGTCAGGAACGGATCAGAAGTTGTACTTGTCGATGTTCTCGGCGTTGAAGACCGTCGGCGGGCCGACGATCACCAGGCCGCCCTTTTCGACTTTGCGTTCGCCAAGCTCGCCGGCGGTGAAGGTATCCCCTTCGGCGCCGGTGATCTTGCCGTCCTGGAGGGCCTTGCCGGCGAACGCGGCAACGTAGCCAAGCTGTGCCGGATCCCAGAGGGCGAACTCCTTGACGGTGCCGTCCTTCACGAAGGGCCGCATTTCATTCGGGAGCCCCAGCCCGGTGAGGGCCACCTTGCCCTTGTACGCGGACGTTGAGAGGTACCGGGCGGTGGCGGCGATGCCCACGGTGGTCGGGGAGATGATGCCCTTCAGGTTCGGGTGGGCCTGCATGAGGCCCTGGGCTTCCTGGAAGGACTTGGTGTCGTTGTCATCGCCGTAGACCTTGGCCACAAGCTTGATGTCCTTGTACGCGGGATTGGAGGCGAGTTCCTCCTCCATGTACTTGATCCATTCGTTCTGGTTGGTGGCGTTGGCGGTGGCGGACAGGATGGCGATCTCGCCGCTGCCGCCGATCTGCTCGGAAATCAGCTTGGTCTGGATCAGGGCAACGTCCTTGGCGACGACCTGGCTGATGAAGACGTCGCGGCAGTCGGGGTTGGTGTCCGAGTCGAACGCGACGATCTTGGCGCCGGCGGAGCGGGCTTCGCCGAGGGCCGTGCAGACGGCGTCGGGGTCATTGGCGGCAATCGCGATCACATTCGTGCCGGCCTGCGTCTCGGCGTTGATGAACGAGACCTGGCTGGAGGCGGAGGCTTCCAGCGGTCCGACGACCTGTGAGGAGGCGAATCCTGCCTCGGTGGCGCCCTTCTTGCCGCCGCCGAGGACAACGTCCGTATAGGGGTTGTTCAGCTGCTTGGGGATGAAGGTGATCTTCTGGTCCCCGCCGCCTGCCGAGGGGCTGCTGGTATCGGTGGAGGATGCCGAGCCGCTGTTACAGGCTGTCAGCGCCAGTGCGGCCACGGCGGTGATGGCCACCATGCTTCCCAGTCGGCCGGTCCGGCCCTTGTTCTTGCGGTTCAACATCATTGTTCTTCCCTTTTCCTTCGTGCGGTCGGTACAGCCGGTCCCATTCGGGCGCGGTTTGTGGTGGTGTTGGTGGGCAAATTTCAGGTGGCCTTGCGGGTGAAACTTCGGCGGACGCGACGGGTGTGCCGCCATTGCTTGATGGCGGAGCCGATGCTCGGCGCCACCACGGAGAGGATCAGCAGCAGGCCGGTCACCGTGATGAGGACGACGTCGGACACCCGGGCCAGGCGAAGGGCGTAGTTGAGCGTCCCGATCAGCAGGACGCCGGCGATGACGCCGGGGATGGAGCCCTTGCCGCCGAAGATCGACACGCCGCCGAGCAGGACGGCTGCGATGACGGCCAGTTCCAGGCCGGAGGCGTTGTCGCTGCGGGCGCTCGTGTAGCGCAGCGTCCAGTAGATGCCGGCCAGGGCCGAGACGGCGCCGGATCCGACGTAGAGCCAGAACTTGCTGCGGGCCACGTTGATCCCGACGAAGCTGGCGGCTTCCTTGCTGTAGCCCATCGCGTAGAGGCCGCGTCCGAACGGCGTGAGGTGCAGCAGCACGCCGAAGAAGACCATCACCACGACGACGCCGATCATCACCGTGGGGATGCCGGTGCCGCCGAGTTTGGAGGTGAAGAATGCGGTCAGCGCCTTCGGGAAGTTGGCCACGGCGTTGTCGCCGATGATGACCAGGGCCAGGCCGCGGAACAGCGCCAGGGTGCCGATGGTCACGGCCAGGGAGGGCAGGCCCAAGACGGCGATCAGGAAGCCGTTGAACATGCCGGCGGTAATTCCGGCCAGCAGGCTGATTGCCAGGACCAGCCAGATGTCCATCCCTCCGGCCCAGAGGACGCCCATCAGGGCGCTGGTCAGGCCGGCGGTGCTGGCCACGGACAGGTCGATTTCGCCCGTGATGATGATCAGCGTCATCGGCATGGCAATCAGCAGGACAGGGATGACGTCCAGGAGCAGGAAGCCGGTGGTGACCGGCGAGGCGAAGCGCGGGATGGCGATGGCCGCGTAGATCAGGAATGCAACCAGGGCGTAGATGGTGATCGCGTCCCGGCCGGTCAGGATCCGTGCGGCGCCGGTCCGGCCCTTCGGCTCGCTGGCCAGCGGCTTGGTGCTGTCGGCCACGGGAGCCGGCGCCGTGCTGGTGGTGGACGTGGTTTCAGACATTGCGAGCCTCGCTAATCCGCAGTTTCTTGGCTGTGCGCAGGCTGGCCACGCGGTCGATGATGATGGCGGTGAGGATCAGCACGCCCACGATCGCCTGCTGCCAGAATTTGTCCACCCGCAGGGCGGTCAGGGAGCTGGTGATGGTGGTCAGGAGGACGGCGCCGAGGGCGGCCCCGGTCACCGATCCGCTGCCGCCGAAGATGGCCACGCCACCGACGACGGCGGCCGCCACGACGGTCAGTTCCATGCCGGTGCCGGTGGTGGCGCCCACGGAGTTGAAGCGGCTGGCGTAGAGCACGCCGGCCAGGCCTGCGAGCGCGCCGTTGGCCAGGAAGGCCAGGAACACGCGCTTGGAGACCTTGATGCCGAAGGCGGTGGCCGCGTCCGGGTCCGAGCCGATGGCGTACAGGTCACGGCCCGGGCGGGTGCCGGACATGTAGATGGCGACGGCGATCACGACGACGATGGCCAGCAGGGTGATGACGGGGAACCCCAGGAAGGTGTTCACCGAGAGGGCGCCGAACTCCTCCGGGCGGTCGCCGGCGAAGAACTGTTTGCCGCCGGCCCAGGCGTTGTTCAGGCCGCGGTACACGTAGAGCGTCCCGAGGGTGATGACCAGGGCGGGCACTTTGGCCAGGGTGACCAGGGCGCCGTTGATGGCGCCCAGCAACGCCCCGAAGGCCATGCCGATCGCAAAGACGGCGATGATCGGCACGTCGGGCACGGCCGCGAAGATGGAGCCGGTGCCGAAGGCGACCAGCCCCAGCATGGAGCCGACGGAGAGGTCGATGTTCCTGGTGATGATCAGCAGGGTCTGCCCCACCGCCAGAATCATGATGATGGTGGCGTTGAGCAGCAGGTCCTTCACGCCCTGCGCGGTGAGGAACAGCGGGTTGATCAGGTATGTGACGAGCACCAGAAGCGCCAGTGCGATCAGCACAGGGAGTTCGCGCATCCGCAGAACCGAGGCGACGGCGCTCCGGGCGCCGGCGGCGGGTGCCGGCGCCGGTGCGTTCTTGTGGTCCAGAGCTGAGCTCACAGGGTTCCTCCTGCGGAAGACGTGGCGGCGTGCATGACCGATTCGGGGTTCGCGTCGGCGCGGTCGAGTTCGGCGGTGATCCGGCCTTCGCGCATGACCAGGACGCGGTCCGCCATGCCCAGGACCTCGGGCAGTTCGGAGGAGATCATCAGGATCGCGATCCCACGCCCGGCGAGGTCCGAAATGAGCCGGTGGACCTCGCTCTTGGTGCCGACGTCGATGCCGCGGGTGGGCTCGTCGATGATCAGCAGCCGGGGGTCCGTGGCCAGCCATTTCGCGAGCACCACTTTTTGCTGGTTGCCGCCGGAGAGCGTGGAGACGGCGTATTCCTGCGAGCCGGTCTTCACCTGGAGCCGTTTGCTCCACTCCTGGGCGGCGCGCCGCTCGGCCGCCCCGTTGATCAGCCCCGCCGTCGTGTATTTGTTGCGCAGCGTGAGCGTGACGTTCCGGGCCACGGACAGGTCCATCACCAGGCCCTGCTTGCGGCGGTCCTCCGGGACGAAGCCCATGCCGGCGGTGATGGCCATCTGGGGATTGCGCGGCTTGAGCGTGCGTCCGTCGAAGGTGATGGCGCCTGCGTCGTAGGGGTCGATTCCGAACACGGCGCGGGCCACCTCGGTGCGGCCGGCGCCGACGAGGCCGGCCAGGGCAACGATCTCCCCGGCGCGGACCTCGAAGCTGATATCGCGGAACACTCCGGCGCGGCTGAGGCCGTCCACTTTCAGGACGACGCCGCCGATCTCGGCCGGGGTCTTGGGGAACAGGGCGCCAATGTCGCGGCCCACCATCTCGCGGACGATCTGCTCGACGGTGACGTCGGCCGTGCGGTGGGTGGAGATGTACCGGCCGTCCCGCATGACGGTAATGCGGTCGCACAGATCAAAGACCTCGTCGAAACGGTGCGAAATAAAGAGGATGCCGGTCCCGCGGTCCCGGAGGCTCCGGGCCACGGCAAAGAGCCGGTCCACCTCGACGCCGCTAAGGGCTGCCGTGGGCTCGTCCATCACCAGGACTTTGGCGTCCAGCGAAATGGCTTTGGCGATTTCAATGATCTGCTGGTCCGCGATGGACAGGCCCTCGGCGATGCGGGTCGGGTCGATCGGCACCCCAAGCCGCTCGAACAGCCTGTGCGCCTCCCTGACCATGGTCGCCTTGCTGATGAGCCCGAAGCGGCCCTTGGGCTGGCGGCCGATGAAAATGTTCTCCGCGACGCTCAGGTCCGGGAAGAGCGTCGGCTCCTGGTAGATGACGGAGATTCCGGCGTCCTTGCTCTCGGCAACGTTGCGGAACTGGACGGTGTGGCCAGCCACCTGGAAATCGCCGGAATCGGGGTGGTGCAGGCCGGCGAGGATTTTCACGAGCGTGGACTTGCCGGCGCCGTTCTCCCCGACCAGTGCGTGGATCTCGCCCGCCTCGATGTGGATGGTGCCGTCGGCCAAGGCGACCACCGGGCCAAAGGTCTTGGCTGCGTGGGAGAGCGAGAGAACCGGAACCTGCTCCCCCTCGGAGGGGCCGGACCGGGAACTGTGTGTCTGCTGCATAAAATTAACCGCACCTTTGGGGCTTAGTGAACTGTGCCTAGTGAACACGAAATGAATCGTTTCATAACGAGTTGTGATTTGAATCATAGGGTCTTCAAATCAACACGTCAACTGGCGTCAGGCGTTTCCGGCGCGGTTTTTGATTCGTTTCAATGAAAGGGTTCAAATCAGGCCCGAACGGGTATCCTGAGGACAGTAGTTCGCCAACGGGCGCCTGCCCCACAGGCTGCGGCGCCCACTTCAGGAGCACAGGAAAATGGTTTCAGCGAGCGTCAAAGACGTCGCGGCACTGGCCGGCGTCTCGGTGGGGACGGTCTCCAACGTGCTGAACCGGCCGCAGAAAGTTTCCGCGGAAGTCACCCTCAGGGTCCAGTCCGCCATCGACAAGCTCGGCTTCGTCAGGAACGACGCCGCGCGCCAGTTGCGCGCGGGCATGAGCCACAGCATCGGCCTGGTGGTCCTGGACGCCGCCAACCCCTTCTTCTCGGATCTGGCCAGGGGCGCGGAGGACCGCGCCGCCGCGGAGAACTTCACCGTCCTCGTCGGCAACAGCAACGAGGACGAGGGCCGGGAATCGGCCTATCTGGATCTCTTCGAGCAGCAGCGCGTGCGGGGCGTGCTGCTGTCCCCGGTAGGCAATGTGATTCCCCGGCTGGAGCAGCTCCGGCGCCGGGGCATCCCGACGGTGCTCGTAGACCGGCAGACCGAGAACAAGAGCTTCTCCTCCGTGGCCGTGGATGACCTGGCGGGCGGGGAGATGGCTGCGACCCACCTGTTGTCGCTGGGCCGGCGGCGGATCGCGTTCGTCGGCGGCCCGGCCAGCATCCGTCAGGTCGCGGACCGTTTGGCAGGGGCGCGGAAGGCCATCGATGCCGTTGCGGGTGCAACCCTCGAGGTCATCGCCACCGAATCCCTGACCGTGCTTTCGGGCCGGGCGGCCGGCGAGTCCATCCGGTCCCGCCCGGAAGCCGAACGCCCGGATGCGATATTTGCGGCCAACGACCTCCTTGCCGTGGGTGCCCTGCAGGGGCTGATGCTCATGGGCGGCGTCAAAGTGCCGCAGGAGATTGCGCTGATCGGCTACGACGACATCGAGTTCGCCGCCGCCGCCGTCGTACCGCTGTCCTCGATCCGGCAGCCCAGCGCCCTCATCGGCTCCACCGCCCTGGAACTGCTGCTCCGGGAAGCGGAGTCCGAGGATGGCTTTGCACCCAGCCAGGTGGTCTTCCCGCCCGAATTGATAGTGAGGGCCTCCACGCAGGGTTGACAAGCAGGGCTGAAAGGAGGCCCCGATGGGCAGCACAGATTACGAGTTCCGGACCGTCTGGCGGGTGGCGGGAACGCCGGAAGTGGTCGCGGCCGCCCTGGGCGACGCCACCACCCTGCCCCGGTGGTGGCCGTCCGTCTACCTCAGCGCCGAGCCGGTGGCCGGCGGCCCCGAACCCCTGCCCGGCATTCCGCGCCCCACGCGTCTGCACACGAAAGGCTGGCTGCCCTATACGCTCCGCTGGACCCTGACGGTCACGGAGCCAATCACGCCCCGCGGCTTCGCCCTCACCGCGGCCGGCGACCTCCACGGCACCGGCCGCTGGACCTTTGAAGCGGACGGACCGGAAACGGTCATCACCTACGACTGGCACGTCCGTGCCGCGAAGCCCCTGCTGCGGCGGCTGAGCTGGCTGCTGAAGCCGGCCTTCGCCGCTAACCACCGCTGGGCGATGGCCCGCGGCCAGGAGAGCCTCGCCCTGGAGCTGCGCCGCCGCCGCGCGACAGCGCAGAGCACCACGGGGAGCACCGCGGGGCGCACGGCGCCCGGGGCGCCGGCTGTTCCACCGCCGCCGCCGCCCACCTTTGCCTGGCTGACCCGGCGCGCAGCCCGCACAGATACGTAGCCGGCCGCATAGCGTCCGGACGCCTGCCCGGGCTCTCCGCCCTTGGACTTGTGCACAACGGGACGGGGGTGACTCATACAATCGACCATTGAGGCCAGAGGGCATTCCACGGTTAGCTAAGTCACATCCTCGTTTCCCGTGACCGTTCAGGACTCCTCATGACCTTGCAGAAAAACCGGCCTTCCGGCAGCACCACCCACTGGGACGACGTCGAGATCGGCGACGCCGTCCACCTCCACCGGGGCGGACGCCTTGAGCACGCGGGCCTCGTCGACAACCGCACGCCCGACGGCGACGTCGTATGGGTGCTCTCCGACGGCGGGCACCGGCAGCTGTTCCACGTTGCCGACGGCTTCGAACTGAGCGTGGCAGACCCCGAAGGAGCCGGCCATGCTGGCAACTGACCGGCCGACGGCCCTGGCGCGGCAGCCGGAAATCCTGTCCGGCTCCGCAGCCGGGACGGACCCCTGGGCCACTTCCTGCCCCGACGACTGCCACTACTGCTCGGGACCCGAGACCGACTAAGGCAGCGGCCCCCGGCTCCGGGAAACAGCACGCAACGCAGTTGACCTCGGCCAATGCCGGGGAAATCACAATCCGGACATCAATCGGGCTCCGCCGCAGTGGCATCGTTGACTAAGGCAACGGCGGGCATAATGGTTGAGCCATGAGGTCTCAGCGAATGAAGCACGCACTGGTTGTGACAACGGCTGCCGCGGCGGCCCTCCTTCTCAGCGGCTGCGGGGGCAGCTCGACGCAGGCCCAGTCGGCCACGTCCCCGCCCAGCCCGTCTGCCACCGAAACAAGCCAGCCGCCCGCGACGTCTGACGCCGCGCCGGAATCCCCTGCGGCCGCCGCACCGTCCACCGCCAAGGGCGGCCCCGAGCTGTGCAAGGCCGCAAGCCTGACCGGCACCACCGACGCCACGGGCGGCGGCGCGGCCGGCAGCATTTACATGCAGCTGATCCTGACCAACTCCGGCACCGAACCGTGCCTGCTGAAGGGCTTCGCGGGCGTCTCCCTCACAGCAGGGGCCGACGGTGAGCCGATCGGCGCCGCCGCCACCCGCGACGATTCGGGCCCGGTCACCGACGTCACGCTTGCCCCGGGTAAGGCCGGCACTGCCACCCTGCGCTACACCCAGGCCGCCAACTACCCGGACTGCACCCAGACGCCGGCGGCAGGACTCCGGGTCTACCCGCCCAACGACACCGCGTCGCTGTTCATCCCGCAGCCACTGGACGCCTGCACGAACACAGAGATCAACCTGCTGACCATCGGCGCCTTCCAGCCCAAGTAACGCCGGTCCCGGCGTCTCTGCTCAAGCGTCTGCGCGCCCGTCCGTCCCGGGACACCTGGCCCCTACGGGACCCGCCGGGGCCCGCCGGGGCCGAGGATGGGGCCCGGCTAATACTGTCGGCGGGGTAGGGCATGATGGAGGAATGAAGGGGCAGGAGCTCGCCGGAGGCACACTCGCGGCCGACGCCATGGACCGGTTCAGCCGGCCGACCCGGGACTGGTTCCTGGGCGCTTTTTCCGCGCCCACCCCGGCCCAGAACGGCGCCTGGAATGCCATCTCCTCCGGGGCGCACGCCCTGGTCGTCGCACCTACGGGCTCCGGCAAGACGCTCGCCGCGTTCCTCTGGGCGCTGGACCGGCTGCTCGTCTCCGCCCCCGCAGAGCCCGAGGCCCTGCCCGGTCTGGACCCGGCGGCCAAGGGCGGGCGCCGGAAAACTGCCCAGGGCAAGACGCCAAAGCGCAAGACCCGGGTGCTGTACATTTCCCCGCTCAAGGCTCTCGGCGTCGACGTCGAACGCAACCTCCGCGCGCCGCTGATCGGCATCACGCAGACCGCCAAGCGCCTGGACCTGCCGGCCCCGCTCATCACCGTGGGCGTCCGGTCCGGGGACACGACGGCGTCCGACCGCCGCTCGCTGCTCAGCCACCCGCCCGATATCCTCATCACCACCCCGGAATCGCTCTTCCTGATGCTGACGTCCAAGGCCCGCGAGACGCTCAGCGAGGTGGACACGATCATTGTCGACGAGGTCCACGCCGTCGCCGGCACCAAGCGCGGCGCGCATCTGGCGGTGTCGCTGGAACGGCTGGACGCACTGCTGCCCAAGCCCGCCCAGCGGATCGGGCTGTCGGCCACCGTGGAACCCAAGGAGCTGGTGGCGCAGTTCCTCGCCGGTTCGGCGCCGGTGGAAATTGTCGCCCCACCGTCACGGAAGAACTGGGACCTGACCGTCTCCGTCCCGGTGGAGGACATGTCCGATCTCCAGGGGGCCGCCGGGGCCTTCGACTCCGGCCCGGCCTCCGGGCTGCAGCCGCAGGCCTCCATCTGGCCTCATGTGGAGGAAAAGATCGTGGACCTGGTGCTCGCCAACCAGTCCACCATCGTGTTCGCGAATTCCCGCCGCCTCGCCGAACGGCTGACCGCCCGGCTCAATGAGATCTACGCCGAACGCCAGCTCCTGGCAGCCGGCGGCGGCTGGACGGACTTTGGCGCCGGCGCCCCGGACTTCAACGCCGTGCCGCATGCCGTGCCGAATGCCGTGCCATCCGGCGGCGCTGCCGCGCCATCCGGCGTCGGCGTGCCGTCCGGCGGCGCTGCCGCGCAGCCCACATCCACCGCCACGCCGGCGCACATGATGGCCCAGGCCGGGAGCACCGCCGGCGCCGATCCCGTGCTGGCCCGCGCCCACCACGGCTCCGTGTCCAAGGACCAGCGCGCCCTGATCGAGGACGACCTGAAATCCGGGCGGCTGCGCTGCGTCGTGGCCACGTCCTCACTCGAGCTTGGCATCGACATGGGTGCCGTGGATCTCGTCGTGCAGGTCGAATCGCCGCCCTCGGTGGCCAGCGGCCTGCAGCGGGTGGGCCGTGCCGGCCACCAGGTCGGCGAAATCTCCCAGGGCGTCCTGTTCCCGAAGCACCGGGCAGACCTCGTCCACACGGCCATCACTGTGGAGCGGATGCTCGCGGGCAAGATCGAACGGCTCAGCGTACCGGCCAACCCGCTGGACATCCTGGCCCAGCAGACCGTCGCCGCCACCGCCCTGGGCGCCATCGACGTGGAGGACTGGTTCAGCACGGTCCGGCGGTCGGCGCCGTTCGCCTCGCTCCCCCGCTCCGCGTTCGAGGCCACCCTGGACCTGCTGGCCGGGCGGTACCCCTCGGACGAATTCGCCGAACTGCGCCCCCGGGTCATCTGGGACCGGAACGCCGGGACCATCGAGGGCAGGCCCGGCGCGCAGCGGCTCGCCGTCACTTCCGGCGGCACCATCCCGGACCGCGGACTGTTCGGCGTCTACATCATCGGCACCGAAGTCGAGGGCACCGGCGGTGGCGGCTCCTCCGGCGGTGCCAGTGCGGACGGCAGGGCAGCCAGCCCGGCCGCCGCCGCGGCCAAGGGCGGGCGCCGGGTGGGCGAACTCGACGAGGAAATGGTCTATGAATCCCGGGTTGGCGACGTCTTCGCCCTCGGCGCCACCAGCTGGAAGATCGAGGACATCACGCACGACCGTGTCCTGGTCTCGCCGGCGTTCGGCCAGCCCGGCAAGCTCCCCTTCTGGAAGGGCGACTCCCTGGGCCGGCCGGTGGACCTGGGCCGCGCCCTCGGCGCGTTCATGCGCGAACTGGCGGCGTCCGACGTCGGGCCGGCAACCGAGCGGTGCAAGGCCAGCGGACTGGACGACTACGCCGCGAACAACCTGATCCAGTACCTCGCCGAACAACGGCTCGCCACCGAGGTGGTCCCCAGCGACACCACCCTCGTGGTGGAGCGCTTCCACGACGAGCTCGGCGACTGGCGCGTGGTGCTGCACAGCCCCTTCGGCATGCCCGTGCACGCACCATGGGCCCTGGCCGTGGGCCAGCGCCTGCAGCAGCGCTACGGGATGGACGGCTCGGCCATGGCCGCCGACGACGGCATCGTGCTGCGCGTGCCCATGATGGAGGATGAGCCGCCGGGCGCCGAGCTGTTCCTGTTTGACCCGGAGGAAATCGAGCAGATCGTGACGGCGGAGGTCGGCGGCAGCGCCCTGTTCGCCTCCCGGTTCCGCGAGTGCGCAGCCCGCGCGTTGCTGCTGCCCCGGCAGAATCCCGGCAAGCGGCAGCCCTTGTGGCAGCAGCGGCAGCGCTCGGCCCAGCTGCTGGATGTTGCCCGGAAGTACCCGACGTTCCCGATTGTCCTCGAGACGGTCCGCGAGTGCCTGCAGGATGTCTACGACCTGCCGGCGCTGAAGGACATCGCCGCGTCGGTGGAGCGCCGCGAGCTCAGGATCGTCCAGACCACCACCCAGCAGCCCTCCCCGTTCGCGAAGTCCCTGCTCTTCGGCTACGTGGCCCAGTTCCTCTACGAAGGCGACTCTCCGCTGGCGGAGCGCCGGGCCGCCGCCCTGGCCCTCGATTCCACCCTGCTCAATGAGCTCATGGGCCGCGTGGAACTGCGCGAACTACTGGACGTGAAGGTCATCGAGGCCACCGAGCGCGAACTGCAACGGCTGGCCCGCGACCGCCAGGTGCGCGGGCTGGAAGGCGTCGCGGACCTCCTGCGCCTCCTGGGACCGCTCGCGCCGGACGAGGTCGCCGCCCGCCTGGAGCCGGCGGCGGGCCCGGCCCAGACAAGCGAAACCGCAGAGACCGCTGAGACCGCCCAAGGGAGCCTGCCCGTCGAAACCCCGGCGACGGAGGCCGACGCCGCCGCCCACCTCACCGCGCTGCAGCGGGCCAACCGGGCGATCAAGGTCAACATCGGCGGCGTCGAACGGTTCGCGGCCGTCGAGGATGCCGCCCGGCTCCGGGATGCCCTCGGCGTACCGTTGCCCATGGGTGTGCCGCTGGCCTTCATCGAACCGGTCGCGGACCCCCTCGGCGACCTCGTCTCGCGCTACGCCCGCACACACGGGCCCTTCACCGCCGCCGAGGCCGCGGCGCGGCTGGGACTCGGCGTCGCCGTCGTCGGCACGGCACTGAAGCGGCTGGCCGCGGACGGCCGCGTGGTGGAAGGAGAGTTCCGCCCGCACGCTGCGCCGCCGGCAGTCACGGCGGGCAGCCCGGCAGCCGGCGTTGAAGAATCCGGTGTTGAAGAGGCCGGTGTTGAAGAACCCGGCGAGGAGGCGTTCCAGCCCGCTGTTTTGCCTGTCGTTCTGCCTGTCGTTTTGCCTTCGGCCGCCGTGAGCGAATGGTGCGACGCCGAGGTCCTCCGCAAGCTGCGCCGCCGCTCGCTCGCCGCGCTCCGCGCCGAAGTCGAGCCGGTGGACGCCGCCGCGTACGGCCGGTTCCTACCCGCCTGGCAGAACGTGCGGACCTCGGGCGGCCGCGGGCAGTCCGCGCTCCGCGGCCTGGACGGCATCATCACGGCCATCGACCAGCTCTCCGGCGTGCCCATTCCGGCCTCGGCATGGGAGCCGCTTGTCCTGGCCAGCCGCGTCTCCAATTACCAGCCGGCCATGCTGGACGAGCTCATGGCCGCCGGCGAGGTCCTCTGGTCCGGTGCCGGCTCGCTACCCGGCAACGACGGCTGGGTGAGCCTGCACCTCGCCGATTCGGCCGAACTGACGCTGAACCCGTCCATCGACTTCGAACCCGGCGACGCGCAGCGACGGCTCCTCGAGCACCTGCAGAACAACGGCGGCGGCTACTTCTTCCGGCAGCTGACCGAGGTTGCCGGTGGCATGGATTCGGTGCTGAGCGACCAGGATGTGGTGGCCGCGCTCTGGGATCTCGCCTGGGCGGGCCGGATTACCGGCGACACGTTTGCCCCCGTCAGGGCCCTGATCGCCGGCGGCCACACCGCGCACCGGCAGGTGGGGCGCGCCCCTCGGGCCCGCGCGCCGCGGCTCAGCCGGCTCGGACGGGCGCACGGCACCGGCCTGCTCGGATCACCGGGACTCACCGGCGGCCGGTATGGATCCGTGACCGGCACCGCGCCCGCTCCCCCGCTCGCCGCGGGGCGCTGGTCCGCGCTGCCGGCCCCGGAGCTCGATCCCACCATCCACGCCCGGGCCACCGCGGAGCTGCTCCTGGACCGCTACGGCGTAGTCACCCGCGGCTCGGTCATGGCAGAAAACATCCTCGGCGGCTTCGGCCTCATGTACAAGGTCCTGGCCCGGCTCGAGGAAGCCGGACGCTGCCGCCGCGGCTACTTCATCGAACACCTCGGCGCGGCGCAGTTCGCCGTCCCGGCCACGGTGGACCGGCTGCGGTCCTACGTCGAGGACGCCGAGCTGCACAAGGCCGAGCCGGTGGCCCTGGCCCTCGCCGCCACCGACCCTGCCAACCCGTACGGCGCCGCGCTGCCGTGGCCTGCGCTCAACGTCGACGCCGGCACCGGCCACCGCCCGGGCCGGAAGGCCGGGGCCCTCGTGGTCCTGGTCGACGGCGCCCTGGCGCTGTACGTCGAGCGCGGCGGCAAGACCCTGCTCGCGTTCAGCGACGACCCCGAAATCCTGGCCGCGGGCGGTTCGGCCCTGGTGGGCGTGGTGACCCGCGGCGCGGTGGACAAACTGATCATGGAAAAGGTCAACGGCCACGGCATCCTGGACACCCCGGTGGCGGCCGCCCTCGCCCAGGCCGGAGCCTATTCCACTCCAAAGGGACTGAGGATCCGTGCCTGAGGGCGATTCGGTCTTCCGCGCCGCCGCCCAGCTGCACGCAGCACTGGCCGGGAAGGAACTGGTCTCGTCCGACTTCCGGGTCCCGCGCTTCGCCACCCTGAAGCTCGGCGGCTGGACCGTGGCCGAGGTGGTGCCCCGCGGCAAGCACCTGCTGATGCGGGTCCAGGGCCCGACGCCGAGAGACCGGCTCACCATCCATTCGCACCTGAAGATGGAGGGCAGCTGGCAGGTCTACCCGCCCGGGGGCCGCTGGCGGAAGCCCGGCTTCACGGCCCGCTGTGTGCTGCGCACCGCCACGGCCGACGCCGTCGGGTTCTCCCTGGGCATCCTTGAGGTGGTCCGGACCGACCAGGAGGACACCATTGTGGGGCACCTCGGCCCGGACCTGCTGGGCCCGGACTGGGATGCTGCCGAGGCCGAACGCCGGCTGCTCGCGGCCCCGGACGTTCCGATCGGCGTGGCCCTGCTGGACCAGAGCAAGCTGGCGGGCATCGGAAACATCTACCGGTGCGAGGCCTGCTTCCTCGCGGGGGTCCATCCGGCGTCGCCCGTCTCGGCGGTGCAGGATCTGGCCGCCATCATCACCGACGCCCAGGTCCTGCTCTCCGCCAACCTCGGGCCGGGCCGCCGGACCACCGTGCTGAACGCGCGCGGCGTGCCGGTGGGCCGCACCGCCGGGCGCCCCGGTTACTGGGTTTACCGCCGCGAGCACCAGCCGTGCCTCAAGTGCGGCGCCCCGATCCGCCGCGGGGTCCTTGGCAAGGACAACGGCGCCGGCACGTTCACCGAGGAACGGGACATCTACTACTGCCCCACCTGCCAGCCCCTGCTGGGCCCGGGAACAGAAGGCGCTAGCTGACCGGGCCCGCTGGAAGGGCCCGCTGGAATCAATCGGCCGGACCGCTGGCCGCCGCAGGGACGGCCGTCCGGGCAACGGCGGTTTCCGTTGCAGCACCGGCCGCTTCGCTTCCGGCCGCCGCACTTCCGGCCGCCGGGACGGGACGCGCTTCCGGAACGGTGAACCGCGGCAGAAGCAACTGCACCAGGGGGCCGATGGCCAGCGCGTAGAGCACCGTGCCCACACCGACCGAGCCGCCCAGCAGCCAGCCCGCGCCAAGGACCACCACTTCAATGCCGGTGCGGCAGACCCGGACCGGCCATCCCGTCCGCCGGGCGAGGCCCGTCATGAGCCCGTCCCGTGCGCCGGGGCCCAGGCGGGCGCCGATGTAGCAGGCGGAGGCGACGCCGTTGAGCAGCACGGCCCCGACGAGCAGGCCGATCTGGCCGCCCAAATGCGAAAACCGAGGAATCAGGGCCAGCCCGACGTCCGCGAAGACCCCCACCAGCACTGCGTTGCACAGGGTTCCAACGCCGGGCCACTGCCGGAGCGGGATCCACAGCAGCAGCACCAGGAAGCTGACCACAACCACCACCGTACCGAGGCTGAGCCCGGTCCGGGCCGCCAGCCCCTGATGGAGCACGTCCCACGGCGCCGTGCCGAGGCTGGCACGGATGACCATGGCGAGGGAGATGCCGTACAGGGCGAGGCCGATCAGGAGCTGGAGGAGTCTGCGGGTCAACATGGTCTCCATCCTCCACGAAAACTGGCCTTGCAATCCATAGCCAGTTTGAAATACTGGCTCTATGTCCGTCTCACTGACTCCGGGGTCGCTGGCCCGCCTGCTGGGCGAGTGGAACGTCGGCGCCGCCCCCGCTTACCGCGAGCTGGCCGACGTCGTCCGCCTGCTCATCCTCGACGGCCGCGTCGGGCTCGACGTCGCCCTGCCGAGCGAGCGCTCGCTGGCGGCGGCCCTTGGCATCAGCCGCACCACGGTGACAGCGGCCTACGCCCTGCTGCGCGAGCAGGGTTTCCTCAGCAGCGGCCAGGGCAGCCGGAGCCGGAGCTGCATCCCGAGCCAGGGGCCCGGGCATGCCGGCGGCCACGACGGCGCCCTGCGGCTGAGCGGCGCGCCCGGACTGGCCGTGCCGGAGGGCATCCTGGACCTGGCCTACGCCTCCCTGCCCGCCAGCGGCGAAGTGGTGCACCGGGCCTTTGCCGCGGCCCTGACCGAATTGCCGGCCCTGCTGCCGGGCTTCGGCTACGACGCCCTGGGCGTGGGCCCGCTCCGGGAAGCCATAGCGGCCCGGTACACCGCCGCCGGGGTCCCAACAACGGCCGCACAGATCCTGGTCACCTCCGGCGCCCAGCATGCCCTGAACATTGTGCTCCGCACGTTGGCCGGGCGGTCCGGGACCAAGGTGCTGGTGGAACATCCGAGCTACCCGAATGCCCTCGACGCGATCCGGGCTGCGGGCTGCCGCCCGGTCCCGGTGGCCATGCCTGCCGCAACCGCCAGCGGCGCACGCCCCAGCGGCAGAAGCCAAGGCGGCAGAGTCCACAGCGCCCCTGCCCGCAGCGGCCCTGCCCACAACAGCGCAGGCGGCTGGGACCTCGAGGCCATGGAAACGGCGCTGCTGCAGCAGCGGCCCGCGATGGCCTACGTGGTCCCGGACTTCCACAACCCCACCGGCCGGCTGATGCCCGATTCCGAGCGGCGCCGGCTCGTGAAGGCGGCCGCCGCGTCGGGCACTGTGCTGGTGGCGGATGAGACGCTGCGGGAGTTGAACCTCGACGGCGCCGCATCGACCCCCATGGCCGCTTTCAGCCCGGCGGTGGTCTCCCTCGGGTCCCTCAGCAAGTCGCACTGGGCAGGGCTGCGCACCGGCTGGATCCGCGCCAGCGAGCCCCTCATCCAGCGCTTCGCCGCTGCCCGCACCACCCTGGACCTGGGCGGGCCGGTGGTGGAACAGCTCGCGGCGGCACATCTGGTCAACGCCATGACGGAGCCGCTCCCCGCCCGGCTGGCCGCGCTGCGCGAGAACCGGGACGCACTGGTGGAACTGATGCGGACGCACCTGCCGGGCTGGGAGCCCGAATGGCCCGACGGCGGCCTGTCCGTCTGGTGCCGGCTCCCGGCGCCGATCAGCACGGCCCTGGCAGTGGTGGCCCCCGACGTCGGGATCCGGCTCGCCGCGGGGCCCCGGTTCGGCGTCGGCGGCGCGTTTGAGCAGTACTTGAGGTTGCCGTTCACGCTGCCTCCGGAGCATCTGGAGACGGCCGTGCTGGCATTGCGTTCGGCGCAGGACCGGCTGGAGGCCGCGCCGCAGCTTCGCCGCAACCTGTCGGCCCCGCCGGCCGCGGCCATCGCCTGAGACTGGGCGGCCGCGAACCCGACCTGCGACGCGCATGTGCCCTGGCGACGCCCCTTGATTCCTGCGACGCGGATGTGCCCTGCGACGCGCGTTGAATCCTGCTACGCGCATGTGCCCTGGCGACGCCCCTTGATTCCTGCGACGCGCAACGTTTCCTGCGACGCGCCTGTGCCCTGGCGACGCCCGGATCCGGGTATCGCCAGGGCGCATGCGCGTCGCCAGACGGGATCCGCGTCGCAGCGCCTAGGCGTAGACCTTCGCCAGGAATCCTGACCACGCCTGGGCCGTCGCCCCGGCGTCCCCGCTGCCGCTGAAGTCGTGCACGGTCATGCCCACGGGCGCGCCAAAGGCGTTGCGCCCGAAGAAGCGGTACATCGTGTCCGCGGTCCGCAGGCCGAGGAAGTTCTCGTTGGCGAAGTCGACCTCGCCGGTGAGCGGCCCGACGCCGTCGAGCTCCAGCTCCACCGTCTCCCCCTGGGCGGCAGTGTCGACGCCAAGGGCCCTCTTCAGCCGATCGAAGCCGTCCGGGGTCTGTGAAGCGGCGGGTGCCTGGATGTCCGTGAAGACCACGGGCTTGCCGTCGAAGTACTTCAGGTACTGGCCCAGGGTGTGCAGGTAGAAGGCCGTGTGCTTGCTGGCGCCGTCGTACTGTTCATCCCAGTTGTCCGCGAAGATGCCGCTGTGCACATAGTGCAGCCGGGCCCGGCCGCCGTCGAGCGGTTCCAGGACGTGCTCCAGCTGGTTGAACCAGCCGTCGGGACCGTCCATCCGGGACACCAGGTGGGAGGGGTATTCGTCCACGGTCCTGACCGCCGGCCATTGGTCCGTGGGGAACATCCAGGCCGGAGTGTCCTTAGTGACGGCCTCCCATACCCGTTCCGGGGTGCCGGGCAGTTCGGTGTCGTAGACGATTTCAAATTTCCGTTGGTCAGTCATTGTCCTGCTCCTTGGCTTGTCGGTTTGTTTGTCGGTTTGCTTGTGGGCTGGTTTGTGGGTTTGTTGGCGGGCTGGCTGTTTGTGGGTCTGCGTGCGCTTCCTTGCGTTGCGGAGCCTTCAGCGACGGGTGCAGCGCGACGACCAGCCGGTGCTTGCGTCCCTCCGGCCGGCGACCGTGCGGCGCCCCCGGCGAATCTGCCGGGGAACCAGCCGGAGTTGCCGGGAGGTCGCGTCCGCCGTCGTGGTACTTGTCCACGAGCCGGGTCACGGCGAGGCCGAGCTCCTCGGCGAAGGCTGCCCGGTCCGCCGCTGAACGGAAGGTGATCTCGCCGTCGATGGCAAACGTGGCGAGTTTCTGCCTTGCCGCTGCCGCCCCTGCGATCAGCTGCCCCATCTCCTGGACCATGCGGGCGGCGAGCGCCAGCAGCCAGAAGGCGGAAAAGCGGTCCGAGAACCGGTGCGGGTCCGGCGCCACCGAGGCCAGCGCCGCCGGCGAAATTAGATACGACGCCGCCGTCGCCTGCAGGATGCGTTCGGTCACGTTGCCACGCCGCCGCTCCTCGACGAGCTCGACGAGCCCATGCCGTTCGAGTGCTTTGAGGTGGTAGTTCACTTTCTGCCGCGGCAGGCCCACCTTCGCGGCGAGCTGGGTTGCGGAGCCGGGCTCGGCCAACTCGCGCAGGATCCGCGTCCGGATCGGATCCAGCGAGGCCTCAGCTGCGGCCGGATCCTCAATCACTCCAATGTCCAACATGCTTCAAGTCTGCCTGCCGACAATTTTATTTGTCAAGAACTTTTTTCTCGTCGGCTCGCTGGGTGGCGGGTGGGCGTCATCCCGCGAGTTCGCCGGAAGCCTGCAAGGTCGCCGGACCTTTCCGGCGACCTGGCACGGGTCCGGCGAACTGGGCCACGAGGGTCGGGGAGCGAGGGGCGGTCGCGGGGGCGGGGCGGGCGCAGGCGGGTGGGCTGGGGTGCCGCCTCGCGAGTTCGCCGGAAGCCTCCGAAGTCGCCGGACCTTTCCGGCGAACTGGCTCGGGTCCGGCGAACTGAGGCCAAAGGGGGGGGGGAGGGAGGGGCGGTCGCGGGGGCGGGGCGTGGGCAGGGGTGCCGCCTCGCGAGTTCGCCGGAAGCCTCCGAATTCGCCGGACCTTTCCGGCGACCTGGCACGCGTCCGGCGAACTGGGGCTCGCGGGCACGGGAGCGGAGTCCGCGGCTCGCGGGCACGGGAGCGGAGTCCGCGGCTCGCGGGCACGGGAGCGGTGCTCGGGGGCGGTGCTCGGGGGCGGGGCGGAAGAGGCCGGGCCCGTAGAATGGTCAGGTGATGCAATCCCCCCTTCCCGTGCGCGACGGCGTCAACGCGACGCGTCTGCGCCTGCCGGACGAGGGCCCCTGGGAAACCGCGCTGGACTACATGATGCACCGCTGGGGTCACATTGATCCGCAGGGCATCGAGGACCGGTTCGACGCCGGCGAGATCGTCGGCGAGGCGGGGATCGCCCTGGACCGCAGCACGCCGATGCAGGACCACACCTTCATCTGGTACTACCGCACCCTGCCGCCGGAGACCCGGATCCCGGTGGAGCTGGACATCCTGCACCAGGACGATCACCTGCTGGTGGTGGACAAGCCGCACTTCCTGCCCACCACCCCCGGCGGGACGTACATCCAGGAATCGGCCCTGGTCCGGCTCCGGAACCAGCTCGGCCTCCCGGACCTGATCCCCATGCATCGCCTGGACCGCATGACCGCCGGCATCCTGCTGCTCTCCACGAACCCCGAAACCCGGGGCAAGTACCAGGTGCTCTTCGAAAAGCGCCAGGTCCAGAAGGAATATGAGTGCGTCTCCGCCGCGGAGCCCGCACCGGGCCATCCCGCGGTGGACTTCCCCCTGGTGGTGCGGAACCGGATGACCAAGTCCCGCAGCTACCTGCTGGCCGAGGTGGTCGACGGCGAACCCAACGCGGAAACCCGGATCGAGCGGCTGCACACTTTTGACGGTTCCGGCGCGCCCGGCGTCGACGGCGGCCCCCACCGCCGCGCGCTGTACCGGCTGGAGCCGCACTCCGGGAAGACCCACCAGCTCCGTGTGCACATGGCCTCACTGGGCCTCGGGATCGTCAACGATGCGTTCTACCCGGAACTGCTGGACAAGGCCCCGGACAACTACGCCAAGCCGCTGCAGCTCCTGGCCCGCGGGATCCGCTTCATGGACCCCATCTCCGGGAGCCCGGTGGAATACCGCAGCAGGCTGGAACTCAGCGAGGCACGCTAGCAGCTGGAAGTGCGGTACCTTGTGCCCATGGACTTCGGAAATGCGGACAGCTGGGGCGCCGCGATCTATTTCTGGATCTTCCCCTTTGTGGTCGGCGACGCTATTTTCCCGCCCGTCCCCTCGGAAATGCTGGTCATCACCGGCGGTGCGCTGTCCGCGGAGGGCCGCATCAATGGCTTCCTCGTCGTGCTCCTCGCCGCCGCGTCCTCCTGGCTTGGTGATCTTCTCGTCTTCCAGCTCTTCAAGCGCCGGCTGAGCCACGTGCTCGACCGCTGGAAATGGGGCCTGGGGTTCCACGCGGCCGTGCACGCGGCGATCGCGAAAGCCGGCCGGTCCTCCACCTACGGTGCGATCATCGGCCTCCGCTTCATCCCCGGCGGGCGGCTGGCGACGACGGCCGCGGCAGGCATCGCCAACGTCTCCACCCGCGGGTTCAGCCTCTGCGCGGCCCTCGGCGGCCTGCTCTGGGCAGTCTGGTCCGTGGCATTGGGCTATTTCATGGGCTCCGCCACCGGGCTGCCGTTCTGGGCGAGCTCCCTGATCGGCGTCGGCGTCGGGCTGTTGGTCGGAGCGGTCGTGGGGGTGATCGTGACGCGGCGCCGGGGCAGTCCCTCCCCCGTGGAGTCTGCCGCGGTCGACCCGGACGAGGAACTGGACTTTTAGACGCCCGACTTTTTAAACAGGCGCCCAGCGGCCGCGGCTGCGGCGCAGCACGGTCAGCGCACCGGTGAGCGCAACGCGTTCGACGGCGTCGCGCATCATGGCTGCCGACTCCAGCGCCTGGCTGTTTTCGGCGCTGTAGGCGGTGGCATCGACCAGGAAGCGCAGGTTCAGCTGGGGTACGCCCCCGGCGAGCTCAAGCTGGTGCGATTCGACGTGGTGCCGCGTCCCGAGCGCCTCGATGGCCGCGGCCATGACGGCTTCAGGAGCGGTACCCGGCTTGAGCCCGGTGATCTTCAGTCTGGTCTGGAACGACGGCATGGAACAACCCTAGCCGCCCCCGATCCTCCCGCAGATCCTACCCGTTTCACACGGACCCTCCCGCAGATCCTGCCCGTTTCACACGGACCCTCCCGCAGATCCTGCCCGTTTCACACGGACCCTCCCGCAGATCCTGCCCGTTTCACACGGACCCTCCCGCAGATCCTGAGGGAGCGTCGGCGGAAAGACCGCCACACCTGAGGGAGCGTCGGCGGAAAGACCGCCACACCTGAGGGAGCGTCGACGGAAAGACCGCCACACCTGAGGGAGCGTCGGGAGGGGCTACCCTGTGTTGCGCAGCCCGGCGGCGACTCCGTTGACCGTGATCAGCATGGCACGCTGGAGCCGTTCGTCGATCTCGGCCCCGGTCATGCCCTCCGCGGCCTCGGCCCGGACGCGGCGCAGCAGTTCCACCTGCAGGTAGCTGATCGGGTCCAGGTACTGGTCCCGGATCTCGAGGGAGCGCTTCAGGGTGGGCTGGGCATCGAGGATCACGTGCTCGCCGGTGAGGTTCTGGATTTCCTCGACGGTGAGCTCATATTCGGCCCGGATGGCACGGAACAGGTGGTGCAGTTCCGCCGGCACCAGGGTGGAGACGTAGTAGCCGGCAATGTCCATGTCCGTCTTCGCCAGGGTCATCTCAACGTTGGAGAGCACCGAGCGGAAGAAGTGCCAGCCCTCGATCATCTCCTTGAGCTGGGCCGAGTTGCCGGCCTCGCGCGCGGCCTTGAGGCCGGAGCCCACACCGAACCAGCCCGGCACGATCTGCCGCGACTGCGTCCAGCCGAACACCCACGGGATGGCCCGCAGGCCCTCCAGCCCGGCGCCTGAATCGGGCCGCTTGGACGGGCGGGACCCGATGTTCAGGGACCCCAGCTGCTCCACCGGGGTGGACGCCATGAAGTAAGCGGGCAGGTCGGGGTCATCAATCAGGCTGCGGTAGCGCGCAAACGCGGCGTCAGAGACGGTTTCCATGACGTGGCCGTAGCGCACGCGCTGGTCCTCCGAGGTGCGCGGCGTCCGGTGCAGGGCCGAGCCCTGCAGCACCGCGGCCAGGGAGAGTTCGAGGTTTTCGCGGGCCAGTTCCGGCAGGGAGTATTTGTCCGAGATGACCTCGCCCTGCTCGGTGAACTTGATCTCGCCCTCGAGCACGCCGTTGGGCTGGGCCATGATGGCATCGTAGGTCGGCCCGCCGCCGCGGCCCACCGAGCCGCCGCGGCCGTGGAAGAGGCGCACGCGGACGCCGTGCTTGGCGGCCACGTCGCGCAGCTTGCGCTGGGTCTTGTAGATCTCCCACTGGCTCGTCATGACGCCGGATTCCTTGTTGGAGTCCGAGTAGCCGAGCATGATCTCCTGCACGTCGCCGCGGAGCCGGACGAGTTCGCGGTAGGACGCATCGGAGAGCAGCCGGTCCACGATCTCGGCCGAGGCGCGGAGCTCGTCCACGGTCTCCAGCAGCGGCGCGAAGCCGATCTTGGCGTAGGGCGCCTCGCCGAAGAGGCTGACCAGGCCGGCCTCGCGGGCCAGCACGGCCGCGGCCAGGACGTCGTCCGCGCCGCGGGTCATGGAGATGATGTAGGTCTCGATCACGTCGGGACCGTAGGTGCGCAGGGCCCGCCGGATCTCCCGGAAGACGTCGTAGGTGCCGTCGGCGACGCCGTCGAGCTTGATCGGGTGGCCGGAGAGCGGGCGCCGGGACGCGAGTTCGGAGCCCAGCACCTCGAGCCGCTCGGCGCGGCTGAGTTCCGCGTACCGGACACCGGGTCCGCCTAGGCGGTCCATGAGCTGCCCGACGGCGTCGTGGTGGTGGTCGGCGTGCTCGCGGATGTCGAGGGTGGCCAGGTGCAGGCCGAAGGAGGCGATGGCGCGGCGGACCCGGGACAGGGCGCCGTCGGCGGCGAGGGCCGCGTGGTGGTTGCGCAGCGACCGTTCCAGCAGGCCGAGCTCGGCGAGGAGCTCCGCGGTGGCGGTGTAGTCGCGGCCGGGCTCGTGCGCGGATCCGGCCGCGACCCGCCGGCCGGTGTTGATCAGCTTGGCCTTGATGCAGGTGAGTTTGAGCCGGTAGGGCTCCTGGGCGTTCAGCTCGAGGACGCGGCGGTCCAGGCCAGGCAGGTTCCCCAGGTCGACGTCGATCGAGTCCAGGAGTTCCTGGTCCGCCCCGGCCAGCGCGGTCGAGTTCGACAGGATGGAGATGAGCCCGTCGATCAGGCCGATGCTGATCCGTACGGCGTGCTGGTTCTGGATCTGGAGGATTTCGCGGGTGACGGCGGCGGTGACGTTGGGGTTGCCGTCCCGGTCCCCGCCGATCCAGGAGCCGAAGCGGATCGGGGCTTTCTGCGGCGGCAGCGTGACGCCGTGCTCGGCAAGCAGCTCGGAGAGGTCCGAGAGCATTTCCGGCATGGCGTCGCTGAGGATCCCGGTGAGGTAATAGATGGCGTTCCGGGCCTCGTCCACGGGGGTGGGCCGGACCTGGCGCAGCTCGTCCGTCTGCCACATCTGGTCGATCACTTCGGACAGGTGGCGGTCCTGGCGGCGGCGGGCGGACGTGCCCTCGCCCGTGGACTCGGACAGGATGTCCGAGAGCCGGCGGATCTTATCCAGCACGGAGCGGCGCGAGGCCTCGGTGGGGTGCGCGGTGAAGATGGGCCGGACGTCGAGCTCGTTGACGACTTCCTGCAGCACGGAGTTGCCGGCCTGGTCCGCGATCTCCTCCACGGCTTTGGCGAGCCAGCCGTCCTTCTCCTGCCGGGTGCGCAGCCCGCGGACCCGGTGGACCTGTTCGGCGGCGTTCGCCAGGTGGAAGTAGAACGCGAAGGCGCGGACCAGGTCGGTGGCCTGCTCCAGCGGCAGGGAACCGAGCAGTTCGCGGACCTGGGCGACGACATCGTACGAGCTCCACGGCCCGGTGGCGTCGGCGCCGCCGCGGGCGGCTTCCTTGGATTCCTTGGTCAGCAGGCGCACCTGCTCCACCAGGTCCAGGAGTTCGGGGCCGTGCTGGCGGACCAGGGATTCGCCGAGAAGGGTGGAGACCCGGCGGACATCGGCCCGGAGTTCGGCGGCAAGATCGGTGTCGGAATGCATTGCAGTGTCAGCCATGGAAACTATCTTTCGAGGGTTCGACGTGGCTCGTACACTGCGCTGGATACTGTGAGCCTGATTACTTCTTCCCATGGGATGTTACCCGCAGGCACTCCCGGCCGGAATTCCGTCTCAGATAGTGTCGGGCCCCGCCGCGGCGCCATGACGTCTTTTCCCCCGACCCCCAACCAGCCCGCAGCAAGGGCCGTTCTGAACCTCAGAACGACCCCTGCTGCGGGCTTGGCGGGTGAAGCGGTTAGCGCGCGATCTTGAAGTTGAACTCGCCGGTGCCCAGCGCGCCCCAGAGCCGCAACCAGATCGGCAGGATCATTTCCGCGCCGCGGGCACTCGTGATGTCGCCGAGGTCGATCACGTCGCGGTGGCCGAAGCCCTTGAGTATGTCGGTCACGGCCGCCTTGGCGTCGGCGTCATTCCCGGAGACGAACACCGAGTGCTCGCCGCCGGCCACGCGCGCCGGATCCACCATCACTGACGCCGTCATGGTGTTCAGCGTCTTCACCACCTTGGCCTCCGGGAAGGTCCGCTGGATCTGCTCGCCCAGGCTGTCCGTGTTCACCGGGTTCAGCGACGGCGGCATCCCCTGCGAGAAGTCCAGCGGGTTGGAGATGTCCATGATGACCTTGCCGGCCAGGTTTTCGGTACCAGCGGCGGACAGGGCCGCCAGCGAGCCGCCGCCGTTGGTGGCGTTGACGATCAGCTCCGCGCCGGCCGCGGCGTCGGCAAAGGCGGCGACACCGACTCCGGTGTTCGCGGCGTGCCACTGGGCGAACGGCCCGGTGCCCATCATGTCCGGCTCGGTCCGGGCCAGCGTTGCCTGCGGGTCGCGGGTACCGATCACGACGTCGTGACCCAGACCCGCCAGTGCGCCGGCAATCGTGCGCCCGACCATGCCGGTTCCCAGTACTGCAATCTTCATGGTGTCCTCGTTCTGAAGTCGTGGAGTAGACAGGTTCGTCTACGTGTGGCCTCGACGCTATCAGACAGATCTGTCTACGGCAATAAGCGCAGGCCCACGAGCACTCGGCCACCAACGACTGACAAAGTTTGAAATCTGTCAGCTGATTGTTGTATCGTCATTCCATGACAACTTCTACTCTCGGCACCACCCGCACCTTGGGCTCCACCGGTCCCAGCACCGCCGCCATCGGCCTCGGCCTGATGGGCATGTCCGATCTTTACGGCCCCGCCGACGACGCCGAGAGCGTCGCCACCATCCAGGCCGCCCTCGACGCCGGCGTGACCCTGCTGGACACCGGGGACTTCTACGGCATGGGCCACAACGAAATGCTGCTGCGCGACGCGATCCGCGGCCGGCGGCGCGAGAACGCCCAGATCAGCGTGAAATTCGGGGTCCTGCGCGATGCCCGGGGCGGATGGAACGGCGTGGACACCCGCCCCGCGGCCATCAAGAACTTCCTGGCCTACACCCTCCGCCGCCTCGGCACCGACTACGTGGACATCTACCGGCCGGCCCGCCTGGATCCGTCCGTCCCGGTGGAAGAAACCGTGGGAGCGCTGGCCGAGCTCGTGCAGCAGGGCCTGATCCGCCACATCGGCCTCTCGGAGGTCGGCGCCGACACGCTGCGCCGCGCCAACACCGTCCACCCGGTCTCCGACCTCCAGATCGAGTACTCCCTCCTCTCCCGTGGCATCGAGCAGGACATCCTGCCGGCGGCCCGCGAACTGGGCATCGGCATCACGGCGTACGGCGTGCTGTCGCGCGGCCTGGTGTCCGGCCACTGGCCGGCCGCCGGAACCGGGAACCGGCGCGACTTCCGAGCCCACCTGCCCCGCTTCTCCGGCGAGAACCTGCAGCGGAACCTCGAACTCGTCGAACGGCTCCGCGAGATTGCCGACCGCAAGGGCGCGACCGTCGCCCAGCTCGCCATCGCCTGGGTCCTGTCCCGCGGCGAGGACATCGTCCCCCTCGTTGGCGCCCGCCGCCGCGAACGGCTTGCCGAGTCCCTGGGCGCGGTCGATCTGCTCCTCTCCGCCGAGGACCTGGCAGCAATCGAGGCCGCCGTCCCCGCCGACGCGGCCGCGGGCACCCGCTACGACGCCGGCCAGATGGCCATGCTCGACAGCGAACGCCGGTGACCCCTGTGGCCGTCGTCCTGACCGAGGAGCGCATCCTCGATGCCGCCGAGGATGTGCTGCGGCGCTTCGGACCGGCCAAGGCCACGGTGGTGGACGTCGCGAAGGCCCTGGGCGTCAGCCACGGCAGCGTCTATCGGCACTTCCCCACAAAGGTGGCGCTGCGTGACGCGGTGGCCCGGCGCTGGCTGGACCGCCTCGCGGAGCCGCTGGATCCTGCCCGCGATACGGACGGCCCTGCCGCGGAACGCCTGCTCCGCTGGCTCGAACGCCTCGCGGCAATCAAGCAGGGCATGGCACTGAACGATCCCGAGCTGTTTGCCACGTTCGGCCAGCTGACCGCCGAGGCGCGGGAAGTGGTTGCGGCCCACGTTGACCACCTGGCCGCAGCGCTCACGGAGATCATCGCCGACGGCGTCAGCAGCGGCGAACTCGCCGTCCCGGATCCGGTGCCGGCCGGCCGTGCCGTCCTGCACGCCACGGCGCGGTTCCACCACCCGCTGCACGCAGCGGAGTGGGCGGACCCGGCCATCGGGTCCGAGCTGCGGGAAGTCTGGCGGCTGCTCGTGCGGGGCCTTGCCGCCCGCCCGTAGCCGCCTGATCAGCCGGGGGCGGGCCGGAGGTACGTCACTGACGGGGCACGAAGCGATTGGCAAAGCGGCATAGACAGACTTGTCTGTGTACGATTGAGCCATGACCTCGCCAGCAGCAACCGCCCCGCCGGCTGCCCGCACCCCCGCCGGGCACGCCCGGGAGAAGATCCTGGCCACCGCCTTCCGGCTCTTCTACGCGCAGGGCTTCCGGGCGGCCGGCATCGACACCATCATCGCGGAGTCCGGCGTCGCGAAAGCCACGTTCTACAAGTACTTTCCGGCCAAGGACGACCTCATCCTGGCCTACCTGGAGAAGGTGGACGGCGTCTGGACCGGGCAGCTGCACGCCGCCGCCGAGGCCGCCGGCGAGAACCCGGCCGCGCAGCTCGTGGGCCTGTTCGATGCCCTGACGGCCGCCTGCCGGCGCGACGGCTACCGCGGCTGCGCCTTCATCAACGCGGCCGCCGAGTCGGCCGCCGGCACCCGCGTCCACGACCGGACCGTGGCCCACAAGCAGCAGATCCGCGCCTGGATCCGGGACCTGGCCGCCCGCGCCGGTGCCCGGGACCCGGACCAGCTCGCCCGCAGCCTGACCCTGCTGCTGGACGGCGGCCTGGCCAGCGGGGTGCTCGACGGCGACCCGGACGCGGCCGCCGCAGCCGGAACTACCGCGGCCCAACTCGTGGCGGCCAGCCTCAAGACACCGCACGCCCCCAACTGATCCCCTGGAGGTGCCCATGACCGCTCCTGAACCCGGCCCTGGCTCGAAGTCCACACCCGATGCAGCGCAGAACCCGCAACTGGCCCGCTGGCAGCGCTTCCGGACCAGCCGCAATGCGGCCCTTGCCAGCGAGCACGGCTGGCTCACGCTGACCTCCTTCCAGTGGCTCGAAGGCGAGCCGGCCGCCGTCGAGCTCGCCCCCGGCCTCTGGTCCACGGACGGCACCGCTGCCTTCCTCACCGCCGCCGCGTCCGACGGTCTGACCCTCGTGGAAACCGGCGAACCCGTGGACGGGACCATCAGCGCCGTGCTCGCCGACGAAGAATCACTGATGTGGGTCCAGTACGGCGGCGACGACGGCCGCCAGGTGGTGGTGGAGCTCGCCATGCGGGCGGACAAGTACGCCATCCGCACGCGCGACTCCCAGTCTCCGGTGTTCACGGAGTTCGACGGCGTGCCCACCTTCGGCTTCCGCCCGGACTTGGTCATCGAGGCCCGGTTCATGCCCTATCCCGAGCCCGTGGATGTCCCGATCGGCACGGCCAACCCGCTCGTGGACGGGGTCCACCGCTCGGTCGGCGAGCTGGTCTTCCGGCTGCCCGGTACGGACCACGAGTTCCACCTGCAGGCCGAGGAGGAGAAGCTCGGCGCCCTGACGGTGACGTTCCACGACGAGACCAACGGGGAAAGTACGGACGAGTGGCGGAAGGTGTCCACCGCAGGGCCGCGGCCAGACGGCTCCGTCATCCTGGACTTCAACCGGGCCATCAACTACCCCAGCGCCTTCACCCCATACGGCACCTGCCCCATGCCGGTGCGGAACAACAGCCTCGATGCGAAGATCGAGGCCGGCGAGAAGGAACCCGGCCTCTTCTAGGCGGTGTCCTAAGCGGTCTTCTAGACGGTCTTCTAGACGATCGCGGACACGCCGGTGACGGCGCGTCCCGTGATCAGGGTGTTGATCTCGAACGAACCCTCGTAGGTGTAGATCGCCTCGGCGTCCGAGAAGATCTTGGCCATCCGGTAGTCGGTGACGATCCCGTTGCCGCCCAGCAGGGACCGGCCCATCGCCACGGTTTCGCGCATCCGGGCGCTGACATAGGACTTTGCGAGGGCCACCTGCGGCATGTCCGCGGCGCCGGCGTCCTGCAGCTGGGCGATCCGGACCATCATGCCCATGCTGGCCACGGCGTTGCCGAGCATTGTCACCAGCTGCTGCTGGACGAGCTGGAACTTCGCCAGCGGGCGGCCGAACTGCTGGCGTTCGACGGCGTACTGCCGGGCGACGTCGAACGCCGCGAGCTGCTGCCCCACGCCCTGCCAGGCCACCATGATCCGGGAACCGCGCAGGAGCTCGTTGGTGTCCTCGAAGCTGCTGATCCCGGTGAAGCGGTCCGTTTCGGCCACCCGGACGTCGGTGAAGACGATGTCCGCGTTCTGCACCGTGCGCAGGGCAATCTTGTTCTCGATCCGGCTCCGGCTCACGCCCGGCAAGGTGGCGTCGACGATGAAGCCGCGGATGCCGCCGTCGGCCTCGTCCCGGGCCCAGACCAGCATGTAGTCGCAGAACGTGCCGTTGCCGATCCAGCGCTTGGCGCCGTTGAGCACCCAGGCGTCGCCGCCGCCGGCCGCGCCGCCGGGGACCCTGCGGGCCCGGGTTTCCATCCCGCCGGCAACGTCCGAGCCGTGGTCCGGTTCGGTGAGGGCAAAGGCGCCGGTGGTGCGCAGGCTTGCCGCGTCCTCGAGCAGGCGCGCCTTTTGCTCCTCGGAGCCGAAGCCGTAGAGCGATTCCACGAAGAGGTCATGGTGGACCAGGAAGAAGGTGGCGAGCGAGGTGTCCACCCGGGTCATCTCGGCGATGACGATCCCGGCGAACAGGTTGCTGTAGCCGCGCTGGGCCGGGGCGCTGAGCTCCAGGGCGGCCAGCTTGGGCAGGATGTGGGCCGGGAATTCGGCCTTGTTCCACCAGTCCGTGGCGAACGGGGCGACCTCGGCGGCCAGGAACTCGCGCAGCTGTGCCAGCTTGGCCCGCTCCGCCGTGCTGAGCAGGGCTTCGTAGTCGAAGAAGTCCGCCGTGGGCAGCCCCGCCACAGACGGTGCTGACACAGGCGGTGCTGACACAGGCGGTGCAGCCGCAGACGGCGCGGACACAGACGGCGCGGCCGCGGCGGCCGGCCCGGCAGCGCTCATCCCGGACCCGGTCATTTCGGGCCCATCCGGATGGCACCGTCGAGGCGGATCGTCTCGCCGTTGAGCATGGCGTTCTCCACAATGTGCGCGGCGAGGTTCGCGTATTCGGCCGGCCGGCCCAGCCGCGAGGGGTGCGGCACCTGCTGGCCGAGGGAGTCCTGCGCCTCCTGCGGCAGGCCGGCCATCATGGGGGTCTCGAAGATGCCCGGCGCGATGGTGACCACCCGGATCAGCGAGCGCGCGAGTTCGCGGGCAATCGGCAGCGTCATGGCGGCGACGGCCCCCTTGGAGGCGGCGTAGGCGGGCTGGCCGATCTGGCCGTCGAACGCGGCGACGGAGGCGGTGTTGATGATGACGCCGCGTTCGGGGCCGCCGAGTTCCGTGGCGGCGGGCTCGGTGGCTGCCATGGCGGCCGCGGCGAGGCGGATCACGTTGAAGGTGCCCACCAGGTTGATCTGGATGACGCGGTTGAAGGCCTCCAGCGGGAGCACGCCGTCGCGGCCCAGGACCTTGCCGGGGGTCGCGATCCCGGCGCAGTTGACCACGATGCGCAGCGCGCCGAGGGCGGCGGCGGCGTCGACGGCGGCCTGCACCTGCGCCTCGTCCGTAACGTCGGCAGGGACAAAGACGGCGCTGCGCCCGCCCCCGGCGGCAGCGCCGGCAGCGGCTGATGCGGTCAGTTCGGCGGCAAAGGCGTCCCCGGCGGAACCCGGCAGGTCCACGAGCACCACCGACGCGCCGGCGTCGAACAGGCGCCTGGCCGTGGCCGCTCCGAGACCGGAGGCCCCGCCGGTGATCAGCGCGACAGTACCCTTGATGTCCATCCATCCTCCTTGATGTGGAACCGAACCCCGGCCGCGAAGCCTCGACGTGGGCGGCGCCTGCAGAGGCGGCCCGCGGGGAACATTAGTTAGTGAATGTTAACTGGAATGCGGCCAATGCGCACCTTTGGGCCGCACCCGCCGGGGGCGCGGTCACGGTCGCGGTCCGGACGGGCTCCCGCGATTAGGCTTGAGCCATGACCCGAGCCGACGCCTCCGCCCCCAACTGGTCCTTCCGCGCGGACGAGGCCGCCCGCTCGGTAACCAGGCTCTTCGGGCAGCGGCTCTTCTTCCTGCCCGGCACCCACATCGCCGCGATCCTCCGGCCCTCGGGCCGGCTGAAGAACCTCTCCCAGCCCTGGCACTACTGGTGGCAGGCACACTACCTGGACTGCCTCGTGGACGCCGGCCGCCGGGAACTGGGATCCCCCGGGAATCCGGGAGCCAAGTTCGACGGCGAGAACCGGCCCAGCGCCGGCCGGCTCGCCTCCCGGCTCGTCACGGGCATCCGGCTGCGCAATTTCCTCACGGTGGTCAACAACTACTACGACGACATGGCCTGGCTGGCCCTTGCCACCCTCCGGCTGGACAAGCTCGCCGAGGACACCCGCAAGCACACCGGCCGGGAGCGCAACGCCAAGGTCCTGCAGAGCCTGACCCTGCAGTTCGACTCCGCCTCCACGGACGACCTGGGCGGCGGTACGTTTTGGAGCACGAAGCGCGACTTCAAGAACACACCCGCCACCGCACCCGTGGCCCTCTACTACGCGCGGACCGGAAACCGGGCCAAGGCGCAGTCCCTGCTGGACTGGCTGGACGCCAGGCTCTACGAGCCTGAACAGGGCCTCTACCGCGACGGCCTGCGGATTTCCGGGACGGGCGACGCCGTGCTGGAAGAGACCATCTACACCTATAACCAGGGGCCCGTCCTCGGCGCCCTGCTCGAACTCGGGGGCGAGTCCAACCTCGGGCGCGCGGCCGCACTGGTCGATGCCGTGGCGCGCAACCTGACGCAGCCGGCACCGCTGCTGGGCCGCACCGCCGCGGTGCTGCGCTGCGAGGGAACCGGCGACGGCGGACTCTTCACCGGGATCCTCGTCCGCTACCTGGCCCTGGCCGCCGCCGACGAACGCCTCCCGGCCGAAACCCGGGCCACGGCGGCGGCACTCGTGAACGATACGGCCGAGGCCCTCTGGGAAGGCCGCCGGATCCTCCCCCCGCACGACCGCCTCGCCCGCCCCGGCAGCCATCTGGTCTTCTCCGACCGCACCGACGCGCCGGCACGCCGCAGCTACCCGGAAGGCGCCGCCGTCGAACTCTCCACGCAGCTCCAGGCCTGGATGGTGCTGGAGGCGGCCGCATCGATCGCCCCGGCGCCCGCCCCGTAACCTGGCGACAATTACGTCACGCAACAGTATCGTAATTCATGTGATCCTCATCACTTAAACCAGCCTCAGGTTGGTCGCTTAGGTTTGGCTAACCTACAGTCTTTCTTAGTGAGCATGCCCTAACTTCCCCGCTCACGGGGGGCAGGGCACTACGACGACTTCCTTGCAGAAAGTAGCCCCATGAAGATCCGCACCAACGCGCTGGCGGGCATCGCTCTGGCCGCCACTGCCGCCCTGGGCCTGGCCGCCTGCGGCTCCGGTTCCTCCGCCCCGGCCGGCAGCAGCGCAGCCGGCAACGGCTCCTCCGCCGGCGAGATCACGGTCTATAACGCCCAGCACGAATCCCTGACCAAAGAGTGGATCGACGCCTTCACCGCCGAAACCGGCATCAAGGTGACGGTGCGCCAGGGCGACGACACCGAGATGTCCAACCAGATCGTCCAGGAAGGCCAGGCCTCACCGGCGGACGTCTTCCTCACCGAGAACTCCCCCGCCATGGCCCAGGTCGAAAACGCCGGCCTCTTCGCGGATGTGGACAAGGCCACCGTGGACCAGGTCCCCGCCGAATTCCGCCCCTCCACCAACAAGTGGACCGGCATCGCGGCCCGCTCCACCGTGCTGGTCTACGACAAGAACAAGATCAGCGACGACAAGCTGCCCAAGTCCATGCTGGACCTGGCCAACCCCGAGTGGAAGGGCAAGTGGGCCGCCTCGCCGTCCGGCGCCGACTTCCAGGCGATCGTCTCGGCCCTGCTGGAACTCAAGGGTGAAGCCGCCACTGAGGCATGGCTCAAGGGCATGAAGGAAAACTCCAAGCCGTACAAGGGCAACAGCACGGCCATGAAGGCCGTCAACGCCGGCGAGGTCGACGCCGCCCTGATCTACCACTACTACTACTACGGCGACCAGGCCAAGACCGGCGAGAACTCCAACAACGTCACGCCGTTCTACTTCAAGAACCAGGACCCGGGCGCCTTCGTCTCCATCTCCGGCGGCGGCGTGCTGAAGTCCTCGAAGAACGCCGCAGCCGCCCAGTCCTTCCTGAAGTTCATCACCGGCAAGAAGGGCCAGGAAGTGCTCCAGAAGGGCACCTCCTTCGAATACGCCGTCGGCTCGGACGTCCCGTCCAACGACAAGCTGGTTCCGCTCAAGGAGTTGCAGGCCCCCACCGTGGATCCCGCCAAACTCAATTCCGCCAAGGTCACCGAACTGATGACCCAGGCAGGACTGCTGTAGCAGCAGTGACTAACAAGCTGGCGGTCTCCGGTCCCTCTGCGGATTTGACGACTGACACGACGACGGCGGGCAGGGGCAAACGCCCCCGCCCGCCTTTCGGCGTCTCTGTCGTGTCCATCATCGCGGTCCTGATCGCCCTGTTTTCCCTGGTGCCCCTGGCCTACGTGGTCTTCATGACAGCCTCCACCGGCTGGGACACCGCCATGGCCCTGATTATCCGCCCGCGCGTGGGCGAACTCCTGCTGAACACGGTGCTGCTGACCGTGGTGACGGTGCCGCTGTGCCTGGTCCTGGGCGTCGGCGGCGCGTGGCTCGTCGAACGCACGTCCCTTGTGGGCCGGAAGTGGTGGGCCGTGCTGCTTGCCGCCCCGCTGGCCATCCCCGCGTTCGTCAACAGCTACGCGTGGGTTTCCGCCGTGCCGTCCCTCGGCGGGCTGTGGTCCGGGGTCCTGATCGCCACCCTGTCCTATTTCCCCCTCGTGTACATCCCGGCCGCCGCGACGCTCAGCCGCCTGGATCCGGCGATCGAACAGTCCGCCGCCTCCCTCGGCCTCGGCGCCTGGCGCGCGTTCTTCCGCGTGGTGCTCCCGCAGCTGCGCATCGCCATGACCGGCGGCGGGCTGCTGGTCGCCCTGCATCTGCTGGCCGAATACGGGGCCTTCGCGATGATCCGCTTCGACACCTTCACCACCGCGATCATGGTGCAGTACCAGTCCACGTTCAACGGCACCGCCGGGAACATGCTGGCCAGTGTCCTGGTGTTCCTCTGCCTGATCCTGCTGCTCGTGGAGGTCCGCAGCCGCGGCAGCGCCCGCTACGCCAGGATCGGCTCCGGGGCCCAGGCACGCGCCTTGCGCCTGCCCCTGCACGCCTACCAGCTCCCCGCCCAGCTGTCCCTGATCGCCCTCACCGGGCTGGCTTTCGGGCTGCCGCTGACGTTTGTGCTGCGCTGGATCGTCGCCGGCGGCCCGGAAATCTGGGCTGCCGAGGAATTCATGCCGGCCCTGCTGCAGACCTTGGCCTACGGCCTCGCGGCGGCCGTCGCCACCACCGTGGTCGCGTTCCCCATGGCCTACCTGGCCGTGCGGCGGCCCGGCTGGTTCAGCAAGTCCCTGGAGCTGTCCAACTACATCACCAGCTCCATGCCCGGGATCGTGGTGGGCCTGGCCTTCGTGACCGTGAGCATCCGGATGGTGCCCAGCATGTACCAGACCTCGGCGCTGCTCATCGCGGCCTACGTGCTGCTGTTCCTCCCCCGGGCCCTCGTGAACATCCGCTCGGGGCTGTCCCAGGCACCGAAGGAACTCGACGAGGCCGCCCAGGTGCTCGGCAAGCCGCCGCTGCTGGCCTTCCTGCGCGTGACGCTGCGCCTCACGGCCCCCGCCGCGGCAGGCGGCGCGGCCCTGGTGTTCCTGGGGATTGTCAACGAGCTCACCGCCACCCTCCTGCTCTCGCCCAACGGGACCCGCACACTCGCCACGGAGTTCTGGAGCAAGAGCAGCGAGATCGACTACGCTGGCGCCGCCCCCTATGCGCTGCTGATGATCCTGATCTCGGCGCCCATGACCTATCTCCTCTTCCAGCAGTCCAAGAAAGTAGCCGGACAGTGACCGATATTTACCCGTCGCGTGAGGCCCCCTCGCGTCTCCCCGAGCCGCGGGTCGCGGCTTCCGTGGCCACCAGCACCAACAGCCACCTGGAAATCGACGCGGTCACCAAAAACTTTGGGCCCCAGGCCGTCCTCAAGGGTGTCAACCTCTCCGTCGCCAAGGGCGGAACGACGGCGATCGTGGGACCCTCCGGCTCCGGCAAGACCACGCTCCTGCGCCTGATTGCCGGCTTCGAACACCCGGACACCGGCAGCATCTCACTCAACGGGATCAAAGTGGCCGGGGAGAACGCCTGGGTCCCGGCCCACAAGCGGCACGTCGGCTACGTCGCCCAGGACGGCGCCTTGTTCCCGCACCTGACGGTCGGACAGAACATCTCCTTCGGGCTGGACGCCGCCCAGCTCCCCGGCGGGCGCCGCGGGGTCAAGGCGCGGGTGGGCGAGCTGCTGGAAATGGTCTCCCTGGACCCGGCCATGGCCAAGCGCCGCCCGCACCAGCTCTCCGGCGGGCAGCAGCAGCGCGTCGCCCTGGCCCGGGCGCTGGCCCGCAAGCCCGCGCTCATGCTGCTGGACGAGCCCTTCTCCGCCCTGGACGCCGGCCTGCGCGTGGCCACCCGCCGCGCCGTGGCCCAGGTCCTGAAGGACGCCGGCGTCACCACGATCCTCGTCACGCATGACCAGGCCGAGGCGCTGTCCTTCGCCGACCAGGTGGCCGTCATGCGCGGCGGCAAGCTGGCCCAGATCGGCAACCCGTTCGTCGTCTACACGCGCCCGGCGGACCGTGCCACCGCCGAGTTCCTGGGCGACGCCGTGATCCTGGATGCCTGGATGGAAGGTTCCCTGGCCACGTGTTCGCTCGGCGGGATCCCCGTGCGCCGCCCGCCGGCCCAGGGCCGGGTCCAGCTGATGCTGCGGCCCGAGCAGATCCGCATTTCCGAGGACGGCCCCATCCGCGGCACTGTGGTGGACACAGACTACTTCGGCCCCGAGACCACGGTGCGGCTCCAACTCCCCGTCCCGCCGGTCCTTGCCGCCGGCGCCATCCCGGACCACCGCTACCCCGGCGGCGGGGAAATCATCACCATCCGGCACTGGAACGCCTCGATCGCCCGCCCCGGCACGGAGCTGCGGCTTCGCGTGGTGGGCGAGGCCGTCGCCTTCCCGATGGAAGAGCAGCAGTCCCAATAGTCCGCTGCTTTAGGCAGACGTGGTCGTGCAGGTCAACGGGCCTGGCGTCGTCATCCCTCACAGCTGGACCCAACCCACGAGCGACATACATCCGGAGCGTGCGTCCGATAGTCGATCCGCCTGCACATCACGTGCGCTGCGCCGCCCTCGGAGGTCCCCGCCTCCGGCAATGGCCGTGCAGGGAAGAATCGCACCATGGATGCGGGTTGTCTCACAACCCTAGGGATGCGAGGCGTCTCTTCGCCCCGGCGGGCATGGCGGCCCGTGCCGCGGCAGGGGGCGAGGCTGAGGCCCCGCGGGAATAAGAACCGCGGCCACCATGTTCGTTTCCGGTGTGAAGAACATCGGATTCCTGTCCTTCGGCCATTGGACCGACCACCCGGATTCCGGCACGCGCACCGCGTCGGATGCGCTGCTGCAGGCGATCGACCTCACGGTCGCGGCCGAGGATCTGGGTGCGGACGGCGCCTACTTCCGAGTCCACCACTTCGCGCAGCAATACGCCTCACCGTTCCCGCTGCTCGCTGCGATCGGGGCTAGGACAAGCCGCATCGAGATCGGCACCGGCGTGATCGACATGCGCTACGAGAACCCGCTCTACATGGCGGAGGACGCCGGTGCGGCCGACCTGATCTCGGGCGGGCGGCTGCAGCTGGGCATCAGCCGGGGTTCACCCGAGCAGGTCATCGAGGGGTGGCGTCATTTCGGCTTCGCCCCCGCCGAGGGCGAGTCGGACGCCGACATGGGCCGCAGGCACACCGAGCGACTGCTCGAGGTGCTCACCGGCAAGGGCTTCGCGGCGCCGAACCCCCGCCCGATGTTCCCGAACCCTCCGGGCCTGCTGCGCGTGGAGCCGCACTCGGAGGGCCTGCGCGAGCGCATCTGGTGGGGCTCCGGCTCGAACGCCACGGCCATCTGGGCGGCGAAGCTCGGCATGAACCTGCAGAGCTCCACGCTGAAGGATGATGAGAGCGGCAAGCCCTTCCACGTCCAGCAGGCCGAGCAAATCGAGCACTACCGGCAGGCCTGGAAGGAAGCGGGGCACGAGCGGGAGCCGCGCGTCTCGGTCAGCCGCAGCATCTTCGCGCTGACAGACGAGCGCGACTGGCACTACTTCGGCCGCGACCGCCACAGCTCCGACCAGGTGGGCAACATCGACGAGAAAACGCGCGCCGTCTTTGGCCGCTCCTACGCCGGTGCCCCGGACGAGCTGGCCGCGAAGCTGGCCGAGGACGAGGCGATCGCCGCGGCAGACACCCTGCTGCTCACGGTCCCGAACCAGCTCGGTGTCGACTACAACGCCCACGTCATCGAGTCGATCCTGAAGTATGTGGCGCCGCAGCTGGGCTGGCGCTGACCCCTCGTGACAGATTCCCCGGGCACTGCAGTCGCGGTTAAGCTCGGCCGCCCGGCCACAGTCGGGCCTTCTGGCCGCCGGCGGCCGACGCCATGACCTCTTGGGCGCCCGGCCGCGGGCTGTGGCGGATTGAGACCGCCCAGTGCCCGGCATAGGGTAGGCGGATGACTGTTCAGCCAGGCCTGCACCGCCAACACTGCTCCGTTGCCGCCCCCACCCAGCTGTGGCTCGATCCTGACGGCCGCCTGGCCGGCGAGGTCAAACCGCCCGGCGCCGGCGACCCTGCTGAGCCGGCCGGGTTCACCGGGCTGCTCCACGGCGACACCCGGATGCTCTGCCGGGCGCTCGTGCGCGTCAACGGCCTGGAACCCGAACCGGCGGCCGTCGAGACGGAGCCCGGCGGCGTCCTGCGCGTCCGGGGCCTGGTCCGGGGCATCCCGGGACCCACGGAGGATCCCGCCGTCGAGCTCCTCCAGACCTGGACCGTGACGCCGGGCCTGGTGCGCCACACCCTGCAGCTGCGCACCTCCCTGGATTCCCTCGACGTCGAAGTCGACGTCGAGCTCGCCGCCGACTTCACCGACATGGCCCAGATCCGCCTCAGCCGCTTCCGTGACGCGTCCGGGCCGGTCTCCGCCGATGAGTCCACGCTGCGCTGGCAGGAGGGCGGCAAGACCCTGGCGGTCGCGGCCGCCGGCGCCGTCACCCCGGAAGGCCACCTCGCCTGGCGCGGTACCCTGGGCCGGGGCCGGCCGTTCGAGGCCGAATGGCAGGCCGTCCTGACCGATCATGACGACGCCGTGGTGGCTGCCCGCCCGCCCGCGGCCCGGCCCCCGCGGACCGGGCCGGTGGGGGCCCTGGGCCTGCTTCTGGATAACTCCCTCGATGACGTGGCCGGGCTCCGGCTGGCGACCCGCCAGCTGCCGGACGCCCCGTTCATCGCCGCCGGGGCGCCGTGGTACTTCACGCTGTTCGGGCGGGATTCGCTGTGGGCGGCGCGGCTGCTGCTGCCCTTGGACAGCGGCCCGGACAACGGGCTGGCGGCGGGCACCCTGCGCGCGCTGGCGGCTTTCCAAGGCACCCGGACGGACGCGGCGGCCGCCGAGGAACCCGGCAAGATCCTGCACGAGCTGCGGTCCAAGGAACTGGTGCTGGAGAGCCAGAACCTGCGCCTGCCGCCGGTGTACTTCGGGGCCGTGGATTCCACCCCGCTGTGGCTTTGCCTGCTCGGGGAACTCTGGCGCACCGGCCGGGACGAGGACGCCGTCCGGTCGCTGCTGCCGAACGCGGCACGCGCCGCGGAGTGGCTGCTCGCCGCCGGCGCCACCGGAACGGACGGCGCAGCGGACAGTTCAGTAGACGGTTCAGCGGACGGCGCAGCGGACGGCGGGTTCCTCAGCTACCGTGACTCCACGGGCCACGGCCTGAGCAACCAGGGCTGGAAGGACTCCCGGGACGCCATGCAGTTCCGCGACGGCCGGCAGGCGGAGGGGCCCATCGCCCTGTCCGAGGTGCAGGCCTACGCGTACCAGGCAGCCATGGGGACGGCCGAACTGTTCGACGCGTTCGGGGAACCCGGCGCCCAGGCGCTGCGCGACTTCGCCGCGGCCCTCCGGCTCCGGTTCCGGGAGCGCTTCTGGGTTGAGGACGACGGCGGGCCGTTCCCCGCCATGGCCCTGGACGGGCACGGGGTCCCCTTGGACATCCCGGGCTCGAACATGGGACACCTGCTGGGCACGGGCATCCTGGACGCGGCCGAAGCCCGGATCGTCGCGGACCGGCTGGTGAGCCCCGAGCTGTTCTCCGGCTACGGCGTGCACACCATTTCGCGGCGGGCCGCAGGGTTCTGGCCCTTCAGCTACCACTGCGGCTCGGTCTGGAGCCACGACACCGCCATCGCGATCCGTGGCCTCCTGGCCGACGGTTTCGTTGCCGAGGCTCGGATCCTCGCCGACGGCCTGCTCGCGGCGGCGGCCTCCTTCGGGCACCGGTTGCCGGAGGTGTTCGCCGGGGTGCGGGCCGAGGACTCGGGCGTCGCGGTGCCGTATCCGGCGTCCTGCCACCCGCAGGCGTGGTCCTCAGCCTCGGCGGTGGTGATCGCCCAGGCGATGGGCGTCGGGCTCTGACGGGCCCGCTGCCGCTGGATGTTCCCCGAACGGGGCCGCGGCGGCGCGCAGCCCGTCGGCCAGGATGACGACGCCGGTCACGGCGAGCGCCAGGCCCATGGAGGCGAGCACGTCGGTCAGCCAGTGGTACCCCAGGTACAGGCGGCTGAAGGCAACCACCAGTGTCCCGGCAGCCGCTGCCGCGAAGCCGAGCACCGACGTCGACCGTTTGCCCGTCCGCGTGCCGCGGGCCGCCAGCAGCAAGTAGCTGAGGACGCACAGGAAGACGCCGGCCCCGAAAGTATGGCCGGAGGGAAAGGACACGTCGTCGTCCGGTCCCAGCATGAAGCCGCTGGCGGCCGGCCGGCTCCGGCCGACGTCGTGCTTCACCAGCGTGGACACCGCGAAGGTTGCTGCCATGGCGCCGACCAGCAGGGCGGGACGCCAGACTTCACGCTTGAAGACAGCCCATGCCAGTGCCACGGCGCAGCCGATCACCGTCATCCACAGCGGCGACGTCACCTTGGTCACGGCCGCCAGGACGGCGGTGGCCAGGGGGTTCCGGGACGCCACGAGTCCGTCGTGCACCGGCGCGTCCAGGTCGGCCACGCCGCTGTTCGACTGCACGGCGGCGAGCACGGTCCAGAACATCGCCTCCCCGGCGATCAGCAGGCCCGCAGCCACGAAGAAAAGCCGCCGCTGGGACGGCAGCGGCAGGCGGGCAGTGGGTCGCGGGGCACGCTGGGCAAGGAGCATCGCCCAATCCTGCCAGCTTCAACTCCCTGCAGCCCGGAGGGCCGCTGGGAATTCTCTGGGATGCGCCCCGGGGCGGCTACGGTTCTCTGCTACGGTTTTCCGGGCCGCCGGGCCTGCGGGTACGGCGTTTCGAACCGGGCCAGCATCGCCACGAACCCGGCGATCTTCCGCTCCCGGGTCGAGGCCTGCTTGACCGAGTTGGTGCGGTAGATCAGGGCAAACCGGTTCACGGACGTCAGGACCTCGAACATCGCCTGCGCCCGCGGGTCCGCCGCGATGGCGGCGGCGAGGTCATCCGGGACCTCCGCCGTCGCCGAGCCCGAATAGGCGGCCTCCCAGCGCCCGTCCGCCTTGGCGGCGGCGACGGCCGCCTGCCCGGCGGGTGCCATCCGTCCCGCCGCCTCCAGGCGGTCAATCCGCTCCACGTTCCGGGCCGACCACACGCTCTTGGGTCCCCGCCGGGTCATCCGCTGGAACGAGCTTTCCTCGTCCCGGCGCCGCCCCTGCCCGTCGATCCAGCCGAAACACAGCGCCTCCTGCAGCGCGGCCTCGTAGTCCAGCTCCGTCACCGATCCGCCCTTCTTGTGCAGCACGAGCCACACGCCGGGACTCTGCGCGTGGTGCTGCTCCAGCCAGGCGCGCCACTCGGCGGCGTCCTTCACCAGCAGTTCCTCCAGTTCAACAGCCATGGGCCCATTGTGCCCTGCTGGGCTGACCGGAGGGGTGCTTTGGTGGCACCATGACAGGAGGAGCCAAAAACCGTCCCTCGCAAGGAGATCCCATGCTGCGCGTCCGCCCGATCCACTACACCTCCCGCATGGACCAGTGGGAGGGCCTGCTGTCCGCCCTCGGCATGGTACGGACAGTCGACGACGGCGACTGGCAGGAGTTCGACGCCGGCTCGGGCCGCCTCGCGCTGCACCGGGTAGCGGCGGTCGCCGCCGGGGCGGATGCCGGGGACGGAGCCGGTCAGGACGGCACCGCCCTGGATGGAAAGACGGACTTCGGCGTCGAGGTCGGGGATCTGGCGGAGTTCGCACGCCGCACCAACGCCGCCGGTGGGGAGGACGGGACCGCCCCGGCCGAGCTGGTCAGCGCCCGCCACGGCGATACCTGCCGCATCACGGGCGAGGACGGGTTCGCTTTCTTCGCGGACAAGGCCGCCCACGGCGCGCAGTGCGCGGACGCCGATCCTGCCCTCGCCGTCGTCGAAGTCTGGTTCACGCCGGACGCGGCCGCCGCCGCGCAAACCCTGCGGAACATGGGCGCCCGGCTGCGGCCGGCCCCGGACGATGACGAAACCGCGGATTTCACGGCGAAGAACGGCGGCGTGCTGATGGTCCGGCCCGCCAGCGGCGCCGCCCGAACCGGCTTGGGGTTTGAATACACCGGCGACCTCGCCGCCCTGCGGGACCGCCTCGCGGCCGCCGGCCACCGTGTCAGCCTGACGGAAGAGGCCTTCGGGCGGACCCTGCACGTGGCCAACCCGGACGCGGCCGACCTGCCGGAGAACCCCCACGGGGCGATGCTCTGGATCTCACACAAGCCCGAAGGCACCTAGGGCGTGTCTCCTAAAGCGGTCAGCCAGATACTGATTGCTCGGAGAACTGCTCCGCCGCGGTAGGTGAGTGCGAGTTTGTCGTAGCGGGTTGCCGGGGCCCGCCAGTGCTTGAAGATGCTGAAGTTCCGTTCGACGAAACGCCCGCATGGCCAATAGATTTCGACATGCCTGCCTCCGAGTATGTCTTGTAACTAATGATTGTTATGCCGATTCGAGCAGAGGGTTTCTAGACATATTTATGAGAATGGCCTGGTGCTTGGGAAAGCCATGTGATTGCACGGGAACTAGAACCCTACGGACGCGTTGCTTTCCCCTGGACGAGACGCCTCGTATCTCAAGGGTTTTGAGACAGTCTGGAGCGTAGCGGTTAGGGCGCCTTCACCGTGCATTTCATCGTACGGGGTAAACGTGCTTACAGAGGCTAGCAACAGCGCCGAGGGAAGAATTCAATCCTGGTTGCTCGCTAGGCGACCGGTTTACGGGACGATCCAACGGATTAGAAGGGGAACAGTCCGTATAACGGCGTCGCGCCATCTGTCATGTATTAATGGCAACCTACTAAGTCATTAAGCTTGTAGCTTGGCAACCGGCTGAAAAGGTGAATCGTGAGTCTTTCAACGTCCTATCCACGCGGGCCTCGGCTAAGCTTCCGAGACTTCAAAACAGCGGACATCGCAGACGTTCACGACTACACCTCAGATCCCGAGGTCACCCGCTGGTCGGCCTGGGGCCCAAACACTCTGGAACAGACGACGGCCTTCATCGATGATGCCGCCCGAGCACACTTGGAAGCGGATCGGTCCGCCTACTCGCTCGCCGCCGTCTTGGACGGAAAGCTCATTGGATCGGTGGCCGTGTGGACCACCGATCCCCACGACCGCAACGGAGAACTTGGGTACACGTTCCACCGCGCCTACTGGGGAAACGGGTACGCCACAGAAGCCGTCAGTCAGCTACTTGAATTTGGTTTCAACACGCTCCACCTCGAGCGCATCAGCGCCACGTGCCACCCGGGCAACATTGGCTCAATTCGCGTCCTGGAGAAGAGCGGTTTCTCCCTGGAGGGACGGCTTCGTTCCCACCGACTGGTACGGGGAGTCCGTCGGGACTCCATGCTCTATTCCATTTTGCGCGAAGACGTTTTTCCCCAATAAAACGGCCGTGGATGCAAGTGGTCGCGAGTGGCCGCATAGCCAGAAGGCTACCCCGATCTCGCGGTGCTCAGTTCAAAGTAGGCCGCGCCGCGATTGATGTCCAAGCAAGCTTGTGGCCTCCAAATCCAGTTGTGGACACCATGGACCAGGACCGCGTGCCCGGACACGTGCACGCGATAGCCCGCACCGTTTCCGATCGGCTCGCCCGAGCGGCGCTTCCCCTGGTTGCCGGCCATGGAGACTGGGAGAGCCAGAATCTTCGCTGGGAAGGTGCCGTCCCTTGGGCGGTCCACGATTGGGACAGCCTCGTGGCCCTTCCGGCAGCAGCTATTGTCGGTGCAGCCTCGGGAGCATTCGCCAGCACTACGGTCCCGACACTTGCGTCCTTGGAAGCTTCGGAAGAATTCATTGATTGCTATGAACGGGCGAGAGGCCAAGTGTTCACCGCTGAAGAGCGTGAGGTTGCCTGGGCTGCGAGCCTCTGGCCGGGCTACACAATGCCAGGGGCGAGAGCCTCTTCCAATCACCGCCTGTCGCCTTGCAGGCGCTCACCTGGCAAGCATCCGAAAGACTCCAACGCGCTGGCGTCCGGTAAAGGATCCTTAGCCGGACGCTGGACTTGACGGACGGCGACGCCTTGGTGTGACGCAGATGAAGAATGTAACCAGAAGAGGCAAGCCTGCTCGCAGTGAGGGGGGAAGGGCAATTGGAGCGGGCTTGCCTCAACGGCTGCTGGGTGTGGTCTAGGGGGCTGAGGGTTTTTCGGTTGTCGACGTGCGCAGGAACATTGCCACTGCCAGTGCTGTCGCGATACACAGTGCGGCGTTGACCCAGATGGCCAGGATGACGCCGGTGAGGACGGCCGGGCTGTCGGACGATCCAAGTGCCACGATCTGGGCGGTAAAGATTGCGCTCATGACCGGGATGCCCATGGTGATGCCGATCTGCTGGCTCATGGTTGCCAGTCCGGTGGCGAGCCCTGTTTCTTCCCCTGGCAGGCCGGAGGTGGCGGTGACCATGAAACCGACAATGACCACCAGGTTCGCGACGCCCCCAATGAACGTCGCGACTAGCAGCAGGACGATGGCCGCGGGGTCGTTGCTGAGCAGCACCAGGGAGGCTGTCGCAACGGCCTGGACGATGAACCCATACACGATGGCGCGCTTGTTGCCGACCTTGCCGATCACCTTCGGCCCGAGGACACCGCCGAGGACAGTGCCCAAGCCCAGGACGGCGAAAGCCAGCCCCGCCCCGAGCGGGGTGTACCCGAGGACCTGCTGCAGGTACAGGGTCAGCAGGAAAACCAGTGAGGTTTCGGTGACGAATGCCAGGGTCCCAGCGATGTTGCCCCATGCCACGGTGGACCGTTTAAGGATGCCCAGGGGAACCAGTGGTGACGCTGCGCGGCGTTCGACCGCGACGAAGGAGGCCAGCAGAACAACGGCCGCGGCGAAAGCCGCCAGCGTGGTCGCGTCGGTCCACGAGGACTCTGCGGCGTGCGTGAGTCCGAAGACCAGTGCGAGCAGGCCCAGGGTGACTGTGACGGCGCCCGGCACGTCCAGGCGGGTCTTCTCCGTGCGCTGGCTTTCGGCCAGAACCATCGGGGCCAGCACCAGGACGGCCACCGCAACGGGGACGTTGATCAGGAAGGCCCAGCGCCAGCTCAACAGGTCCGTGAGCAGGCCACCGAGGATCGCGCCCGTGGTGAACCCCGCGGCCATGAGCGCGCCGTTCAGGCCCAGTGCCTTCTCCCGCAGCTTGCCTTCAGGAAAGGAAGACAGCAACAGCGACAAAGCCGCCGGAACCACAATGGCAGTCGCCATACCTTGGGCGACGCGGGCGGTGATCAGCAGCATCGGTTCAGTGGCAATACCGCCGAGCAGCGAGCCGGCGCCGAGCAGGGCCATGCCGGTGATGAACATCCGGCGGCGGCCAACCAGGTCCGCGACCCGGCCAAAGAGCAGCGTCAGCCCCGCCGCGCACAAGGCGAACGACGTGGCGATCCACTGCAGGTTTTCGAGGCTGAACCCGACATCGGCGCCGATAGTGGGCAGGGCGACGTTCAGGATGGAGAAGTCAACGGCCAGGGTAAAGCTGGCTGTGAGCAGGACGATGAGGGTCAGCCGTTGCTTGCCCGTCATACCGGATGCAGGCGGTGCGGGCGCGGCCGCGACCCCGATTTGTGGAATGTCTACGTCGTTCGAGGTTGTCACAGGTATTCCTTGGGTGTGAAGGTGAGGTGCTGAATGCTGTCCGTTTCAGCGTGGGCCCAAAGGGAATCGACAACCACACCACGTTGTGGGTAGCACTGGCAGGGACAGGACAATCAGCTCCTGCCCGGGAAGACTGGGGGAATGAGCAACGTGAGTGAGCTGGGGGAATTCCTTCGTATCCGGCGGGCGGCACTGCAGCCCGAGGACGTGGGGATCAAGAATTACGGTGTCCGCAGAGTCCCCGGACTGCGCCGTGAAGAACTCGCCATGCTCGCCGGGGTCAGCAACACCTACTACACCCGGATGGAGCAGGGCCTGAGCAACAACGCCTCCGAGGCGGTGATCGATGCGATCGCCCGGGCGCTGAACCTCAACCAAGACGAACGGGCACACCTTTTCAACCTCGCTCGGCCGGGCAAGTCCAAGCGCCGGCCTCAGGCGCGGCCGGACCGTGCCCGCCCCGGAACAGTGCTGCTGATCAACTCGATGACTAGCACGCCGGCTGTTGTCCTGGGCCGGCGAAGCGAAGTGCTCGCCTGGAATGCCCTGGGGCACAAGCTCGTCGCCGGGCACCTGGACTTTGACAGCCCGAACGACTTGGCCGAACGGCCGAACATGACGAAATTGTTGTTCCTCGACGGGCACACCCGCGCCCTCTACGTGAACTGGCCCGAAGAAGCCGCCCGCGCCGTGTCGTCGCTGCGACTGCTTGCAGGGAAGTCAGCCGAGGACCCGGAACTGACTGGGCTTGTTGGTGAACTGACACTGAAAAGCCCCGAGTTCGCCAAGCTCTGGGCCAAACACCCGGTACAGAACTGCATGTCAGGCCTGAAACTGATGCACCACCCAGAGGTCGGGACCCTGGAACTGAATTTCGAGGTCCTTGCCCAACCTGACGAATCCGGACACCGAATCCTGATGTACACCGCCGACGAGGACAGCCCTGCCGCCGCCGGCCTGCAACTACTGGCCACAACCTCGAAGACAGCACACCGCAAGGACGGGCTTGCCCGCCTCCAGATCAATTAGCTGGCGATTATCCAAGCGCGAAGGACGGCTTTTTGTATCCGCGCCGTAAGCCGGTGGCTTATGCGGACGGCAATGCGTCCGGTAAGGGACCGGCTTACGGACGCCCTAGGGAAGGCAAGAGGGGGAAGCCCATGCGCGAATAGTGTGCATTTGTGGCCCGCGCGTCACGACTTCGTTGAGCCGCCAGAAGATTGACGCGTGCGATAGTTGCGGCATGAAGCCGGGGAAACGGATTGTCGGTAGGGCGCATTCCAGTACCCCCGACGAGGGGCGCATATCTGTGACACACCCACCGCTACAGCAGGGTCCGCCTTATGAGACGAAGTGCTACGTGTGCATTGATGTCTTCGACGGAATTAGGCCCGTGCTCTTTGTCGCTCGGCCAGACGGGGATTGGTGCGCGCTCTGCGGTGATGAGCATCCAGATGATGCGAGCGTATACCGAGTCGTTGGCATCGGCCATGTAATCGACAGCGACCCGTCAGTCTCTGAGGTCCTCGACCTAGGTCCGAACGAAGAAGCGGAGCGATCCGCGCTGGGAGAGCAGTGGGCTCGATCAAGCTTCTAGGGCCTATCAAACGCACCGCCAATTAGGATCGTCCTCGAAGCCAACTGTGTCCGCGTTCGCAGAGGGATCCCCACCTGGATGCCTTATGGCGATTCTGCGCTGCCCATTAGACGAGGGAGAGACCGCTCGTGGTTCCAAACTTCCACTTCCTCAGCGGTCATCAGGCAACTGCGATCTAAGTTCTGCTGCTCGGGAAGCGAGCCTCTGACGCTGGTCTCGGGTGAGCCATCTAACTTGCAGGTCGAGGACTGCCCGGCTGCCCAACTCGCCCACACCCAACAGCTGGCCCACCCCACGTCTTGCTTCGTCTACGTTCTCTGAGTCCTCAATCATCTGGAAGACCTCGTCACGCCGATCCATCGCCCGCAGTAGAGCATCGAGGATCATCAGTTCTTCCCTCGTGTGCCTCTCGTCCTCACCATGCGGCGATTCTTGCACGACGGAGTCCTTGGGCATTGCGGCCAGTTGGGGATTCCCTTATAGGACGGCTGGATCCCTGTGTCTCGTAACTTCAATGCCTCTAATCCCATGGGTTTCGAGACACACCGAGGTTACGAGACAGGCCGCCCGCAAGCAGATCCTTCACCGGGTGTGGGCAATGAACACCATGAAAGATGCGTCTGGGGTGAATGACGTGCGCGCCCAGTCCTGGTACACGGCATCGACCTCGAAGCCGGCTGCAGCGAGCTGCTGTCCAAGGGTGTCAGCCTGGCGGAAAGCGAAGCGCGCCGTCTCGGTCACACTTTCACCGGTTCGCAGGAACTGGTTGTGGAACCTGGCGGTAACGACGCCATCGTCAGGCTCGGCGACGTCTGCCCATTCGACGAGCGGCCCATGCTGGGTCATGCGGCGAGCGCGCTCCTGCGTCCCCCAGTTTTCCCACGCACGGGCTTCGGGGTTCCTGCTGTCAAAGGCCAGCACTCCACCTGTTCGCAGATGAGCGCGGAGATCCAGCAACGTCCGTTGCCACTCCGGGTCGAGGATGTGCTGGGCGACGTTGCCCGTGAGCACGGCGACGTCGAAGTTCCTGGGAGGGATGGCGCGGCTGTCGCCGAGGATCCAGTCCGCCGCGTCCGCTCCTTGCCGACGTCGCGCGAACGCAAGCATCGTCTCCGACGGGTCTATGCCAACAACAGTGCGTCCCTCCGTCAGGCGCGTTCTACTGGGAGCCACAATTCGCAGCTCGCTGTGCTGCAATCCGCGGAGGAACCCCCGGGTCCGCAGTCAGTCCTCCAGCGCCCCGTTGCAGAGCCGGTTCACTACCTCGGTGAGCATCGCCAGGCCGGCCACGATGTCCTCGTCCGTGGTGTATTCGTGCTCGTTGTGGGAGATCCCGTCGACGCTGGGCACAAACAGCATGACCGTCGGGACGAGGTCCTTCATGTTGGTCGAATCGTGCCCGGCCAGGGTCATGACCTGCTTGTTGGCCAGGCCCAGGTCCGCCGCCACCTTGGCCGCGAGTTCCACGCCCTCGGGCTGGTAGGGGGTCACGGGCCAGGTGTGGGCGTGGTTGCGCTCCACCGTGACGTTCGCCAGCCGTTCGATCCCGGCGATCCGCTCGTCCAGCAGGGCGTCGGCCTCGGCAAGGACAGCTTCGTCGGCGCTGCGCAGGTCCAGCAGCAGGCTCACCCGGGACGGCACCACCACGGGCGAGTTGGGGTAGACGTTCAGTTGCCCCACGGAGGTGTGCAGCACACCGGGGTAGGTGTCGGCGAGTTCCCGGGCGGCGACCACCATCATGGACGCGCCCAGCAGTGCGTCCTTCCGGTCGGCAATCACGGTGGAGCCGGTGTGGGCCTGCTCGCCGTGGACCACGAACTCGTATTTGTTGGCCGCCCAGTTGGAGTTCACCAGGCCGATGGTGATGCCTTCGCGTTCCATGCTCCTGCCCTGTTCAATGTGGATTTCGGCGCAGTACGCGGCTTCGGGGCCCTCGTAGCTGCCCCGGCAGCCGATCGCGTCCAGGGCCTCGCGGACAGTGACTCCGGCCGCGTCCGTGGTGGCCAGCGCGGTTTCGAGTTCGAGCTTTCCGGTGTAGACGGAGGAGCCCATCATGGACGGCTTGAAGCGGGAGCCCTCCTCGTTGAACCAGTTGACCACCGCGATGTTGAACCGGGGCTGCCCGGCGTCTCCGGCCGCGGCCCACTGCTCCACGAGCCGGAAGGCCGCGTGGGCTGCGGCGAGCACGCCGTACGCGCCGTCGTAGCGTCCCGCCGTCGGCTGGGAATCCATGTGGGAACCCACCACGACGAACGGGGCTCCCGGCACGGCCTCATACAGGCCCCACTGGTTGCCGGCCCGGTCGAACCGGACGGTGAAGCCGTTGGCCTCCAGCAGGCCGGTGAGCCATTGCCGCTGCTGGCCGTCCGGCACGCTGGCGGCCTGGCGTTCCACGCCGCCGTTCTCGGTCGCGCCGAATTCGCTCATGATGTGGAAGTCCCGCACGAACGCGGCGTCGCGGGTGCTGAAAGAGGTCTGAGTGGTCACGGTGTTCCCCTATGAACGGTTGGTGGCTGCGCTGAAGAATGGACCGGTTGCGGCCGAACCGACCGCAACCGGGGACGTGAGGCCGGGGCTCCGGAACGTGAAGTTCCCCCCGACGGCGGTGGCCAGCACCTGGAGTTGGGCGATGCTGGCCGCGGTGAGCGGGGACCCGGACAGGACGGTGAAGTCGGCGAGCTTCCCGGCGGTCAGTGAACCCTTGACGGCGGAGGCGCCCGTGGCTGCTGCGGCGCCGGTGGTGTAGGCGGCCAGGGCCTGGAGCGGGCCCAGCCGCTCGTCCGGGTTCCCGAACACGGCCCCGGAGGCGGTGCGCCGGTCCACGAAGGCCTGCATCCCGCGGAGCACGTTTCCGTCCGCCACGGGCCGGTCGGAGCTGCCGGCGAGGGTCACCCCCGCAGCGAGGAACGACGCCGCACGGTAGGCCCAGCCGAGCCGTTCCGGGCCGAGGGACAGCGTCATGCCGTCCCCGCCTCCGGCGAAGAAGCTGGCCTGCGGGGTGACGGCGATGTCCGCGGCGGCCAGCCGTTGCAGCTGTTCCGGCCGGGTCATCGAGGCGTGTTCGATCCTGTTGGGCACGGCCCGGGGGCCGTATTTGGCGGCGCAGGCGGTGATGATGTCGATCGCGAGGTCAACGGCGCGATCGCCGATGGCGTGCGCCGCGATCGACCAGCCGGCCGCGTAGGCGGCCTCGATCTTTGTCCGCAGCGCCTCCGGCTCGGCCTGGAAGTAGCCGGTGTTGCCGGTGTTGTCCGTCCCGCCGTGGCTGCAGTAGTCCTGGCTGACCGCGGCCGTTTCGCCGAGCAGTGACCCGTCCAGGAACACCTTCGCCGGGCCCAGGGACAGGAAGTCGCCACCGAAGCCGCTGGCGATGCCCAGGTCCAGTCCGGCCGGCGCCGCGTCCTGTGGGTGCTCCCCGCCGAGCGGGTGGAGCACGTCCAGGACGGGCATCAGCTGCGCCCGGGCGTGGACCCTGCCCGCGGCCGCCGCCCGCTGGTAGGCGGCCAGCTCCACGGGGCTGTGGCCGATCCAGCCGCCGCCGATCCCGGCCTCGGTGAAGCTCGTGATGCCCTCTGCGGCGTAGTGGCGGGTGGCCCGGTCCAGTGCGGCTTCGATCGCGTCGGACGGGTACGGCAGGATCAGCTGCTGGATCAGCTGTTGCGCGGTTTCCTGGACCAGCCCGGTGGGGCGGCCGTCGGCGTCGCGGACAATCACGCCGCCGTCGGGATCCGGAAACGACGCCGGTTCCGCGCCGGCCAGCCGGAGCGCGGCGGTGTTGACCACGGCCATGTGGCCGGAGTTGTGCCGGATGAACAGCGGCCGGTTGCCCGTGATCCGGTCCAGGACGGTGATGTCCGGAAACTCGCCGCCGTGCTGGGTCTGGCTGAAGCCGGTGGCCAGCAGCCAGCCCGGCGCCTGGCCGGTCCCGGGCTCCGGCTCTGGCCCTGCCCCTGCCTCAGCATCTGGATCTGCATTGCTGTCTGCCGCCATGCCGGCCTCCAGCAGGGCGTAGAGCTGGTTCAGTCCGCGCGCGCCGGAGACGTCCAGTTCACCCAGGCCCAGCCCGAACCAGGTGGTGTGGCAGTGGGCGTCGATGAACCCGGGGGTCACGGTGGCGCCGCCGAGGTCCAAGACTTCGGCGGTCTCCAGCCCGTCCAGGTCATCGTCGAGGCCCACGATCCGGCCCTGCCAGACCCCCAGCGACGTGGCATGCGGGCGGCGCTCATCCATGGTGATGATGTCCGCGTTGCGCAGCAGCAGATCGAGTTTCATTGGTTACCTAGCGTGGTTCTTTAGCGGTGGGAGGTGGTGACCGACTTGATCCGGGTGTAGTCCTCCAGGCCGAAGACGGAGAGGTCCTTGCCGGTGCCGGAGTGCTTGAAACCGCCGTGCGGGGCCTCGGCCGGGATCACCTGGTGGCAGTTGATCCAGACGGCGCCGAAGTCCAGTTCGTTGGAGACCCGGGTGACAACACCGTGGTTGTTGGACCAGACGCTGGAGGCCAGCGCGTACTTGGTCCCGTTGGCGAGTTCCACGGCTTCGGCCTCGTCCCGGAAGGGCTGGATGGTGACGACGGGTCCGAAGATTTCCTCGCAGACCACCTCGTCGGCCTGGAACACGCCGTCGATCACGGTGGGTTCGAAGTGGAAGCCGGCGCCTGTCCGCTTGCCTCCGGCCAGGACCCTGGCGTTCGCGGGCAGCCGGGACATGAAGCCTTCCACCCGGTCCAGCTGGGCGGCGCTGTTCAGCGGACCGAGGTCCGCGGCGTCGCCGCCGACCTGCAGTGCTGCGGCCGCCGCGGCGAGCGCGGCACCGAATTCCTGGTGGATGGGTTCCTCCACGAGCACACGGGTCACGGCGGTGCAGTCCTGCCCGGCGTTAAAGAACGCACCGAGCGCAATCTCCCTGGCGGCCAGGTCAATGTCGGTGTCGGCGAAAACGATTGCCGGCGCCTTGCCGCCGAGTTCCAGGTGGACGTCCTTGAGGGTCTTCGACGCCGCGGACATCACCTGCGCCCCGGCCCGGGTGGAGCCGGTGATGGACACCATTTCCGGGATCTCGTGATCCACCATGGCGGCGCCGGTCCCCCGGCCGCCGCAGATGACGTTGACGACGCCCGCCGGGTAGGCCTCCTGTGCCAGCTCGCCCAGCACGAGGGTGGACCAGGGCGTGGTGTCGGCCGGCTTCAGGACGAGCGTGTTGCCGGCGGCGAGCGCAGGTCCGATCTTCCAGATGGCCATCATGAACGGGTAGTTCCACGGGGTGATCTGGGCGACCACGCCGAGGGGTTCGCGCCGGACGGTGGAGGAAAAGCCGCGGACGTATTCGGTCTGCGCGGTCCCGGACACCACGCGGCAGGCGCCGGCGAAGAAGCGCAGTTGGTCGGCGCCGCGGAGGATCTCGATCTCGCGGGTGATCTGGCGGGGCTTGCCGGTGCAGGCCACCTCGGCGTCCAGGAGCCTGTCGACGTTGGCCTCGATGAGGTCGGCGAGTTTGAGCATCATGGCCTGGCGTTCGGCCGGGGTGGTCCGCTTATAGCTTTGGAAGGCGGTGTGGGCGGCCTGGAAGGCGCGGTCCACGGTGGCGGCGTCGCTGTCCGGGGCGGTGCCGAGCTGGACTCCGGTGGCGGGGTCGAAGAACGGCAGGGTGGCCGCGTCCGAACCGTCGGCGGCACTGCCTGGGACGGTCTCACCGTTGATGATGTTGTGCAGGGTGATCATGACGGGCTCCGGTCAGTTGCTGGCGGTCTTGGGTGAGCGGGTGGCGGGGTCCTGCGGGAGGTGCAGGACTGCCGGCAGCCCGGATTCGACGGCGCGGCGGAAAGCGGCACCGAAGTCCTCTGCCTTCTCGACGCGTTCGCCGTAGCCGCCATAGGACCGGGCGAGTGCGGCGAAGTCCGGGTTGGTCATGTGGGTGCCCGAGGGCCGGCCCGGGTAGTGGCCTTCCTGGTGCTCACGGATCGTGGCGAAGATGCCGTTGTCCACCACGAGGGCGATGAACTTCCCGCCGTGGCCCATGGCCGTGGCCATTTCCTGGCCGTTCATCATGAAGCAGCCGTCGCCGGCCACAGAAATCACCTGCCGGCCGGGGTAGGCCAGTGAGGCAGCCACCGCCGCCGGGATCCCCATGCCCATGGCCCCGTTGCGGGGTGCGGCGAGCGAGTTCGCGGTGTTGTGCTTCAGGTAGCGGGCCGGCCACAGCGAGTGGTTCCCGGCCCCGTAGGTGATGACGGCGTCGTCGTCCATTTCCTGTTTGAGGATTTCCATGACGACGTCGAGGTCCACGTATTTTGAGTCCACCCCGTTGCCGCTGTCCGGCTGCGCGGTGGAGAACTTCTCATAGTCTGCGCGGGCCCCGGCCAGCCAGCCGGCCGCGGGATCCACCGCGGAATCGGCGGCGGCGAGTGCCGTGGCGAAGGACGCGACGTGGGCCGGGATGTGCTGGTCCAGCCGGCCGAAGTGGCCGAGCAGATCGGCGCCGGGGTGGACGACGACGGTGACGGCATCCAGTCCGCGCTTGTAGCCGTCGGAGAGCACGTCGGCGCGGACGCAGCCGACGAAGACCAGCAGGTCGGCCTCGTCGAGGCGGCGGGCGTTGGCGTCGCTGCGGGCGTAGCCGAGGTAGCCGGCGTAGGCGTCACTGCCGTGCGGGACGGCGTCGTAGGCGCGGAAATCCGCGAGCACGGGGACGCCGTGGCGGGCGGCCCAGCCGGCCAGCGCGTCGGAGGATGCCTGGTCCCAGCCTTCGCCGCCCACCACGATCAGGGGCTTCCGGGACGCGGCCAGGCGTTTCTCGAGGCCGGCGAGATCGGCGGCCGCAGGTGCCGGGCGGGCGACGGTCCGGGGCTCCACCGTGGCCGATTCGATGGCGTGGACCAGCACGTCCTCGGGGAGGCCGATCACCACGGGACCCGGCCGGCCGCTGAGGGCTGTGAAGATGGCGTCGTCCACCACGCGGGCGGCGGAGGCGGCGTCGTCGAGCGTCACGACCTTCTTGGCGGTGCTGCCGAACCAGGCGTTGATGTCGAATTCCTGGAACGACTCCCGGCCGCGGTCCGCGACCGGGATGAGGCCCACGAACAGGATCATCGGCGTGGCGTCCTGGTGCGCGGTGTGGATGGCGATGAAGGCGTTGGCCGCACCCGGACCCCGGGTCACCATGGCCACGCCCGGAAGCTCCGTGAGCCGGCCTTCGGCGAGGGCCATGAATCCGGCGCCGCCCTCGTGGCGGGTCACCACGGTTTCAATGGAGGATCCGTGCAGGCCGTCCAGCACATCCAGGAAGCTCTCCCCGGGGACGCCGTAGACGCGCTGGATACCGGCTCGTTCCAGCTGGGCAACAATCAGGTGCCCGGCGGTGGTTGTGGTGCTCAATGCTTCATTCCCTTTTCTTCGATGCTCAGCGCGGGGAGGAACAGGCCGGACAGCGCGGTCAGCGCGGACACCACCAGCAAGATGATGGCGCCGGGCCAGAACGAATTGCCGTTGGCGGCCACGAGGGCCGTCGCGATCAGCGGCACGAAACCGGAGATGACGCCCGCGCTGTTGGAGGTGATGGCGACGCCGGTGTACCGGACCTTCGTGGCGAAGAGTGCGGTCAGGGCCGTTCCGGACACCGCGTACGGGACGGACAGGGTGGACACTCCGACGATCATGGCCACGATGACCAGGACGGGGTTGGCGGTGTCGATGGCCAGGAAGACGGGTACGGCGATGACGGCGGAGGCGACGCCGCCCCAGAGGATGACCTTGCTGGCGCCGAATTTCTCGCCCATGCGTCCGGCCCAGACCAGCGCGAAGATTTCCACGACGGCGGCCAGCAGCGAGCCGAGCAGCAGCGTTTCGTAGGGCATCTTGAGCACCTTGGTGCCATAGAAGACCACGAAGCTGGTGATGAGGTAGAAACCGCCGATGCCCAGCAGCGCGGAGCACATGCCCACCAGGATCTGGCGCCAGCTCTTCGTCAGGACGCCGCGGATGGGGGCGTGCTCGGTCTCGCCGGACTCCACGAGGGCTTCGAACTCCGGGGACTCGCTGAGCTTGCTGCGGATCCACATCGACACGGCCAGCAGCGGGATCGCCGCGATGAACGGGATGCGCCAGCCCCACACGTCGAAGTTGGCCTGGCCCACCAGGTACAGCATTCCGAAGAACCCGCCGGAGGACAGGATGGTGCCGATCGGCGAGCCGAGCTGCGGGAGGGCGGCGTAGCGGGCGCGTTTGGCGACCGGGGCGTTTTCGACGGCGATGATCACCGCGCCGCTCCACTCGCCGCCGACGGCGAGGCCCTGCAGGATGCGCAGCGCGACCAGCAGGATGGGGGCTGCGACGCCGATCGTCATGTAGTTCGGCAGCAGGCCGATGAGACCGGTCACGAGGCCGATGCCCACGATGGTGACCATCAGGATCTTCTTGCGCCCCACCTTGTCGCCCAGGGCGCCGAAGATGAAGCCGCCGATCGGGCGGGCCACGAAGCCCACGGCCAGGGTGGCGAAGGAGCTCATGGCCGAGACGAAGGGGTCCTGGGACACGAAGTACTGGGCGTTGAACACGAGCGCCGCGGCGGTGGTGAACAGGAAGAAGTCGTACCACTCCAGCGCGGTCCCGACGAGGGCCGCGAGGGCGACTTTCTTGGCCACGCTCTCATCGACAACCCCGGGCAACTGCGGACTGGCGGTGGTAGTGGCGTTGCTTGCGCTGCTTGCCATGATTACTCCAAAGAAATGTGACTGGTCTTGACGGTGGCCCCTGTGCGGTCACCCCCATCCGGGGACAGTTCCGTCCGTGACGATTCGGGCCGAGACGATTCGGGAGCCGACGCTTCCGGCGGGTGTGAGTGGGCTCACGCTTGGTGCTTCATTCCATTGTGCCAGTAGCTTTTTCCAAAATAACTAGCAGTGCGCCACGCTTTGTAGACCCTAGAATGTGAGAATGCACAATTTTGAATCGCCGGGCGACGCTTTCCGCTGGAGTGAGCTGGTGGACCAGCTCGAAGACCGGCTGGACCTCCTGGCCCAGGCGTTCACCGCCCGGGTCCGGCAAATCCCGGAATACGGCGACAGCCAGGTGACTGTCCTGGAAATCCGGGACACTGCGCGGGAAACGTTCCGCCGGCTCATCCATGGGCTCCGGGGCGGCCCGGCGGACACTGCACGGGACGGGCTGCTCGCCTTTGCCTCGGACCTCGGGTCCAAACGGGCGAGGGCCGGGATACCGCCGGAGTCCCTGACGTCGGCGGTGCGGCTGGACTTCAGCATCCTGTGGGCAGACCTCCTGGAGATCGCCGCACCGGAGGATGCCGGGCTGCTGGCCTCCCGAGTGGACCAGGTCTGGCGGGTCGTCGACGAGTTCGCCACGCGCACCCACATGAGCTACCTGACCGAGCGCGTGCGCATGGCCCAGGAAGAGTCCAGCATCCAGCACGAATTCATCGCCCGGCTGTTCAACCAGAGCACGCCCTCGGCCGAGACGTCCGCGCAGGTTGGCTCCGCCCTGGGCATCGGGCCGGATGCCCGCTGCGGCCTCGTGGCTGCCAGCGGCGACGCCGGCGCCCGCCTCCGTGCGGCCGCAACCCAGTTCGGCGCCGCCCAACGCCGCCAAAAGATCTTCCTGCACGAATCCGGCGGAAACACGTACCTGTTCTGGCCGCTCCTGTCGTGGACACCGTCGGGGAGGCCCGGGGACACGCGGAACGTGCCCCAGCCGCCGCCGCTCATGGCGGATATTCCCTCCGGCTATGTCCCGGAGGTGCACGGGCTGCGCGGCCTGCCCGCCGCCGCCCGGACCGCAGAGAGCCTTGCGGCCCTGTTGCGCCCCAGCGACGCCGGCCCGCTGTCCGCGGATGCCGCATGGGCCCGGTTTGCCCAGCAAAACCTCCAGGACGCCGGGCTCGACCTCGCCGCCCAACTGGAGGAAGCCATGGAGGAATGCCGCGGCGGGGAACGGGAGCGCCTCCGGGAAACGGTGCAGCACTATCTCTCCACCGGCAACATCACGGCCACGGCGGAACAACTGTTCTGCCACCGGAACACCATCCTGAACCGGCTCAACCGCTTCCAGGAACTGACCGGGATCGACCTGACCATTCCGGCCCAGGCCGCGCGGCTGGTGGTCGCCTGGGCCTGATAGTTGTGTGAACACACACTGCGGGGCCTTTTTTGGTGGGGTTTTCGCCATTGAGCTGTGATCCCGAACACAGAATAGTGGGCTACTACCTTGCACTGGACATTCGTCCCCGCACCCCCATCTGGAGATATTGATGGCTCAATCGGTAGAAACCACCTCACACGCGGCTGCCCGTCTGGACTTGGCCAAGATGCGTAAGATCGCCCTTGCCAGCGTCATCGGCACCACCGTCGAGTGGTACGACCTCTTTGTTTTCGGCACAGCGTCCGCGCTGGTGTTCAATAAGATCTTCTTCCCCAGCTTCGACCCCATCGTGGGCACCATGCTCGCCTTCGGAACCTTCGCCTCCGCATACATTGCACGCATGGTCGGCGCCATCATCTTCGGCCACTTCGGCGACCGCCTGGGCCGCAAATCCATGCTCCTGATTTCACTGCTGACCATGGGCGCCGCCACGTTCGCCATCGGCCTGCTGCCGGACTACAACAGCATCGGGATCATGGCGCCGCTGCTGCTGCTCTTCCTGCGCGTCATCCAGGGCCTGGCCCTGGGCGGCGAATGGGGCGGCGCCGTCCTGATGACGGTGGAACACGCTCCCGCGTCCAAGCGCGGGTTCTACGGCTCGCTGGTCCAGGTGGGCGTGCCCGCCGGGACCCTGATCGCCAACGTGGCATTCCTCATTGTCGCCTCGACGGTCAGCACCGAAGAGCTCCTTGCCTGGGGCTGGCGCATCCCGTTCCTGGCCTCCGCGCTGCTCGTGGCCGTGGGCATCTACATCCGGCTGCACATCGAGGAAACGCCGTCCTTCCAGGCGGTCAAGGAAGCCGGCGCCAAGGCCAAGCTGCCGTTCGCGGCCCTCATGGCCAAGTACTGGAAGCAGGTCATCCTCGGCGGCGTTGCCACCCTGTCCACCGGCAGCACCTTCACCCTGCTCGTCGCCTCCGGCGTCTCCTACGGCAAGAAGGAACTGGGCCACTCGGAGGCCCTGATGCTGTGGGTCGTGCTGGCCGCCTGCGCCCTGTGCTTTGTCCTGATCCCCTTCTTCGGCCGGCTCTCTGACAAGCACGGCCGCAAGCCGATCATCTATGCAGGTGTTGCCGCCGAGGCAGCCCTGGCGTTCCCGATGTTCTGGCTCATGGACACCAAGTCCGTGCCGCTGCTCTTCGTCGCGTACCTCGCCATGATGACGGCCTTCGCCGCGAACTACGGCCCGATCGCCACGTTCCTCGCCGAGCTCTTCGGTTCCAAGGTCCGCTACTCGGGACTGTCCGTGGCCTACATGCTCTCCGGGCTCCTCGGCAGCGCCGCCACGCCGTTCATCACCACCTGGCTGCTGGGCATGACCCACCAGAGTTCCTCCATCGCGTGGTACATCATGGCCGCCGCCCTCATCTCGCTCGGTGCCTTGTTCGTCCTGACCGAGACCCGCCATGGCAACATTGACGCCGTCGACTCCGCCCCCACCGACGCGGCTACCGACGCGAGCACGGGCCCGTCCGCCGAAGCGGTGGCTGCCAAATGACGGCGCCGCAGGCCGTGCTCCCCACTGTCGATCCCGCGGTTCATCCCGTAACCGGGGCGGTCCGCCGGATCGCGCAGATCCCGGGCGGCGCGGCCGCCGTCGGCCCCTTCTCCCAGGCGGTCGTCGCCAACGGGTTTGTGTTCACCGCCGGCCAGATCCCCGCGATCAGCGGGCTGGATGACCAGCCGGACACATTCGAGGACCAGGTCCGCCAGACCGTCATCAACCTCCGGTCCGTGCTTGAGGCGGCCGGGTCCGGCCTGGAGCATGTGGTCAAGGTCAACGGCTACCTCACGGATCCCAGCCAGCTGGAGGCTTACAACCGGGTCTACTCGGAGTTCTTTGGCGCGGCCAAGCCGGCGCGGACCACCGTCTGCGTGAGCCTGTGGGGCGTGGCGCTGGAAATCGAGTGCGTGGCCGTGGTTCCCGGCGCCACGGCGCCGGACGCTCCGTGAACGCGGTGAACGCCGGGCTTGCCGGCGGGCTCCGCGAGCGGCTCGCCGCCGTCAGTTATCCCACGATCGGGCACTTCCTGGAGGACGGATTCGTGGAGCCTGCCATCCGGTCGCTGCTCGACGGCGTCAAGGTGGCCGGCCCCGCGGTCACGGTTCGCATCGCGGACCACGACGCCTACGCCATGAACCGTGCCGTGCTGGAGCTGTACCCCGGCGCGGTGCTGGTGGTGGACATGTCCGGTGACCACCGGCACGCGCCGGTGGGCGCAGTCACCGCCGCAGCGGCCACCGCGCAAGGCGCCGCCGGCGTCGTCGTCGACGGCGTGGCCACCGACATCCTGGAACTCCGTGCGACCGGCCTGCCGGTCTTCGCCCGCGGGACCTCGTGCCTGACCACCAAACGGGTCCGCAGCGCCGGCTCCGCCGTCAATGTCCCGGTGCGGTGCGGCGGCGTCCAGGTCAATCCGGGCGACTGGGTGCTCGGTGACGACAACGGCGTGATCATCCTGTCCGCGGAGGCGGCAGCCGATGTCCTGGGCCAGGCCCTGGCCTCGGACGCCGCCGAACCGGCACTGCTGGCACGGATTGCCGCCGGCGAGCCGCTGGAATCGGTGCTGGCGATCTGAGTGACGGCGCGGGGTTCGGGGACGGGATGGGGTAGAACTTAACCATGAATGTGCGCACCCCTGACCCGAATCCCGGCTGGCTCTCCGACGACGACCTGTTCGAAGCGCGGGGCAGGCTGCCGATGGTCTACGTCGAGGCCGTTCCGGTCCGGCTGGACCCCCTCGGATTCGTGAACGAGGTCGGCACCCTCCTGCAGGCCGACGAGGACGGCACCATGGTCCGGTCCCTGGTTTCCGGCCGCGTGCTCTACCGCGAGACCATCCGCGCCGCGCTGCTCCGCCACATGGAGAAGGACCTGGGCCCGCTCGCCTTCCCGCAGCTTCCGGTCAGTCCGGTCCCGTTCACCGTGGCCGAGTACTTCCCGTCCCCGTCCCATACCGGCTTCACGGACGACCGCCAGCACGCCGTTGCCCTGGCGTACATCATTCCTGTCACCGGCGAATGCTCCCCGCGGCAGGACGCCCTCGAGTTGACCTGGATGACCCCGCAGGAGGTCATGAGCACGGACGTGCAGCTCGAATTCAGCGGCGGCCGGGGGGCCCTGATCCGGCAGGCGCTGGCCTTCGCGGGAGTCGGCAACTAGCCGGCACCCTGGGGTCCCGGGCCGTCCGGGGACGCTCGCGGCGTCCCCGGCGTCCCCGACTTCACGCACCCGATTTTGTAGACTGTTGGGCGGACCGCAAGAGAACTTTAAGGACTCCCGATGACCCACCCCCCAGCCTCCCGGAACTACAGTGAACAGCAGGCTGGATCTCTGCGGGCCGGCAACCACCTGATTCTGCCCGACGGAAACCGCTCCGCCGAGATCCATCGCGTGGATGTCGAAACCGACGATTTTGGTACTCCCGCCATGGTCTTGGCGACCCTCAGCGGCGGCGGTGTGCTGCGGATCGCCGCGGGATCACTGGTCCGCGTCACCGACGACGCCGAGCCCGGCACCCCAGCTTCCGACGACGGCGCGCCCGGCACGCCAGCTCCTTCCGGCCCGGACGCGCCCGAAGTTCCGGCTTCCGGCCCGTCCCCCGAACCGGACGAGGCCGCCCCCGACGCAGCCAACCCCGACGCACCCGGGCCCAACACAATTAGGTCAGAAAAAACTGAGCCCGACAACACGGCGGCCGCCGCCGTCGTCGTCCCTCCCCAGCCTGTTGCGCCGCCCGCGGTGAGCGGACCCAGCGAAGCGGACCTGGCGCTCATCCCGGCCCCCGACGGCACGCCGGAGTCTGTGGTGGAGGCCGCGGCCGAGGCCCATCCGGGCGCCGTCGGGGTGCTCCTGCTCAGTGAACGGCTCGCCAAGGGCATCAACACCAAGTCCGGGAGCTGCCTGAAGGATCTCAGCGACCTCGCGCATGAACTCTTCGTCACCCTCAAGGACCCCGACAACGCCCTGGCGGTCGCGGACCTGCTCAACGTCCTGCCGTTCGACGGCAACCCCGACCGCTGGGCGTCGGTGGAGGCAGCCCTGGCGCTCTCCAGCTACATCTGCCGCCAGCTGGGGCAGGACCAGCGCGCCGGGATCTACGAGAAACTGCTCCGGGCGCCCGAGGCCATGGAAACGGACCCGTTCAAGGCCAGGATCAACGCCAAAGTGCGCCAGCGCTCGCTCAACGAGCCCAACCTGTACGACAAGGAAATCTTCCGCTCGATCGACAATGCGAACCCGGACGCGGAGCGCGACTGGCGCCTGCTGCGGCTGGAGGCGCTCCTGTTCCTGCGCGCGCACGGCGGCTCCGAAACGATTGGTGCGGCCGAGCTGGAACGCCGGATCGGCAACGAACTCGAATCAGTCCGCGCCTGAGGTCTTGCGTTGGGCCCTACCCGTGGCGGGCACGGAGTTGTAGATTCACCCCATGACGAACAATCTGAGCGTTGTGATCAATTCCGACGCGCAGCAAGTTTGGACCATGCTGCGCGAACCCGCCAAGATCGCCCAATGGCACGGCTGGGTGGCCGATGACCAAGAGGCCGAAATCAACGAAATCTACTTCGGCCCCAATGTGGTCGAAGGCGCCGACCACACCTCCCTGGTGGTCGACGGCGGCGACGTCTTCACCTTGAAACCTGTCCCCACGGGCACCGAGGTCAGCGTCACCCGGGCGGCAATCGACCACAATTCCGAGTGGGCGGCCTGGGACGAGGACATCACCCAGGGCTGGCTGACGTTCCTCCACCAGTTGCGCTTCGCCCTGGAACGGCACCCGCACGGCAAGCGCCGGACCTTCTTCTTCTCCGTGCCCGGCTCCGGCGGGTCCGCGATGGAGAAACTGGGGCTCAGCGATGTCCCCTCGCCGGGGGACCCGTATTCGCTCACCCTGCCCACCGGCGAGGAAGTTTCCGGCAAAGTGTGGTTCCGCAGCAACCACCAGGTGGGTCTAACGGTCCACAACTACGCCGAGCACGGGGACGGCCTGCTGATCGTGGCGGACCAGCCCGCCATCGCCGACGTCCGGCCCGACGGCGGATCCCTCGCGATCGTCTCCACCTACGACCTCGGGGCCCACCAGCTGGAGGCGGTCCGCAATTACTGGGACAAGTGGCGGGCTGAGAACTATCCCACATCGGATCCCGTCCACTGAGTCTTGGGCAGGGTTAGCTGGCACACTTGAACCGTGCCAGCCAATCCTGACTTCGCGTCTTCGTCCGAGTCTTTGCCCCCCGCGCCTGCCCGGCAGTCCGAGTTCTCCTTCCGCGTGGGCAAACGCCTGAGCGAGGCGTGCCCGCCGTCGGCCGCGCAGATTGCCGCCAACGGCGGTGAGTTCCTGGGCCGGACCGGCACCATCGCCACCCCGCACGGGGAGATCCAGACCCCCGCGTTCATCGCCGTCGGCACCAAGGCCACGGTCAAATCGGTGCTGCCGGAGTCCATCGCCGAACTCGGCGCGCAGGCGGTGCTGGCCAACGCCTACCACCTGTACCTGCAGCCGGGCGCGGACATCCTGGACGAGGCCGGGGGCCTGGGTGCCTTCATGAACTGGCGCGGTCCCACCTTCACCGATTCCGGCGGTTTCCAGGTGATGAGCCTGGGCTCCGGGTTCAAGAAGGTCATCGACATGAAGACTGCGCCTGTTGCGGACACCGCGGTCCCCGACGACGCCGTCGCCCCCGGCAAAGAACGCCTGGCCCACGTGGACGAGGAAGGCGTGTGGTTCAAGAGCCACCTGAACGGCGACCGGCACCGCTTCAGCCCCGAGATCTCCATGAACGTCCAGCACCAGATCGGTGCGGACATCATGTTCGCGTTCGACGAGCTCACCACGCTGCAGAACTCCCGCGGCTACCAGGAGGAGTCCCTGGAGCGGACCCGGCGCTGGGCCGAACGGTGCATCACCGAGCACTTCCGGCTCACGGACGAGCGCGCCGGCAAGCCCTACCAGGCCCTGTTCGGGGTGATCCAGGGCGCCCAGTACGAGGACCTGCGCCGCAAGGCCTGCCGCGACCTCGGCGCCATGAACTTCGACGGCTTCGGCATCGGCGGAGCGCTGGAGAAAGAGAACCTCGGCACGATCGTGCGCTGGTGCAACGAGGAGCTGCCGGAGAACAAGCCGCGGCACCTGCTGGGCATCTCCGAACCGGACGACATCTTCACGGCCATCGAGAACGGCGCGGACACCTTCGACTGCGTCTCCCCCACCCGGGTGGCCCGGAACTCAGCGTTCTACCACCCCACCGGCCGGTACAACCTCTCCGGCGCCAAGTACAAACGCGACTTCGGCCCGTTGCAGGAAGGCTGCGACTGCTACGCCTGCCTGAACTACTCGCGGGCCTACATCCATCACCTGTTCAAGGCCAAGGAGATGGTCTCGGCCACCCTGATCTCGATCCACAACGAACGCTTCGTGGTGAAGATGGTCGACGACGCACGGCTCGCCATCGAGGCTGGCAACTTCTTCGAATTCAAGGCCGAAACCCTGGCGAACTACTACTCCTAGGCGTCGGGGCGTCCCGGCGTCGAGGCCGCGGCGACCCGGTGTCGGGGTCGCCGGAACCGTGCCAGATCGCCGGAAGTTTCCGGCGATCTGGCAGCTTTCCGGCGACCTCGAGTTTCCGGCGGCACGGCGCAGAAGTCGGTTGCTGGTCGCAGGGCCGTCAGTTGGTGAGGTGCAGCGACGCCGCGAGTGCCGAATCGGCGTCCCGCAGGACCTTGGCCGCCACCTGGAGGCCCTCGATCCGGCCCAGGGAGACGTCCTCGTGCTCGATGTTGACCAGCATGTCCGGGTCCACCTCGTAGAGCGCGCGCAGGAACTCGGTCCAGTAGGCGGTGTCGTGCCCGCGGCCCAGGGCCACAAAGTCCCAGGCGGAGTCCTTGGGCCATTCATTGGCCCACTCGTCGCCGCCCAGGTTCGTGCGGTTTTCATCCGGGGAGAGCCGCCGGAAGCTGTTGTCGAGGACACCGTAGAGCGCTGCGTTCGCGGTGTTGACGCGGACGTCCTTCGCGGCCGCCTGGAAGACCAGCGGGCCGAGTTCGCGGACCACCGCGACCGGATCCATCTGCTGCCAGAACAGGTGCGAGGCGTCCAGCTCGACGCCCACGTGGGTCGCGCCGGTGAGCTCGATGAGCTTGCGGACATCGGCGGTGTTGAACACGATGTTCTGCGGGTGCAGTTCGAGGGCCACCTTCACGCCATGGTCGGCGGCCAGGCGGTCGGTTTCCTTCCAGAAGTCCGCCGCGATGCCCCACTGGTAGTCGAGTACGTCCAGGGCCGCCGAGTTCCAGGCGTTGACGACCCAGTTGACCGTGGTGGCCCCGGGTTCGCCGCCGGGCAGGCCGGACATGGTCACCACACGGTCCTGTCCCAGCCGCTGCGCCAGCCGGATGGAGCGGCGGATGTCCTCGGCATGCTTCTCGCCGATCTCACGCTTGGGGTGCAGCGGGTTGCCATTGCAGTTCAGGCCGGCAATCGAGACGCCGGTGCCCTCGAAAATCGCGAGGTAGTCATCGCGGGCCGCATCGCTTTCCAGGATCTGGTCCATGGTGGGGACGTGGACGGCCGGCAAGAACCCGCCCGTGTTGATTTCGATGCCGGTCAGTCCCAGGTTGGCGATGACCTTGAGCGCCTCGGGCAGGGGCCGGTCGTGCAGGATTGCGTTGTAGACGCCGAGTTTCATAGCGTGATTTTCTTTCCGTTGTTGAGGGCGGATTCGGTGACTGCGCCGAGCAGCTCCATGTTGCGCACGCCCTCCTCGAACGTGGCGCAGCGGGGCAGGGAGTCCGCCTCACTGAGGCCGGCGACCTCCTCGAGGAAGGCCCGGGCCTGGTAGCCGAAAGCGTCGTTCTGGCCGAAGCCGACGCTGGGCGCGTCCATGGCCAGCCCGCCCGCAATGTAGGGGTGTCCGGGGCCGAGGATGACCTGGCGGTAGCCGTTTTCGTTGGCCGGGCCATCGTTGAGGAACAGCTCGATCTCCGCGGGGCGGCGCTGGTCGAACCGGGCTGCGCCGTTCTCGCAGAAGACCTCGAAGATGAGGCTGTTGGCGTGCCCTGCCGCGACCCGCGAGACCTCGAAGCCGCCCGCACCGTTCTCGAATTCGGCGGAGAACACCGCGTAGTCGTCGTTTTCGACCGGCTCGAAGGTGTCGCTGACCGCGGCGTGGTCGTGGCCCATGACGGCGCCCAGCGGCAGCGGGCGCTTGCCGATCACGGTGCTGAGCCGTCCGCCGCTGATGGACTTGATGTCGCCGCAGAGGAACTCGGCGACGTACGTCAAGTGGCTGCCGACGTCGGCCAGCGCACCGGAACCGGGGCCGCCCTTGTAGCGCCAGCTCATCGGCGCCGAGGGGCTGAATCCGTAGTCGGTCCAGTAACGGCCGCTGAAGTGCAGGACGTTGCCCAGGACCCCGGTGCGGATGAGGTCGCGGATGTAGGCGATGCCCGGCGTGCGGCGGAACGTGAACCCGATGCGGGCAATCGAGGCGGCGTTGCGAGCCGCCTCGGCCATGGCGCGGGCGTCCTCGATCGAGTCACTCAGCGGCTTCTCACACAGCACGTGCTTGCCGGCGGCCAGCAGGCCTTCCACGACTTCGCGGTGGAGGGAGTTCGCGATTACGACGCTCACGACGTCGATGTCGTCGGCCTCGGCGATCGCCTGCCACGAGGTGTCATTGCGTTCGTAGCCAAAACGCTTCGCGGCCAGGGAACCGAACTCGGCATTGACGTCGCCGATGGAGACCAGCCGGATTGGAGGAAGAACCGGGCTGTAGAGCGCGGACGCCGTACGGTAGGCGGCCGCATGCGCTTTTCCTGCCATTCCCGCGCCGATTACGGCAACTCCCAAACTGTCAGCCATCGATTTCTCCTTTGAAATTCGGCCAGGCCGATGGCCCGACGCTAGAAAATTGGAGCGCTACAAAAACTGGCGCTGAACAAAAGCGTAGCTATGTGCATATGTCCTGTCAATGGTTGACCGGTTATCCTCGGATGAGACGTGAAAGGCTCTGCAGATGTCGTTGAATACCCCTCGAACCCGCCGCCCGACGATCTACGACGTCGCCAAGAGCGCCGGCGTCTCCCCGTCGCTGGTCTCGCTCGTGCTCCAAAACCCGTCCAAGGTCAGCGAGAAGCGCCGGGAGGCCGTCAGGGCGGCCATGTCGGAGCTGGGGTACCGTCCCAGCCGGGCGGCGACCACGCTGGCCAGCAGCCAGACCAAAAGCATCGGGCTGGTCATTGACGACTTCCGGAACCCCTGGTTTGTGGACCTCCTGCGCGGCATCGAATCCGTGCTCTCACCCCACGGCTACCAGGTCACCCTGGCCGATTCCCGCCCGGGCGAGAACCGCATCACGGAAGCTGTGGACGGCCTGCTGTCCATGCACGTGGAGGGCCTGGTCATCGCCGCCGAGCCGAGCGAGTCGATGATGGCCGGGACCTGGGTTCCCGCCGTCGTTGCAGGCTGGCGGAACGGGGTTCCCGCCGGCGCCGGGCTCATCACGAACGACGACGACGGCGGCGGCCGCATGGCGGCGGAGCACCTGATCGGGCTCGGCCACACGCGCATCGGACACCTCTCGGGCTCCGGCGGCGCCGCAGCCCACCGGCGGGAGGGCTTCCGCGGCCGCATCCTGGAGGCCGGCGTCGAGGTCCGGATCGCCGGCGAGTCCCACGGGACCTCCGAGGAGGACGGCTACGCGGCAGCCTGCTGGGTCCTTGACCACCACCCCGACACGACCGCCCTGTTCGCCGCCAACGACACCATGGCCCTGGGTGCTCTAGCCGCGGCCAAGGCCCGGGGCCTGTCCGTCCCCGCGGAGTTGTCCGTGATCGGCTACGACAACTCCCCGCTGGCCAAGTCGCGGTACCTGGACATGACCTCCGTGGACAACCGGAGCGACATTGTCGGCTCCGGCGTCGCAAGCGCCCTGCTGGCACGGATCCAGGACCCCACCCTCGAACCTGAGCGCAAGCTGATCGAGCCGGACCTCATCGTCCGCGGCACCACGGCCCGCGTTTCCGGCTGACGCGCCGGCGGGTCCCCGTCCGCCTGCCGTCGAAATCGCGGGAAACCACCGAGTTCGCCGTAAGTTTGCGGCGCTTCCGCAGCGTTCCGGCGAAATGGGCGCTGTCCAAGACAGCCGTCCCCGAAAAAAGCCTAGGTGCGGCGCCCTCGTGTTTTCCACATGGCGACGGCGGGGGCTCCCGCCCGCTCCTTTAGCGGCCGAAGCTGGTCGCATGACCCATAACCCCCTGCTGGAGCTGCCGCCGACCGGTAACCTCTGGCGCACCGAACAGCTCCTGGATCTCGGCTTCGGCTCGCGCGCCATCCGCTTACTCCTCGATTCAGGCACCCTCGTCCGGCTCCGCCATGGCTGCTACATCCGCGCCAGCCTCTGGAACGCGCAGTCCCCCACTGTCCGGAGCAGGCAGCTCATCTACGCGCATGCCCACGGAACACTCACGACGTCGACAGGCGCCTTCCACTACAGCCACACCTCCGCAGCGCGCCTCCGCCTCCTCTACCTGTGGGATGTGGATGACGCGATCCATATCCTCCAGAAGGTGCGCCCCTCGAACGAGCGTCACGGCAGGGACGTCCGCTGCCACACGCGTCCCTTCGCCGACCACGACGTCGCCGTGGTGAACGGTCTCCGGACCACTTCCCTGGAGCGCACGACGGCCGACTGCGCCATGCTGCTGCCCTACCGGCAGGCGTTGATCCTCACCGACCACGCGCTTCGGCTCGGCGCGGACCCGGTCGCCCTGCAAGCACTGGCAGATGGTCTGGACGGCCGCCGGGGAATTCGGACTTTCCGCCGCGTCCTTGCCGCGGCCGATCCGCGCTCCGAATCCCCCGGCGAGACCTTGGCCCGCGACCTGATCCTGCGGCTGCGGATCCGACCCCCTGAGCCGCAGGTGGAGGTGTCGAGCCGCGCCGGGCGCCACCGCCTGGACTTTGCATGGAAGGAGGAGAAGGTCGCCCTCGAGTTCGACGGCAAAATCAAGTACTTCGACTACAGTCCCACGGCCGAGGTGCTCTTCGAGGAACGGCGCCGGGAGAAGGCCTTGGTTGAAGAGGGCTGGCGGTTCGTCCGCGTGGAGTGGAAGGATCTCTTCCGCGAGCAGGAATTCAAGAGCCGCCTGCTTCGTGCGCTGGCCGGCCGCCGGCACCCCTGAGCGTCGAATGCGCTGCGGCGGCCGGCACCCCCGATCCCGCACCCCGCACCCCGGACCCCCGACCCCCGCGTCGAATTCGCCGGTAGGCTGCCACGTCGTCTGAAACTTACGGCGACCCCGCAGGTTTCCGGCGAATTGGGCGGGCTGCTGCTTGGATACCGACGCCGGCGGCGGAGGAGGAGGAGGAGGAGGAGGAGGAGGAGGAGTCCTAGGCGCCGTAGCTCGGTTCGCGCTTCTTGACCCAGCCGATGGCGAGCGTGGTCAGCGGCACGAAGGCGAACTCCACGAGGGTCTTGTAGAGGAAGCCCACAAGGACGTAGTTCACGAACATCGCGGCGTCGGTAATTCCGATCACGGATGCGGCGATGCTGCAGAAAATCAGGGTGTCCACGAACTCACCCGCCACGGAGGAGCCCATGATGCGCGCCCACAGGGACTTTTCCCCGGTCCGCGCCTTCATCTTCACGAGGATCCACGAGTTGATGGTCTGGCCGGCGAGGAAGGCCAGCAGCGATGCCAGCACAATCTGCGGGACCGGTCCAAGTGCGCCTTCCAGAGCTGCTTGCTTGGAGGAACCGTATTCGTCGTCGAACCCCGGCAGGGCGATGATGACCCAGTAGCAGAGCGACGCGAAGACGGACAGCGCAAAGCTGGTGATGATGGCCTTGCGGGCCACCTTGAAGCCGTAGACCTCGCTGATGACGTCGCCCAGGATGTAGGCCAGCGGAAAGAGGAAGAAGCCGCCATCGGTAATGACGGGGCCGATCGCCACGCCCTTGGACGCACCGATGTTGGACAGGATCAGCACCACGGCCATGACGGCGAGCATGATGCCGAAATATGGGGAGCCGATCGAGGCGAACCTCGGCGCGGCTGACGCCGGGAAGGTCTTGGCGGAAGTCATGGGCATTCCATTCATAGTGGTTCGCTCGGCGGCCCGCACCCGCAAGGGGAACACGCTGGGCGGCCGGCTGTATTAGCACTGGACGGCCCCGGTGACACAAGCCGCCGGAACCGCCTCCATTCTCGCACCCGGCGGTGCGTGCCCGGCGGACAGGGCGGTGGTCTGGGGGCACGGTGGGCCGCGGGTTCGCCGCAAACGCGCCGGGTCGCCGTAAATATACGGCGACCCGGCGCGTTACCGGCGAATTCGAGGACGAGCCCCTGACAGCGCCGCGGTCTGGGCCCTACCGGCGAGAGGCGTCGATGAGGTCCTTGTCCTCGTCCCTGCCACCGTCGCCCGGACGAGCAGCCGCGCCGTCGCCCGGACGAGCAGCCGCACCCGGCGCCCAGGCGTGGCCCTGCTCGTGGTCCAGGTGCGTGGACTTCTTGTTCTTCAGCGCGAAGATGTAGACCAGCAGGGAGATGCCGATGGCCACGGTGACGTAGGTGAAGAACAGCTCTTCCTGCCCGGCCTTCTGCAGGGCCGCGCCGATGAGCGGGACGGTGCCGCCGAAGAGCGAGTTGGCGATCGCGTAGCCCAGGCCCACGCCGAGGGCGCGGATGGACGCGGGGAAGAGCTCGGCCTTCACCAGGGCGTTGATGGAGGTGTAGCCGCCCACGATCAGCAGACCGCCCATCATCAGCAGGAACGCGGTCATCGGATCCTTGGTCCCGGCAAGGGCGGAAAGGAGCGGCCAGGTGAACAGGACGCCGGTGATGCCGAACCACAGCAGCAGTGGTTTGCGGCCCACCTTGTCCGAGATGATGCCGTAGACCGGCTGGAGCAGCATGAAGATGAACAGTGCCCAGAAGTTGATCACCGACGTGTCGGTCTTGGCGATGCCGGAGGTGTCATTCATGAACTTCAGGATGAAGTTGGTGTACGTGTAGAACGCCACCGTGCCGCCAAGAGTGATTCCGATGCAGATCATGAGCGGCTTCCAGTAGCTGGTGAACAGCAGCTTCATGGTCCCGGGCTGGGCCTGGCCGGGAACCGCGGGGGCCTTTGCGGCCTCGATCTGTTCGGCCGAGACGGTTTCTTCCATGGAGCGACGCAGCCACAGGACCACAAGGGCCGCGACGCCGCCGATCGCGAACGGGATCCGCCAGCCCCACTCGGTCAACTCGGCCTTGGGCATCGCGTTCTGCAGGACCACGAGGACCAGCAGGGCCAGCATCTGGCCGCCGATCAGCGTGACGTACTGGAAGCTGGAGAAGAAGCCGCGGCGCTTGGAGGTGGCCGCCTCGGACATGTACGTGGCGCTGGTGCCGTACTCGCCGCCCACGGAGAAGCCCTGGATCACACGGATGAGGACCAGCAGGATCATGGCCCACAGGCCGATCACGTCCTGGGTGGGCAGCACGGCGATCGCGAAGGAGCCCGCGGACATCATGGTCACGCTCAGCGTCAGCGCGGCCTTGCGGCCCTTGCGGTCGGCGTACCGGCCGAAGAACCAGGCACCGATCGGGCGCATCAGGAACGACGTCGAGAACACGGCCATCGCCTCGAGGCCGGCCTGGAGCTCGTCCTTGGAGTTGAAGAAATGCGCCTGGAAGTAGGCCGCGAAGACGGTGTAGACGTAGAGGTCGTACCACTCGACAAGGTTGCCGGCCGAGCCTTTGAGGATGTTGCCGACGGCTTTCCGGGTCTGGGCCGCTTCGGTCAGTTGGGTGCTCATCAATGAACCTTCCTGGATCCGGCGCCGCCTGTAAGCAACACCGTCCGCCACCTTAGTCCGCGTGATCCGGAACACTCAGGTTTTGTTCATACTGTTCATGGAATGCTTGTTCATGAGCACAATGCGGGCGGCTTCGACGCAATGGCAGGATGGGACCATGACTTCTACCGCATTCGATTCCGCCGCCTTGACTGCTTCCGACACAGTTGCCGCCCCAGCCTCCGACGCCGTCTCTTCCCCCGCCGTCGCGCTGACCATCGCAGGCTCCGAAGCGACCGGCGGCGCCGGCGCGCAGGCTGACCTGAAGACGTTCCAGGAACTCGGCGTCTTCGGGATCGCGAATCTGACCTGCATCGTGTCCTTCGACCCCAAGGACAACTGGAACCACCGTTTCGTCCCGGTGGATCAGCAGGTCATCGCCGACCAGCTGGAAGCAACGACGGCGGCCTACGGTGCCGCGTCCGGCGCGGCCGCTGTGCTGGACACCGTCAAGATCGGCATGCTGGGCAGCCCCGCGACGATTTCGACCGTGGCCGCGGCGCTGGCGGATGGGCAGTTCGCCAACGTGGTGCTGGATCCGGTGCTGATCTGCAAGGGCCAGGAGCCGGGCCACGCCCTGGACACTGACCAAGCGCTGAAGGCCCACATCCTGCCGCTGGCCACCTTCGTCACGCCGAACCACTTCGAGGCCCAGTCGCTCTCCGGGCTGGAGATCACCGACGTCGAGTCCCTCAAGGCGGCCGCGGTCCGCATCCACGAGATCAGCGGCGCCGCGGTGCTGGCCAAGGGCGGCGTGCGCCTGGTTGGCCCCGACGCCGTCGACGTCTACTACGACGGCGAAACCCTGGAAGTCCTCTCAGCCCCGAAGGTGGGCGAGGTGGCCGTCTCGGGCGCCGGGTGCTCGCTGGCCGCGGCGGTGACGGCCGAGCTCGCCAAGGGTGCGACGCCGCTGGCCGCCGCCCGAACGGCGAAGGCGTTTGTGACCGCCGGCATCCGGAACCGGGTGGCCTCGGGCGCCCCGTTCGATGCCTTGTGGCAGGGCGGTCCGCGCTAACGCCCTAAACCGCCGAGTTCGCCGGAGTCCCTCCAATTCGCCGGAATATTGCGGCGAGTTGGAGGGCTTCCGGCGATCTGGGCCCCCCGTGGGCCGCCCGTCAGCGCGGGTCCGAGACCTTCCCCATGAAGAGCGGGAGCCCGGTCTCGAGGTGGACGATTTCGTATAGGAACGGCCGGTCGAAACGGATCATCTTCATCGGGACCGTGCCGCTCACCGCCTGCGCGTTGATCTGGGTCACGGCGGCGGCAACGGTGCCCTTCTCCGCGACGGTGATGCTGGCGGACTGCCCGGCCTGCGTGATCATGAGGCCGGACTGGATCGAATCGAAGTCGGACTCGGTTTGGAGCATTTCCCGCAGCCCCAGGGAACCGAAGACCTTTCGCAGCTCAAAGTTGCTCTTCTGGTCCCACCTCGGCAAGTAGAGCTGCGTCGGCGACGGGGCCGCGGAGTCAAGGGCCCCGGCAGCATCCGCCAAGACCTCTGCCCCGGGCGCGGCAGCCCCGGAATCCGGCAGCACGAGCCGCATCACGAAACCCTCGGCGTAGGGCAGCTGCACTGCCTGCCAGCCCGCACCCTGAACTGAGACAACGTCCTGAACGCCGGACATGGTGGGGACGGAAACCTGCCTGCCGTCCGCCGTTGTGAAGGGCAGCTCGGCGGTGTCGGCCGGGTCGAAGGGGACCTCCCAGGCCGAGGCGAAATACACCGCATTAAGCACGCTGAAGGTATTTTTGCGATCGTACTCCGCGGGCGCTTTCTTGATCCGTCCGCCGGTGTTCTTGTCCACCCAGGCGTCGATCGCGGGTTTGGTGGTGGCCTCGTCCATGAAATCCACCGGGTACACGCCGGTCCCGTAATACCGGGCGAGGGAGCGTAGATAGCTCTGTCCGGTGGGCACACCCTTGTCCACGAACAGGCCGTTTGCACTGCGCAGGACCGGCCTGCGCGGAGGGTCCTTTTCGTCCACCGCGCCGGGATCGCCGTCGAAAGCGTCGAGGGATGCGAGCATCGCGTTCATGGCTTCGTCGCGGTGGTCCGCGGGGAGCCCCAGCACCTTGTCCATCTCGGCAGCCGTCTTCCCGGTCGCCCCCGCCCGCAGCATGGCCAGGGCAACCAGCAGACTGCCCGGGGACGCAACCACATTGCCGATTCCGGGGTCGCCGCCGTCTGCCAGGAGGGCGGCGCCCAGCTTCCGCGCCGACACCCGAAGCTTAGCCAGCTCTGCCGGGTAGGCGGACCGTTCCACCGAAACTCGTTCGACGCCGTCGGCCTTCAACAGCGCCGGCGGCGATGCCGAGCAGGCCGTCAAGGACAGCGCCGCTGCGGCAACGGCCGCAACAATCCGTGCCGAAGACTTCTGTTTCATCGCGCTCCCCAAGGCCCGCACAACAGCGACAGTAAAACAGCGGGGGTCCGCCTAGGGCCAGTCAAGCACCGGGCCCGGCAAAGCGCGACCACGCATGAGTCACGATTTGACGGCGTTTTCTCAATAAACGCCAGTCCCGGCCCGTCCACCCGCGTCGCGGTGCCCAGTTCGCCGGAAGCGCTCCAGTTCGCCGGGAACCTCCGGCGAACTGGCAGGTTTCCGGCGAACTCGACCCGCGTCAGCGCCGGGGGACGTTCCGCAGGTTGCTCCGTGCCATGCTGACGGCCTCGCCGGCGCCCCGGTTCAGGACCACCTTGGACATGGCCGTGGCGAAGCCCAGGACCTGCGCGCCCTTGATCTTCGGCGGGAGGGACAGCGCTTTAGGGTCCGTGATGAGTTCCACGAGCGACGGGCCGGGGTGGGCGAAGGCTTCCCGGTACGCTGCCTCGATGCGGGACGGATCCGTGACGCGCTCGGCGTGGAAGCCCAGGGCGCGGGCAACGTCCGCGTAGTTGGCGTCCGGGACGTCGACGCCGAAGTCGGGGAGCCCGTCCACCAGCATTTCGAGTTTCACCATGCCCAGGGTGGAGTTGTTGAAGACCACCACGTTGACGGGCAGCCGGTGCGCGGCGACCGTGATGAGCTCGCCCAGCAGCATGGACAGGCCGCCGTCGCCGGAGACCGAGACCACCGGCCGGCCGGGGTAGGCCAGTTGGGCGCCGATCGCGTGCGGCAGCGCATTGGCCATGGACCCGTGCAGGTACGAGCCGATCAGGCGGCGGGTGCCCAGCGGGTTGATGTACCGGGCGGTCCAGACATTGCACATGCCGGTGTCCGCCGTGAAGATGGCGTCCCTCGCCGCCACCTGGTCCAGCAGCGAGGCCGCGTATTCCGGGTGGATCGGCTGTTTCGTCCCGACGTTCCGGGTGTACGCCCCCACGGCCTTGTTCATGAGCCGGTCGTGCTTCTTCAGCATCGCATCCAGGAAACGGCGGCTCTTCTTGGCCTTGACCAACGGCATGAGGGCGGCAAGGGTGGGGAGGACGTCGCCGTGCACTGCAATGTCGACGTCGGTCCGCCGCCCGAGTTTGTGCGCGGCCCGGTCCACCTGCGCCGTCCGGGTTCCGGGGAGGAACTGGTCGTACGGGAAGTCGGTGCCCAGCAGGATCAGCAGGTCCGCGTCCTCGATGCCCTCGGCCGCGGCGCCGTAGCCCAGCAGCCCGGTCATGCCGATGTCGTAGGCGTTGTCGTACTGCATGAAGTCTTTGCCCCGAAGCGAGTGTCCGATCGGCGCCGCGATCAGCCCGGCGAGCGCAATCACCTCGTCGTGCGCGCCCTCGACGCCGGCACCGGCAAAGATGGCCACCTTGCCGGCGGCGTTGATGGCGTCGGCCAGTTCCTGCACACTCGCGGGGTCCGGCATCAGCGTCGCCGGCCGGAAGGTTGCCGGCGCCGGCGTCTCGGCCGTCGCCTCCAGGCCGGCGATGTCGCCCGGAAGGGTCACGACGGCGACGCCCCGGAGGCCGACGGCGTGCTGGATGGCACTGTGCATGACCCGGGGCGCCTGCTCCGCGGTGCTGATCAGCTCGGAGTAGACCGAGCATTCGTTGAAGAGCCGGTCCGGGTGGGTTTCCTGGAAGAAACTGCTGCCGATCTGCTTGCTGGGGATGTGCGAGGCGATGGCCAGCACGGGCGCCCCGGAGCGGTTGGCGTCGTACAGGCCGTTGATCAGGTGCAGGTTGCCGGGCCCGCAGGAGCCGGCGCACACCGCGAGCCGGCCGGTCAGCTGGGCTTCCGCCGCCGCGGCGAACGCGGCCGCCTCCTCATGCCGGACATGGATCCAGTCGATGCCGCCCTGTTGCGAGCCGCCGGTCTTGCGAACGGCGTCGACGATCGGGTTGAGGCTGTCCCCCACAATCCCGTAGATCCGCTGCACGCCGGCAGCCTGGAGTTGTTCGATGAGCTGGGTGGCAAGTTCCTTGGCCATGGGCGCACGCTCCCGCGAGATGGATCGATGAGCTGACACAGGCCAATATAGTCCGCGCCCCTGTCAGCCACATCCAGGGAACGCCGCGCCGGCTGATCTGAGGGAGCGTCCCGCCAGAAACCGCAGGACCTGAGGGAGCGTCCCGGGAAAACCTGCAGAAGCTGAGGGGAGGTCAGTTCCCCGAGTGCGCCTGCAGGAAGGAGTAGACCTCGGTCTCGTCCACGCCCGGGAAAGCGCCCGGCGGCATGGCGGCCAGCAGGTGGGAGTGGGCCCGGGCGGAGGGCCAGGCGTTCCCGGCCCATTCTGCGGTCAGCGACGCCGGCGGGCGGCGGCAGCAGCTTTCGTCCGGGCAGGTGGACTTGGACCGCTCCGTCGTGTCCCGGCCGCGGAACCACTTCACATGCGCATACGGGACACCCACGGAGAGCGAGAACTCCCCGTTTGCGGAGCGTTCCGTCCGGGCCGTGCACCAGTACGTCCCGGCCGGGGTGTCGGTGTACTGGTTGTAGGCGCTGAATTTATCCGCGACGTCGAACACCACCCGGGACGTCCAGTTCCGGCACGAGAACTGGCCCTCGATCGCGCCGGTGTGGTCCTGCGGGAACGTCACGCCGTCGTTCTCGTAGGCCTTGTAGATGATGCCGCTCTTGTGCGTCTTCTGGAAGTGGGTGCGGATGCCCAGATGCTGCGTGGCGAGGTTGGTGAAGCGGTGGGCGGCGGTCTCGTAGGACACGGCAAAGGCGTCCCGGATGTCCTCGACCGCGATTTCCTTGGCCTGCTTGGCCTCCTGCAGGAATGCCACGGTAGCCTGCTCGGGCAGCATCAGTGCCGCGGCGAAGTAGTTTGTGGCCACCCGCTGCATCAGGAAGTCCCCGTAGTTGTTGGGGGTCTGGTGGCCCAGGACGTAGTGGCCCAGCGCCTGCAGCAGCACCGAACGGGGGTCGTGGTCGCTGCGTGCGTTCTGCGTGAGATAAATTCGGCGGTTCTTAAGATCCGTCACCGAACGCGTGGAATGGGGGAGGTCGCCCACATGGTGGAGGCTGAATCCGAGGTGCCCGGCAATGTCCGAGATGACATGATGCGACAGTGGACCGCTCGTGTGGCCCACCGAGGCCAGGACCTTCTGCGCTTCAGCCTCGTACTCGGGGAAATAGTTGTTCCGCTCACGCATCATCGCCCGCAGTTCACCGTTCGCGCGGCGGGCCTCCTCCGGCGTCGCCACCTGCTCGTTGAGCCGGCGTTCCAGCTCATGCTGCAGCCCCACCATCGACTCCAGCACATCCATCGGAAGCCGCGAGCTGATGCGGATTTTCGGCAGGTTCAGGGACTCGTAGATGGGGCTGCGCTGGTACCGTTCCAGCTCGATCTCCAGTGCCGCGCGGCGGTTGGGCGGCTCGGCGCCGAGGAGCTCGTCGATGCTGACCCCAAGGGCCGCGGCGAGCTGCTGGAGCAGGCCGAGCTTGGGCTCGCGCTTGCCGTTTTCGATCAGGCTCAGCTGGCTCGGGGCGGTCCCGACGGCGGCGCTCAGGTCATCGAGCGTCAGTCCGGCGGCCTTGCGCAGGTGGCGGACCCGGCGGCCCATGCTGATGACATCCACCTCCGGCGCTGCGGGCGCGGAAGGAGAGAGAGCTTGGCGGTTCCAGCTGGCTGAGTGCATTTCTTGAGAATACGCGAAGAAGTGCGTTTCTTTCCATAGTTTCGGTCTAGTAACCCCTCGGAAAGTGAAGAAAAGTAGATCTCACGGAAAGATTCGCAACCGGAACAACCGGCCAGGATCTGCAGAGACGCAGACTGGCCGGGCCCGGCCCCACCAAGGAGACAAAGATGACTGCAGCATTTGAGCCCACCCAGCAGCCGTCCGGCCAGGACACAACAGAGCAGGCCGCCGCACTGGAGCTCGAGTGGGCCGCCAACCCGCGCTGGGAAGGTGTGACCCGGGACTACAAGGCAACGGATGTCATCCGCCTCCGCGGCCGCGTCTCCGAAGAACACACCCTCGCCCGCCGAGGCTCCGAAAAGCTGTGGAAGCAGCTCACCGAAGAGCACAAGACCGGCGGCTACACCAACGCCCTTGGCGCCCTGACCGGCAACCAGGCCGTGCAGCAGGTCAAGGCCGGCCTCCGCGCCATCTACCTCTCCGGCTGGCAGGTCGCCGCGGACGCCAACAACTCCGGCCACACGTACCCGGACCAGTCGCTCTACCCCGCCAACTCGGTCCCCACCGTGGTCCGCCGCATCAACAACGCCCTGCTCCGCGCCGACCAGATCGAGTTCTCCGAGGGCATCCAGAGCGTCGAGGACTGGCTGGTGCCGATCGTGGCCGACGCCGAGGCCGGCTTCGGCGGCCCGCTGAACGCCTACGAGCTGATGAAGTCCATGATCCAGGCCGGCGCTGCGGGTGTTCACTGGGAGGACCAGCTCGCTTCGGAAAAGAAGTGCGGCCACCTCGGCGGCAAGGTCCTGATCCCCACCCAGCAGCACGTCCGGACGCTGAACGCCGCCCGGCTCGCCGCCGACGTCGCCGGCACCCCGTCGGTCATCATCGCCCGCACCGACGCCGAGGCGGCCACCCTGATCACCTCCGACGTCGATGAGCGCGACCAGGAATTCATCCTCCGCGAAGGCGGCCAGCCGGTCCGCACTCCGGAAGGCTTCTACAAGGTCCGCAACGGGATCGAACCCTGCATCGCCCGCGCCAAGGCCTACGCCCCGTACTCCGACCTCATCTGGATGGAGACCGGCACCCCGGACCTGGAGCTGGCCCGCAAGTTCGCCGAATCCGTCAAGGCCGAGTTCCCGGACCAGATGCTCTCCTACAACTGCTCGCCGTCGTTCAACTGGCGCAAGCACCTGGACGACGCCACGATCGCGAAGTTCCAGCGCGAACTCGGCGCCATGGGCTTCACCTTCCAGTTCATCACCCTGGCCGGCTTCCACGCCCTGAACTACTCGATGTTCGACCTCGCCCACGGCTACGCCCGGGAAGGCATGAGCGCGTACGTCGAGCTGCAGGAGAAGGAATTCGCCTCCGAGTCCCGCGGCTACACCGCAACCAAGCACCAGCGCGAAGTCGGCACCGGCTACTTCGACGACATCGCCACCGCGCTCAACCCGAACGCGTCCACCCTGGCCCTGGTGGGATCCACAGAAGAGGGCCAGTTCCACTAATCCCCGCCCACGGTGAGCTGTTGATTCCGCTCACCCGAAGGCACGACGGCGGCCGGCACCCATGGCGCCGCTGCCACCGGGGGCCGGGAAAGGTAATCCGGAAGCGTGCGTAAAAGGGGCCCTGTCCCCGCCCGGCCGAGCTCTGCGAGGCCTGGGGCGGGGATGGGGAATAGCACGCGGAGGATTGCCTTTTTCGGCCCCAACCAGCCCCGACCGCCGTCGACCTTGCTTCTCCGAGGAGAGATTTGAAATGAACAGCTTCACTGACAACTTCACTATCAACGGGATCACGTTGACCGCGCAGCCGATTTGCCGGCAGAGCGAGGTCCTGACGCCGGACGCGCTGGCGTTTATTGCCAAGCTGCACAAGGCCACGGCCGGGCGCCGTCGGGAGCTGCTGCAGGGACGGCAGGAACGCCGCCAGCAGATCTCCAAGGGCCAGGACCCTCGGTTCCTGCGCGAGACCGAGTCCGTCCGCAACGACCCGAACTGGCGCGTCGCTCCGCCGGCCCCGGGCCTGGAGGACCGCCGCGTGGAGATAACCGGGCCGGTCGATAAGAAGATGACCATCAACGCGCTGAACTCAGGCGCCAAGGTGTGGCTCGCGGACATGGAGGACTCCTCCACCCCGTCCTGGCGCAACGTGATCCAGGGCCAGCTGAACCTGACGGACGCGCTGGAACGCAGGATCGACTTCACGTCAACCGACGGCCATAACAGCAAGGAGTACAAGCTGCGCCCGGCCGGGGAATTGCCCACCGTGGTGGTCCGTCCCCGCGGCTGGCACCTGCCGGAAAAGCACATGCTCATCGACGGCACGCCAGTTGCCGGCGGGCTCGTGGACTTCGGCCTGTACTTCTTCCACAACGCCCGCCGCCTGATCGCCCAGGGCAAGGGCCCGTACTTCTACCTGCCGAAGATCGAGAGCCACCTCGAGGCGCGGCTGTGGAACGACATCTTCGTCCTGGCGCAGGACTTGCTGGGCATCCCGCAGGGCACCATCCGCGCCACGGTGCTGATCGAGACCATCACCGCGGCGTTCGAAATGGAGGAGATCCTCTACGAGCTCCGGGACCACGCCGCTGGCCTGAACGCCGGCCGCTGGGACTACATCTTCTCCCTGATCAAGAACTTCCGCACCCGGGGACCGCGCTTCGTGCTCCCGGACCGCGGCCAGGTCACCATGACCCAGCCTTTCATGCGCGCCTACACCGAACAGCTCGTCCGGGCCTGCCACAAGCGCGGCGCCATGGCGATCGGCGGCATGGCCGCGGCTGTCCCCAACCGCAAAGACCAGGCTGCCAACGCGATCGCCTTCGAGAAGGTCCGCGCGGACAAGACCCGCGAGGCCGGCGACGGCTTCGACGGCTCCTGGGTGGCGCACCCGGACCTGGTGCCGGTCTGCCGCGAGGTGTTCGACGCAGTCCTCGGCGAGCGCCCGAACCAGCTCGAGCGCCTCCGCGAGGACGTCACGCCGGACGACCGTGCGCTCCTGGACATCTCCGCTACCACCGGGACCATCACCGAACAGGGCATCCGGAACAACATCGAAGTGGGGATCCGCTACATCGAGTCGTGGCTGCGCGGCAACGGCGCGGTGGCCATCCACAACCTGATGGAGGACGCCGCCACCGCGGAGATCTCCCGCTCGCAGCTGTGGCAGTGGATCTTCGCCCGGGCCATCACGGACCACGGCGATGTGGTCACCCGGGAGTGGGTGGAGGACATGCTGGACGAGGAATTCGCCAAGCTGGAGCGCTTCGAGGGGGACCGTTTCGCCGACGCGCGGGACATCTTCGAGGAAGTCACCCTCAGCAGCGAGTTCCCGGCGTTCCTGACGCTGCCGGCCTACGACCGCTTCCTGCATGAGGGGCGCGACGGCGCCGACGTCGCCGCCGGGGACACCGCGCTGGTTCCGGCGTAGGACTCCGCGTCCCGGGCAACCGGGTCCGCACAGATTTCCGTTGGCTGGGCTGCCAGGCCCTTCGCAACAGGCACCCCGAAATCCGGGTGGCAGTCCAGCAACGGAATATCACCACGTACTCGACAACGGCGTCGAGATGACAGGTAAGGCCCATGTTTCTCGCGAACATGGGCCTTATCTGTCATCTCGGGGTGAAGGCACCCCTGTATGCGACAGCGAATCAGTGTGGTTTCGGCACCCGGCGCAGGGACAGCGCGGTGCCCAGGATGAACGCGGCCACGGAGCACAGGATCATCAGCAGCGGTCCGGTCCAGGCGCCGGTGGTCCCATGGACATAGCCCAGCAGGGTCGGCGCCACTGCCCCGAAGGAGTATCCCGTGCCCTGGACGACGGCGGACATCCGGGCCGCCGAGGCCTGGTCCCGCGCCAGCCGGATAATGGCCAGGAAGATCAGGGTGATGCCGCCGCCCTGGGCCACACCTCCGAAAGAGCACCACAGCCACCACAGCTCCGGCGCGAGCAGCAGGCCCACGGGTACGGTGAGCCACAGCAGCCCCAGGGCGAGGCCTACCGCCGTCGTACTGGCGAACCGGGCCGCCAGCGGCACGCCCAGTCCGCCGACAATGGCCAGGATCTGGAAGAGCGAGGACCCTGCCCCGGCGGCCGCGGGCGCCATGCCGAGTTCGTCCGAGAGCAGGCTCGGCAGCCAGGCGGTCACTCCGTAGTAGGAGAACGCCTGCCCGGCGAACCCGAAGGTCAGCGCCGCCGTGATCCACCGGGAGGTGAGCTTGCCGGGCCGCCGCGGGTCTGCCGCGGGGACGGCGGCAGGAATGAAGGCCCGCCGGCCAACCGCGATCACCCACACGGCGGCGGCCGCGACCGCGAAGAGGCCACTCGCGGCAATCGCGGGCCGCCAGCCCAGGAGTTCAGCCAGCGGCGCCGACACCATGGAGGTCAGGAACGAGCCGATATTCAGCGCCGCGGTGTAAGTGCCCATTGCCGCACCCTGCCGGGCGGGGGTGAAGTCACGCCGGATGATCAGCGGGACCACGATGTTGCCGATCGTGATGGCGACGCCGAGGATCACCGTGCCCAGCATGACCAGGGCTCCCCCGCCGGCCGAGCGGACCACGACGCCGAAGAGCACGCCGAGCAGGGTCAGGGTGATGGCGAACTCGGGCCCCAGCTTGCGCCCGGCCAGCGAGGCCAGGGGCGCGGCCAGGGCAAAGCACAGCACCGGGATGCCGGTCAGGAATCCCAATTCCACCGGGGTGAACCCGAGATCGTCCTCCAGTTGGGCGATCACCGGGGCGACGGCCACCAACGGGCCGCGCATGTTCAGCGCGATGAGTCCGATCGCGAGCATGAGGAGCCAGCCGCGCGGTTCCCGGGCCAGATTGCTCATGGGGTGGGCCGGTGCGCGGCGGGCGGGCTGAAATATGATTTCATCAGTCCCATTGCTATCACGGGCCCCTGCCGCGCCCGCGGAATGTGACGCTGCCCGGGACACCCCTGCCGGGCGCGCTGCTTCCCGGGACACCCCTAGCCCGTGGCCTGCAGGGTCGCCTCAATGACGGCGGGTGAGAGCACGTGCTGCGTGACCATCTGGCTGGCGCCGAGGATGGCGGCCTGGTCGCCGGCCCGGGACACGCCGATCCGAAGATGCGTCGTGGCCAGCGGCAGCGAGCGCCGGTAAACCACTTCGCGGACGCCGGCCATCAGATGCTCTCCGGCCTGGCCGAGGCTGCCGCCGATCACAATCACCGAGGGGTTCAGGAGGTTCACGACCGTGGAGAGGACGTCGCCGAGATCCCGGCCGGCCTGCCGCAGCGCCTGGATGGCCTGCAGGTTGCCCTCCGCGACGAGGCGCAGCACGTCGCCGCCGTCGTGCGCCGGCAGGCCCTGCTGCGTCAGCGTCTTGGCGACGGCGGGCCCGGACGCCAGGGCTTCGAGGCACCCGTAGTTCCCGCAACGGCACAGCACGTCATCGCCGCGCGGAACCCGGACGTGTCCGAGGTCGCCGGCCGTCCCGTTCGCTCCGCGCTGGAGCTGGCCGCTGCTGATGATGCCCGCCCCGATGCCGGTGGCCACCTTGATGAACAGGAAGTTTTCGTCGTCGGGCCAGTGCGCCGTGCGCTCCCCCAGCGCCATGATGTTCACGTCGTTGTCCACCAGGACCGGCACCGGAAGGGACCGCTGGACATGACGGACGACGTCGAACCCGTCCCAGCCGGGCATGATCGGCGGCTTCACCGGCATGCCGGTGGCGTGTTCCACGGGTCCGGGCAGCCCGATCCCGGCGCCGGCCAGGTCCGCGGCGCCGCGGCCGGCCCCGCCGAGCAGCTGCAGCCCTTCCTCGACCACTCGGTCCAGGACAACCACCGGGCCGTCGGCGACGTCCTGTGCCAGCCGGCGCTCCGCGAGCACTTTTCCGTTGAGATCGGTCACGGCGATGATCACATGGGTGGCGCCGACGTCGACCGCCAGAACGACGCGGGCGGCCGGGTTGAAGGCAAAGCGCGACGGCGGGCGGCCGCCGCTGGAACTCGCCTCCCCCGCGGGGCCAACGAGCCCGGAGACCATCAGCGCGTCGATACGGGACGCAACGGTGGACCGGGCCAGCCCGGTGGTCAGGGCCAGTTCCGCGCGGGTCCGGGCCTTGCCGTCGCGCAGGAGTTGGAAGAGGTCTCCGGCGCGGGACAGGCTGCCGCCGACTTCGGGGGCTGGGGGTTCGGTGCCGGGGGGCGTACTCATGAGTAAGTGATAGCACGAAGATCTTCTGCATGTCACGCTTCACAAAGTTTGACACGTAGTTTTCAACTTTTGCTTGACGCCCGGCAAAAGTGTCTCTAGCTTTGGCTGTGAGCCAGATCACCGGCCTGGGCAGCCTGGCTGCCAGTGGCCGGTTCCGGGACTACGAAGGGGTATGAACGAACTTGTCGAGCCAAGAACATGCGTCGCCGGCGCCGCTGGGCGTGGGGATCCTGGGTGCCGGCCCCGTCACGCAGGCGATCCACCTCCCGTCCCTCGCCAGGCTGCGGGACATCCTGGAAGTCCGTCACATCATGGACGTCGACCCGGCGGTCGCCGAATCCGTGGCCGCCCGGGTCGGGGCCCGCTTCAGTACCAACATGGAGGAGCTGCTGGCGGATCCCGCGGTCGAAATCGTCGCGATTTGCAGCCCCCACCAGTTCCACGCCGTCCAGGTGATCGCCGCCTGCCGTGCCGGCAAGAAGGCTGTCCTGTGCGAAAAGCCCTTCGCCATGAACGGCGAGGAAGCCGCGGCCATCGCCGCCGTGTCCGCCGAAACGGGGGTGCCGATCGTCGTCGGCGCCATGCACACCTTTGACCCGGGCTGGCTGGCGGCGGAAGCGGCGTGGGGCAGCCTGCCGGAACAGGTCCACACCGTCCGGTCCTCGATCGTCCTGCCGCCCAACCCCCGCTTCGAGGACTTTGCGACCGAGATCGTGGGCCGCGGCCCCGCGGCGCCCTCCGCCGCCGGCAAGGCTTCCGGCCCTGATTCGGCCGCCGTGAAAGCCACGCTGACCGGCGGCGTCATGGGCCTGGCCATCCACGACCTGCCCCTGGTCCGCCTGTTCGCCCCGGATTTCCGGGATGTCGAGGTCCTGCACGCGCAGACCGTCCTGCCGTTCGGCTACGTCATCTCACTGCGGGCCGGCGCGGTGACCATCGAACTCCGCGCCGCGATGAACGGCACCTGGGAACCGTCCTGGACGTTCGAGGCCATCGGTGACGACGCCTCCCTGTCTATCGACTTCACTCCGTCCTACGTCCACGCCGGCTCGGCGACCGCCCGGATCCGGACCGCCGCCAGCACCACGGTCCTGGGCCCCTTCGGTCACAACGGCTACGAGGGCGAATGGCGCAAACTCGCCCAAATCGCCAACGGCACCGGAACGGCCCCCGGCCCGGAGACGCTGATCCACGATCTGGAATTCGCCCTCGCGATCGCCGACGCCGCCGCCGCTTGCGTCGATGCCGGCGACGCCGCCTACGCGGAGGCCAGCGCATGAGCACCCCGCTGATGACAACGCCGCTCCTGGTCCAGGCCGGACCGGACGCCGAACGGGCCGGCACCGTCGGCGCCGTCATCGCATCCCTGCCGGTTTCCTTCGCCCCGGCCGACGGCGGGCCGGACGTCGTCGCCCTCGCCGGCACCGCCGGCTGGACCGCTGCCGCCACCGAAGCGGTCCGCAGCGGAGTCCGCGGCGTCGTCGTCGTTGATCCTGTGGCGGAAGACCCCGCGGCGCTGGCCGCGGCAGCCGCCGGGGCGGGCACCGCGGTGGTCCTTGACCAGACATGGGCGTCAAACCCCATCCTCACGGAGTCCCGGGCCGCGGTCCGGACGGCCATCGCCGACGCCCTGGCCGACGCCGTGCTGCTGGACTCCGTGGCGTGGGGCGTCCCCGGAACCGACCCGGAGGTGCTGCTCACCCGGCATCTTGGCGCGGTCCTGGCCGTCGGTGTCGAGCTGAAAGACCTTCGGGTCATCCAGCGCAACGCCAACGGCTACACCGTGATCGGCAGCCTCCCGGGCGGGGCGCCGGCGGCCCTGCAGGGCATCACCACGTCCTCGCTCCCCGCGACGGCCACAGTTTCGGTCCTGACCTCGACCGGACGGGCGGACATCACCCTCCCGGACGCCTCCGCAGGCTGGCCGGCGGAGGTCCGGTCGGTCACCGCCGCCGGGGCCACCACGTTCCCCACCACCTACGAATCGGCCCACCGGCACAGCTGGAAGCGGCTCCGCGCCGCCGTCGACTCCGGCGCCCCGGAGGCCGACCTGGAACGGTTTGCCGCCTTGACGGACCTCGTCGGGAAGCTCCACGACTCACCGCGTTCACCGCAACAACCGCACTAACTGCCCCATCTGCACTGCCAGCCTCATCTGCACTGCCAGCCTCACCTGCACTGCCAGCAAGTCCTTCCGCATCAACTCACTGTCGAGAAGACCGTCCGCGACGCCGCGGCCCGGTCATGAAAGGAAATCATCGTGACGATCAAGTCCTCTGTTACCTCCACCGCATTCTCCCGCCGGGGATTCCTGGGCTTCGCCGCAGCCGCGGCCAGCGCACCGCTCCTCGCAGCGTGCGGCGGCGGCTCCGCATCCCAGTCCGGGGGCGGCAGCGGCGTCATCAAGTTCTGGGACATGCCGTGGGCCACGCCGGCCTACAACGACGCCGCCAAGAAGATCGCAGAGGGCTACGCACCGGCGTCGGGCAACCTCAAGGCCACTTACCAGACCATCCAGTGGAACAACTTCTACCAGACGTTCTCCTCGGCCATCGCCTCCAAGACCGGACCGGCGGTATCCACCGGCGGCGGCTTCCAGGCCTTCCAGTTTGAGCAGCAGGGCCAGATCGCCTACGCGGACAAGGTCGTGGAGGAGCTGAAGAAGAACGGCATGTACGACGACTTCCTGCCGGGCGTCCTGGATCCCTTCAAGTCGGACAAGGGCTACGTTGCCGTCCCATGGCAGCTGGACATGCGCGTGTTCTGGTACCGGAAGTCGCTGTTCGAGAAGGCCGGAGTGGCCCTCCCCACCGACTGGCCGACCCTGCTGGAGGCAGGCAAGGCCCTGAAGAAGATCGGCGCCTTCGGCTTCACCACCGGCTCCGGTGCCGGCAACAACTACGGCAACCACTCCATGATCATGATGATGGTGAACAACGGCGGCGGCGTGTTCAATAAGGACGGCGAACTGGACGTCATGAACGACCGCAACGTCGAGGCCATCGAGTTCGTCTCGGAACTCGTCTCCAACGGCATCGTGGACCCCGCCGCGGTCAGCTACACCACCGACAACATGTCCGCCCAGTGGAAGGACAAGAAGGCAGGCTTCGGCCTGTTTCAGGTCAACGTCCCGCAGCGCGTCGGCGACACCTCGGGAGACCTTCTTGTCGCGGACCCCATCACGGGCCCGCACGGGGACAAGGCCACGATTGTCTTCCCCAACAACATCATGATGTACACAAACACGCCCTCGCAGGCATCGTCCGAGGCCTTCCTGGTCGCCTACCTGGGGCAGTTGAAGCAGCTGTGGCAGCAGAAGCTGATGTCCGCCCTGCCTGTGTTCAAGTCCATCACCGAGCTCCCCGAGTTTGCCAACGACCCCAACAACGTCAAGATCGTCAAAGAATGGCAGCCCATCGCCAAGACGTTCGCCTCGCAGGGCAACACGCTCAATGCCAACCTTGCCGTGCTCGACGGCGGCCAGGCCCTCAACCAGTTCACCCAGACCATCCTCACGGGCAAGACCGACGCCAAGTCCGCACTGCAGACGTTCCAGTCCGGACTGCAATCCGTCCTGAAGAAGTAAGCGGGCCTTCCATGGCATTGACCACAGCCCAGACCGGCCTGAGCCGGGCCCGCCGGGGCGTTGCCCCCGGCGGGCCCGGCAAGCCCGCAAACCGCAAGAGCAAGCTCAGCTCGCAGACCCGCAAGACCTTCTTCTGGCTCCTGCTGCCCTCCGTCATCCTGCTCGTCCTGATCCACGGCTACCCGCTCGTATACGCCGGGGTGCAGGCCACACATGACGGGTCCCTGATCGAGACCGGCGAATTCGTCGGCCTGGAAAACTTCGCCAACGTCCTGGCCTCCGACGCCTTCTGGAAGGCCGCCCGCTTCACGCTCCTGTTCACGATCGTGGGAGTCTTCGGCTCCTGGCTCCTCGGGCTGGGCCTGGCCCTGCTGCTGCGCACCAAGATCCCGGCCGGCGGACTCTTCAAGATTCTCCTGCTCCTGCCGTGGGTGGTCCCGATCGTGGTGTCCTCCACCGCCTGGAACTGGCTGGTGGGCACCCCGGACAGCCTCGTCCCGAGCATTTTCCGGAACCTCGGACTGGGAACCCCGCTGTTCCTGGCGGACCCGACCCTCGCGGCCATCACCGTGATGGTGTTCAAGGTCTGGATCAGCTTCCCGTTCATGATGATGATGACCTCGGCGGCCCTGGCGTCCGTGGACACCACTGTCTACGAGGCCGCCAGCATGGACGGCGCCAGCCGCTGGCAGCAGTTCAGCCAGATCACGCTGCCCCTGATCGCCCGGTCCACGTACATCAGCTGGATCCTCATGACGATCTTCTGCGTGAACGACTTCCCCACCATCTACCTGCTCACCGGCGGCGGCCCCGTCGACGCCACCACGTCCCTCGTGGTGCTGGCCTACCGGACCGTGTTCCAGGACTTCCAGACCGGCCCCGGCGTCGCGATCGCCTTCCTAATGACAATTACCCTCGTGGTGGTCTCGGTCATCCTGTACCGCCAGATCCGAAAGTCGAGCGTCGAATAATGAGCGCAGTAGTCCACGCCCACCCCCAGTCCGGCCCTGTCCTCGGCGTCGCCGATACCGGCAAGCCCAACCGCTCCCTGTCCGACGCCGGCCTGCGCGGCCGCTGGTGGCGCTTCGCCCTGATCCTGGCCATCACCGCCGTCGTGCTCGTCCCCATCATGGTCACCGTCGTACTCGCCTTCACCCCCGGACCCACCAGCACAGCCACGGGCTTCACGCTGGAGAACTTCAGCTCTGTGTTCTCCGAGACGCTCGCCTCGACCTGGCTGCAGAACAGCCTCATCACCACGCTCAGCACGGTGGTGGTCGCCGTGGCCGTCGCCGCCCCGGCAGGCTACGTCCTCTCCCGCGGCCGGTCCAAGGCAGTCTCCGGCTACTCGCTGCTCCTGTTCGTCATGCAGTCGCTGCCCATCATCACCTCGGTGGTGCCGCTGTTCATCCTGTTCGCCGGCATGGGCCTTGTGGACAACCTGATGGGCCTGACCATCATCTACGTCGGCTCGACCATGACCGTGGCCACCTGGATGATGGCCGCCTACTTCGATTCCATCCCCATCAGCCTGGAAGAAGCCTCCTGGATCGACGGCTGCTCGGTCTTCGGCAGCTTCACGAAGGTGGTGCTGCGGAACTCGCTCCCGGGCGTTCTCTCCACAGCGATCTTCGCCTTCCTGCTGGCCTGGAACGACTACCTGGTTGCCATCGTGTTCCTGCGCTCCACAGAAATCTTCACCCTGCCCATGGGCGTGCAGTCCTTCTTCCAGCAGAATCAAACTGACTGGACATCCGTCATGGCCCTGGCTGTGATCATGATGCTCCCGCCCATCATCGTCTTCGCCGCCCTGAACAAGTACTTCAGCGTCGGCGGCATCGGCGGATCCCTCGCCGGCCGCTAGGCACCGAACCCCGACCCCGACGCCGGCCGGCTAACCGCCGGGCCGCCCACCTCCTTGAGAACCACCGACTCCCCGCAAAGGAACGCAATGTCCTACTCAATCCAGCTGTACACCCTCCGCAACGCCCTCCAGGAAGACCTGCCCGGCACCATCAGACGAGTCGCCGAACTCGGCTTCACCCAGGTGGAGCCCTACAACTTCGTCGCCACGGCCGCCGAGCTCGGCGCCGCCCTGAAGGAAAACGGCCTGACCGCCCCGTCCGGCCACGCCCCGCTGCTGAGCCAGGACCAGGACGAAATCTTCGCCGCGGCCAAGGAACTCGGCATCACCACGGTGATCGACCCCTACCTCCCGGCCGAGCACTGGCAGTCCGCCGAGGACATCCAGGCCACCGCCGCGAAGCTCAACGCCGCCGCCAGGAAGGGCGCCGGGTACGGCATCCGCGTCGGCTACCACAACCACGCCTGGGAGCTGGAGTCCAGCATCGAGGGCCAGACCGCCCTGGAGTACTTCGAAGGACTCCTCGACCCGGAACTTGTCCTGGAAGTCGACACCTACTGGGCCGCCGTCGGCGGCCAGGACCCGGTGCAGCTGCTGCAGCGCCTCGGCGACAGGGTCAGGTTCATCCACATCAAGGACGGCCCGGTCTCCACGGACACCAAGGCGCAGCAGCCGGCCGGGCAGGGCAAGATCGCGGTGTGGGACGTCATCGCCGCGGCGCAGTCCCTCGAAGTCGGCGTCGTGGAATTCGACGACTACTCCGGCGACATCTTCGAGGGCATCGCCCAGTCCCTGGGCTACCTGCAGAGCGGTTCCGCCAGCGCGCAGGGCGTGAACGCATGAGCGCCGCAGCGAACCGTGGACCGGCAGCCCGTGTGACCGGCCGCGGCCCGGTGGGCGTCGCCGTCATCGGCGCCGGCAACATCAGCAAGCAGTACCTGGACAACCTGACCGTCTTCCCCGACCTCAAGGTCCACGTGATCGCCGATCTCTTCGAAGAGGCGGCCGAGGCGCGGGCCAAGGAATACGGCATCCCGGAGTGGGGCGGGGTGGACGCGGCCCTGAACCACCCCGACGTCGAAATCATCGTCAACCTGACCATCCCGGCCGCGCACGTGGAAGTGGCCACGGCCGCCGTCAACGCCGGCAAACACGTCTGGACGGAAAAGCCGTTCTCGCTGGACCGCGAATCGGGCCTGGGCCTGCTGAAAACGGCCGCCGCCGCCGGGCTGCGGCTCGGCTGCGCTCCGGACACGTTCCTGGGCGCCGGGCTGCAGACCGCCCGGCGGCTGATCGAACGCGGCGACATCGGCACCCCGCTGACGGCCATGACCACGTTCCAGACGCCCGGGCCGGAATCCTGGCACCCCAACCCCGCGTTCCTCTTCCAGCACGGCGCCGGGCCCCTGTTCGACATGGGCCCGTACTACCTCACGGCCCTGGTGCAGACGTTCGGCTCCGTGCGCCGCGTGGCCGCGACAGGGTCCAAGGCCAAGGCGGTCCGGGTCATCGGTTCCGGGCCCAAGGCCGGCGAGGAATTCACGGTCGAGGTCCCCACCCACGTCTCCGCCATGGCCCAGTTCGAGTCTGGCGCGTCCTCCCACAGCGTGTTCAGCTTCGAGTCCCCGCGGCTACGGATGGGCTTCGTGGAGATCACCGGGACCGAGGCCACCATCTCGCTGCCGGATCCGAACTACTTCGACGGCGACATCAGGCTCTGGCGCGCCGGGGACGAGGAATGGACCGTCATCCCGGCCACCGGCCCCAGCCAAGGCCGCGGCATGGGCGTGCTGGACATGGCCCGCTCCATCCGCGCCGGCGTCCCGCACCGCGCCACCGGCAACCTCGCCTACCACGTCCTGGACACCATGGTCTCGATCTCCGAGTCGGTCGATTCCGGCACGTTCATCGATGTGGAAAGCTCCGCCCCCACCTCCGCAGCCCTCCCCGAGGACTGGGACCCCACCGCTTCCACACTCTAGGAACCAGCAATGAACTCCCAAGAAACCAGCCCCGGCCCTCCCCCTTTGGGTGTGGCCATGATCGGGTACGCGTTCATGGGCAAGGCCCACTCCAACGCCTGGCGGAATGTTGCCAGCTACTTCGATGTCCCGGCCTTCGAACGGCGCGTCCTGGTCGGCCGCGATCCCGAGGGGGTCGCCGAGGCGGCCGCAAAGTACGGCTGGGCCGAGTCCGCCACGGACTGGCGTGCAGTGATCGCCCGCGATGACATCCACATCGTCGACATCTGCGCGCCGGGGTTCATGCACGCGGAAATCGCCATCGCCGCGCTCGAGGCCGGCAAGCACGTCCTGGTCGAGAAGCCGCTGGCCAACACCCTGGCCGAGGCGGAGGCCATGGCGGAGGCAGCCCGTGTTGCACGGGAGCGCGGGGCGCAGTCCATGATCGGCTTCAACTACCGGCGGGTCCCTGCCCTGGCGCTGGCCCGTGAGCTGATCACGGAGGGCCGGCTCGGCACCGTCCGGCACGTCCGCGCGGCCTACCTGCAGGACTGGCTCGTGGACCCGGACTCGCCCATGACCTGGCGGCTGAACAAGAAAACCGCCGGCTCCGGGGCCCTCGGGGACATCGCCTCCCACGCGATCGACCAGGTGCTGTTCCTCCTGGGCGAGCAGGTCACCGAGGTCTCCGGCCGGCTGCACACCTTCACCCCGCAGCGTCCCGGCGCTGCCGGGCTGGAGGACGTGACGGTCGACGACGCCGCCTGGGCAACGCTGACCCTCGCCTCCGGGGCCATCGCCTCCGTCGAGGTCTCCCGGGTTGCCACCGGGCGGAAGAACTCGCTCACGCTGGAGATCTACGGCGACAAGGGAGCCCTGCTGTTCGACCTGGAGGACCTGAACGAGCTCGGCTTCCTCGACGCCACACTGCCGGTCCGCGAACAGGGCTTCCGCCGGATCCTGGTCAACGAACCCGGGCACCCCTACCTGGAAGCATGGTGGCCGCAGGGCCACGTGCTCGGCTGGGAGCACACGTTCACGCACGAGATCAGCGACTTCCTCGTCGCGGTCGGCAACGGAACCCAGCCTTCGCCGTCGTTCGAGGACGGCCTGAACGTCCAGCGGATCCTCGCCGCCGTGGAAGAGAGCGCCGCGGCCAAGAGTTCGCTCATCCAGCTCACCCCGTCCGCACCAACAACCCAAACAGCTACCGAAAGGGCCTGACATGCCCCGCCCCTACACCCTGTTCACCGGCCAGTGGGCCGACCTGCCCTTCGAGGAAGTCGCCCGCCTGGCCTCCGGCTGGGGCTACGACGGCCTGGAAATCGCCGTCTCCGGCGACCACCTGGACGCCTGGCGCTGGGACGAACCCGGCTACGTCGACTCCAAGCTCGCCGTGCTGGACAAGTACAACCTCAAGGTCTGGGCCATCTCCAACCACCTCAAGGGCCAGGCGGTGTGCGATGACCCAATCGACTTCCGGCACGAGGCCATCGTCGGGGCCAGGGTGTGGGGCGACGGCGAGCCCGAAGGCGTCCGGGCACGCGCCGCGGAGGAAATGAAGCACACGGCCCGGCTCGCCAAGGCCCTCGGCGTAGACACCGTGGTCGGGTTCACCGGCTCCTCGATCTGGCAGTATGTCGCGATGTTCCCGCCCGTGCCGGAGAAGGTCATCGAGGCCGGCTACCAGGACTTCGCGGACCGCTGGAACCCCATCCTGGATGTCTTCGACGAATGCGGGGTCCGCTTCGCGCACGAGGTCCACCCCTCCGAGATCGCCTACGACTACTGGACCACCGTCCGCACCCTCGAGGCGATCGGGCACCGCGAGGCATTCGGGCTGAACTGGGACCCGTCCCACTTCATGTGGCAGGGCATCGACCCGGTCTCCTTCATCTGGGACTTCAAGGACCGGATCTACCACGTGGACTGCAAGGACACCAAGCTCCGCCCCACCGGCCGGAACACCGTCATGGGCTCGCACCTGCCCTGGGGCGACCCGCGCCGCGGCTGGGACTTCGTCTCCGCCGGCCGCGGCGACGTGCCCTGGGAATCGTCCTTCCGCGCCCTGACCGCAATCGGCTACGACGGCCCCATCAGCATCGAGTGGGAGGACGCGGGCATGGACCGTCTCCACGGCGCCCCCGAAGCCCTCGCAGCGCTGAAGAGGTTCGACTTCCCGGCCTCGAACACCTCCTTCGACGCCGCCTTCAAGCAGTAAGCGGGGCGCCGCAAGTCAGGATTCGCTATGCTTCGGGACAGTCGCGGCGACACCGGTCCGGCGCACCCCGGATCCACGCCGCGCCGGACCGATTGCGTGGCCCTGGTCTGATGTCGTAGCGAAAACTCAACCGTCCACAAAGTTGTCATCGTCAGGAGCTTCGAGTGCCGGACATCCCGGAAAACACCATCGCCCCGCGGGAACTGCGGCCCGGCCAGCGCTGCGAGGTCTGGCTAGCGTCCGTCACAGGCGAATCCGAACTTGTCTACAGCACCGACGAGCTCCTCCTCGAAGCGCCCAACTGGACCCTTGACGGCTCGGCCCTCCTCCTCAACGGGGACGGGAAGCTTTGGCGGTTTGAGTTCACCGACCGGACCATCAGCCATGTCCCGCTGACCGGCATCCCCGACCTCAACAACGACCATGTCCTGGCGCCCGACGGCACCGGCATCTTCCTCTCGGCGAACGACGGCCACGTCTACCGGGCAGCATTGAGTGGAGGTCCGGCGGAGCGGATCACCGACGACGACGGCTCCTTCCACTTCCTGCACGGCGTCAGCCCGGATGGGTTCCAGCTGGCATACGTTGGCATTGAGGCCGGCGACTTTACGCAGCCGGGCCGCCTCAGGACCATACCGTCCGACGGCGGCGCTACCGCCGGCGTCGATGTCGGCCCCGGCCATTGCGACGGACCGGAATACTCGCCCGACGGAAAGTATCTCTACCTGAACACGGAGTCCTTCAGTTCTCTCCGCGGCCACGCGCAGCTTGCCCGCGTGCAGGTTGACGGAAGCGGTTTCGAGCGCCTCCTTGAGAGCGAAACCGTCGACTGGTTCCCCCATCTCTCTCCCGACGGGCGGCTGGCCAGCTACATCCGCTTCCCCGCCGGCACGGAGGGCCACCCCGCGGACCTGCCGGTCGACGTCGTGCTGGTCTCCACCGTCGACTGGGCCGCACCCCTGCACGTGTGGCCCCTCTTCGATGGCCAGGGGACGCTCAACGTCAACAGCTGGTCGCCCGATTCCGCTCGCTTCGCCTACGTCGCCTACCCACTCGCCGACACCGACACACCAAAGGACTAAACACGTGACTTCTCAGCCCACCGGCACCTCTGACGGCCGCATCCGATGGGGAATCCTCGGCACCGGTTTCATCGCAGGGCTGCAAACGCAGGACCTGATCGAGAACGGCTTCACTGTCCAGGCCGTCGGCTCCCGGACGCTGAATTCGAGCAAGGCGTTCGCTGATGAGCACGGTGTGGCAACCGCGCACGGCAGCTATGAGGACTTGGTGGCCGACCCGCTGGTTGACGTGGTCTACATCGCCACGCCGCATCCGTTCCACCACGCCAATGCCTTGTTGGCGTTGAATGCCGGCAAGCATGTGCTGGTGGAGAAGTCGTTCACCATGAACGCCCGCGAAGCCCAGGACATTGTTGACGTCGCGGAAGCCAAAGGCCTCGTGGCGCTGGAAGCCATGTGGTCGCGATTCCTCCCGCACATGGTCCGCATCCGCGCAATCATCGAGGAAGGCACCATCGGCGAGGTCCGGAAGGTGGTCGCCGGCCACAACCAGAGCCTGCCCAAGGACCCTGCCCACCGGCTAAACGATCCTGCACTGGGCGGCGGAGCGCTGCTGGACCTCGGCATCTACCCGGTCTCCTTTGCTTTCGACATCCTCGGCACCCCGGAGACCATCCGCGCCAGTGCGTCCATGACCGCCACCGGGGTAGACCGGCAGACTGCGGCCATCTTTGAATATGCTGGCGGTCAGCAGGCCATAGTGGACTGCGAGCTGGACGCCGCCAGCGCCAACCGGGCCATGGTCATCGGGACCGAAGGGTGGATCGATATCGAATCCACTTGGTACAACCCCACGCCCTTCACCGTCCATGCAGTGGATGGCAGCGTTGTTGAACGCTATGAGCAGCCTGTCACCAGCCGCGGTATGCAGTACCAGGCCGCCGAACTGGAACGACTGGTGAGGGAGGGCGGAACCGCCGGCACCATCCTTCCGCCCCGCGAGTCAGTGGCCGTCATGGCAGCAATGGACGAAATCCGCCGCCAGATCGGCCTCAGCTACGACGCCGACTCCACACCGGCTAAGGGCGTGGGGACGGGCTAGGGTTTTAGCCATGACGCACCAGATCCGGACAGCCACCGCGGACGACGCCGGGAGGCTGGCTGCGCTCGCGGCCGTCACCTTCCCGCTGGCGTGCCCGCCGGAGTCCCGGCCGGAGGACATCGCGGCCCACCTGGCCAGCACCCTGAGCGAGGCCAATTTCCGGGCCTATCTGGCCGATCCCGAGGTAACCGTGCTGGTGATCGACGCCGACGGCGAGCTCCGCGGCTACAGCCTGCTGGTGGCCCGCCCCGCCCAGGACCCGGAGGTGGCCGCTGTCCTGAGCGAACTGCCGTGCACCGAGCTCAGCAAGTGCTACGTCCACCCGGCGCACCACGGGCTCGGCGCCTCGGCCGAACTGATGCACGCCAGCATCGGCTCGGCAGCGGCGGCCGGCGCCCGCGGGATCTGGCTCGGCGTGAACAGCCAAAACGCCCGTGCCATCCGGTTCTACGAGAAGTCCGGTTTCCGCAAGGTCGGCACCAAGTCCTTCCGGCTGGGCGGCACCGTGGAACACGACTTCGTGATGGAGCGCCCGGTCACACCGTGACGAAGCCGACAGACCGCCGGGGAATGGACCCGGCGGCGGCACGGTTGTGGCGGGCATGAAGATTGAGATCTGGTCCGACGTCGCCTGCCCCTGGTGCTACATCGGCAAACGCCGATTCGAAACCGCCCTCGCGGCCTTCCCGCACCGCGATTCCGTGGAGGTGCAGTGGCGCAGCTACCAGCTGGACCCCACGCTCCCGGAGCACTACGACGGCACCGAACTGGACTACCTCAGCACCCGCAAGGGCATGGCTCCGGCGCAGGTATCGCAGATGTTCGAGCACGTCGCGGCCCAGGCCAGGGGCGAGGGGCTGAACTACCGGTTCGACGCCGTCGTGGTGGCCAACAGCTTCACGGCCCACCGGCTGATCCACCTCGCCGCCGCCCACGGCCAGCAGGACGCCGCGAAGGAACGCCTGCTCAGCGACCACTTCGAGCACGGCCAAGACATCGGCAGCCAGGACTACCTGACCGCCCTGGGCCTGGACCTCGGACTCGACGCCGGCGACCTGGCGGAACTGTTCAGCACCGACGCCTACGCCGACGACGTCCGCCACGACATCGCCGAGGCCCGCGCCCTGGGCATCAGCGGCGTCCCGTTTTTCGTGATTGACCGGAAGTTCGGGCTCTCCGGCGCCCAGCCCGCGGAGACCTTCAGCGCGGCCCTCGAGCAGGCGTGGCAGGACAGCCACCCGCTGGTCATGGTGAGCGCCGCCGCGGGTGCCGCCGGCGGGACGGATAGTGTCGCCGGAACGGATAGTGCCGCGGGCGCCTGCGGCCCGGACGGCTGCCCCGTCTGAGCCCGGCCTCGTCGAAGTCGCGGGAAACTCCCGGAGTCGCCGGAAATTTCCGGCGACTCGGGGCGTTCCCGGCGAACTCCCGGCACTGGCGGCATCCTGCGGCTTCGGACGGCCCGGCCTAGAGTGAATCATGAACACTTCGGCCGGACCGGACTGGCCCCGGACCTCCCTGTTTACGGACCACTATGAGCTGACGATGTTCCAGGCGGCGCTGCACTCGGGTGCGGCACACCGCCGGTCCGTCTTCCAGGCCTTCGCCCGGGGGCTGCCGGGCGGGCGGCGGTACGGGATCGTGGCCGGCACCGGACGGCTCCTGGAGGGGATCGCGGGCTTCCGTTTCGAGGCGGACGACCTCGATTTTCTGGCCGGGGCCGGGGTGGTCCATGAGGACACGCTGGAGCACCTGGCCGACTTCCGGTTCTCCGGCGACATCTGGGGCTATCCGGAAGGGGAAGCCTATTTCCCGCACTCCCCCGTCCTGATCGTGGAATCGACGTTCGCCGAGGCCTGCGTCCTGGAGACCTATGTCCTGTCGGTGCTGAACCATGACAGCGCCATCGCCTCGGCCGCTTCCCGGATGATCAGTGCCGCCGGCGGCAGGCCCTGCATTGAGATGGGCTCCCGCCGCACGCATGAGGAAGCGGCCGCCGCGGCGGCCCGCGCGGCCGTGATCGCCGGCTTTTCCGGCACGTCCAACCTGGCCGCCGGGCGGCGCTACGGCCTGCGGACCATCGGCACCGCGGCCCACTCCTTTACGCTGGTCCACGATTCCGAGCGCGAGGCCTTCGCGGCGCAGCTGGCCTCCCTCGGGCCCGGCACCACGCTGCTCGTGGACACGTACGACGTCGACACGGCGGTCCGCACCGCCGTCGACCTCGCCGGAGACAAACTCGGCGCCATCCGGCTGGACTCCGGAGACCTCGTGGCCCAGGCGCGGTGGGTCCGCGAACTCCTGGACAGCCTCGGCAACGTACACACCAGGATCGTGGTGACCTCGGACCTGGACGAATTCTCCGTCGCCGCGCTCCGCTCTGCCCCGGCCGACTCCTATGGCATCGGCACGTCGCTGGTGACCGGATCCGGGGCGCCCACGGCCGGGATGGTCTACAAGCTGGTGAGCCGGGCCGGGGACTCCGGTGAGCTGACCGCCGTGGCGAAGACCTCGAAGGACAAAATCAACGTGGGCGGGCGCAAGTTCGCCGTGCGCCGCCTCGACGACCGGGGCACCGCCACCCACGAGGTCCTCGGCGTGGGCCACCCGCCGGCCGCCGGAAGAAAGGGGCGTCCCCTCCTGCAGCAGTTCATGAAAGACGGCGAAATCCTGCCCGGCTGGACCGGCCCGGACGCGGTGGGGCGGGCGCGGGACCGGCACACGGCTTCCATGGCGGAACTGCCCCGGGTGGTGGACAGACTGCAGCCCGGCGAGCCGGCCATCCCCACCATCTACGAATAGAGCCGGCCAAAGCGACGCAAGACCCAAATCCCGTTCCGAAAGGACCGGGACCTAGTCTGTCGTCCGGTGCAGGACAAAGATGCCGCCGTAGGCGGGCTGGTCCGATCGCTGCCGATCGCTGTCGGTATATTCGCTCAGCACAGCGTGGATACGCGTGGTGAGGTCCTCAACATCTTCCTCGGAGAGGTGCAGGACGAAGCGTGAGAGGCTGGCGAGTGCATCCGGCCCTGCTTCCGTCAGCTCTTCCCGGAACGCCTCGAGCGGTGCCAGCGGACCGGCGGGACCGGCTTCACCCAATGCGGTGTCCAGCTTCCAGGACCGCCCCGTGGAACGATACGGCTTCTCCAGCGCGCCGCTCTCTCCGGTGCGGACCCCGGCGGGTTCAAGGAATCCCGTCGAGAGCAACTGCCGCACGTGATAGAGCACCGTCCCCGGATCCTGGCCCAGCCGGTCGGCGAGTTGTTTGTTGGTCAGTTCGTGAAGCCCGCACAGGCGCAGGATCCTCAGGCGCAGCGGATGGGCCAGCGCCTTGATCTCCCGGGCGCTCGCGACGGGTCTTTGCTGGTCCGCACTCGCCTGCTCTGCATCCGTCATGCCCCAATCCTACAATCGGATGTACTAGATTCAACCACCTTGAATTTTCTCAATCGCTATGGAATGGTCCACCTATGACCAATCACGCTGTGCAGGCGAAGGAACGGCATCGTGCGCCGCTGGGTGCGTCCTACTGGAAGCTGTGGGCCTCATCCGGGCTCTCCAACCTCGCCGACGGCGTCTTCAAGATCGCGCTGCCGCTGCTGGCCATTCAGTTCACCCAGTCACCCACCCTCGTTGCCGGACTGAGCGTCGCAGCGACGCTTCCCTGGCTCCTCTTCGCCCTCACTGCCGGCGCGCTGGCCGACCGGCTGGACCGGCGCAAGCTCATGTTGTGGGCCAACCTCAGCCGGGCGATGCTGCCCGCCCTGCTGGCCGCCGTCGTTGTGCTGGATTTGGGCTCCATGTGGGCTCTGTACGTTGTCGCACTGATGGTGGGTGTGGCTGAAACGCTCTACGACACCTCCGCGCAGTCGATCATGCCCCAGCTGGTGCACAGGGATCAGCTGTCGCGCGCCAACGGCCGGCTCTACGCCGTCGAGCTGACCACCAACCAGTTCATTGGTCCCCCGCTGGGCGGGCTGCTGGTGGCCGTCGGCGCCGTTGCGGGCGTTGCCGTGCCGGCGGCATTCTGGCTTGCGGCCGTCGGCGGCCTGTTCCTGGTCCCGGGGGCTTTTCGCACAGAGCGTGAGCAGAAGACGACACTGCGATTCGATATTGGCGAGGGTCTGCGGTTCCTCTGGAACCAGAAGATCCTGCGCACACTCGCTGTGATGACCGGGGTGTTCAACTTCGCATCCAGCGCGGCATTCGCGGTCTTGGTGCTGTTTGCCGTGGGGCCGGCTTCACAGATGGGGCTGTCCGAAGTGGGGTTCGGCCTGCTCTTGACCACCTCCGCGCTCGGCGCCTTCGTTGGCTCGTTCATCTCCGAGCGGGTGGAGGCCAGGCTGGGCCGGTCGAAGTCCCTGATGCTCACGATCTTCGGGGCCGCGCTGTTCGTTGGTGCGCCCGCCATGACCGACAATCCCTATGTTCTTGGCCCAATTTTCTTTGTGGGCGGCATGCTGATCGTGCTTTGGAACGTCATCACGGTATCCCTGCGCCAGCGCATTACTCCCAACCGCTTGCTGGGCCGAGTCAACAGCGCCTACCGCCTGCTGGCCTGGGGCACCATGCCCCTCGGTGCGGCAGCCGGCGGCCTACTGGCCCAATGGCTCGGCCTGCAGGTCATGTTCGGCATCATGGGAGTGCTGACCCTAGCGCTGCTGGGGATGATGCCCGTCCTGACGGACAAGGCAATTGCCGCGGCCGACGGCGAATCCTAGGTTGCTGCCTTCCGGAGAGGTCTGGGCAGGACGGTCCTGCGCCAGCAGCTTGTGCGGGCGAGTTGCGGATGGTGTTTCGAAGGGTCGTGGCGATGATGATCGACCCGGCGACGAAGGCGAGGCCGACCAGGGGGATGGTGGCGACGCCGAAGGAGTCGAGGGTGACGCCTCCGACCGTGGCGCCGGCGGCGAAGCCGGCCTGGGCGAGGAGCACCCCGATGCTGGTTGCTGTTTCGGGTGCCCGGCGGCCGGTGAGCAGGAGGGCTTGTTGGTAGACGACGACTGCGGCGGCGATTCCGAGCCCCCACAGTGCAACGGCGAGGAGAACGATGGCGAGGTTCCCGCCGCTGAGGAACAGCACGGTGAACCCGACGGCGACGGTGATGGGCGCCGCTAGGAGGGCGGCGTACACCGAACGGGAGGTGAGCCGGCCGATCAGGATCGTGCCGACGAGTCCGCTGGCCCCGATCAGGAACAGGGTGACGCTGGTGACGTACTTCGGGACGCCCAGGTCCTCGAGGTAGGCGTCGATGTAGGTCAGGACGACGAAGTGGGCGAGCATGACCAGCGCCCACCCGATCGCGACACGCATTACTCCAGGGATCCGGGCTGTCTGAATAAACGACGGGCCCTTCTGCCTGCGTTCCCGTACTGCGGGAACGGTAAAGGACATCAGCATGCCGGCGACCAGGGCCAGCGCGGCAGCAGCGACGAACGTGACCCGCCAGCCAAAGGCGTCCCCCGCCAACGACGCGAGGGGTGCCCCGAGCGCTACCCCCAGGCTGGTGGCGGCGAAGACGACGGTGATCGCTTTCCCGGCGTGCCGCGGGCCGGCGATGCGAACGGCGACTGCCGGGAAGAGGGTGCAGATCAGTGCGTAGCAGGCGCCGCCCAGGAACCGGCCCGCGTCGGCGACGGCCAGGGTCGGCGCGACGGCGACGATGAGGTTGCTGGCGACGAACGCGGCCATGACGACGTTAAGTGCGCTGCGCCGCGAGAAACGGAGGGCCAGTGCGGTCAGCGGGAGCACCAGGATCGCGTTGCCGAGCGCATAAAACGTGGTGAGTGTTCCGGCGGCCGCGGTGCTGATGTTCAAGTCGGCAGCGATGCCGCCGAGCAGCCCGGCAGGACTGAGTTCGATGGCGACAGCCAGAAACCAGGCAAATCCGAGGACGAGGATCGGCGCCCACGGGAACCGCGTGGGCGCCGCCGGTTCCGTGGGCCCCGCCGCTTCCGGGAGCGGAGCGGCGGGTTCGGTGAGGGGCGCGGCGGACTTGGTCATGGTCTTCCTGCTTCTTGGGAGGGGGCGGGACGACGGCAAGGAGGCGGACGGGGAGGGGCGCGGGTCGGGCATCCGCGCCCCTTGCTCGGTCTTGAGTCGCTGTCAGCTGTCGATCGAGGCCATGTTGGCCTCGTCGTGGCGTTCCCCCGCAGCGGGCCGGAGCGAGTCCAGCCGCTCCAGCTGGTCACGGGTGAGTTCGATGCCTTCGGCCGCAGTGTTTTCCTCGACCCGGGAGACCCGCCGGGTGCCGGGGATCGGGGCGATGTCGATCCCGCGGGTCAGCAGCCACGCGAGGGCGGTCTGAGCGGGGGTCGCGCCGATCGCCGATGGCCTTTACCTCATCGACGATCGCGAGGTTGCGGCGGAAGTTCTCGCCCGTGAACCGCGGGTTGGTCTTGCGCCAGTCGTCATCGGCGAAGTCGTCGACGGAGCGGATCTGGCCGGTCAGCAGCCCGTGTCCGAGCGGCGAATACGGAACGAAACCAATTCCGAGATCGCGCAGCAGCGGCAGGATCTCCGCCTCCACGTCCCGGGTCCACAGCGAGTACTCCGTCTGCAATGCCGAGACCGGCTGCACGGCGTGTGCCCGGCGGATGGTCTCCGGCGAGGCCTCGGACAGCCCGAAGTGCAGCACCTTGCCCTCGGCGATCAGGTCCGCAACCGCCCCGGCAGTCTCCTCGATCGGGGTGTTCCGGTCGATCCGGTGCTGGTAATACAGGTCGATGTGGTCCGTGCCGAGGCGCCTGAGGGAGCCCTCGACGGCGGCCTTCACGTTCGCCGCGCTGCTGTCGACCACGCCGGGGCCGCCGCCGGAATGGGAGACCAGGCCGAACTTCGTTGCAATCTTGACCTGGTCGCGGCGTCCCTTGACGGCCTGGCCGACGATCTCCTCGCTCAGGAACGGCCCGTAGATCTCCGCGGTGTCGATGTGGGTGACCCCGAGGTCGAGGGCCCGGTGGATGGTGCGGATCGACTCCGCGTTATCCAGGGCGCCCTCGCTGGTGTAGGTGCCGGCCATGGTCATGGCGCCGAGTCCGATACGGGAGACCTCCAGGCCTCCGAGGCGTGCGTTCTTCATGTTGTGTTTCCTTTGAGTGTGGTTCCCGGGCCTGGGACGTGGGCATGGCCCACAGCCCGGCAAGGGGTTTTGGGCAGCCGGCAGCCATTGGCGTCCAGCTGGTATGTGCGGACCTGGTGGACGACGGCGGGAGGCTCCCGCCGTCGTCCGCTTGCGTAGGTGTCAGGCGTCGGTGTTAGGCGTCGTCGTGGGCGAGGTTGCTGGAGAGTTCGCGGTGGGCGTCGGCCTGGGCCTGGAGGTCCTTGGCCCGGGTCTCGACGAGTCCGACGGCGTCGGCTCCGGCGGCGAAGCGCAGCGGCGGTTCATCCAGTTCGGCAAGTTGAATGAGGGCGTTGGCGAGTTTGGCCGGGTCCCCGCCCTGCTGGCCGTTCATGCCCTTCCACGCGGTGACCGTCTGCTCGGTGCGCTCGGCGTAGTCCTCGATGGTGGATGCTGCGTAGCTGGTGGATTCCGGGGTGAGGAGCTCGGTGCGGAAGAACCCCGGTTCCACGATCATGGTGCGGATCCCGAACGGGGCGACTTCGGGGGCCAGGGACTCGGCCCAGCCTTCGACGCCGAACTTCGAGGCGGCGTAGGCAGAAAGGAACTCCCCGCCGGCGATGCCGGCGGTCGAGGAGATCGTGACCAGCAGGCCCGAGCGCTGGGCCCGCAGGACGGGCAAGGCCGCGCGGGTGACGTTCATGGGCCCGAACATGGTGGTTTCGATCTGTTTCCGGAAGTCTTCCGGGGTGATTTCTTCGAAGAACCCGGCGTAGAAGTTGCCGGCGTTGTTCACGAGGACGTCGATCCGGCCGAACCGGTCGACGGCGGCCTGGATGGCTGCGGTGGCGTCCGCGGGGTCGGTGACGTCGAGTTTCACGGCCAGCAGGTCCTCGCTGTCGCCTACGGCCCGGATCACCCTGTCGGGGTTGCGGCCGGTGCCGACCACCGCGTGGCCGGCGGCCAGGGCCGCCTTGGCGATGTCGGTGCCCATACCGCGGCCTGCCGCGGTGATGAACCAGACTTTCTGCTCGGTTTTGGCGTCGTTTTGCTCAGTCATGTTCTGTCTTTCCTGGGTTAGGGGTTCCGGGCCGCGCGTGGGAGCGCAGATCCGGGATGGAAGAGTCGCTGGTGGTGGTTGGGGGCGATGCCGCCCAGCTGGCAAGGAACGCCAGCGCGTTTTCGGACGCGGAGCCGGGCTCCGCGGTGAAGGTGAAGAGGGTCTGTCCCTCATCGCCGGGAAGGTGAAGCGTCTCGAACTGCAGCGACACGTCCCCTGCGACCGGATGGTGGAAGCGCTTGGTTCCCGTGGTGTGGATCCGTACGTCATGGCCGGCCCACAATGCGGCGAAGTGCCCGCTGCGTGTGGTCAGCTCACCGACCAGCTCGTTCAATTCGCGGTCATGGGGATTCCGGCCCGCTTCCGAGCGGAGCATCGCCACTGTGGTGGCGGCGATTGCGCGCCAATCGGGGTAAAAGTCCCCGGCGCCCGGATCGAGGAAGAGATAACGTGCCTGGTTCGGCAACTGGCCCGGGGCCTCCGGACGGGCGGCTGCCGTGGACGCGAACACTGGCCCGTACAGCGCGCGGCCCAGGGCATTGGCGGCCAGCACGTCCGAGCGTCCGTTTTGCACCAGGGCGACCGCGCCGGTCATCCCGTCAAGCAAACGCAGAACTCCCGCACGGACCCGCTGCTGCGGTGGCCGGCGCGCCGGACGCCGCGATGATGGCGTGTTGGCCGTCCTCGCCAGGTCCATCAGATGCGTCCGCTCTGCCTCGTCCAGCTGAAGGGCGGAGGCCACAGCGTCGAGGACCGAGTCCGAGACGCCGCGGATGCTGCCGCGTTCCAGCCGCGTGTAGTAGTCCGTGCTTACCCCGGCGAGCTGTGCCACTTCCTCCCGACGCAGTCCCGGCACGCGGCGCAGCTCGCCGTAGTTGGGCAGGCCGGCCAGCTCTGGGGTGATCTTCGCCCGTCGCGAGATCAGGAAGTCTCGGATTTCGTCTTTTCTTTCCACATCCACCACGCTACGCAGGCCGGACGGGCGGTGGCAGTGTCTGTCAGACACCCCCAGTTGAGGTGGTGGATACAGACGTGGCCCCTCAGAACCGGTCGATATTTATGGCCGTCCGTGTCATAGTCCGCCACCCGGCTGCTTTGGTGACAGATCGCGCTAAAGTGTCCGTATGCCTAGGATTTCGGCCGCGAGCAACGCCGCCCAACGTGCCGAGACCCAGCGCCGCATTCTGACCGCATTCGGGGAACTCCTCTTCACCCACGGGCTTCCCGGCCTGACCATGACGGACGTCGCGCGCCACGCCCAGATCGGCCGGACCGCCGTCTACAACTACTATGCAGACATCGAAGAGCTCCTCATCGCCTACGCCCTGGATGAGACCGAGCGGTTCCTGCTCGATCTGCGCGAGTCCCTCGATGCACTGGAGAACCCGGTGGAGCGCCTGGCCGTCTACGTCCGTGCCCAGGTGGAGGACCTGAGCCGGCGCCACCTGCCGCCGGGGCCGGCCATGGCGGCGGTGCTCTCGCCGTCGTCGTTCGCCAAACTCGCCGACCACGTGGGTGAGCTCAGCGTGCTCCTGCGGGGCATCCTGCGCGACGGCATGGCCCAGGGGTACCTGCCCGAGTCGGACATTGCCCAGCTGGCCCAGCTCATCCACGGCACGCTCTCCTCAAGCGCTGCGCGGGGCGACGGTGCGGGCCAGGACGCGGAGGCCGAGGCGCGGCTCGCCCGGACGGTGCGGTTTGTCCAGCTGGGAGCCGGGGCCAGGTTTGACGACGCCGGCCGGCCGGTCCGCACCATCCGCTAGGCTGCAGCGCCGGGGGTACGCGCCTAGCCCTTGCCCGGCGTCGCCGTCGGTACGGCGGGCAACGTGGCCTCATCCACGATGCGCCGGTTCTCGCGGGGGCAGCTGAGCTGGCCCGGCGTCTGGTCCACGAGTTCCGGCTTGGCCAGTTCCTTGAAATCGCCCGTAATGATCACGTCCACACTCGGGTCCGCGCGGCCGTCCTGGACATAGTCCGAACCGGGCACGTGGCGCTGGACACTGAAGGCGGCCGACTGGCCGGCAGCACCGGAGACCACCAGCGCCACGCCGCGGTAGCTCGACGTCGTGTTCCCCACGGCACCCACCAGGAACTTCCGGGCGGCAAGCTGGTCGGCCACGCTCCGGGCCAGTCCCGGCCGGCTCGTGGAGTTGTAGATGTTGACGTGGACCTTCTCCGGCGGCGCGTAGTCGTAGGTAGCCGCCGGGCACACCGACACAGCCGCCTTGCTCCGCTCCGCCCCGGGGATCTTGATCTGGCCATTCATGATGGCCAGGGCCACCACGATCGCGGCCACGATCAGGCCGACAAGCATCACCAGGACAACGCCGTGCAGGATCCTGCGCCGCAGCCGAACCGGGTTCTCTGCCGTATTGTCCTGCTCCACGAACGTGGCCCGCAGCTCGGAGCCACTGATGACGCGGTGCCCGTGCAGGACTCTGACGTCTGGCGGCTTCCTAGCCATTTATCACGAGGACCCGCGCGTGGATTGCGGTGCGCTGGTGCAACGCGGTGCGGACTGCCCGGTGCAGGCCGTCCTCAAGGTAGAGGACGCCGCGGTATTCCACGACGTGCGGAAAGAGGTCGCCGAAAAACGTGGAGTCCTCGGCCAGCAGGGCTTCAAGGTCCAGTGTGCGCTTCGTGGTCACCAGCTCATCAAGCCGGACAGGCCGCGGCGGCAGGGCCGCCCAGTCCTTGGGCGTGGTGTAACCATGGTCGGGGTAAGGGCGTCCCTCGCCCACAGCTTTGAATATCACCATGCCAGCCTAGGGAACTTCGACGCCCGAAGGAATGAATGTCCCCGGGCGGCGTGAGGTTGTGGCCAAACGGTAACCATTTGTCACACGGCGCATTGACACGACCAGCGACTGCCGCCTGTCACATCCGGCGCCGGGCCGTCGATCTGCTGCACGGTTCACCCAAACGTCCCGTGCGGCTGACAGAATGGCCGTATGACTTCACCCGAGACTGTCCCTGTTCCGTCGTCGTCGGCCCCCGTGCTGGCGCTGCTGCTCGACGTCGACGGTCCGGTCGCGAGCCCGGTCACCCGCGAGGTGCAGCCCGGCATCATCGCCGACCTGGTGGCCCTCGCCGCCGCCGGCGTGCCGGTCATCTTCAACACCGGCCGGTCGGACGCGTTCATCCGCGAGCAGGTCATGGAACCGATGATCGCCGCGGGGATGCCCGCCGGCACCCTGATCCACGCCATTTGCGAGAAGGGCGCCGTCTGGTTCAGCTACACGGCGGAAGGCCCCGGCCCCGTCCACGTGGACCACGAGCTCGCCATTCCGCAGGCCTTCGGCGACGACGTCCGCCGCCTGGTGGCCGAGGACTACTCCGCCCACATGTTCTACGACGAAACCAAGCGGGCCATGGTCTCCGTGGAGCAGCACATTGCCGTCGCCAACCCGGACTACCGGGCCGAGCAGGAACTCTTCGACGCCGACGCCATGGGCATCATGGCCCGGCACGGCCTCGGCGTGGTGCGGCTGGACCACCACGTCCCCGATTCGGATGACCAGGTCGACTTCCGCGTCGATCCGACCATCATTTCCACCGATATCGAATCGGTCCGGCTGGGCAAGGACCTGGGCGCCAGCCGGGCCGTGGAGTTCCTGGCTGCGCAGGGCATCACGCCGCAGGCCTGGCGCACGGTGGGCGATTCCCGCACGGACTACGCCATGGCCGACTGGCTGCACCACAACGACCACGCCGTGAAGCACGTCGACGTCCGGCCCGCGGACGGCATCCCGGTCAAACCCTACGAGGTTCTCACCGCCGCCGATCTGGGGCTCGGCGAAGACGTGATCCACGACGACGCCGGTGCCGCCTTCCTGCACCACTGGCTGGCCGTCGTCACCGGCTGAGGCCTCCTGCCGCCGTTTTTTGCCCGTGGCGTTTCGCCGGCACGTCCGCCGCGTGGCGGCCGGTTTTCCGCGGCAATTTTGAGCCCCGCGTTATCATGCAAGTAGACACCAACGCACTGATAGAAGCGGGAGCTCAGACATTACCGAAGCAGCGATCCAAGACGAGATTTACTATGGCAGCCAGGCATCTGTGGACGCCCACGCCGAGGTCACGTCGGCGGCCGCGGTCGCCAGATTCCGGACCCGCTCCGACGTTGTCCGCCACCGCGGCCGCTATGCGCTGATCAACGAAAACCGCACGCCGTACCAGGCCATGGTCGAGGACCTGATGTTCCTGCGTTCCGTTCTGGCCGGCGCCGGCATCGGCTACCTGCTGGTCCGCGGCAACAACCACCGCCCGGTCGTCGCCGTCGACTGGAAAGACCGCAAGGAACTCCGCGACGCCCTCGTGGAGGCGTGCCGCGACGAGCCGTTGTATTCCATGACCGTGGACGCCAAGAAGAAGTCCTCTGTGCTGGTGGCCGACGGCGAGCTGTCGCCGAACCGCCAGGCCCGGATCTTCCGGCTCTACCGGCCCCGGGTGGAACCCGAAGGCGGTTTTGAATTCGGGGCGTCCGCCGGCGTCCAGCTGGAGCTGTGGAGCTTCGAAGGCGACCAGCTGATCCTGCCGATCGAGAACTCCCTGACGCGCCGCACCATGCTGGCCCAGGACGCAGTGCGCGGTACCGTGGAACGCTACGGCCACACGTGGCCCACCATTGAGAACATGTTCGCCGACCACGCCAGCGACATCAGCTTCGACATCGACCTGGTGTTCTCATGGGTGGACGGCAGCTCCCCCGAGTACATCGCGGCCCGCCGCGCCCGCATGGCCGGCGTGGTGGTGGGCGAGGGGGATGACCACGAGGCCCGCTTCCGCCAGATCGATGAGCTCAAGTACGCCCTGCGCTCGGTGTACATGTTTGCGCCGTGGGTCCGCCGGATCTTCATCGCCACGGACTCCCCCGCACCGTCGTGGCTGGCCGACCACCCGAGTGTGACGATTGTCCGGAGCGAAGAGTTTTTCGCCGACACGTCGGTTCTGCCCACGCACAATTCGCAGGCCGTGGAGTGTCAGCTGCACCACATCGAGGGGCTCTCAGAGCACTTCCTCTATTCGAACGACGACATGTTCTTCGGCCGTGCCGTGGGCCCGGACATGTTCTTCACCCCGGGCGGCATCACGAAGTTCATCGAGGCCGAGACCCGGATCGGGCTGGGCGACAACGACGCCGAACGCAGCGGCTTTGAGAACGCCGCCCGGGTGAACCGCAAGCTGCTCTGGAACCGCTTCGGCCGCATCACCACCCGTCACCTGGAGCACACGGCGGCCCCGCTGCGCCGCAGCGTGGTCGAGCAGATGGAGCAGGAGTTCCCGGCCGAGTTTGCCAAGACAGCCGCGAGCACCTTCCGGGCAGCGGACAACATCTCCGTGACCAACTCGTTCTACCACTACTACGCGCTGCTCACTGGCCGGGCCGTGACCCAGACGGCCGCAAAGGTGAGGTATGTGGACACGACGGCGCGGGCCGGCCTGAACTACCTGCCCAAGCTTCTGGCCAAGCGGAACATGGACTTCTTCTGCCTCAACGACGGCAGCTTCCCCGAGGTCCCGGCGGAAGAGCGGGCCGAACTGGTCACGGACTTCCTGGAGAAGTACTACCCCATCAAGGCACCCTGGGAGAAGTAACGAACCGTGACCAAAGCGGGCGCCGCGTCAGCCCGGGTGTGAATCAGTTCAGGGTGGTGTACCTGCGGTGCGCCGGCGTCCGGGACGGGGCCTCGAGCTTGGCCTTCTCAGGAATATGGATCCCTGCGGCCGCGAGCCGGCGCTGGACTTCCTCGGGAGAGACCAGCTCCCCCACCGCCGGGGTGTCGCCGAGCAGCACCACGGAATGCACGATCGTATGTTCGTAGACGTGGACCAGGTTGAACGCCTGCCCGCCGTCGCGGCCCCGGGTGCCGCCGACAGGAACGTTCAGATCCTGGGTGTAGCAGGTGGCTGAAGCCACGGACACCGGGATGCCCGCGAACGTTGCCGTCGTCGAATAGTGCAGGTGGCCGCCCAGGATGGCGCGGACATCGGAATTGCGCAGGACGCCGGCAAGCGCCGACTGGCCCCGGAGCTCCACGAGCACGGCAAGATCCAGGACGGACGGTACCGGCGGGTGGTGCAGGGCAAGGATGGTCCCGTCCGGGGCCGGTGTGGCCAGCTCAGCAGCGAGCCAGTCCAGCTGGTCGTGGCTCAATTCGCCATGGTGGAACCCGGGCACCGAGGTGTCCAGGGTGATGATGCGCAGCCCGTTGACGAAGTAGCTGTGGTCCAGTGGCGCGTCATTGTCGGCCTGGTCCAGGAGCCCGGCCCGGAAATTGGCCCGGTCGTCGTGGTTGCCCATCGCCCAGATGACCTTGGCCCCCAGGGCCTCGCACGCCGGATCCACGATGGCGCGGAGCTTGGCATACGCTTCGGGTTCCCCCAGGTCAGCCAGGTCGCCCGTGAAGATCACGGCTTCGGGGCGTGCCCCCGAGGCGTGGACCTCCTCGAAGAGTTGCCTGAGCAGGGCTTCGCTGTCCACGACGCCGTGCAGGGGTTGCGGACCCCCCAGCAAGTGGGGGTCGCTCAGGTGAAGTAGGAAATGACGTGGCCGGGGGTGCTCGGCCTCGATGCGCTCCATTGCTGCCTTCTTGGTTGGGTGGAAGCGGTGCCTCCAGTGTCCCTCTCAGTAACAACTATCCAACCAGACATTAGGCAAACAATGTAAAAACTGCGATAGGCATATTGGAAAAGTGGGCGTTAACAGGTGGCCCACCCTCACATGCACTTGCCGGCATATACAAGGCGCGGCCGCCCGGCGGCACTCCCGATTCCCCGGGTCAACGGGGCGGGACGGACAGTGCCGCCGGGTTCACGGTTTCCGCTAGCTCAGGTACCCGTTGGGGTTAAGCACGAACTTCGTCGCCGCGCCGGCGTCGAATTCCGCGTAGCCCTTCGGCGCGTCCTCCAGGGAAATCGCCTTCGCGTTGACGTTCTTGGCGATGTGCACCCTGTCGTGCAGGATCGCCATCATCAGCTGCCGGTTGTATTTCATGACCGGACACTGTCCCGTAGTGAAGCTGAGCGACTTTGCCCAGCCCGTTCCGAGGCTGAGCGAGAGCGAGCCCTTCTTCGCGGCCTCGTCCACGCCGCCCGGGTCGCCGGTGACGTAGAGCCCGGGGATGCCCAGGGCACCGCCGGCGGCCGTTACTTCCATCAGCGAGTTCAGGACGGTGGCGGGGGCTTCGTGGGCTCCGGCCCCGTGGCCCTTGGCCTCAAATCCCACCGCATCCACGCCGCAATCGACTTCCGGGACGCCGAGGAGCTGCTCGATTTGCTCGGCAGGGCCGCCCTTACTCAGGTCGATGGTTTCGCAGCCGAAGCTGCGTGCCTGCGCCAGGCGGTCCGCGTTCATGTCCCCCACAATCACGACGGCGGCACCCAGGAGTTGGGCGCTGGTCGCCGCGGCCAGGCCCACAGGCCCTGCGCCTGCCACGTAGACGGTGGACCCGACGCCGACGCCTGCGGTGACCGCACCATGGAATCCGGTCGGGAAGATGTCCGAGAGCATCGTCAGGTCCATCATCTTTTCGAGGGCCTGGTCTTTGTCCGGGAACTTCAACAGGTTCCAGTCGGCATACGGCACAAGGACGTAGTTGGCCTGGCCGCCTACCCAGCCGCCCATGTCCACATAGCCGTAGGCGCTGCCTGGCCGGTCGGGGTTGACGTTCAGGCAGATGCCGGTCTTGCGCTCCTTGCAGTTCCGGCAGCGCCCGCAGGCGATATTGAAGGGGACCGAACAGATGTCCCCCACTTTGATGAATTCAACATCCGGGCCCACTTCGACCACCTCGCCGGTGATCTCGTGGCCGAGCACCAGGTCGGCGGGAGCCGTGGTGCGCCCCCGGACCATGTGCTGGTCCGAGCCGCAAATATTCGTGGCCACGGTTTTGAGGATTACGCCGTGGCGCACCTGCCGGCCCACGTTGGCGGGGTTGACCCCCGGACCGTCCTTGAGTTCGAAGGTGGGGTAGTCAATGTCGATCAGTTCGACCTTGCCCGGCCCCTTGTAGGCAACGGCTTTGTTCCCTGTCATCTATTTCCTCCTGCTTTCACGGGCCCCGCGGTGGGCGCCCTAGTGTGATTCACGAAGTTCTTTGATGCGCCCTCCGCAGGAACACCCGGCGACACTGCCGACGGCGGCCAGAGTTGATTGCGCCGTGGGGATGCCCGGAATGTTTGGAGGGTCCGGCCAGTCTAGGCGCTAAGCATGCTTAGGGATAGGGCTGAGTTCCTCTGGACCCCGGGCCGGTCGGGTCAGTCGAGGGCGGACTGAACAGCTTCGATGATCTCCGGCGCGTCCGGCTCAACGGTGGGCGCAAAGCGGGCGATGACCTCGCCGTCGCGGTTCACGAGGAACTTCTCGAAGTTCCACTTCACGAGGCCGGGCAGGATGCCGGTCTTGAACTTGGTGAGCTCGGCGTAGAGCGGGTGCTGGTTCTTTCCCCGGACGTTGGCCTTGACCGTCAGCGGGAAGGTCACACCGAAATTGCGCTGGCAGAACTCGGCAATCTCGGCGTCGCCGCCGGGCTCCTGCCCGGCGAACTGGTTGCAGGGGACGCCGAGGACCTGGAAGCCTTGGCCCCGGAACTTATTGTGCAGCGCCTCGAGTCCAGCGTACTGGGGTGTGAAACCGCACTCGGACGCCACGTTGACCACCAGGACCACCTCGCCCTTGAAACGGCCAAAATCGGTCTCGGTCCCGTCGATGAGGGTCAGGGGAATGGAGTGCAGAGCTGTCATGGGGCGCGTCCTTGCGGTGTCGATGGTCCGGAGCAGGGAATCTGAACTGGTCACTCCATTATTCGGCACCGGGGCGTGCGGGTATGGGTGCGCCTCCCGGACAAGGCGCCGGAACGGCGGCCTGGGGCGCGGCGGGGGCTAGCCGCTGGGCGTCGTCGAGGTCGTCGCTGAGGGTTTTGTTGTCACTGCCGTGGTGGCCGACTGCGTGGCCGTCTTTGGCTTCGGCGTTTCGGCCGGCGCGGTGACCGGGTCCGGCTCCAGAGTGATCGGGGCCGGCACCGGGGTGGCCGTCTTAGCGGCAGCCTCCGTCGCGGTTGCGGAGGCCGACGCAGGCGCGGAGGGCGGCGGTGCCACCGGCGGCGGGACCGACAACGGTGCTGATGGCTTGGCGGAGGCTGTTCCCGTCGGCGTCGGGGTGGCGGTTGCCGACGGCGTCGGCGTGGCGGTTGCCGACGGCGTCGGCGTGGCGGTTGCCGACGGCGTCGGGGCGGGTGCGGCGGGCGTCGTCGGCGTGCTCCCGGTCGGCGCGGCAGGTGCCGTCGTCGTCGGCGTCCCGCTCGGCGTCGGAGTTGGGGTTGCAGTCGCCGACGGCGTCGGCGTCGGGGTCGCGGACGCACTCCCGGTCGGCGTCGGGGTGGCGGAAGGAGTCGCCGACGGTTTGTCGGCGGCGGCTTCGGTAGCCGCAGGTGAGGCACTCGCCGGTGGCTTGGCGGCCACCGCGGCAGGCTGTTCCTGAACGCCGCCGGCCACCACGTGGGTCAGGTCCTCCCGGACAGGAATCGCCCAGCCAATCCCCGCATTGGTGGCCTTACCGGCGTCGGGTGCGTAGCTGGTCATTTCGATGGGCCCGAGTTGATCCACCTGCTTGATGGGGAGCAATGTCCAATCGCGCGGATCAGTGTGGGAGCCATTGAGGATGGTTTCGAAGTGAAGGTGGCAGCCGGTGGAAGATCCGGTGGTACCTACCCGGGCAATAACTTCCCCCACCCGTACCGAGTCGCCCTTCTTGACCGCGATCGCCTCCAGATGGTTGTACGTGGTGATGAGACCGTTGCCGTGATCGATTTCCACCCGGTTTCCGCCGCCCCACGGGTGCCACCCAACGGCCCGCACCACACCGGCGTCGGCGGAGTACACGCGCGTGCCGCACGGGGCCGCAAAGTCCTGGCCCCAGTGGAATTCGCCCGCGAATCCCGTCAGGGGGCTGGTACGCAACCCGAACGGGGACGATGGCACCAGCGATTCCAGCGGAGCCATGAGGAAACCCGGCGCGGGCCGGCTCAGGGCGGCCGAGGCCACATTGAGCTCGCCGCGCACCCCTTCCCGGGTGGCCGTGTCCACCGTGCTCCGGCTGAAGGCCACGAGCGCCTGGGCGTCGGCGGTGACGGTGCCGGGAGTCCCTGCGGGCGCAGTGACCGCGGAGTGGGCCAGCGGGTCCAGGGCTTCCGGCCCCACGTCCCCGGCGGGCGGCATGGCGGCCGTCGGGACGGCGGTGGGCGCGCCGTAGGACGCAAAGGCGCTCAGTCCCTGAAAGCCACCGAATGCCAGTACGGCCAGGGACAGGCACAGGCCTCCGGACACGCAGCGCACGGCAATCGTCCGTGCCCTCGCTGACTGCTCACTCGATGAGTTTCCCCAGTGTTTTCCCACGACGTGACTCCCGCAATATGTCCGCCAGACCCCAATCTTCACGGACTTACCTCCCTATGTGACCACAGACGGCCGGGTCTGTGAACCGTCAGCGCGCTCCTTTTGCGGGACCAATCGGCGATCCGCGGATGTCCCCAGTAGCTTGCGGGTGGCGGCCCAGTAGTTCTCCGCACCGTTGCAGGTGCCGCGCGCCGCCGGGCCGGGTAAGAATAGAGGATGCGCAATGTCCTCAGGGAATGGCAGGCCGAACTCAAACAAACGTTCACGGGGACGCGCGATTCCGTGCCCGAGTGGGTGCCAAGCCTCGCCGAGGGGGACGACGCCGGTTACCACTTGCCCGGCTCGGCCGTCTGGGCCGTACACGGGGACATGCCCACCATCGTGGCGGGAATCCGGGCGCTGCTGATGCAGGCGCTCCATCCAGGCGCGCTGGCCGGAGTCCACGATCACTCCCGTTTCCGCGAAGACCCGCTGGGCCGGCTGGCTGGCACGATCCGTTGGATCTTCACCGTGACCTATGGCTCCACCGATACGGCCAAGGCGGCGTCGGACTGGGTCCTTCGGCTGCACCGGACGGTGCGGGGAGAATTCGTGGACGGCCACGGCATCAGGCGCAGTTACGCGGCCAACGACCCCGAACTGCTCCGGTGGGTTCACATTGCCTTCACAGACGCGTTCCCCTCTGCCCACAAGCTGTGGGGGCGGCCGATTCCTGGCGGACCGGATGCCTACGTCCGAGAGTGGGCCCAAGCCGGCCGGCTGATGGGCGTCGAGGCCCCGCCGCTAAGCGAAGCGGAAATGCGGCAGCAGTTGGACCGCTGGTACGACGACGGCGATCTCCGCTGTGACGAACGGGTCACCGAGACGGTGGCGTTCATTCGAGACCCACCCCTGCACCCCGCGCTCAAGCCTGGCTACCGGGTGCTGTTCGCGGCCGCCGTGGCAAGCCTCGACCCCAAGTACCGCGATCTTCTGGGCCTGCGGACCGCGCGGCTGGGCCCGATTCCGCTGCCGGTAACCCTGGCCACCCGGGTCACGCTCGGCGTGGTGCATGTGGCGCTGGGCCGGACGGGTCCGAGCGAGCAAGCTGCCCGGGCCCGGCTCCGCCGGCTGGGCTACCGGGCCTGAGCCAGCGGCGGCCCGGGAACGCAAAAAGGCCCCGGTCCGAGGACCGGGGCCAACCGCGGAGAATGGGGGATTTGAACCCCCGAGGGCGTTAACCCAACACGCGTTCCAGGCGTGCGCCATAGGCCGCTAGGCGAATTCTCCAGTTGCTTCTGAATCAAAAGCAGATACTAGAATACCTGAACTTTCCAGCTTCGCCCAATTGAGCCTCCCCGCCCCGGCCTGCGGCTCCTCCGCGGGACATGCCCCACGGCCCGTTCGAGGGCTGGACATAGCGCCAAATAGCCCACTCCTTCCCGCGAAAAATGGGCATGCCCCGCGCTGCCCACTCCCACCACTGGACATGCCCTACAGCTCCCTCCAGGCCCTGGACATGGCCCCAACCAGCCCACACCTGCCCGCGACGCCCTGTCCCACCTCCACTCCTGCCCGCCAAAAATGGGCATGCCCCGCGCTGCCCACTCCCACTACCGGACATGTCCACCGGCCCGCCCGAGCCCTGGACATAGCCCCAACCAGCCCACACCTTCGCGCGAAAAATGGGCATGCTCCTCGCTGCCCCCTCCCGCCACTGGACATGCCCTACAGCTCCCTCCAGGCCCTGGACATGGCCCCAACCAGCCCACACTGCCCTGTCCCATCCCCGTTCTTGCCCGCCAAAAATGGGCATGCCCCTCGCTGCCCTCTCCTAACCACCGGACATGTCCACCGGCCCGCCCGAGCGCTGGACATAGCCCCAACCAGCCCAGTCCTGCCCGCCAAAAATGGGCATGCCCCGCGCTGCCCACTTCTAACCACCGGACATGCCCCCCCCCCCCCCCCCCCCCCACCCCCCCCCCCCCCCCGCCAGCCCGAGCCCTGGACATAGCCCTAACCAGCCCACTCCTTCGCGCGAAAAATGGGCATGTCCCGCCGGGGATGAGGGGCCAAACCGGGCCAATTCGAGGCACACCCAATCGTCAGGTAATATTGCTGACGGCCCCTCATGTGGCGTCATCCTGTTGAACTCCCCCAGGACCGGAAGGTAGCAAGGGTAAACGGGCTCTGGCGGGTGCATGAGGGGTCTTTTATGTCTGTGCCGATTGGTAGGGTTTATCTGTGACTGTTACTACCGCCCTCTACCGTCGATACCGCCCCGATTCGTTCGCGGACGTTATCGGGCAGGAGCACGTCACTGACCCCCTCATGACGGCCCTGCGCAAGAACCGCGTCAACCACGCTTACCTCTTTTCCGGCCCCCGCGGCTGTGGCAAAACCACCTCGGCCCGCATCCTGGCCCGCTGTCTAAACTGCGCCGAGGGCCCCACGGACACCCCCTGCGGCAAGTGCCCCAGCTGCGTGGAACTCGCCCGCGGCGGCTCGGGCTCCCTGGACGTCATCGAGATCGACGCCGCCAGCCACGGCGGCGTCGACGACGCCCGCGACCTCCGGGAACGGGCCACCTACGCCCCCGTCCGGGACCGCTACAAGATCTTCATCATCGACGAAGCCCACATGGTCACGTCGGCCGGATTCAACGCCCTGCTCAAGATCGTCGAAGAGCCGCCGGAACACATCAAGTTCATCTTCGCCACCACGGAGCCGGACAAGGTCATCGGCACCATCCGCTCCCGCACGCACCACTACCCCTTCCGGCTGGTGCCACCGGAGCCACTCATGGCATATCTGGAGCTGCTCTGCACCCAGGAAAACGTCCCCGTGGCGCCCGGCGTGCTCTCGCTCGTCATCCGCGCGGGCGGCGGTTCGGTTCGCGACTCCCTCTCCGTGCTGGACCAGCTCATGGCCGGCGCCGGACCAAACGGACTGGACTACGAGCTTGCGGTCGCCCTCCTGGGCTACACGCACGCCTCCCTGCTGGATGACGTCGTGGAGGCCGTCGCCGCGTCGGATTCCGCCACGGTGTTCCGCGCCGTGGACCGCGTCATCCAGACCGGGCACGATCCCCGGCGCTTCGTCGAGGACCTGCTGGAACGCTTCCGCGACCTCATCATCGTCCAGGCCATGCCCGAGAGCGCCCAGTCCATCCTCCGCGGCATGCCCGCGGACCAGATCGCCCGGCTGCAGAACCAGGCGCACAACCTCGGGGCGGCCGAACTCTCCCGCGCCGCGGACGTCACCAATACCGCCCTCACTGACATGACCGGGGCCACCTCGCCGCGCCTGCACCTGGAACTGCTGTGCGCCCGCATCCTGTTGCCCAGCTCCGAACAGACCGAGCGCGGCATCGCGGCGCGGATCGACCGCGTCGAGCGTCGTTTGAACTACGCCGGGAACGACGTCGGAGCTCCCCTCGCCGGCGCCCCCGCACCTGCCGCCGTTTCGCCTGCACGCACGGAGCAGGCAGTCGCGCCACAGCTGCCGGCAGCGCACGTGGCCGCCGCGCCGTCACACGCGGCACCGGCTGCCGCAGCCACCAACGCCCCACCCGCCCCGCCCCGGGGCGAGCAGACGCCAGCCGCAGCCACCGCGCCCGCTCGGCGGGACGAACCCGTCCGTGCACCGCTGACGGCACCACGGGTCAGCACCAGCGACTGGCCGGTGGACGAACCCGCGGCGGCCAGCCGGCTCGCCCCCGCTGCAGGTCCCGCAGCCGCGGCTCCGTCCCTGCCCGCGTCAGGGACTGCCCCGGTGGCTGCCGCCCCGGCAGCCGAGCCCGCACGTATGGCTACACCGGAGGCGGCCCCGTCCGCCGCCGCATCTTCCGCCGCCACGGCACCTGCCCCCACGCCCTCCATGCCTGCGCGGCCCGAACCTGCCGAGCCGGGTAGGGCGCCTGCCGCTGTTCCCAGCCCTGCGCCCGGCCCTGCCGCCGGCCCCGGGGCCGACGTGGAGGTTTTGCGCCGCGCCTGGCCCGAAATCCTGCAAACGCTCACCAAGATCAAACGCAGCACCTGGGCGCTGGTGGAACCCAACGCCCAGGTGGGCCATTTCGAAGACCACGTCCTGACCCTCGCGTTTACCACCACGGGGCTGGCGGGTGCCTTCGGCCGGGCCGACCACGCTGAGAACCTCCGGCAGGCGATCCACAAGACGATCGGCATCGATTGCCAGATCCGGGCCGTGGCCGGCGGCAGCAACAGCCCAGCGAGCTCTGAGCCAAACCCAAAAGCGCCGGCTAGCCCGGAGACCCCGGCATCGTCTGCGACGCAGGCGACTTCGGCCGACGTCGCCTGGGGCCTGAGCCCGGCCCCCCAGCAGCCGGCAGCGCCGGCCAACGAAACTGCTGAAGCCGTCCCCTCGGGGGTAGCCCAGGCCCCCGTTCCCGCCGCCCCAATGCCATCGGCGCAACCCTCTCCGGCCCCCACGGGAGCCGAGCCGGCAGCCGAACCGCACGCGCCCGCCCCCGCGGTCCAGGTCCGCGTAGCCGAGCCGGCAGCGGAGCGGCAGGCGCCTGCCCCCGCGGTCCAGGTCCGCGCTGTCGCGACGGCAGCCGAATCGGACGGCCCCTCGGAGCCTTCCGGGTCCTATTCCGCCCCTGACGACGACTGGGGACCGCCCCGGGACGAGGACGCCCCTCCGCTCGACGAAGAACCGCCGCTGGATTGGGACCCGTCACCCGCCGCCCCGCCGCGCCGCGCCGAGTCCGCGGCTGCACCCGCGGCTCCGGCCCGCAAGTCCCCGGCCGCGCAGGCATCCAACCCTGCCCGCTCCCTGGCCGGGACCTCGCCCGCAAGCCCTGACGCGTCGGCTGACGCGTGGGCCCGCGCCGTCGAGCAGTCACCCGGAGTCTGGACGGTCGGCACAGAGTCGAACCTCGGCCGGTACCCGACGCCGGAAGTCGAGCCCGCGGCGCCCGAGCCCGAACCGGCTCCGGTGCACTACGAGCCGGCGGCGGCACAGATCCCGGAGTATGCCGGCGTCGTGTCCGCGCCGTCGGCACTGTCCTCGGAACACCCGGCCCGGGCCGAAGCGGCTACGGCCGTTGCCGAGCCTGCTGCGCCGCGGGTAGCCCCCGCTGCCGTTGCGGAGGCTGTTGCCGTGGCCGCCATTCCGGAGGCTGCTGCCCCGACGGGCCGGCAAAGCCTGTACCAGCGGCTGTCGAACAGCCCCGAGGCCGAGGCCGGGCGGGCGAAAGCCCCCGCCCGCGCAACTACCGCGACCACCGTCTACGTACAGGACATCCCGAGCGCCGACGACGAAACGATCGAGGAATCGGGCGTCTTCGGCCGGGCCGCCGTCGAACGCATTCTGGGCGGGAAACTGGTGGAGGAGCGCTCCCTGGACGGAAGCCCCCTGCCGCCCCGCTTCTAGCAGACCCCCAGCCGGCTGGCACCGGCCCCACTCCAAACGAACGAGGACATTGTGTACGAAGGCGCAGTTCAAGAGCTGATCGACGAGCTCGGACGCCTTCCCGGGGTGGGGCCCAAGTCAGCCCAGCGGCTGGCCTTCCACATCCTCGAGGCCGATCCCCAGGACATGAAACGGCTTGTCGATGCCATCACCACCGTGAAGGAACGGGTCAAGTTCTGCACCGTTTGCGGGAACGTGACGGAGCAGGAACTGTGCAACATCTGCCGTGACCCGCGCCGGGACCCCACGGTGATCTGCGTCGTCGAAGAATCCAAGGACGTCCTGGCGGTGGAGCGCACGCGGTCCTTCCGCGGCAGGTACCACGTACTCGGCGGCGCGATTAATCCGATCGCCGGGATCGGTCCGGAACAACTCCGGATCCGTGAACTGCTGACCCGGCTCAACGACGGCGCCATCCAGGAAATCATCATCGCCACCGACCCCAACCTCGAGGGCGAGGCCACGGCGACGTATCTGGCCCGGATGCTTAAGTCGATCGGCATCGCCGTCACCCGGCTGGCGTCCGGCCTGCCCGTGGGCGGGGACCTGGAATACGCCGACGAAGTCACGCTCGGCCGGGCCTTCGAGGGCCGCCGCAACGCCCTGAGCTGACGGACTCGTGGCAGCCACCGGCGGCGACACCCGGGCCCCGCTCCTCACCGGGCGGTTGCTGTTGCGTCCGTTGACCGCGGACGACGCCGACGCCCTGCTTCGATTCCGTGCCCACCCGGCAGCTACTCGCTACCTGTCCCATGGTCCGCTCACTCCGACGCAGAACAGCGCCCGGCTTGAGCAGGCGCTGTCCGCTGCAGCATCCTCCACAGCCGAGTGGTTTCACTTCGGCTGGGCGATCGAGCTCCGGGCTACTGGTGAAGTCATTGGGGACGCCCGAACCTGGAACACGCAGGAACCCCCGGCGCCAGGCCGGATTCCCGCAAACTCAGCCAGCCTGGGCTACGTTCTGCACCCGGAACACCACGGGCTCGGCCTCGGCCGGGAGGCCGCCGGCGCCCTGGTCGACTGGCTTTTCGGCGGCCGCGACAGCTCGACCATTTTTGCGGGCGTCTACGAACCCAACCTCCCGTCACGCAGGCTCCTCGAGGGCCTGGGCTTCCGGAAGGACCGCTTCTTCCCGGTTGCCGAGGACACCGCGGGTAAGCAGCTGCCATCCTGGCGCTACCGGTTGGACCGCGGCTAGCGGACGTGCCCCGCGCCGACTCCCGCACCCGGCCCAGCGGACATGCCCAGCGCCCGCGCCCGCCAACGGACATAATGCCCTCATGCCCACTCCTGCCCGCCAAGAATGAGCATGTCCCACGGGCGCCGGTGAACATGCCCACCCTTTGCCCGCACTCCCCCACCCGGCCCAGCAGACATGCCCCGCGCCCGCGCCCTGCCCAGCGGACATGCCCAGCGCCCGCGCCCGCCAACGGACATAATGCCCTCATGCCCACTCCAGCCCGCCAAGAATGAGCATGCCCCAAGGCACCCGTGCACATGTCCACCCCTTGCCCGCACTCCCCCACCCGGCCCGGCGGACATGTCCAGCGCCCGCACCCAGGAATGGACACAATGCCCTCATGTCCACTCCAGGCCGCCAAGAATGAGCATGCCCCACGGAACCGGTGAACATGCCCACCCCTTGCCCGCAGCACTGGGCATGTCCCGTGGAGACAGACCGGGAGTGTCTGCCATTCGGTCACAATTCAACGGCGCGGGCAGCACGGCGATAAACTGGGGTGAGAAGTTACGCCGTCGCGCCGTTTGGTTGCCTGGCCCAGAACCCCGATGATCCAGTGAGGGTGCGCGAATGAGTTTGCCCACTACCGAAGTCCAGCCCGGATCGCAGACGCTGCCCGTCTCGGCCGCCGCCACCAAGCACCTTGTCGTGAAGAAATTTGGCGGGTCCTCGGTGGCGGACGCAGAAGGCATCAAGCGCGTCGCCCGGAGGGTGGTGGACGCCCAAAACGCCGGCGACGAGGTGGTGGTGGTGGTTTCCGCCATGGGCGACACCACCGATGAGCTCCTTGACCTCGCCGGCCAGGTCACCGATTCCGCGCCCGCCCGCGAGATGGACATGCTCCTCTCCGCCGGCGAACGAATCTCCATGGCGCTGCTGGCCATGGCCATCAACAAGTTCGGCGCCTCGGCCCAGTCTTTCACCGGGTCCCAGGCCGGCATGATCACCGACGGCATCCACGGCAAGGCCCGAATCATCGACGTCGACCCGCACCGCATCCGCACCGCCCTGGACAAGGGGCATATCGCGATTGTGGCCGGGTTCCAGGGCATGAGCCACACGACGAACGAGATCACGACGCTCGGGCGCGGCGGTTCGGACACGACGGCGGTGGCCCTCGCCGCGGCGCTTGACGCCGACGTGTGCGAGATCTTCACCGACGTCGATGGCGTCTACACGGCCGATCCGCGCGTGGTCGCGTCGGCCCGGAAAATCGACCGCATCTCCAGCGAGGAAATGCTGGAACTGGCCGCGTCCGGCGCTAAGATTCTGCACCTGCGCTGTGTCGAATATGCCCGCCGCTTTGGGGTGCCCCTGCACGTCCGTTCCTCATTCAGCCAGAACGAAGGCACCTGGGTCCTGCCCGGCGCCGACGACAAGATCACGACTCAAGAGGGAGTTGCCTTGGAGCAGCCAATCATCTCCGGTGTTGCACACGATCGGTCCGAAGCCAAGGTCACGGTTGTCGGCGTACCTGACATCCCCGGCAAAGCAGCGGCGATCTTCCAGGTCATCGCGGACGCGCACTCGAACATCGACATGATCGTCCAGAACGTCTCCACCCACGGCACGGGCCGGACCGATATCTCCTTCACCCTCCCGATCGTCGAGGGCGCCGAGGCACTGGCCGCGCTGCACGCCGCCCAGGACCGGATCGGCTTTGAGAGCATCGAATACAACGAGAAGATCGGCAAGCTTTCGCTGATCGGCGCCGGCATGCGCTCGCACCCGGGCGTGTCCGCCCGCTTCTTCGCGGCCCTCTCCGAGGCCGGCATCAACATCAACATGATCTCCACCTCGGAGATCCGCATCTCCGTGGTCACCCACGCGGATCTGCTCGACGACGCCGTCCGCGCCATCCACAGGGCGTTTGACCTCGACAGCGAGGACGAGGCCACGGTCTACGGCGGCACGGGCCGCTAAGCCGCGCCGCAACCTGGGCGGAATCCCGGACCGCATAGGCAGCACACAGGCAACAAAAAGGAATGGGGAAGGGAGCGGCGCCTGCCGCTCCCTTCCCCATCTCCGCCCGTCGTCGGCCGCGTCCCCACATCTCCGGCCGAATTCCCGCGTTTCCGGCCGCGTACTGCGCGGCCGCCCCGGATGCCCCCGGCACCAGGGTCCCCCGGAACCGTCGGAATCGGCGAAGCGGGCCTCGTCAGACCTCTTCTTTCCCGAGATCCGTCTTACGGACAGCGTAGTGGTGTCCCTGATCATCCGTCTCGACCTCGAAGCCGGCCAGGTCGTCTTCCGAGGCGTGCTCGAAGTCGTCGTGCTTGTGAACTACGGGCGCCGCCGTATCGCCCCGATTTGCGGGCCCGAACAGTAGCCTCAGCTTGTCTGTCTTTTCCATAAAAGCTCTGACAGCACGTGTCACTAGTCCCACCCCCTTTCCTCGTCCCGGGTCGTTCAGGATCCTGCACTGCGGTGTGTCAGTGCCCTCATTTTACGCCCGACGGCGGGAAATGGCCCGGGTGGGGTGCCGCCAAATGGGGCCTAGCGCAGGGATTTGTCGTCAGGGTTCCGGGGCACCACATAGGTGCTGCCATCGGGCCGGTGCAGCGTCTCCCACTGTTCCGTCTCGGCCTGCCGCATCGCCAGCAGCCGCTGGTTCTGGTCGGTCATCTCGTGGCCGAGTGAACTGCGGTTGGCCGGCCCGAACACCGCCCGTAGCTTACCGGTTGCCCGCATGAACCTCTCGGCGGCATTCTCCTTGGCCATGGCTATCCTTTCCTGGGAACAAGACAATGCTCCCAGTGTACGCTAATCATTAGTGCACTAATCATTCGAAGGAGTCGGTGTGACCGAAGGAACCCCAGCAATCCAGGACAAGCGAGTCACGCCGGGAGCACCGGACTCCCCGGCCGCACAGGAATCACAGGAATCACAGGAAGCACAGGCTGCACTGGACGACCTCCTGCTGGAACAACAGCTTTGCTTCGCCCTGACGGTTGCCTCCCGAAGCGTCGTGGGCGCATACAAACCCGTCCTGGACAGGCTCGGCCTGACCCACCCGCAGTACCTCGTCATGTTGTGCCTGTGGGAAGCGAGCCCGCGGTCGGTTCGGGACATCAGCGAGGCCCTGGCCCAGGAGCCGGCAACCATCTCGCCTCTGCTGCGCCGGCTCGAGGCTGCCGGTTTCATCACCCGCCAGCGGATGGAAGGCAACGAGCGCACCCTGGACGTCCGGCTGACGCCGCGCGGAGCCGCCCTTCGGGAGCAGGCCACCGAAGTCCCTGGCATCATGATGGCCCGGCTCGGCCTGACACGCGAACAGGTCGGGCAGCTGCATGCGTCCATGATGGACCTCATCGCTGCCACGCGGCCAGGCCCGGACGACGCGCCCCGGCGGTAGACTGGGCAAAACAGAGGAGGACTGCTGATGCGCACGCAATCGGGCCGCCCGGCACTTGTTCTGGCGACCGTCCTGATGGCCGTGGCCGGATTGACCGCCTGCACGCCGAACGGCGGACCCACCCCTTCTCCCTCCTCCGGCACCACGACGGGCACCCCCTCCAGCCCGTCACCCACAGCACCGTCCGGTTCCCCGTCCCCGGAGACGGAGACGACCTCGCCGGCCCCGTCCCCGTCCGCGGTCCCGCTGCCGTCCGGCCCGGGCCAGGGCAACGCCGAGCTCGCCATCATGGTCAAGCCGTCCGAAACCGGCACCGCGGCCAACCTCACGCTGGTCTGCCAGAACGGGGTTCCGGCGGCCGAAAGCCAGCACCCCAACGCCGCCGCCGCGTGCATCGCCATCAAGAACAACCCGGCCATCCTCAGCCCCGCCCCGCCCGCCAAGAACCAGACCTGCACCCAGCAGTACGGCGGCCCGCAGGTGGCCACCGTCACCGGCGTCGTGGATGGCAGGGCGGTTCAGGCGAGCTTCAGCCTGACAAACGGCTGTGAAATCGCCGCCTGGAACGCCGCCAAAGATGTTCTGGGCTCATCCGGCGGGGCGAGCTAAGCCCTTGCACCTCCAGCAGGAAGAGTGGCTGCCGCGCCAGGCCGCCCACGTCCAACGTGTCCGCCGCTACGCGGACCCCTACCTCGAGCGGCGCTCCGCCGGCCGGAAGCACCCGGTGGAGGATTTCCTCTTCACCTACTACACCCAGAAGCCCGGACAGCTGCTGCGCTGGCACCCGGGCGCCGGCGTCGTGCTCTCCGGCCCCGAGGCTGTGGCGCGGACCGGGTGGAAGTATTACCGCGCGGCCGATGCCGCGGAACTCGCAGCCGCCGGACTGCCGGCGGAGTCGCCGGCCGTGACGGTCGACGTCGACGCCTTCCTGAGGGAGCGCCGGGAGGCACTGCAGTTCGCAGGGATTATCCTGGCCGGGACCGCCGCGCGGCCGGCCCAGTTCGGCTGCTTCGGGCTGCACGAGTGGGCCATGGTCTACCGGCAGGACAAGTTCGATCTCCGGCACGAGTACCTGCAGCTGCGGCTGGGGTCCGGGCGCACCGACGAGGTGGTGGAGGAGAACCGGATCCGGTGCTCGCACTTCGACGCCTTCCGCTTCTACACCCCGGACGCCGTTCCGTTGAACAGCATGGTCCCCAGCCGGGAGAACCAGCGCGCCATGGAGCAACCGGGCTGCCTGCACGCCAACATGGACCTTTACAAGTGGGCCTACAAGCTGTCCCCGCTGCTGCCCAGCGAGCTCGTCATGGACTGTTTCGAACTGTCGTGGCGGATCCGGGCCATGGACATGCAGGCCTCGCCCTACGACCTCGCCGACTGGGGGTATCCGGCGATCCGGATCGAGACACCGGAGGGCAAAGCCGAGTACGTTGAGCACCAGCGGGGGTTTTCCGCCGAATCACAAGAACTGCGGCAGCGGCTGTTGCAGGAGCTTTCTCCCCTGCTCCAGTCGATGGGTTCCGGCCCTGCCCCCGAACGCACGGAAGGACAGCAATGAACGCTACGCACGAGCGTCACAGCCGCCACGACATCGATCTCACCGTCCTGCTGAGGGAGGCCCCGGAAGCGCCGGAGTACACCTTCCGCCTGGCGGCCGACGGCGGCAGCGTCGCCCCGGCGTCCACGCTGCCGGATTCGGCGGCCGCCCTCGCGGCGGTCACGCAGCACGGCGAGGCCATCTTCTTTCCCAAGCCGGGACCGCCGAAGATGTGCACGCAGCAGTACGGCGGTCCGCAGGTCGCCGTGGTGACCGGCTGGTTCCTGGGCCGGGAAGTCCACAGCACGTTTAGCCGCACCGATGGCTGCGAGATCGCCCGCTGGCGGGCGATGGCGCCGCTGCTGGGCGGGGTTGCAGGTTCCACCGGGGCAATCTGAACCACACGTAACCTCACAGGCGTCACGAAACAGCAATGGCCGGCGGTGCGAACCGCCGGCCATTGCCTTTGTTGTCAGGTTGAGCTGCGCCTAGATGGCGTTGTTGGGACGCTCAAGCTCCTGGTTCTGGAACTTGGACTGCGGGGCCGCGCCTTCCGAGGTCGGCGCCACCGAGGCAACCCCTGCAGCGTTCACGACGACGCTGACGAACGTCGGCTCGCTCGCACCGGCAAAGGTGATCCGGCCAATGTAGGAGCCAGGCTTAAGGCCGGTCCAGTTCAGCGTGATCTTGCCCGTCTCACCGTTCGGCAGCACCAGGGGGTTCGGCGAGATGGTCGCGTTGTTCTCGTTGGCACCGAGAATCGCGGCATCAACGCTTGCCTTCGTGGCCTTGCCGCCCGGGCTGGAGTACAGGTTCGCGTAGATCGTGTACGTGCCGGCAGCGGGATCCGCAATCGAGAGCGTCTCGCTGGACGACGACGTCGCCACCTGCTCGACGCCCTGTGGCGTGACAACCCACATGTCGAAGTCCGAGTTCGGGTCAGAGGAGATGACCGAGAACTTGGCCAGCGGAGCACCCGCCGGGACCTTCACGGTCTTGACGAACGTCGAGGCATCGGCGCGGCCCGCGAAGGGACCGGGAACCAGCTCCACGGCAGAAGAATCCGCCTTGGACAGGCCGTCCAGCGTCATGTTTACGGGCAAGTTGGTGCCGGACACAACGCTGATGTCGCCCGAACCGGTGCCGGATTCGGTGCTCAGGAAGACATCCTTCGCGGCGACGACAGACTGAGGCCGGACTGCGATCGGCGAGGTGACGGTCTTGCCTGCACCCTCCCAGCTCAGTGAACCCATGGCGAACTTGCCCAGGGCAGCGCTCTTGTTCTCAAAGCTGACCTTGAAGGTCTTCTTCTCGCCAGCGGCCTTGAAGTTCAGGGCCGCCGGAGCCACGTTGACCTGAATTCCGGGTACATCGGCTTTGACCTTGTAGACGCCCGGAGTCAGGGCGGTCAGGGTCCGGGTCACGGTGATCTTGCCGGTGAGGTTGCCGAGCGAGAAGGACGGGACGTTCATGTCCCGCGGCAGGGTGCTGGACGCCAGGCCGAGGTTGATCCCCGTGCCCTGAATGAACTTCCAGTAGTCCTCTTCGTTAGCGTCGTAGACAAGACCCGGGTCGACCATGCGTGCCGGATCCACCTGGCCGGCGCCGGTGGCGTGGACGTCGGTGTTCTTGGAGCCGTCGGCGTTCACCACGTTGCCTGCCGTGGTCATCATGGCGGACTTGACCGCAGCCGGGGACCAGTTCGGGTTCTTGCCCAGGAGCAACGCGCCGAAACCGGCAACGTGCGGTGCCGCCATGGAGGTGCCGGACAAGAATCCGAACTTTGCACCACCAGCGCCAATCGGCGACACACCGGCCAGGACTGCAACGCCCGGCGCGGTAACGTCCGGCTTCAGCAGGTCCGAATCGGTGGCCAGCAGCGGGCCCCGGGAGGAGAACCCGGCAATCTGCGGCTGCGCCTCCAGCGGCAGTCCGGTCGTGTCCTTGTTGACAAGGGACACCTTGATATCCGGGGCGGCGGTTACCTTGGCCTTGATGGCCTCGGTGGCCGGCGGGTTCACGTGCACGGTCGGGACTGCGTGCTGATCGGTGTCCAGCGAGGAATTGCTCAGGTTCACCAGGATCATGCCGACGCCGCCGCCGCGGGCAACCTCGGCGCTCTTGGCGACGCGGTCGACAACGCCGCGGTCGCAAACGACGACCTTGCCGGCGACCTTCGCCGGGTCCAGGGTGCCGGGCCCGCACAGTGCAGGGCTCGACGGCGGGGTCGCCACGGCAGCGTTGGCGGCAAGCACCACGCCGGCGTCCTTGACTTCCTTGTTCATGATGCTGGCGCCGCGGAACTTGGTGCCGTCTGCGAATTCAACAGTGCCCTGAAGCTCCTGGGAGAAGCTGCTGGCCGCAACCGTGGTGACCCAGGGGCCCCCGTGGTTGACGGTGCTCGCCGTCGGACCGGAGTTTCCGGCCGATGCTGCGACGAAGATGCCTGCGGAGGCAGCGTTCAGGAAGGCAATCGAGACCGGGTCGATAACTGACGTCGCAGAACCGGAGATCGAGTAGTTCAGCACGTCGACGCCGTCCTTGACGGCCTGGTCGACGGCGGCAACGGACGAGGAGCTATAGCAGCCACCCGTGTCGGGGTCGGTGTCTTCCCAGCAGACCTTGTACACGGAGAGCTTGGCGGCCGGCGCGATGCCGCTGGTCAGGCCGAAGCTGCGCCCGTCGACGAAGGTCTCGACGTTGGCGTTGCCCGCCGAGGTGCTGGCCGTGTGGGTGCCGTGGCTGGCGACATCGACCGGGGACAGCAGTTCTTCCGGAGCACGGTCGCCCGGGGGTACGTACTTCAGGAAGTCCTCGGCGAAGTAGTGCGCGCTCAGGACCTTGGAGTTGCAGGCAGATCCGTCGAAGTCCTGGCCCTTCTGGCACTCACCGATAAAAGTGTCGCCGTCGGACTTGAGCATTGCGATCTTGCCGTCCGCCATCCTGTACGGCACACCGACGACGGGCTTCCCGACGAGGGGCTTGACCTCTTCCCCGGCGAAAAACGCACTGGACGGGGTGTAGCCGGTGTCGATGACGCCGACGACGACGCCCTTGCCGGCGCCGTCCTGGCCGCCGAACTTCGTGTTCCAGGTTCCGTTGGGCCCGCTGAGCTTCAGGAAATCGGTGCTGGAGTAGTCCGGAGCGTTTTCCGTGTCAGGGGCAACCGTCAGCACGCTGGGGTCCTTGGCCAGTTTGATGGCCTGATCCGCGGTGAGGTTTGCGCTGAATCCGTTGAGGGCAGCGGTGAACTGCCGATTGATCTTGACGTTCTGCTTGCCTGCTACGTCGGCCTGCTTCTTTTCGAGGTGAGCCTCGTACTTCTTTACCTCGGCCCGGTTGGCATCCAGTTTCTTGCCGGGCGCGGGCTTGGTGGCCGGCATGCCGGCCGTCCCGCCGGCATACGTGGCAGCCGGTTTTTCGGTCAGGACAACGATGTAGCGGCCGTCCTTGTAGTTGTTGGGATCAACATTCTTCTGTGCGACGCCGGCCACGGTCTGGCCTTGCGCCGGGGCAGCGTTGGCCGGGGCGATCGCGATGCTGGACAGAAGAACCGGCAAGCCCAGGGTCAGTGCCGCGGCCCTCCGGAGTCCCCCGCTTCGAAGGAAGCTCTTTCCTGGTGATGTCACGAGTGTTTGAACCTTTCGTAAAGGAACGGCCCGGCTGCAACACCGGGCCCAACGGACTGGCGGGAACTCACCGGGCGGTCGCCCGGCCCGCCCCCACGGATACCAGCCGATTCATACAGTACAGACTGAGAGCGAGATATGACATAGACCACAAGGGGGTATTTAAAATTTGTCACGCAATGCGACACGACGCGACGGCGACGTCGCTGAACTGCGTCAATTGGAAGGTCCGGCCGGGTGCGGCCGCACCCCGCGGTACCCGGCGCGCAGGGAACCGGCCCGTCATGGCCCAGGGCCTGCCGCCGGCCCGCTCGTGACCCGCTCGTGACCCGCTCGTGACCCGCTGGCCTATTTTCGGGGAGTCCGGACCACGTCGCTGATCCATGCGCGGGTCTTCTCATCCAGGGGCCCGGCCACCTTGGTCGCCTTCGCCGCACGGTCGGCCTTGATCTTCTGCAGGACCATCCGGCCCAGCCCGGCGAACACTGCGACGGCCACAACAGACAACACCACGGATTTCGGATTCTCAGCCATGCGCACATCCTACTGACCCGCGGCAGCCCCGACCATAGGGCGCAGCCGGCCCCCGCGACGCCGTTTCTCCAGCTCAAGACCCTGCCACGGAGGCTGCGTTCACACTCCCAGCCCGAATACGGCCGGACGCTCCGTGGCCGGTAGAATGGGCATGCAAGCTCGCGGAGCGCCCTTTCACGCTGTATTCACCAGGCAGTCCTCAACACACAGCGGATCGGCGTGAGACGGCACCACTCCGCTGCGCCCTTACCCAACGCTCACGCACAGGAGTTGCCGGATGCCCCGGATCGTTGTCGACGTCATGCCCAAGCCCGAGATTCTGGACCCGCAGGGGAAGGCCATCGTCGGTGCTCTGCCCCGGCTGGGCTTCACCGCATTCAGCTCTGTCCGCCAGGGCAAGCGCTTTGAACTCACGGTCGACGGCGAGGTGACCGAGGAGATCCTGGCCCAGGCCCGCGACGCCGCGGAGACCCTGCTGTCCAACCCGGTCATCGAGGACGTCGTCAACGTCGAGGTCGTTGAGGCCTGAAATGACTGAACTCCCCCTGATCGGCGAGGCCGTCGCCGTCGCCGCCAACCCCCGGCTGGCCGGTGCGAAGATCGGCGTCGTCACCTTCCCCGGCACCCTCGACGACCGCGACGCCGCCCGTGCGGTCCGTCTGGCCGGCGCCACCCCGGTGGAGCTCTGGCACGCCGGCACCACCCTGGGTGACGTTGACGCCGTCGTGATTCCCGGCGGGTTCTCGTACGGCGACTACCTCCGCGCCGGCGCGATCGCCCGCTTCGCGCCGCTGATGTCCAAGATCATCGACGCCGCTAATTCCGAGGCCAAGCTGCCCGTTTTGGGCATCTGCAACGGCTTCCAGATCCTGACCGAGTCGCACCTGCTGCCCGGTTCCATGATCAAGAACGACCACCTGAAGTTCATGTGCCGCGACCAGGTGCTGCGCGTGGAGAACAACACGACGGCCTGGACCGGGGACTATGCCGCCGGCCAGGAAATCACCGTGCCGCTGAAGAACCAGGACGGCCAGTACATCGCCGACGAGAAGACCCTGGATGCGCTTGAGGCCGAAGGCCGCGTGGTGTTCCGTTACGTCGGTTTCAACCCGAACGGCTCCCGCCGCGACATCGCCGGCATTTCCAACGCCGCCGGCAACGTGGTGGGCCTCATGCCGCACCCCGAGCACGCCGTGGAGGCCGGCTTCGGCCCCGAGCTCGGTTCCGGCACCGAGGGCCTCGGGTTCTTCACCTCTGTCCTGAACAAGATCGTGGGAGACAACAAATGACGGAGACACCCGCAGTGGCGGCGCCCGCGGAGACCGCCCGGAAGTTCAACATCGACACCGTCGAGAACGCGGCCAAAACCCCGGACACCGAACTCCCCTGGGCCGAACTGGGCCTGAAGCAGAACGAGTTCGACGAGGTCGTCAAGGTCCTGGGCCGCCGCCCCACCGGCGCGGAACTCGCCATGTACTCGGTGATGTGGAGCGAACACTGCTCCTACAAGTCCTCGAAGAACCACCTGCGCCAGTTCGGCGACAAGGTGACCGAGGAAATGAAGAAGGACATGCTCGTGGGTATCGGCGAAAACGCCGGTGTCACCAACCTGGGCGACGGCTGGGCCGTGACGTTCAAGATCGAGTCCCACAACTCGCCGTCGTTCGTGGAGCCCTACCAGGGCGCCGCAACCGGCATCGGCGGCATTGTCCGCGACATCATCTCCATGGGCGCCCGCCCGGTCGCGGTGATGGATCCGCTGCGCTTCGGCGCCATTGACCACCCGGACACCGCCCGCGTCATGCACGGCGCCGTGGCAGGGATCGGCGGCTACGGCAACTCGCTGGGCCTGCCCAACATCGGCGGCGAGATGGTCTTCGACTCCGTCTACCAGGGCAACCCGCTGGTGAACGCGCTGGCCGTCGGCGTGATGCGACACGAGGACATCCGCCTCGCCAACGCCTCCGGCAAGGGCAACAAGGTGGTGCTGTTCGGTGCCCGCACCGGCGGCGACGGCATCGGCGGCGCCTCCGTGCTGGCCTCGGAGTCCTTCGATGACACCAAGCCGTCCAAGCGCCCCGCGGTCCAGGTGGGCGACCCGTTCGCCGAGAAGGTCCTGATCGAGTGCTGCCTGGAGCTGTTCAAGGGATCCCTGGTCGAAGGCATCCAGGACCTCGGCGCCGCAGGCATCTCCTGCGCCACGTCCGAGCTCGCCTCCAACGGCGACGGCGGCATGGAAGTCGAGCTGACCTCCGTGCTGCTCCGCGACCCCACCCTGACCCCGGGCGAGATCCTGATGTCCGAGTCGCAGGAACGCATGATGGCCGTGGTCACCCCGGAGAACATCGCCGCGTTCGAAGCGGTCATGGACAAGTGGGCGGTGGAGTACTCCTGGCTGGGCGAGGTGACCGATACCGGCCGCCTCATCATCACGTGGGAAGGCGAAGTCATTGTCGACGTCGACCCGCGCACCGTGGCCCACGACGGTCCGGTCTACGACCGCCCGTACGCCCGCCCCGAATGGCAGGACGCCGTCCAGGCCGACTCCTTCACCGGGTCCGTGCAGGACGCCGGACGCCCCTCCGCCCCCGCGGAGCTGGCCGCCGCCATCACCGAACTCGTCGCCTCGCCGAACATGTGCGACAAGTCCTGGATCACCAAGCAGTACGACCGCTACGTCGGCGGCAACACCGCCATGGCGTTCCCGGACGACGCCGGCGTGGTCCGGGTGGACGAGGAAACCGGCCTGGGCGTGGCCCTGGCCACCGACGCCAACGGCCGCTACACCTACCTGGACCCGTACCACGGCGCGCAGCTGGCCCTGGCCGAGGCCTACCGCAACGTCGCCACCTCCGGCGCCGTGCCGATGGCCGTCAGCGACTGCCTGAACTTCGGCTCCCCGGAGGACCCCGACGTCATGTGGCAGCTGGCCGAAGCCATCCGCGGCCTGTCCGACGCCTGCATGGTCCTCGGCATCCCGGTCACCGGCGGCAACGTCTCGCTGTACAACCAGACCGGGACCACCCCCATCCACCCCTCCCCCGTGGTGGCTGTGCTGGGCAAGTTCGACGACGTCGCCCGCCGCACCCCGTCGGGCTGGAAGGAAGACGGCCAGGCCATCTACCTGCTGGGCACGACGGCGGCTGAACTGGACGGCTCGGAATGGTCCAACATGCGCGGACACCTGGGCGGCCTGCCGCCGAAGGTTGACCTCGACGCCGAGCGTGAACTCGGTCAGATCCTGATCAACGCCTCCCGCGACGGCATGGTGGATTCAGCCCACGACCTCTCCGAAGGTGGCCTTGCCGCGGCCCTCGTGGAGTCGTCCCTGCGCTACGGCGTGGGCGCCCGGATCGCCCTGCAGGACGTCCTGGACCGCGACGGCGTGGACCTGTTCACGGCGTTGTTCTCCGAAACCCAGGGCCGCGCCGTCGTCGCTGTGCCCCGCTCTGAGGAGATCCGCTTCACGGACATGTGCACTGCCCGCGGCTTCGCGCATGTCCGGATCGGTGTGGTGGACGCCGAAGGCGGCACGCTGGAGATCAACGGCGTCGAGACCATGAACCTCGACGCGCTCCGCGAAGCCCACGAGGCGACCCTGCCGAAGTACTTCGGCTAACAAGTTCCATCGATTGCTCCGCAGCTGCCCTTTTGATCCCTCAAAACGGCAGTTGCGGAGCAATCGTTCGTTAACGGCCGGGCCGCCAGCCCGCCTGCAGGAGCGCGGCACGGACCTTGGCCACCGCGGCCTTGGCATCATCGTGCATGTGCCGCTTGGAGATCCGGACTTCGGTCCAACCGAGGGCCGTGTACTTCTCCGAACGGGCGATGTCCCGGACGATCTGGCCCTCCTCACCGTGGAGTTCGCCCTCGTACTCGATGCCGATTCTGTATTTCCGGTAGGACAGGTCGGGTTCGTGGTGCCGGGTTCCTGCATCGTCGATGATCGGCACGTTCAGCTCTGGTTCGGGAAGACCGGCGCGGACTATGGCCAGCCTCAGCAAGGACTCCTGCGGCGAATCCGAGCCCACCCGGATGAGGGCGATGGCTTCCTTCGCCTTGCGGAGCCCGCGTTTTCCCTTGTGCCGGTCGATCATCCGCTGCAGATCCTGCAGGCTGCACAGCGGCGCATCCCTGCCGTCGAGCTCAGGCCGGGGCATCCGGACGCAGCTGTCGCCGGCCACGACGAGTTGGTCTACGGTCAGCATTTCGGCCAGATCCAGCCAGGTCCGCTCCGGGGTGGTGACGGGAATCCCGTCCAGCAGCGTGACCTCGTCGTCGTAGAGCTTCATGCGGTGGACGATTACGTGTGGCCGGTTGAGATGGGCCGCGCCCTCGGGCCTGATCACGTGGTACATCGGTGGTGCCTCCTTCTGCTGCCGCACGGGAAGCGAACCAAGCTCCGCCGCGGTGAGGTGCGACGCGGCGCATCGCTCATTGACCTCAATGAATGGCCGCACTCGCACGCACAGGGGAAGCCCCGGCGTCGGGCTTTGCACCCGGATTCCCCGGCCCAGCGCGGCCAGGGACCGGTGGCGGAGCCTTTTCGGGGACACACCGGCCGCAGCGGCTTCGACGACGGTAAAGGGGCGTCGCCGGAAATCGTCCGGCAGCGGGCGCGCGGTCTTCATGGCTTCATCAGACCAGTTCGGCGCGTACGCCGCAGGAGTTATCCACAACGCCCATCGACTGCTCCATAAGTGCCGTTATGAGGCCTCAAAAGGGCGACTACGGAGCAATCGACGGGGGTGGCGGAGCAATCCGCGGGGATCAGTCGTCGCTGCGGAGCTCCCGTTGCCGTGTGCTGAGGAGTTCGAGTTCGGGCCGGGCTGCCACGAAGCGTTCGACGGCGGTCAGCACCTCCACGACGTGTGCCCGGTCTGCTGCCACCAGGCCGGCGCCCAACTGCGTGCGCCGGTGCTGCTCATGGTCCCCGACCTCGGCCACGGAGACATCAAAGCGGCGCTTCAGCTCGGCCAGGAGCGGCCGCACCGCGGAGCGCTTCTCCTTCAGGCTGTGAACGTCGCCCAGAAGGATGTCGAATTCAATCCAGCCGATCCACATGCCTGAATTTTCCCATCGATTGCTCCCCACCGGCCCAACGCCGTTTTCAGGCCTCAAAAGGGCGGTTACGGAGCAATCGACGGGGTGAGGCGGGCGAGATGGGTGAGTTGGGGTCAGATGGTGAGCTCGCCCATCCGGTCCCAGCCGTCGCCGTCGATCTGCCGGCTGATGATCCGGGGCGTCTCGGCCAGCGCCTGCGGCATGTCCGCCATTGCCTGCTGAAAGTGGGCGCTGTTCACGTGGTCCCCGGCGGCGTCGTCCTTGAAGGCTTCTACGAGGACGAATTCATTCGGGTCCTCCACACTGCGGGACCAGTCGAACCACAGGTTGCCGGGCTCCTGGCGGGTGGCCTGGGTGAAACCGTCCACAAGTCCCAGCCAGCGCTCCGACCAGTCCGGCTTGACCTTGAATTTGACGACGATGAAGATCATTGGCTGAAGCCTTTCGGTGCGGCGGGACGGTCTTCCATTCTTGCAACAACCCAACGCGGGGTCACTTCCGGCCCATTCCGGGGGCATCTATGGGCCGTAAGTGACCCCGCGTTGCAGTTGAAGGGCGGAATCAGCAGGCCTTGATCGCTTCGCGGGCCAGTTCCTGCTGCCGCGGGGTGCCGATCCTGTCGGCCCACTGTTCGGCGAGCTGGAACTCCACCATGGCCTCGGTGCAGCGGCCGGCGTCGTGCAGCGTCCAGCCGAGGTTGTTGTGCAGCGAGACCACCCACCGTTTGGTCCGCTCGTCGTGGACCGTGGAGGCATACTCCAGGGCGCTCCGGGTCCAGGTCTCGGCGTGGGCGGAGTCGGCGATGGCGAGCATGTGCAGCGCGTCCACGGCCAGGAATTCCTCGCCCAGGTGGTCTGCCAGTTCGGCCGCCTGTTCAAAGAGCGGCACGGCCATCTCCGGGTGGCCGCTGGAGTTGAGCACCCGGCCCCGTTCCAGCAGCACCCGCACGGCCACGGTAGGCTCGTCGGCGTCGACCGAATCCAGCAGGGCGTCGGCTTCCTCGAAGCGGCCCTGCAGCCCGATGGCCCGCCCCAGCTGGGTGGTGAGTTCGGCGCGTTCGTCGGCGTCGTAGCTGTCATCCGCCGCGGCCGCCCGGAACCGGGCTTCGGACCCGGCGGGGTCCTCGAAGTTCCACATTTGGTCAAGGGTTTTCTGTTCCAGCATCCATCTGCTCCTGATCAGCTTTCACCTGCGGCGAGTTGACGTGCCCCTTCAATGTATCGGGAAGTGATGTGCCGCTGCGCCGACCGGGCCAGGAGGCCGCCGGCTGCGTAGAACCAGTTGGAGTGCCGGCTGAAGGCGGTGATGGTCAGGAAAACAAGCCCCGCAGCGTCGATCTCCACTTCAAACGCCTCTTCGCCGCGCTCCGGATGACCCGGCAGTGTGCCGTACCCGAAGCCCGCGCTTTGCGGCCCGCCGCCGGGCACCGGCCGGCGCACCCACACCACTTCGCAGGGCGCGTTGATCCGGAAGGGCCCGACGCCGAATCCGCTCACCACCCGCGCTCCGGGCACCACGGCGTCGGAGGTGGTGCGGACGCGCAGCCCGGACCGCTTCTGAAGCTCCCAGGCAAGGATTCCCTGCGCCACCCTCCGATAGGTTTCCGGCCCGTCGCCGAGGTAGGTCCGGGACACTAGGGACGGGTATCCCGGAGGGGCCTGGCCGTGCTCGGTGGAGCCAATGCCCGGATAGTTCAGCGCGCCCCGCGCGATGCGGCCGGCGGGGTTGCCGCTCATGCGCCGTCGCCCCGGGCGAGGCCCGCCCAGCCCAGCTGCTCCCGCTGCTTTTGGCTGAGCGATGCCACCACCAGGTCGTAGGAGTCCTCCACCATGTCCCGGATCATGTCATCCGGCAGCGAGCCGTCCAGCCGGACCCCGTTCCAGTGCGTTTTGTTCATGTGCCAGGCGCCGGTGATTTCCGGGTGGAGGGCGCGCAGCTGTTCGGCCAGGGCCGGCTCGCATTTGAGGCTCACGGACCAGTCGGCCGGGTCCATGGCCGACGCCGCGAACATCTTGGCATCCTGCCGCGCGCCGCCTGCGACGGCAGCCCGCACTTTGAAGACGGATGTCTCCGGCCCGAAGGGAAAGTCCTCAAAGGCGCCGGGGAAGCTCAGGCAGATCTCACGGAGGGTGGCAACGTCCATGGCACGAGCCTATCCGGCTGCGGGCTATCCGGCTGCGGCCTGCCCCGCTGTAGCCTGCCCGGCTGCAGCCTGCCCGGCAGTGCGGGCGTCGCCGATGCTGTGCAGCCCTTCGGGAGTGGTGCCGTTGACTTCGTAGTCGCCCACGGTGCGCGCCTTGAACACGGCGGGGTTGTGGGTGGAAACGGTCCTGGCGTTGCGCCAGTGCCGGTCCAGGGATTTCGACTTCGACGTGGCGGATGCCCCGGTCACGTCGAAGAGCTGCTGGGCCGCGGACTGGACGAGTTCGGGCACCAGCAGCTGGGCCTTTTCCACGGCGATCTCGCCGCGGACGTAGCGCTGCTCCCGGGTGAGATCCAGGTTTCGGTCCGCGCCGGCGTCGAGCTCCCGGGCGGCGGCCAGCACCACGGATTCCGCCGCGAAGACCTTGGCCGAGAGCTGGCCCACGAGCTGCAGGATCAGCGGGTCGCTGCGGAACAGGTCGCCGGACCCGGTGTTGAACGTGCGCTTGCGGTCGCGCACGAGTGCCTTCGCGTCGGCCAGTGCCGCCCGGCCGATGCCCGCCAGGACGGCGAGCAGGACCAGCTGGAAGAAGGCCGGCTCGTGCGTGGTGGATTCCGAGCGCCGGATGATGTTGGCGTCCGGCACCACGGCGTCGCGGAAAATCGTGGTGCCGGTGCCGGTCAGCTGCTGGCCGAAACCGTCCCAGTCGTCGAGGATCTCAACCCCCGGCTGGGTGGTGCTGACCACGGCGTACTGCCGGCCCTCCACGCCCTCGGTGCTGGCCATGACGGCAATCCACTCGGCGAAGATGGTGCCCGTGGTGTAATACTTTCTGCCGTTGAGCAGCCAGTCCCCGCCGTGGCGCGTCAGCTTGGTCCCGGTGGTGCCGAGGACATTTCCGGACTTCTCCGTGGCGGCGTTTCCAAAGATCTCGCCGGCCACCACCTTCGGGTACCAGCGGTTCCGGAAAGCCACTGATTCCAGCCCGACGGTTTCCACGAAGGCGAAGTGGGAGCGGTAGAGGTGGGCCACGGAGGAATCCGCCGCGGCGAGTTCGATGAGCAGCCGGAAGAAGGGCTCGAAGCCGATGCCGTCGCCGCCGTGTTCCGTGGGCACCCGCAGCCGGCCGAAGCCTTCCTCGTTCAGCCAGCGGACCTGTTCGAAGGGCAGGACCCGGTCCTGCTCACGGGCCAGCGCGCCCTCCGCGATCCGGGCAAACACGGGCCGGAAACGCTGCGCGAGCGTCTCGTAAGCCGCTTCAGCCGAAGGTGCTCCGGCCGATGCCGGGGCGGCCGGTGGCGCTGCGGGGGCTGTGGTCTCTGGTGCGTAGGACATGCGTTCCCTCGGTTGCTGGTGGCCGGACTAGAGCTTGGCGACGTCGGCGGCGGGATCCTGGTCCCAGGGGGTGGGCAGGATGCCCTTCTGGTAGCTGGCAAACCAGGCTTTGACCTCCGGGGACTGGAAGGCGGCCTTGAGGGCCGCGGCCTTCTCCGACCCGGCGAAATCCTTCCGCCCGGCAACCACGATCCGGAACGGGACCTGGTCCGCATCCGTTTCGAAGGCCAGCGCGTCGTCTTTGCTGTGCCCCGCGTCGGCGGCCATCCGGGCGACGAGGAAGCCGGCGTCGACGTCGGGAAGGGTCTTGGCGAGGGACTGCTGGTCCACTTCCACGAACTGCAGCTTCTTCGGGTTGGCGGTGATGTTCTTCTGCGAGGTGTGGATCACGGTTGCGTCGGACAGCTCCAGCAGGCCGGCATCGCGCAGCATGAACAGGGCCCGGCCGTTGTTCGCCGGGTCCACGGGGATGCCGATCTTGGCGCCGTCCGGGAGCTCGTCCAGGGATTTGTACTTGTCAGACCAGATGCCGCCCGGCGCGCTGTAGACGTAGAACAGGCCCACGTTCTCCAGGCCCTTGTCCTGGTTGAACTGCTTCAGGTAGGCGTTGTGCTGGAAGAAGTTGGCGTCGAATTCGCCGTTGGCCACGGCCAGGTTGGGCTGGATGATGTCCGTGACGTACGTGGGCTCCAGGGTCCAGCCCTGGGCCGCGAGCAGCTTCTGGGCCAGCTTGGTCGGTTCCTGGTACGGGGCGGACTCGGTGACGATGATCTTGATCGTCTTGCCGCCGCTGGCGCCGGCACCGCCCGGGTTGGTGAGGCCGCAGCCGGTCAGTGCGGCGGCGGACACTGCGCCGGCGCCGGCGAGGGCATACTTGAGGAAATTTCTACGCTGCATGGTCTTGGTCCTTTGTGGTGGTTCGCGCTGAGCTATGACTGGGCGGTGACGGTCGCGGGCTGGTTTTCGGCCGCCGCGGAGAATTCGGTGAAGGCTCCCCGGAAGGCGGCGGCGGGGTGGCGGCCGTTGAGGCGCGGCCCGGCGCCGAAGAGCTTCTCGCGCAGGGTTCCCGGCGCGTAGCCGGTCTGGGCCAGGCCACGGCTGCGCAGTTCCGGCAGCACCCCGTCGATGAAGTCGGTGTAGGAGCCGGGGATGGTCTGGTTGATGATGTTGATGCCGTCGATTCCGGCGTCCTGCCACTGCTCGAGGCGGTCGGCAATCTGATCCGGCGTTCCCACCACCCGGTTGGCCCGGCTGCGGTAGAGCGCAATGTCGCGGAGGGTGGGGTTGCCGCCGCGGACCGAGGCGCGGATGGCCGTGAGATGGCCTTGGCTGCCTTCGGTCTCCAGGTCCCCGAGCGGGGTGTCCAGCGGCAGGCCGCCGAGGTCGACGCCGAATCCGCCGCCCACGTGGGCCAGCAGGGCCTCAATGTCCAGGCTGTCCTCGAGTTCGTCGGCCTTGCGGTTCGCCTCGGCTTCGGTGCCGCCCACCACGAAGTGCATACCCTGCAGGAACTTCACGTCATCCGGATGGCGGCCGGCGGCAACGGCCTGTTCCCGGACGGCCGCGGTGTACTTCGCGGCCACCTCGGTGCTCGGCGCGAGCGTGAAGGTGGCCTCGGCGTTGGCGGCGCAGAACTGCTGGCCGCGGCCGGAGCTCCCGGCCTGGAAAAGCACCGGGGTGCGTTGCGGCGACGGGGCCGCGAGGTGGGGCCCGTCGATCGAGTACCGGGGTCCGCGGTGGTAGATCTTGCTGACTTTCTCCGGGTCCGCGTGGACTCCGGTCTCCTTGTCCCGGAGCAGCGCATCGTCTGCCCAGGACCCTTCCCACAATTTGTAGGCTGCCTCGACGTATTCGTCCGCCCAGTCGTAGCGTTCGTCATGCTTGGTCAGCTCGGTGGCGTTGAAGTTCCGGTGCGCGTTTTCCAGCACGCTGGTGACGATGTTCCAGGCCACGCGGCCGCCGCTGATGTGGTCCAGCGTGGACATCTGCCGGGCGAACTGGAACGGGTGGCTCTGGATCACCGACGACGTCGCGGCCAGTCCGATCTCCCGCGTTCCGGTGGCGAGCGCGGACAGCAGGATGAGGGGGTCGTTGGAGGGCACCTGCAGGCCCTTTTTCAGCAGCGACGCCCAGCCGCCGTCGTAGTCGCCGTAGAGACCGACGACGTCGGCGAAGAAGATCGCGTCAAACTTGGCGTCCTCGAGCTGGCGGGCCAGGTCGACCCAGAGCTGGAGTTCGTTGAACCGGTGCTGCTGGGCTTCCGGGCGCCGCCACTGGCCGCCCATGATGTGGCTGGACGTGTTCATCACGAAGGCGCTGATCAGCAGGCGGGGGCGGGGTCCGTCGAAGCGGGTACTGGGTGTTGAAGTCATGGGGTGCTTTCCGCTGGGGAGGTGGGAAGAGGGTGCTGCGGGCGCTCAGAGGCGCTTGTCCAGGCGCCGGGCAACATAGGACCCGCCCAGCTGAACGATGGTGACCAGCAGGATCATCAGGACAATCGCGGTGATCATGAGCGGAGTTTCGTAGCGGTAGTAGCCGTACCGGATGGCGAAGTCGCCGATTCCGCCGCCGCCCACCAGGCCGGCCATCGCCGAGTAGGAGATGAAGCTGACGGTCATGATGGTGATGGAGCTGACGAGTCCGGGCTTCGCCTCCACAATCAGGACGTCCCGGACGATCTGGGACCGGCTGGCGCCCATGGACCGTGCCGCTTCGACCACTCCGCCGCCGAGCTGGCTCAGGTTCTGTTCCACAAAACGGGCGAAATAGGGAATGGCGTTGAGAGTCAGCGGGACAATGACGGCGGCCGTGCCGATGGTCGTGCCGACGATGAACCTGGTCACGGGAATGATCGCGATCAGCAGGATCAGGAACGGGAACGAGCGGAGCAGGTTGACCAGTCCGTCCAGGACGCGGTGCAGTTTTGGCCGGTGCTTGAGCCCGTTGGGACCGATGGTGTAGAGCAGGACACCCAGCGGTGTCCCGAGGAGCACCGCCAGCGGGATGGCCACCAGCAGCATGGTCAGGGTCTGCCCCATGGCGACGCCGATTTCGGGCAGGACTTCCAGGATGCGGTCAAACATTGATCAGGCCCTCCGACGCGGCTGTGGTGTGGGTGCCCCTCCCGGAGCGGTCCAGCTGGATCTCATCGGAGACCAGGTAGCGGCCGATCGACGTCGCCGGGTGGAAGCCGGGGCGCTGGAGTTCGGTGAGATCGAACTGCTCCACCACCCGGCCCTCTTCCATGACCGCGACGTTGTCCGCGATGGCCTTGATGACGTTCATCTCGTGGGTGACCACCACGATCGTGATGCCGAATTCGGCGTTGACGTCGGCCAGGTACTGCAGGACCGATGACGTCGTCCGAGGATCAACGGCCGACGTCGGCTCGTCGCAGAGCAGCACCTTGGGACCGGTGGCGAGGGCGCGGGCGATCGCCACCCGCTGTTTCTGGCCCCCGGAGAGTTTGGCCGGATATGTCCCCGCCTTGTCGGCGAGGTCCACGATTTCCAGGGTTTCGGCGGCCCGCCGGCGGCGTTCTGCCTTCCCGACGCCGGCGAACTTCAGGGACAGCTCCACATTTTCCTGGGCCGTGAGGTTGTTGAGGAGATTGAAGTGCTGGAAAATCATGCCGATGTCGTGCCGCTTGGTCCGGAGCTCGGCGTCGGAGAGGGTCACCAGGTCCACGCCGTCCACCAGGACGCGTCCCGACGTCGGGCGCTCGAGGAGGTTGATGTTGCGCAGCAGCGTGGATTTGCCGGCGCCGGAGAACCCGATGATGCCCTGGATGGTGCCCCGCCTGATGTGCAGGCTGACGTCGTCGACGGCCGTGAAAGGGCCTGCGGCCGAAGCGAAGGACGTGCTGACATTCTGGATCTCGATCACTGGCCCCCACCTGCTCGGGGCCGCGGCGCTGCCGCTGTCTGCGTGTTCATGATTTCCTCCGGGCTCGCCCGAGGAAAGCCCTGGGTCCTGGCGTCCGGGCAGCGCTGAGCGAAGCCGCGGAGCCTCAGAACACAGTGGTTCTCCATCGGTCCTGGCGGTAGCACCGTCCTCAAAGAGGGGGTTGCTGCGGCGTCACAGAGCCAGATCTCTCAGCCGCTCGGGATGGTTACGAGTCCATCTCACACGGCAATGCGGCGGATACGGAAAAAGCCGGTCACATTTTGTAACCGACTCTTCCCAACCTGTTGATCGTCATTCCCGGGCCGTTAGATGCCCACGCGCCAGCCTTCGCGGGCCGGGCACGCGTCCACGACGACGTCCAGCCCGGCGGCCTTGGCGCGGTCCGCCGCGGCGTCGTCGAAGACGCCCAGCTGCAGCCAGACGGCCTTGGCGCCTACGGCGATGGCCTCGTCTATGACTGCCCCCACCCTGTGGGAGTTGACGAAGCAGTCCACGACGTCGATCGGGTGCTTCTCCGCCGGGATGTCCGCCAGGGAACGGTACCCCTTCTCCCCGTGGACGTCGTCGCCGGGAAGGTTGACCGGAATGATGGTCATGCCCATACGGTCCCGGACATAGAGGGAGACTTCGTACGCCGAGCGCCATTCGTTGGTGGTCAGGCCCACCACCGCCCACGTGCCTTTGGTTCGCATGAGGCGGTCAATGACTGCCGGATCGTTAACATGGGCCATGCATCAACCTTACTCCTGCGGCCTTTGCGGACAATCGTCGAATAAATGAATGATTTCGACCGCGCGCAGGCCGGGTGAACGAATATTACAGCGGTCCCGGGCGTCGATTTTGTGGAATCCCGCATCTCGGCTCTAGTAGGTAATGACCATCCCGAGCGGCCGAGAGACCTGGATCGATGACGCCGCAGCAACCCCCGGTGACGTGAGACGACCATTCCCACGGAACTGTTCCGCCCTCCTTCGAGGAAATTCGAGGGAACCGGAGGGACCAAGGGTGCTACTGCCAGGACCGATGGAGTGCAGCAATGACCCCTGAGAACTATTCCGCCCTGCCCACCTTTGCCCGGACTGCGTCCGAGGCATTCCCACAAACCACTTCGGACGCGACGGCGAACGAAGCAGGGCCGCGTGACGCGCCCGGCTCCTCTCGCGGCTCTTCGGGATGGTCCCTGAACGAGCCCACGGACGACGCAGTGCACGGCGTCCCCACCGACGGGCCGGCGCGTCACCGCAGCACCACCCCCGGAAACCACCCTCCCCGGCACGGCGCCGCCGCGACCGCGGGAACTGCCCAGGCAGAGACGGTTGCGTTCTGGGAAACCCAGGCTCTCCGCCTCGACTGGGCCGACGTGCCCGGCGCCGCAACGGAGCGTGCCAAGCCCTGGCACACCGCGCACCGCCGGGTCCCGGCCGACGTCGAGGCCGGCGTCGGACCGCAGATCACCTGGTTCGAAGGGGGCAGACTCAATGTCGCCTACAACTGCGTCGACCGCCACGTAGCGGCGGGGCGCGGGGACAAGGTGGCCCTGCACTTCGAGGGCGAGCCCGGTGACCGCCGTGCCGTCACCTACGCCGACCTCCAGCGCGAGGTCTCCAAAGCCGCCAACGCCCTCCTGGACCTGGGCATCACCAAGGGCGACCGGGTGGTCATCTACCTCCCCGTCATCCCCGAAACCGTCATCATCACCCTCGCCGTGGCCCGCATCGGCGCCATCCATTCCCTGGTCTTCGGCGGGTTCTCCGCGGAGGCCCTGAAGTTCCGGGTCGAGGACACCGGCGCCAAGCTCCTGGTCACCACCGACGGCCAATTCCGCCGTGGCACCGCCGTGCCGGTCAAGGACAACGCGGACGCCGCCGTCTCGGGCGACAACGCCATCGAACACGTCCTGGTGGTCAACCGGACCACTCCCGCGGGCGAACTGGACACGGTCCCGATGACCGCGGGCCGCGACGTGTGGTGGCACGACGCCGTCGGGTCCGCCTCCGAAACTCACGAGGCCGAGGCGTTCGACGCCGAGACGCCGCTGTTCATCATGTACACCTCCGGCACCACCGGCAAGCCCAAGGGTCTGGTCCACACCTCCGGCGGCTACCTCACGCAGGCGTCCTGGAGCTTCGAGCACCTGTTCAGCAACCCGGACCCGGCGCTGCGGGAGAAGGACGTGCACTGGTGCACGGCCGACCTCGCCTGGGTCACCGCGCACACCTACGAGCTCTACGGCCCGCTCTCCAACGGCGCCACGCAGGTCATCTTCGAGGGCTCACCCAACACCCCGCACCCGGGCCGGCACTTCGAGATCATCGAACGCTACGCGGTCACGCAGTACTACACCGCGCCCACCTTGGTCCGCTCCCTCATGGGCTGGTTCCCGGACGGCGTTCCGGACTCGTACGACCTCTCCTCCATCCGTCTGCTCGGCACGGTGGGCGAGGCCATCAACCCCGAGGCCTGGCGCTGGTTCCGGGCCAACATCGGCGCCGGCACCGCCCCGGTGGTGGACACCTGGTGGCAGTCCGAAACCGGCGCCACCATCCTCTCCCCCGCGCCGACGGACCCCGGGTTCAAACCCGGCTGCGCGGCCCGCCCGCTGCCCGGCGTCAGCACGCGGATCGTGGACGACGCCGGCAACACGGTGCCGCCCGGCGTCCAGGGTTTCATCGTGGTGGACTCCCCCGGCCCCGCGATCGCCCGGACGGTCTGGGGCAACCCGCGCCGGTACTTCGATTCGTACTGGCGCCAATACGCCGAGCAGGGCTGGTTCCTCGCCGGTGACGGCGCCAAGTATGACGACGACGGCGACATCTGGATCCTCGGGCGGGTGGATGACACCCTCAACGTCTCCGGGCACCTGCTCTCCACGATCGAGGTCGAATCGGCGCTCGTCTCCCACCCGGACGTGGTGGAGGCCGGCGTCTGCCCGGTCGCGGACCCAAAGACCGGCCACGCGATCGTCGCCTTCGTGGTGCTGAAGGATTCGGCGGCCACCCCCGACATCCAGGGTGTCCTGAAGGCGCACGTCGCGAAGCAGATCGGGCCGATCGCGAAGCCCCGGGACGTCGTCGTCGTTCCCGATGTGCCGAAGACCCGCAGCGGCAAGATCATGCGCCGGCTGCTGACCCAGCTGTTCGAAGGTACAACGCTCGGTGACACCACCTCGCTGCAGAACGAACCATCCATCGCGGGCATCCAGGATGTGCTGCGCGACCGCGCGGCGGAATTCCTGGCAACAGCAAGCCCCACCCGGAAGTAAAGGAACACCCATGACTGAGATCAGCAACGTCGCCCGTCTTTCCGAACCGCTCAAGTTCGCCTACTGGGTCCCCAACGTCTCCGGCGGCCTGGTGGTGTCCACCATCGAACAGCGCACCGGCTGGGACTTCGAGTACAACAAGAAGCTGGCCAGGATCGCGGAAGACTCCGGCTTCGAATACGCCCTGACCCAAACCCGGTACGCCGCATCCTACGGCGCGGACAAGCAGCACGAGGCCACCTCGTTCAGCCTGGCGCTGCTGGCCGCCACCGAGCGCCTCAAGGTGATCTCCGCCGTCCACCCGGGCATGTGGCACCCCGGCGTGCTGGCGAAGTACATCATCACCGCGGACCACATCTCCAACGGCCGCGCCGCCGTGAACATCGTCTCCGGCTGGCTCAAGGATGAATTCACCAACTTCGGCCTCGAATGGCTCGAACACGACGAGCGCTACGTCCGCACCGAGGAATTCATCAAGGTCCTTCGCGGGCTCTGGACCGAGCAGGACTACAGCCAGTCCGGCAAGTACTACAACATCACCGACTTCACCCTGAACCCGGCACCGGTGGACGTGCCGGGCCGGGCACACCCGGAGATCTTCTTCGGCGGCAACTCCACGGCCGCGCAGGCCACCGCCGGCCGGGTGGCTGACTGGTACTTCTCCAACGGCAAGGACCTCGAGGGGTTCAAGGAGAACATCGCCGGCGTCGTCGCCGCCGCCGGCGACAGCGGACGCGGGGCCGGGAACGCCCTGCCCACACTCCCCTCTCCCAGGTTTGGCCTGAACGGCTTCGTGATCGCCCGGGATTCCGAGAAGGACGCCCGCGACACCCTCCGCGAGATCGTCGAGAAGGCGCACAAGCCCGCCGTCGAGGGATTCCGCGCCGCCGTCCAGGAAGCCGGGGCGTCCACCAAGGACGGCAAGGGCATGTGGGCCGACTCGAGCTTCGAGGACCTGGTCCAGTACAACGACGGCTTCAAGACCCAGCTGATCGGCACCCCGGAGCAGATCGCCGAGCGGATCGTGGAGTACAAGAAGATCGGCGTGAACCTGTTCCTGACCGGCTACCTGCACTTCCAGGAGGAAGTCGCCGCGTTCGGTGCGGACGTCCTGCCGATTGTCCGCGAACTCGAGGCCGACCTCGCACGGAAGAACGGCGTCGAGCTGGACCTGTCCCGGACCCCGGCGGCAACCGGCACCACCAGCAAGCTGGTGAACGCGTAATGGCTGACCGCAAATTCGGTTTCCGCACCCGCGCCCTGCACGCCGGCGGCACGCCCGACGCCGAGCACGGCGCCCGGGCCGTGCCGATCTACCAGACCACCTCCTTCGTGTTCAAGGACACCCAGGACGCTGCGAACCTCTTCGCGCTGCAGAAATACGGCAACATCTATTCCCGGATCGGCAACCCCACGGTGGCCGCGTTCGAGGAGCGCATCGCCTCCCTCGAGGGCGGCATCGGCGCGGTGGCGACGTCCTCGGGCATGGCCGCGGAATTCATCACGTTCGCCGCCCTGACGCAATCCGGGGATCACATCGTGGCCGCCTCCCAGCTCTACGGCGGCACGGTGACCCAGCTGGACGTCACGCTGCGACGCTTCGGCGTGGACACCACCTTCGTCGCCGGCACCGATCCGGCGGACTACGCCGCCGCCGTGCGGGAGAACACCAAGGCGATCTTCGTGGAGGTGGTGGCCAACCCATCCTCGGAGGTCCAGGACCTCGCGGCCCTCGCGAAGGTGGCGCACGACGCCGGCGTACCGCTCGTCGTCGACGCCACCTTGAGCACGCCCTACCTCGTGCGGCCGATCGAGCACGGGGCGGACATCGTGATCCACTCCGCCACCAAGTTCCTCGGCGGCCACGGCACTACCCTGGGCGGCGTGATCGTCGAAAGCGGCCGCTTCGATTGGGGCAACGGCAACTTCCCGACCATGACCGAGCCCGTGGCCTCCTACGGAGACGTGTCCTGGTGGGGCAACTTCGGCGAGTACGGGTTCCTCACCAAGCTGCGCTGCGAACAGTTGCGCGACATCGGCCCGGCGCTGTCCCCACAGTCGGCGTTCCAGCTGCTGCAGGGCGTGGAGACGCTCCCCCAGCGCCTCGACGCGCACCTGAAGAACGCCCAAGCCGTGGCCGAATGGCTGGAAGCGGACGAGCGCGTGGCCTACGTGAACTTCTCCGGCCTGCCCTCGCACCCGCACTTCGAGCGGGCGAAGAAGTACCTGCCGCTGGGTCCGGGCTCGGTGTTCTCCTTCGGCGTCAAGGGCGGCCGGGCCGCTGGCCAGAAGTTCATCGAGTCCCTGCAGCTGGCCTCGCACCTGGCCAATGTGGGCGACTCCCGGACCCTGGTCATCCACCCCGGGTCCACCACCCACCAGCAACTGAGCCCCGAACAGCTCGAGTCAGCAGGTGTCCCCGAGGACCTGGTCCGCATCTCCGTGGGCCTCGAGGACATCGACGACATCCTCTGGGACCTGGACCAGGCGCTGGACGCCGCTTCGGAGGCAGCAGCCCCGGATGCATCAGAGGCTGAAGCCTGCACGATCGGAGCGAACTGATGAGCGTTGAAGAACGGACCTGGACCGGACCGTCGGCGCCGGAGCGCCTGAACCTGCTGCGGCAGGCGAAGTCGATCGCGATTGTGGGCGCCTCGGACAAGCCGTCGCGGGCGAGCTATTTCGTGGCCACCTATCTGCAGTCCTCCACCCGGTACAAGGTCTATTTCGTGAACCCGGTGGTGAAGGAAATCCTGGGTCAGCCGACGTATGCGTCGCTCGCGGACCTGCCGGAGAGCCCGGACATTGTGGACGTGTTCCGCAAGCACGGTGATTTGCCGGGAGTCCTGGACGAGGCCATCGCCGCCGGCGCCAAGACTCTCTGGCTGCAACTGGGCTCGTGGCATGAGGACGTTGCCAAGGAGGCCGAGGCCGCCGGGCTCGACGTCGTAATGGACCGCTGCGTGAAGATTGAGCATGCCCGGTTCCACGGCGGCCTGCACCTGGCCGGGTTCGACACCGGCGTCATCTCTTCCAAGCGGCAGGTCCTGGCCTAAGTCCAACCCACCTGCGCCAACCCACCCGTTGCGCTATCACTTAGGGTCGTTCTCAGCGCTGATGACCGCCCTACGTGATAGCGCAACCGGGTTAACAAAGGGGTCTAAGGGCGGTTTATGGCTGGCCGGGGGCCTTGGTCGGAACGACGCCGGGCAGGGTTGGCGTGATGTGGCCCGGAACGCGCGGCAGGTCCTTGTCTGGGTTTCCGCCGCCGCCCGGAAGACCGGGTGATGCCGGCAGTCCCGGCGCTCCGGGCTGCTGGCCGGGGGTGGGCAGGATGCCGTCGCGGCCGCCGGCGGGCGGTGTGGCGGGCGGCTTGTGTCCGGCCGCCGGGGAGCCCGGAGTGCTGGAGCTGCTGCGCGTCGATGCTCCGGACGGGGCGGCGCCGGGCGTCCCGGGACCCGGCGTGGCGCCGGGCATGGGAAGGGCGGGGATGGTGGACGGCGAGGGCTGGACATGCTCCGGGGCCGGCGCGCCGTGGCCCGGGGGCTGGAAGATAACCCCGACGGTGTGGCTGACGCTGTGCCGGAAGTCCTCGCTGGATGCCGCCACGGCGCCGGCACCAAGGGTCATGGCACCCACGACGGCGCCGCCAACGATGGCCAGCCGACGCTTCCGGCCGCGGCGCTCGGCGAGGCTCGTGACCCCGGCTGGCAGCGATGCATCGGCGTCATTTTTCGCGGACGCGACCGTGGGCAGCGCCGTCGTCGTGGCTGAGTCAGGGGCGGCTGGACCGGCTGCTCCGGCCGTTCCGGCGGTGAGCAGGGCCGCGAGGTCGGCGCGGGGTGCGGGAGCCGCATCCGGGACCACGGCGCGGAGCTGTTCCAGCGCGCTCCGAAGCTCGGCCGCGGATTCGAGGCCGGAGTCGCCCAGCATCGCCTGGATGGTGCCATCCTGCTGGGGGTCGCGGGTGCCGGTCATGATGCTGCGTGGTCCTTTTCGGTTACGAGTTCGCGCAGGGCACTGAGCCCGCGGCGCTGAAGCTGCTTGATGGCACCCGGCGTCTTGTCCATGATGCCGGCCACCTGTTCGATGGAAAGGTCCGCGACGATCCGCAGGACCAGAACTTCGCGCTGCTCCTCGTTGAGCCTCGCGAGAGTGTCCGAGATACCGCCCAGGGATCCGAGCGCTTCATCCTCGGCCGATGCCGAGTACCGTGCGTCGTTCAGGGGGTCGTATTCGGCCAGCTGCGGCGTGCGTTCTGCCCGCCGCCTGTAGTCGACCAGCCGCGCGTGGGCGACGGAGAAAATGAATGTCCTGAGACCTGCGTGGCCGCCGGTGACGCCGGCCAGTTTTGGCAGGACGTCCACGAACACGTCTTGGGTCAGGGCCTCGGCGTCGTCCACGCCCCGGGCCCGGAAGTAGCCCAGCACGGCCGGGGAAATCACCGTGTACACGGCGCTGAATCCAGAGGGGTCACCAGCTAAGGCGGCTGACAATTCGTCGTCGCTTAGCTGCTGCGCCAAGAGGCTGTCCTTCCGTTACTGCTGGGGTGCGGCCCCGCAAGTCTAGTGGCCGCACCCCGGAGCCCTGCAAAATGAGGACTCCCTCCTTGCTTTCAGACCCGTGCCGGGTCCAGGCTAACCAGCCGGAAAATTACTTGTCGTGCTGGGGCAGCTCGACGGACGGCTGGGCCGGAACGGCCGGCACGGCGGGAGTTGCCGGAACGCCGTTGGCGCCGGGAACCGCGGGGACGGCCGGGGTTGCCGGAACTGCGGCGTTCAAGTTGGCGTTGGCGTGCGCCTCGCCGGCAGCACCCTTGACACTGGCGCCGCCCTTGACGGTGGCACCTTCCTGGTCCGCATCGACGGAGCCTTCGCCGGCACCCTCGGTGCCGTCAACGTCGGCGTCGGCGTCGGCGTCGCTGTGGCCCTTGGCGGAGCCGTCAGTGGACGGAGTGGCCGGGATGGCGGGGACGGCGGGCTTCGCCGGGAGCGTCGGAGTGGCCGGGACCGCCGGGACAGCCGGCGCGGCGGGCGTAGCGTGCTTCACTTCAGTCTGCTCGGTGCTGGAGACCTGGGCCGCGTTGGCCAGTCCGATGCCGGAGAAACCTCCGACTGCCAGGATGGCGGCGCCGACAGCAATCTTGGTGGTCTTGCTAACACTCTTCATAACAGCAGTACATCCTTTGTTTTTTTGGTGGAAGGCGGGCTGAGGCCCCATGGGGGCAGTCGACAGCCCGCTCTCGCCATGGAAGGCTGGCCGGCGCCCGATGGGGACAGGCGCCGGCAAGCGCTTACGGTTAAGGGCCGACCGGAGACCAGATGGGGGGAAGGCGCCGGTCGGCGCTTACGGTGGAAGGCCAGCCGGTGTCTGGTGGGGGGTCCGAACTCCGGCGGCGCTTACAAAGAGGTAATCGCTGGGCGGGCTCGAAAGGTTACGCACCGATCGGAATTTTCTTGATTTCTTTTTTTAGCCGGCGCTGGCGGGGCATAACGACGACCGCGGGCCCCGCCAGGGAACCCGCCGCCGTCGTGCGCCGTGTCAGGACCGGAAGAGGCCGCTGTAGGCGTTGAGGGCGATCTGGCCGCCGAGGTGGGCGTAGAGGACATTGCTGCCGGCCGGAATCTCCCGGCTTTTCACGAGGTCGATCAGCCCGGCGAGGGACTTTCCTTCGTAGACGGGGTCGGTGATCATGGCCTCGAGCGAGGCGCCCAGGCGGATGGCCTCCAGGGTGGACTCGACGGGAATTCCATAACGGTCCCCGGCCCAACCCTCCATGACGTTGATTTCGTCGTCGCGGAGTTCCCGGCCCAGGCCGATCAGCTCGGCGGTGTTCCGGGCGATGCGTTCAACCTGGTCGCGGGTCTTCGCCAGCGTCGCGGAAGCATCGATGCCGATCACGCGGCGCGGCTTGTCCTGGCCGGCGAAACCCGCGATCATCCCGGCGTGGGTGGATCCGGTGACGGTGCAGACGATGATCGTGTCGAAGAAAATGCCGAGCTCGCGCTCCTGCTCTTCCACCTCGTAGGCCCAGTTGGCGAAGCCCAGCCCGCCCAGCCTGTGGTCGGACGCGCCGGCCGGGATCGCGTACGGCTTGCCACCGGCGGCCTCAACCTCTTCGATCGCGGTCTCCCAGCTGCTGCGAATGCCGATGTCGAAGCCCGCACTGTCCAGCCGGACGTCGGCGCCCATGATGCGCGAGAGCAGGATGTTGCCTACCCGGTCGGACAGTGGATCCGGCCAGTCGACCCAGTTTTCCTGAACCAGGCGGGCTTTGAGGCCAAGTTTCGCGGCCACCGCCGCGACCTGACGGGTGTGGTTGGACTGGTAGCCGCCAATCGAGACGAGGGTGTCCGCACCCTGCGCCAAGGCATCCGGGACGAAGTATTCAAGCTTGCGCGTTTTGTTCCCGCCAAACGCGAGGCCGCTGTTGACGTCCTCCCGTTTCGCCCAGATTTGCGCCCCGCCCAGGTGCGCGCTGAGCCGCGGCAGCGGGTGGATGGGGCTCGGTCCAAACATCAGGGGGTAGCGCTCAAAATCGGTGATGGCCATCGTCGGTCCTTCGCTCGCGGTGGGAAACGGCTGGGTGAGCAACAAATATGCAATATATTGCATTGTCGGATACCTGCCCGGGGAGGGCAAGGGCAATATACGATATGTTGCATGCCCGTTCCCTCGCTCGCCGGAGTCCACAAGCGGCCGCTGCTGCGGGACAACGTCTTTGAATCGATCCGGAACGCGATCGTCGATGGCACGTTCGAACCCGGCGAACGGCTGAAAGACACAGAACTGAAAGCCTGGCTGGGCGTGAGCCGGACACCCATCAGGGAGGCGCTGCTGCGGCTGGAACGCGCCGGACTGATCGTTGCACTGCCGGGCAAGGCGACCATCGTCGCCCCCTGCGACCAGGCGTCGACCCTGAGCACGCAGCAGGTGGTGGCAGGACTGCACGAACTGGCCGCCCGCCTGGCCGTCCCGCTCCTGTCGGCGGAGCACCTCTCCGCCATGGCCGAGGCCAATGCGCGCTTCGAACAGGCCCTGCAGGCCGCGGAGGTCGAGTCGGCGCTGCAGGCCGATGACGATTTCCACGCCGTCTTTGTCACGGTCAGTGGCAACCCGGTGCTCCAGGAACTCCTGGAACAAACCACCCCCGTGCTGCGCCGGGTGGAGCGGATGCGCTTCGGTTCCTTTGCCGCCCGGGAATCGGTGGCGCAGCACGCCGAAATCATCCGGCTCGCCCGCCTTGGCGACGCCGAGGCCGCCGCCAGGGCATGCCGGGAGAACTGGCTCTCGCTGCAGTTCACGTCCGCGGAGGACCCCGCTGAGACCCGGCCTTAACTGCGGCGGCGGCGGGCCGCCTTTGTCAGGTGGCCCGCCGCCGTCGTGCGCCAGCTGGTGACGCGTCAGTTGGTGTCAGTCGGTGCTAATCGTTGATGAGGTCGTTGACCACGATTGTCTGGTCGCGGTCCGGGCCGACGCCGATCGCGGAGAACCGCGTGCCGGAGAGCTTTTCGAGGGCCAGGACGTAGTTCCGGGCGTTTTCCGGCAGGTCCTCCAGGGTGCGGGCGCCGGTGATGTCCTCGGTCCAGCCTTCGAAGTATTCGAAGATCGGCTTGGCGTGGTGGAACTCGGTCTGGGTCATGGGCATTTCGTCGTGCCGCACGCCGTCGACGTCGTAGGCCACGCAGACCGGGATCTGCTCGATGCCGGTCAGCACGTCCAGCTTGGTGACGAAGTAGTCCGTGAAGCCGTTGACCCGGGAGGCGTGCCGCGCGAGCACGGCGTCGTACCAGCCGCAGCGGCGGGGACGGCCGGTGTTGACGCCGAACTCGCCGCCGGTCTTCTGCAGGTACATGCCCATCTCATCGAACAGTTCCGTCGGGAACGGACCCGCGCCCACGCGCGTGGTGTAGGCCTTGATGATGCCGATGGAACGCGAGATCCGGGTGGGGCCGATGCCGGAGCCCACGGAGGCGCCGCCCGCGGTCGGGTTCGAGGACGTCACGAAGGGGTAGGTGCCGTGGTCAACGTCCAGGAAGGTGGCCTGGCCGCCCTCCATGAGGACCACCTTGCCTTCGTCCAGGGCGGTGTTCAGGACGTAGGTGCTGTCGATCACCAGAGGGCGGAGGCGCTCGGCGAAGGACAGGAAGTACTCCACGATCTCGTCCACCTCGATGTCGCGGCGGTTGTAGACCTTGACCAGGAGCTCGTTCTTCTGGCGCAGCGACCCCTCTACCTTCTGGCGCAGGATCGAGGCGTCAAAGACGTCCTGGACGCGGATGCCGAGGCGGGCCACCTTGTCCATGTAGGCCGGGCCGATGCCGCGGCCGGTGGTGCCGATGGCGCGGCTGCCGAGGAACCGCTCGGTGACCTTGTCCAGGACCTGGTGGTAGGGCGCCACGAGGTGCGCGTTGGCGGAGACGCGCAGCTTGGACGTGTCCGCGCCGCGGGCCTCCAGTCCGTCGATCTCCTGGAACAGGGCTTCCAGGTTCACCACGCAGCCGTTGCCGATGATCGGAATCGCGTTCGGGCTCAGGATGCCGGCCGGAAGGAGCTTGAGCTCATACTTCTCACCGCCTACGACGACGGTGTGCCCGGCGTTGTTGCCGCCGTTGGGCTTGACGACATAGTCAACGCGGCCGCCAAGCAGGTCAGTGGCCTTACCTTTGCCTTCGTCGCCCCATTGGGCTCCGACGATCACGATTGCTGGCATGGGATCCTCCCCCATTCGTTCGGGCCGAACTGCGTCTAATGACCAGGCGGTCACGGCAGCTCAGCGCCGTTCATGAGAATGCCCCGAATCTATCGCTGTGTTCGTATCCAACGCCAGAGTTCCGGGGCTCTTACCACCCAAGTTTAGCCGAAATCGGTGGCTGGCATCGCTTTGGGTCCTTGCTTGGACGCGCCGCCTGGCCGGTGGTGAACGCCAGGGCGGCTTCCGCGAGGGCGGGCGACGCCGCGGCCGACACATAGCGGGCACCTCTTGCGGGACCGCGCGGTGTGGAATTGAGTGGGAGTGAGAATCCCGAACGGCTGAAAGGAAACCGCGCCATGTCCCGGACCACCGACCACATCCGTGTGACCCATGCTGGCTCGTTGCCCCGCACGCCGGAGCTGATCGCCGCGAACGAGGCCAAGGAAACTGACGGCATCACGCCCGAATTCCTGGACCTGCTCGAAACCTCGGTGGTGGACATCGTCCAGCACCAGAAGGACCTGGGCATCGACATCCCCAATGACGGCGAGTACGGGCACACGATGTCCAGCTCCGTGGACTACGGCGCCTGGTGGAATTACTCCTTCTCAAGGCTCGGCGGCCTGGAACCGACCGACGTGGACCGCTGGGCCGACGCCAGGGTGCACCGCTCCTCTCCCGGCCACATCGTCCTGACCTCCTTCACCGACCGGCGGGACCGGCAGAAGTTCGAAGACGCCTACGACGACCCCTCCTCCGGGATCCTGGCCCACCGCAAGGCCGTCACGCAGCCGAAGATCGCCGGGCCGCTGACGTACACGGGCCAGGAGCTCGTGGCCTCGGACATTGCCAACCTCAAGACCGGCCTGGCCGCGGCCGGGCTCGCCGAGGGGTTCATCGCCTCCCTCTCCCCCGGTTCGTGCGCCCGGGTGGCCAACGAGTACTACGGCAACGACGAGGAACTCCTCTACGCCTGCGCCGACGCGATGCGCGAGGAATACCAGGCCATCATCGACGCGGGCCTGACGGTCCAGCTCGACGACCCCTCCCTGGCCGAGAGCTGGGACCAGATCAACCCCGAGCCGAGCCTGGCGGACTACCTGAAGTTCATCCAGCTCCGGGTCGAAGCAACCAACTGGGCGCTGCGCGGCCTTCCCCAGGAGCAGATCCGGCTGCATGTCTGCTGGGGTTCCTGGCACGGCCCGCACACCACGGACATCCCCTTCGCGGACATCGTCGACTCAGTCCTGCAGATCAATGCCGGCGGTTACTCCTTCGAGGCGGCCAACGTCCGGCACGAGCACGAATGGCGCGTCTGGGAGGATGCGAAGCTTCCCGAGGGGAAGGTCATCATCCCCGGCGTCGTCTCCCATGCCACCAACGTCGTGGAGCATCCGGACCTCGTGGCCGACCGGATCGTGCGCTTCGCCGAGCTCGTGGGACGTGAAAACGTGATTGCGTCCACCGATTGCGGACTGGGCGGCAGGGTGCATCCCCAAATCGCGTACGCCAAGCTGGACGCCCTCGGCGAAGGGGCACGCCGCGCCACCAAGCGGCTCTGGTAGCAGCGCGGAGGCGGCAGGGCCCCGTCCGGCGCTGCATTTCGCGGGGCTTGATAGACTGATAAGGATCGACCAGGAATCGGTCCACACCACATTTTCAAACCACACCATTGCTCCGCATGCCCGTATTCGGCGTGCCTGCATCCGGTGTGGCAGCTTTGCCAATCCCGCAGGAGACCCAGCAACATATGACAGCCCTGGCCACCGAAAATTTCCGCGAAGAGCTTCTGAGCCGCCGGTACGAACCCAACGTCGCCCCCGTCAACGAGCTCCTTGACGTCCTCCAGGCAACCAAAGCTGGCACCGCTGTCCCCTACGTGGACCCCATGCACGACGTCGACGAATGCCGGATCATCAGCCTGTACTCCAACATCGGCACGGCGGACGCGTCAGGCTTCATCACCGCCGGCGACGACGAGGCCGCCACCCGCATGCTGGGCATCCAGTGGAAGCTGGGCCTGCGCCCCGAATTCGTCATGCCGTGGAACGTCCACCCGTGGCACGTCCCCGGCGAGCCGAACGGCAAGTTCACGCCGGACCAGATTTCGGCGGGCCTGAAGCCGCTGCTGAAGTTCCTGGCCCTCGTGCCCCGCGCCTCCGTGATCGTGGCCCACGGCACCGAGGCCAACCGCCTGGCCAACCTGCTGCTCAAGACCGAAGTGCCCATGATCTGGCGCCGCGGCCTGAAGACCTACAAGGTCCGCTCGCTCAGCGGCCGGGCGTTCGCCGGTACCCCGGCCCGGCAGGAAGAATACCTGGCGGAGATGCACACCGCGTACGCCGATGCCATGGCCCGCACGGGCCTGACCAAAGCCAGCTAGTCCCCACCCGCACCCTGAACAGTTAAACGACGGCGGGCTTCCACCTCAAGGTGGGAGCCCGCCGTCGCCGCTTAAACCCCAACGCGGGGTCACTTACGGCCCATCCACCGGGGTGGAATGGGCCGTAAGTGACCCCGCGTTGGGGTTGATTGCCCGCCTCAGCCTTCGGCTTCGATGGCCGCCTTCGCGCCGGGATCGGAATCCTTCAGGAACTTTTCAATCCGCTCCGGCTCCTCGGCCTCGCCGATCGCCGCGGACGCGCGGCCAAGCGAGTAGAGGGAGCGCAGGAAGCCGCGGTTGGGTTCGTGCTCCCACGGGATCGGCCCGACCCCGCGCCAGCCGTTGCGGCGCAGCGAATCCAGGCCGCGGTGGTAGCCGACCCGCGAGTACGCGTAGGAATCGATGGTGCGGCCCTCGTTCCAGGCCTCCTCGGCGAGGATGGCCCACAGGAGCGAGGAGGTGGGGTGCTTCGCCACGAGGTCCACGGCTTCCTGGCCGAGCGCGAGATGCTGGTAGATCTCGCTCTCGGCAGGCAGGAGCGTGGGTTCGGGACCCATCAGGTTTTTGCGGAACTCGTCGGACATGGCTAGAAGGTCTTGCCGGTGGAGCCCAGCTGCTGGGCGGCCTCGACCACGCGGGCGGCCAGGCCGGCCTCGGCCGAAGCGCCCCAGACGCGGGGATCGTAGAGCTTCTTGTTGCCGACCTCGCCGTCGACCTTCAGCACGCCGTCGTAGTTGCGGAACATGTGGTCCACCACCGGGCGGGTGTAGGCGTACTGGGTGTCGGTGTCGATGTTCATCTTGATGACGCCGTAGGAGACGGCGTCCGCGATTTCCTTGTCCGAGGAGCCGGAGCCGCCGTGGAACACGAGGTCGAACGGGTTGGCCTTGCCGATCTTGGCGCCGACCTGCTCCTGGATGTCCTTGAGGATCTCCGGGCGGAGCTTGACGCCGCCGGGCTTGTAGACGCCGTGCACGTTGCCGAAGGTCAGGGCCGTGATGTAGCGGCCGTTTTCGCCGGAACCGAGCGCGTCGATGGTGGCCAGGGCGTCCTCGACCGTGGTGTAGAGCTTGTCGTTGATGGCGTTCTCGACGCCATCTTCCTCGCCGCCCACGGTGCCGATCTCGACTTCGAGGATCATCTTGGCGGCCGCGGTGCGCTCGAGCAGTTCACGGGCGATCCGCAGGTTTTCCTGCAGGGTCTCGGCGGAGCCGTCCCACATGTGCGAGTTGAAGAGGGGGTTGCGGCCTGCCTTGACCTCGGCCTCGGAGGCGGCGAGCAGCGGGAGCACGAAGCCGTCCAGCTTGTCCTTGGGGCAGTGGTCCGTGTGCAGGGCGATGTTCACGCCGTAGTTCTTCGCGACCTCGCGGGCGAACGCGGCAAAGCCGAGGGAACCGGCAACCATGTCCTTGGTGGCGGCGCCGGACCAGTAGGCCGCACCGCCGGTGGAGACCTGGACGATGCCGTCGGACTCGGCCTCGGCGAAGCCGCGCAGGGCGGCGTTCAGGGTCTGGGAGGACGTGACGTTGACCGCCGGGAAGGCGAAGCCGCCCGTCTTTGCGCGGTCGATCATCTCGGAGTAGATCTCTGGGGTTGCAATGGGCATGCTGACTCCTCATGTGAATTTCGTCTACGGGCTGGTGATCCTGGAGGGAACCTCGTCGGCTAGGAACCATCCTAGCCATTCCTGCGCCGGGGCCGTGTCTCCGGTCACGTGGGCCCTGTAACACTCGCGGCCGGGCACTTCGGTCATTGTTCCGGCCTGCCGGCGGACTGCCCGGCGCCGGCCTCGCCGCTGGCGTTGCGCCGGGCGCTGGCGTTACGCGTGGCACGGGCTTTCCGGACCCGCCACGTGATCACGGCGGCCACGACGACTACCGCGACCACCGCGGTGACGCCGCGTCCGGCAGTTGTGGCTGCCGCGTCGTAGGAGTTCCCGGCCAGGTAACCGAGCAGGACAAATCCTGCACCCCACACCAGGCCGCCGGCGGCGTTGAAGGCCAGAAACTTCAGGTAGGGCATCCGTGAGCTGCCGGCCAGTGCGGGCATGACGGCGCGGAAAAATGCCACAAACCGGCCCAGGAACACCGCCGACCCGCCTCGGAGGCGCAGGAATTCCTGGGCCTTTTCAAGTCTGGCCAGACGCCTGTTCATGACGTTCAGACTCAGAAGTCTCGGTCCCAGGTGTCTGCCGACCTCGTATCCGGCTGAGTCCCCGATGATTGCGGCCAGCACGACCACGACCATCACGGACCACAAGGGCAGGACCCCGCGGCTGGCCACGACCCCGCCCAGAACCGCGGCGGTCTCCCCGGGGACAACGAAGCCGACGAAGAGGGCGTCCTCGGCGAAGACCAGCAGGCCCACGATGATCAGGGCCAGCCGCGGGTCTACATTCAGGACACTGTCCACAAATCCACTCACCGGGTTTCCGCTCCCCTGCCGAACGGGACGGCCTCATCCGACGTGCAACGGTGATGTCCTCGGTGCTGCTCCACATCCTCCTCCTCGCGCGTTCGCCTTGCACCGACAGCGTCTGCTGGTTTGTGACCCAAGTCAACGGCTAGCTTGTCGGTACGGAACCCCCGTGGCTACGGACGCCTAAGAGTGGCTTTAGCCCGGGAGTTGGCCGAACACGTGGCGGCGGATCCAGGCGTGCATCGCGATCGCGGCGGCGGAGGCTGCGTTGATGGAGCGGGTGGAGCCGAACTGCTCGATCGACAGGGTGTCCAGCGCAGCTTCGTGGACTTCGGGGGTCAGGCCCGGGCCTTCCTGGCCAAAGACCAGGACGCAGTCCCTGGGCAGTTCGTAGGTCTCCAGCGGTACGGAGTCCGGGAAGATGTCGATCCCGATGATCGCCAGCCCCTCCCCCTGCGCCCAGGCCACGAAGTCCTCAACGGTGGGGTGGTGGCGGACGTGCTGGTAGCGGTCGGTGACCATGGCTCCGCGGCGGTTCCACCGGCGTCGTCCGATGATGTGGACTTCCTTGGCGAGGAACGCGTTGGCGGTCCGGACCACGGTGCCGATGTTCAGGTCGTGCTGCCAGTTCTCGATTGCGATGTGGAAGTTGTGCCGCTTGGAGTCCAGGTCGGCCACGATCGCCTCGTGCTTCCAGTAGCGGTATTTGTCCACCACGTTGCGCCGGTCGCCGTCCGCCAGCAGGTCCGGGTCCCAGTGCTCGCCCTGGGGAACTTCGCCTTCCCAGGGTCCGACGCCGACCTCCGCTTTCGGTTCCGGCCCTTCCTCTGCGGCGGGAAGGGCAGGGGCGGGGATCTCGGGTTCAGTCACGCCTCAACATTAGACTGGGTGACAGGAAGCGGCACACTTAGGCGGAGGACAGCATGGCAGATCAGCGCGAAGAGCAGGGTACCGATTCAGACGAAGGCCGTTCATACGCCTCGATGTACCGCAGCGGCCAGGAAATCGAATGCTGGCTCACGGACATGGACGGCGTTTTGGTCCACGAGAACCAGCCCATCCCGGGCGCATCGGAGCTGATCCAGCGCTGGGTGGACACCTCCAAGCGGTTCCTCGTGCTGACCAACAACTCGATTTTCACGCCCCGGGACCTCGCGGCCCGGCTGAGTTCCTCCGGCCTGGAAATCCCGGAGGAGAACATCTGGACCTCGGCCCTGGCCACGGCCCAGTTCCTCAAGGACCAGGTCCGCGGTTCGGAATCGGGGAACCGCGCCTACACGATCGGCGAAGCAGGACTCACGACGGCGCTCCACGAGGCCGGCTTCATCCTCACCGACCAGAACCCCGACTTCGTGGTGCTCGGCGAGACCCGCACCTATTCGTTTGAAGCCATCACCATGGCCATCCGCCTGATCCTCGCCGGCGCGCGTTTCATCGCCACCAACCCGGACGCCACCGGGCCCTCGAAGGACGGCCCCATGCCTGCCACCGGGGCCATTGCGGCCCTCATCACCAAGGCCACGGGCCGGGAACCGTACATTGTGGGCAAGCCCAACCCGATGATGTTCCGGTCGGCGATGAACCAGATCGACGCGCACTCGGAAACCACGGCCATGATCGGCGACCGCATGGACACGGACATCATTGCCGGCATGGAGGCGGGCCTGCACACGGTGCTGGTGCTCAGCGGCATCACCCACCGGGACGACATCGCCGCGTACCCGTTCCGGCCGAACCAGATCCTGAATTCCGTGGCGGACCTCAAGAACCAGATCTGAGCAACACCCCCGGAACGCAATACCTCAGAACGCGGTCTTCTTCCCGCCGCCGCCCGGCAGCGGGAAGAGGCCGTCCTGGAGTTTTTCGATGATGGGCCGGTAGATGAACGGGCTCCAGCCCGGGCTCGCGTGCTCCGGCCTCGCCCCGTCGGTGCGCAGGTCATCCGAGGCCATGTTGGCTTTGAAGGACAGTGACCAGGTGTCCCGGGCGGTCTCGTAATCCACCGTCTTGTCCCGGGGGTTGCCGATGAACGCCATCTTCGTTTCGCCCAGCTTCCCGATGAAACGGCTGGCCTCAAAGTGATAGATGTAGGCGGATTCGGACTGGATCAGCACGCTGGATGGCGCGATCGGGGACAGCTGCTCCAGCGTCTGGTCCACCACTTGGCCCCAACTGCGCTCATTCTTGTGCAGCATCCGCTCGCCGAGCTCGTAGCCGCCGCGCAGCACTGTGGGGAACCGGAACCCGCTTTCGTAGAGCAGCACCACGCCCTCGAACCAGCTCTGATCCAGCACGTCGTGGCGGCTCGACGGGCTGGAGTCGAGGAGGATGAACGCCACTTCGACGCCGTGCAGTTCGCGCAGCCGGGCCGCCACCTGGGTTGCCACCATGCCGCCGAAGCTATGGCCGTAGAAGTAGAGGGTGGTGAGATTGTGGGCCCGGACGTGCTCGATCACGGCGATGACCACCTCGTCGATGTCCAGGCCTTCGTTGGAATACCCGACGGCGGCGAGCTGGCCCCTCTTGTTCAGGGAGCCGCGCAGGGCGTTCAGGATCCACAGGGCTTCTTCCCAGCTCGTTTTGTAGCCGGGGAACAGGATCCAGCTGGCGTGGGGGTAATACAGTTCGGCAACGTCATCAGGTACTTCGAGGATCCGGCTGGCACGCCGTTCGGCCTGCACGCGCTGCGTGAACAGCATGTCCGCCGCCAGCAGCGACGCGGACCCGGCGCCGATCAGGAACGATCGCCGGGAAACCCGCTTAAGCTCGACGGCGCGGCGGAGCATGCGGGCCTCGGACGCACCGGGGCCTCGCGGATGGTTCGGATCCATCTCGGCCGGCACATCTCTACCGTATCCACGGTTCGGCGGGGATGAGAAACCGGACCATCCGGCGGGCCCGCAGGTCAGTCTGGAAGCGCGGTTGGCGCGCGGCTGGAGCGCGGTTGGAGGGCCGCTGGCGCGCGGTTGGCGCCGTTGCCGGCTACGCGGGTTCGGGCTCGCGGCCAACCTCGCGGCGGCTGATTTCCATGCCGATCTCGTCATAGGTCGCCAGGAGTTCCGAGCGGGCCATGTCAGCGGGATCATCGAGGAGGCCGAACACCGAGTCGCTCGCGGCGAAGAGTTCGTCGTCGGAGAACCGGGTCAGCTTCCGGGTGCCTGAGGGATCGATCGAAGCCATGAATTCCCCGGCCATGTCCAGTGTGGGCAATCCGGCGGAATCGTCGCGGTGCGCGGTCAGTTCCAGGGAGACGCCGCCGGGGGCCGGCATGCCGGCGACCTCCGAGCCGGGGGTCCCGCCGTCGATCGCGTTGAGGTCGTTGCGCAGGCCGGCCAGCGCCGAAGATTCCACGAATGCGGCCAGGCCGAGATCGACGCGGATGTGCGAGATGATCCCCATGCGGCGAACGCGCTGGATAATTTGCATCAGGGCGGGGCGGGAGGCTTGCGTGAGGCTCCCCCGGACACTAATCCGGACGACGTCGGCGACGACATCGAGTTTGACGTGGGCTTGCAGTGTTTGGTCCATAGGTACTCCAAATAAGGATGTCTATGGCCGACGGCTCAACCGCATTCAGCGTATCCGCGCTTGTGGTCGCACACAAGTCATAGGCCGCTGCCGGTTCAGCCAGCCTGTCGCCGGTTCGGCTCTTCGTAGTGCGTCCGGGTAGCCGTTCCGCCGACGGATTGCACCAGTGAGGCGGCGATGTCGCGGAGTTTGACGTTGCCGTTGCTGGAGGCGTCGGTGAGGATCCGGACCGCGGTTTCCTGGTCGCAGCGGTTCTGCGCCATGACGATCCCGATCGCCATGTCGATCACGGTCCGGGATTCGAGCGTGGCGCGCAGGTTCGTGGCACTGTCCGTGTGCAGTGAGAACCTCACTGCCAGCCGCAGCGCCTGGGAGATTTCACGGGTGTAGCCGCGGGCCCGGATCGCGACGTCGCCGTCGAATTTGTGCGGGACATCGGAGTACAGGTTCAGCGCCGCCTGGGCCTCGCCCTGGAGGTGGAACGGCACCGACAACACCGAGCGCAAGCCATGCGAGGCGACGGCGGAGGCGTAGTCAGGACCCCAGCGGTCCTCGTCGAAGAGGTCCGGGACGTAGACTTCCCGTTCTTCCTTGGCGGCGGTCAGGCAGGGGCCCTGGGACAGGGAGTACTGGATCTCGTCCACTTCGCGGGCCGAGTCGCTGCTCCACCCGATCGTGGCAGCCTTACGGTCCCGGAGCAGGGTGATTCCGCACAGCGCGTCGTCGCCGGTCCCGGCCACCTGGTGCGCGGAAAAACGCGCGAGTTCGTTCAGGAACTCTTCGAAGTCCGCGCTGTCCAGGATCAGGTTCTGGATCTGGTCGACCGTGCCCACCGAGATGTCGGCGCCCTGCCCTTCAGGGCCGCGATTCACACCGCTGTTCAGGGACTTTTCGGACGGGAGCATGGCGCGTGTTCTCCAGATAAAAGGATGGACGGGTATGGGACAAATGATAAGTCACGGCCCATACCCAGTCCACCTTTGGCGTCGGGCGCCGAAACCCTAGCTAAGGCCCAGTTCGCCCTTGCCGAAGGCGAAGAGATACGGAACACCGGCTTCGGCCTCGATCTTTTCCTTGGCCCCGGTGTCGCGGTCCACGATCACGGCGACGGCCACCACGTTGCCGCCGGCCTTGCGGACGCCCTCGACGGCGGTCAGCGCGGACCCGCCGGTGGTTGACGTGTCCTCCAGGACCAGGACCTTGCGGCCCTCGACCGAGGGGCCTTCCACCTGGCGGCCCATGCCGTAGGACTTCTGCGCCTTGCGGACCACGAAAGCGTCCACCGGGCGGCCGGCGTCGACGGCGGCATGCATGACGGCGGTGCCCACCGGGTCCGCCCCCATGGTGAGTCCCCCGGCGCACTCGAAATCGATCCCGGCGTCCTCCATCAGGGAGAGCATGACCTGTCCGACGAGTTTGGACGCCTCGTGGTGCAGGGTGATGCGGCGCAGGTCGATGTAGTAGTCGGCCTCGGCGCCGCTGGAGAGGATGACCTTGCCGCGGACTACGGCCAGTTCCTTGATCAGTTCCAGGAGTCGGGCACGGGCAGTGGCAGCGTCGGCTGCGAAGTCACGGGTGGCAGTCATGGCACCCAGTTTAGTGGGTGGTCCGCCGCGGATTCCCAGCCGGAGCCGTGTATGTCGGCGGACGGCCAGATGTCAGCGGTGGCCTCGATGTCCTACGCCCTAGACCTACCGGCCCGCACTAACGGCGTATTCGAGCTCGATCAGCCCGGCGTCGTACGTCTTCGCGCTCAGCAGCCTCAACAAGGTCGGGTCTTGGCCGGCCGGAAAAACGCCGCGCCCCGCGCCGGTCGCAACCGGCAGGACAACGAGGCGCACGGCGTCCACTTCGCCGGCCGCGAAGAACGCCTCGCTCAGGGTCAGGCTTCCCCAGACCACAATCGTGCCCCTGACCTCGCTTTTGATCCGGCGGATCGCCGCGACCGCATCGCCCGATTCAATGGTCGCCGCGGGGAAGCCGCCCCACGGCGCGCTCCGGAGATGTCGGGAAAACACGTAGCAACGCAGCGCGTTAATCGCCGGCGCAATGATCTCCCCCTCGGACGCGGGAGTCGGCCAGAATTCAGCAAACATCCGGTAGGTGGTTGCCCCGAGGACCATCGCGTCGACGGTCTCGAGCCACGCGAGCTGGCTCTGGTCGAGCTCGGCGGTGCCGCCTTCTATCAGTTCGTAGGCCGTGAACTCATTGTTGGTGTTGGCCGCGAACCCGTCGGCCGTGACGAATTCCTGGACTACCAGTTGCCCCACGTTCGGTTCCTCTGCTAGCTGTGTTGCGGGGCACGCCGCGCGAAGGCGGGTGCGTGCTCGGGGCGCGGACCAAAGGCGATGAAGCGGGGAATGATCTTGCGGAACGCCGGAACGTGCCGGGCGAAGAAGAGTGCCGCCGCCGGAAATTTTGTCCGCTTCCCGGTCAGGATCGGGCCGAAGATCGCGTGTTGCATGAGCCGTTGGACGCTCTGCACAATGACGGTGGGCAGCCGGCGCCGTCGTTCGACTTTCTCCAGGTCTGCCGTGGTCACCCGGCCCCGGAGCAGTGCGGGGGCAAGGTACTCGGCGGCGGCTGCCGCGTCCTGGATGGCGAGGTTGATTCCGACGCCTCCGGCCGGGGACATCGCGTGCGCGGCGTCCCCGATGAACAGCAGCCCGTTGATGTGCCACGAGTGCAGCCGGTTCAGGCGCACGTCCAGCCAGTGGAGGTCATCGAGGGACGCGATGGCGTCAACCCGGTCCGCAAGGTCCGGGCGGAGGGCCGCGACCCGCCGTCGGAAGCCCTCGACGCCTTCCGCCCTGATCCGGGCGTCGGCGCCCTTGGCGGCGAGGTAGCCCATTTGGTAGTAGTCGTTGCGGAACAGGGCCAGCAGCGCCTCGCCGGGGCCGAACGCCGGCACGAGCCCGGCCACCTCACCCGTTTCGGAGGGATAACGGGGCAGCCTGAACCACCAGGTGTCGAAGGGCACCGGGAACTCCTTTGGCGCCAGCCCGGCCGCGGTGCGCAGCACGGAATGGCGGCCGTCCGTGGCAACCACCAGGTCCGCCAGGAGTTCGTCCTGCGTGCCGTCGGCGGTCCGGAAGCGGACTCCGCGGACACGGCCTCCGTTGCGGACCAGGCCCGTGGCGGTGTGGCTCATGAGCAGCGTAAACCCCGGCTCCTGGGCCGCGGCGTCGGCGAGGAAGCTCAGGAAATCCCATTGCGGCATCATGGCGATGTAGTTGTACGGCGGCGGCAGGGCGTCAAAGTCGCCCATGGTCACGGCCGCCCCGCCCGGGACCGGGAAAACGACATTCTTCAGGCGGCTCTGCGGCAGCCGGCGGAACTCCTGGCCGAGTCCGAGTTCGTCAATGAGCCGGATGGTGGACGGGTGCACGGTGTCGCCGCGGAAGTCGCGCAGAAAATCGGCGTGCTTCTCCAACACCGTCACCCGCACCCCGGCCCGTGCCAGGAGCAAGCCCAGCATCATCCCCGCAGGTCCACCGCCCACCACCGCGCATCCGGTCTTCTCCATGGCCCCACGCTACGCCTGCGCGGGGTGCCGCGGGAGAGGGTTTTCGCGGCCAGTTTCGGGCGTCCGCGGCGCAAAATACCCTGCGCTACGAGAATCCTCTTAGCGCAGGGTATTTGGCGCCGCGTCAGGTCAAAAACGCAGCGTGGTTTAGAGCCGGGTGTCGAAGGAGTCGCAGAAGACGTTCTCGTTGAACGTGCCCTGGAACTCCGACTTGCCCTGGATCTTCTCGATCGCGGCCCGGATGGCTGCCGGCGTGCCCGCGTGGGCGTGGATGGCGGTCCTGACCATCGGCACGTCAATGAGGTGGTTCGGCTGGTTGAGCGAGACGAATACCGTGGGGACCTCGGTGGTGTACCAGGGGATCTCGGCGGCCATCGGCGTTGACCACTTGATCCGGATCGCGGCCTCCTGCGCGAAGCCCTTCACATTGGCGAACACAAACGCGGCGTCATACTTGTCCGCGTAGTCCCCGGTGGCTTCCTCGGAGATGACGGACATGAAATTCACGCCTTCCTCCCCTGCCGCCTTGCGCTGCGCCGCCGTCTTGAAGAGGTGCACCTCAAAACCGGCCCGTTCCAGTTCCCCGGCCACCACATCGAGGTAGGCCAGAGGATCCGCCATGGTGAAGTCCGCGCCGCCGGAAATGCCGTACAGCCGGATCCGCTTGTGCGTCTGCGGGGTGATGGGCAGGTTCTGCGCAGTGTCCTTCACCAGCGTGACGGTCTTGTCCGCAACTTCGGCGGCGATGGCCAAATGCGCCTCGCTGCCGATCCGTGCCAGCGCCTCCACCGGCGGAACCAGCGCCTCCCGGGACTTCAGGTGCAGTCCGAGCGAGGCCTTGAGGGCCAGGATCCGGCGCAGGGCGTCATGCAGCCGCGCCTCGGTGATAATCCCGGACTTGTAGCCGTCCAGCATGTACCCGAAGTCCTCGGCCGGGTTCCGGAAGAACAGGAACATGTCGCACCCGGCCGCAATGGTGGCCGGGACCAGCTCGCTGCGCTTCATGGCCTGGGTGAGGCCGATCATCTGGGACGCGTCGGTGAGGACCAGCCCGTTGAAGCCGAGCTCGCCGCGCAGCAGGTCCTGGAGGAGTTCCGGCGCCAGGGTCGCGGGCAGGATGTCCTGCGCCGCGAGGCCCGGGCGGAAATGCCGTGACAGGTCCGGCGCACCTATGTGCCCGACCATGATGGACTGCACGCCGTGCCCGATCATCTCCCGGTATACGTGCCCGTAGGTCTGGTTCCACTGCTCGTAGCCGAACGTGTTGTAGGACGTGACCACGTGCTGGTCGCGTTCGTCCAGGCCGTCACCGGGGAAGTGCTTCATGGCGCACACGGTGGGCGATTCGCTGATGCCGTCGAAGTATTCCTTGGCCCGTTCCACCACGATTTCCGGGGTGTTGCCGAAGGCCCGGGTGGAGATGACGGTGTTGCGCCAGTTGTAGTGGATGTCCACGATGGGCGCGAAGGCCCAGTTGCAGCCCAGCGCGGCTGTCTCCACCCCGGCAACGCGCCCCATCTGGCGGGCGATGCCCTTGTCCGGATGCGAGCCAGCCTGCAGGTGGGTCGAGACGAACGTCCCGTCGTCGCAACTGCCGGCGCCGCCCATTTCGGGGTTCGACGCGATCAGCAGCGGCACCCGTGCCTTGGACTGCGCGTAGCGGATGTGTTCCTGTACCTCGGCCGACGGCCCCGGCCGGTACCGCATGCCGCCCACGTGGTACTGCTCCAGGACACCGTCGAGGTATTCCGGGGAGTAGTCGTTGTTGTGGTTGATGAACAGCTGGCCGATCTTTTCCTCATCCGACATGGAGCCGATGGTGGACTCCACCCACGCAATCGCGGCATCGTCGAGGTTGAACGGCGCGGTCTTCAGGTCCACCAGGAACCGGGGAGCCCCACCCTGCAGCCCGTCGAGGGCCGCAACGGTGTCGTCAACGATCTGGTTCACTGGCGTGGCGATATCCACTACAACACTCGCTTCGTCGGTTTGGAGTTCTTCCAGGGTTTCCAGCTGCGAATCCAGCAGCGAGAGCGGCATGAAGTGCCCGGGACGCGCGGCCATGCGGCTGCTGAGCAGTTCCCGGGTCCCGTGCAGGTGCACGAACACCACGGAGGAGTCCCCGCTGCGGATGATGTCACGGTAGGAACGCTTGAGCGCGCTGCACGCGATGACCAGGCCGGAGTCCGACGCCGCGAAGCGCCTGCCGATCTCGGCCAGCCAGGGTGCCCGGTCGTCGTCGTCCAACGGGGTACCCGAGGCCATCTTGTCGATGTTCGACTGCGGGTGCAGCGAGTCACCGTCGAGGAATTCCGCGCCGAGACGGTCGGCGATGGCCGCGCCCACGGTGCTTTTGCCGCAGCTGGTCACGCCCATCACCACGAGGTGGCGGCGGCCGGGACCGGCGGGCTTCAGCTCACCGGTCGTGGCCGGGGTACTTTTCATGGCCGGGTTACCAGTCATGAACGGTGCCGTCGACGAGGCGGTTGTAGGGCAGGTAGGCCTGCTGGTAGGGGAACGCGGCGGCGGCTTCCTCGTTGAATTCGACGCCGATGCCGGGCTTGTCGCCCGGGTGCAGGTAACCGTCCACGAACGTCATGGATTGTTCGAAGACCTCGTTGGTCTTGTCCGAGTGCTGCATGTATTCCTGGATGCCATAGTTGTGGATCGCCAGGCCCACGTGCAGCTGCGCGGCGAACCCGACCGGGGAGATGTCGGTGGGGCCGTGGAAGCCGGACTTGATCTGGTACTGCGCGGCGTAGTCCATGACCTTCTTCAGCGGGCTGATCCCGCCGAAGTGCGTGGACGCGGCCCGGACGTAGTCGATCAGCTGTTCATTGATCAGGGCCTGGTAGTCGTACACGGTGTTGAAGATCTCCCCGATCGCCAGCGGGGTGGTGGTGTGCGCCCGGACCAGGCGCAGGGCCTCCTGGTTCTCGGCCGGGGTGCAGTCCTCGAGCCAGAACAGGTCGTAGGGTTCCAGCGCCTTGCCCAGCTTCGCGGCCTGGATCGGGGTCATCCGGTGGTGCCCGTCGTGCAGCAACGGGATTTCCGGGCCGAACTCGTTCCGGACCGCCTCGAACACGGTCGGCAGGTGGCGGAGGTAGGCGCGGGTGTCCCAGTCCTCTTCCTGCGGGAACGCGCCGCGCCCGGCCGGTTCGTAGTCGTAGCGCTCCCCGGAGGCCTGGGCCTGGGCCGCGACGCCGTAAACGGCCTTGATCCCGGGGACCGCGGTCTGGATCCGGATCGACTTGTACCCCAGCTCCAGGTGTTCGCGGACCGAGTCGAAGAGCGAGGGCAGGTCCGCGCCGGAAGCGTGCCCGTAGGCGCGCAGCCCGTTCCGGGACGCCCCGCCCAGGAGCTGGTAGACCGGCATCCCGGCCAGCTTGCCCTTGATGTCCCACAACGCCATGTCCACCGCGGCGATCGCGGCCATCGTGACCGGGCCGCGGCGCCAGTACGAGGACCGGTACAGGAACTGCCAGGTGTCCTCGATCCGGTGCGGGTCTTTGCCGATCAGCAGCTGCGCGACGTGCTCCTTCAAATACGCGGCCACGGCCAGCTCGCGCCCGTTCAGGGTCGCGTCCCCGATCCCGGTCACACCGTCCTCGGTGGTGATCCGCAAGGTCACGAAGTTCCGGGAGGGGCTGGTGACGAACACTTCAGCGGCAATGATTTTCACAACAGGTCCTTATCTGCTCTAACGGGGATGTCTTAATTGCCCGGCGCCAACGGCGCGGCGCCGGGCGAAACGGCGGGGGCGGCGCCGTCGGAACCGGAGGGCCGGTCGCCGGCCGACGGTCCTTCGCCGCCGGTGCGGCGGGCCTGGATCTCGGTGAGGATCCGGGCGTGCATGGTATCGGTGAGCGTGTACTTGGCCATGACGATCACGGCCAGGATGGTCATGACCGCCGGCAGGGCGCCGGCGGCGAGCTGGATGCCGAAGACGGCGTCGGGGGTCTGGACGGCGCCGGACTTGTAGCCGCCCAGGGCCAGGGCGTAGGCCGCGAGCGCGCCGCCGACTGCCTGGCCGGTCTTGCGGGTGAAGGAGAACAGCGCGTACGTGATGCCCTCGGTGCGGACGCCGGTCTTCCATTCGCCGTATTCGACCGTGTCGGCTTCGAGGGCCCACACCACGATGTTGACCGCGAGGACGCCCACGAGGCTGACCACCAGGCCGGTGAAACCGATCCAGACCTGGCTGGCCGGGGTGAAGAAGACGACGGCGCCGCCAATCACCGTGAGCAGCGACGAGAGGATGTAGACCCGCTTCTTGCCGAGCTTGCGGACCAGCCTGGGCATGAAGGCGGCCAGCACGAAGGTGAGGACGAGCTGGATGATGGACAGCACCGGGTACAGGTCCAGCCGTCCGAGGACATCGCGGAGGTAGTAGAGCTGGACCGAGGTGAGGGCCAGGTAGCCGGTCAGGAAGAAGAAGGAGCTCAGGCACAGCATCAGCAGCGGCCGGTTGCCCTTGAGGGTGTCCATGCTCTGCTTGAACGTGACGTTGGGGACGGCGCGGTAGACCCGCTCCTTGGCGGTCAGGACAGTGAAGAAGTACAGGGCCGCACCGATGACGACGAACGACAGGGTGATGGTGGTGAAGGTTGCCTGCAGGTCGGCGCCGGGCTTGATCAGCGGGGCCACGAAGATGCCCAGGGCGGAGCCGACCAGCAGCGCGCCGATCATCCGGGCGGAGCCGAGCTTGGCGCGTTCCGCCGGGTCCTGGGTCATGGCGCCGGCGAGGGAGCCGTAGGGGATGTTGACCAGGCTGTAGGCCAGGCCCAGGGCGGCGTACGTGACGTAGGCGTAGAGCAGGGTGCCGGACTCGCCGAGCTCAGGGATGGAGAAGGTGGCCACGCTCAGCAGCAGCAGCGGGATGGAGCCGAACATGATGAACGGACGGAACTTGCCGAACCGCTTGCTGTAGGTCCGGTCCACCACGCGGCCGGCGAAGACGTCCGCGAAGGCATCGAAGATCCGCACCACCAGCAGCAGGGTGCCGGCGGCCGCGGCGGAGATCCCGGCCACATCCGTGTAGTACACGAGCAGGAACATGGTGGCGGTGGTGAAGGCCAGATTGTTTGCGGCGTCGCCGGCGCCATAGCCGATGATGCTGAGCTTGTTCAGCTTTTTCATGATTGGGCTCCTTTACCCGTTGCCGGACCTGGGTCCGGCGAAAAATGTGCGTTAAGGCCTACGCCTTGGAGGTGCTGTTCTTGGTGCCGGCCAGTGCCGTCCACCGTTGGCGCAGGGCATAGGCGGCGGGTTTGGGCCGCCTGTCCCGGGTGAAGACGCCCTTCTTGTTGCCGTCCACGCGCATGATGCCGTTGGAGGTCTGGAAGTCCGCGAAGTTCCAGACCTGTTCACCGGCCATGGCGTCCACCCGGTCGAAGACCCGGTGGTACATGGCCAGGAACGCTGCCTGGTATTCCTCGCTCCAGGGCTGTTCATAGATGGAGTGGAAGCCGGGCATGGTGTCCGGGCCGTATTCGGTCATGATCATGGGCTTGCCGTACTTGGCTTCCCATTCGCGCAGCTCCTTCTCGAGGTGCTGTTCGGCGGTTTCGAGGTCGCCGTTGTCGACGTACCAGCCGTAGTAGCGGTTGAGCATGATCACGTCGAACAGGTCCCCGAGCAGTTCCTTGTCCGGGGTGTCGAACAGGACGTTGACGTAGCCGACGGGCCGGGTGGGGTCCAGGCTGCGGGTCAGCTCCACGAGGGGTGCGAAGTACTCGCGGGCGCCTTCCTCGGAACCGTTCGGTTCGTTGGCGATCGACCAGATCACGACCGAGGGGTGGTTCTTGTCGCGGGCGACGAGTTCGGTAATCGCCTGCCGGTGGTTGGCGGCGGTGTTGGCGTCCACACCGCCCTCGACGTAGGTCTTCTTGGCGATGCCGCCGAAGACGGCGCCGAAGCCCAGGTGCAGCCCGACGGCGGCGGTTTCGTCGATCACCACAATGCCGTGCCGGTCCGCGAACTCCATGACTTCCTCGGCGTAGGGATAGTGCGAGGTCCGGAACGAGTTGGCGCCTACCCAGTCCAGGAGCTGGAAGTCGTTGACCATCTGGGCGTTGCTGTGGCCCTTGCCGATGGCCACGTGGTCCTCGTGCATGCCGAAGCCGGTGAAGTAGAACGGTTCGCCGTTGATGAGGAATTCCTTGCCGCTGACTTCCACGGTGCGGACGCCGACCGGCAGGGTGTAGCTGTCCAGCAGCCGGCCGCCGTCGCGGATCTGCACGGTGAGGCTGTACAGGTAGGCGGCGCCGGGCTTCCAGAGCACGACGTCGGCGACCGCCAGCGCGCCGCGGGCACCGTCGGCGCGGGCGACCTCGACGCCGTCGGCGTCGCGGAGGGAAACGGTGACCGTTTCGCTGCCGGTCCCGCCGGCGGTGGCAATCGTATAGCCGACGCTGCCGGTGGTTCCCTCGAAGCCGGTGACGACGGTGATGTCATCGACCGTGACCGCGGGGGTGCTGAACAGCCAGAGGCTGCGGTGCAGGCCGGCGTAGTTGTAGAAATCGTGGAGGTAGCTCTGCTGGCGGCGGCCGTCCCCGGTGACGGTGATGGTTCCGGGCGGGATGGTGGCCTGCGTGAGCTCGTTGTTGACCGAGACCGTCAGGCGGAAGATCTGCCCCGGTGTCACGAGGTCTGTGATGTCCGCGCTGAAAGGCATGTACCCGCCGGTGTGCTGGGCCACCAGGGTGTCATCCACCCACACCATGCCCTCGTGCGTGGCCGAGTCGAGGCGGATGTGGATCCGCTCCCCCGCCCAGCCGCGCGGGACCCGGACGTCGCGCTGGTACCAGACGTAGCCCACGTGGTCCCGGACGGCCCTGTCGGGGAAGACATCGTTGTAGCTGGCCGGGACGCCCATTTCCAGCCCGGTTTCCAGGGGCGCCTTGAACCATTCGTCCCGGTGGCCGGAGCGGTCAAAGTCGACCTTGAAGCGGTACAGGCCGTCGAGATTGACGATCTCGCGGGTTTCGCTGGCCTGGGGCTTGAGCATTGGGAGGTCCTATCGCGTCTTTGCGGGCAGTGCCGGGGAGTATTTTTTGGGGTCCGGCCGCGGGGCCGGTTTGTGCTCTTGCTGTAATCCTAATCACTTGGCAATCAAATGGCAAGCGGTTGCCATAATTTTGTGAAAGTTCATCGGAACACTGCTGCCCGGCTCCCCGTGGTCGGGGGGCCGGGCAGCAGTCCTTGCACGCAGGGCGTTACGGGGAGACAGCCTGCTCCCCGAACGTTCCGCGCAAGCCTTCAATGAGGTCCACGGCGGAACTGTCTCCGGCCAGGGCAGGATCCACCAGGGCCAGCAAGGCACGGGTCCGCTCGGCGCCCGCGAGCCGGTTGGCTGCGGCCACCTCGCCGGCCAGCGGATCCTGGAACGCGGCGGAGGCGGCGCTGTAGTCCATCCAGGCGGCAATCATGAGCGCGGCCGCCGCGCCGGGCCTGCCCGCGGCACGCTCGGCCCGCAGCACCGGAATGGCGCGCATCCGCAGCTTCGTGCTGCCGTCCATCGCGATCTGTGCGAGGTGGTGGGCAATCCGGGCGTTGCCGAATCGCTCCAGCAGGGCGGCGCGGTAGGCCGGGATCTGCAGGTCCGCGGCATGTCCCTCCGGCCCGGACAGGTTTGCCTCCGCCTCGTCCCAGAACTCCACAACGGCCCGCAGGCACAGCGGGTCCGCCAGGGCCTGGGCCACGGTGGTGTGGCCGCGCAGCTGCCCGGCGTAGGCCAGCAGGGAGTGTGCGCCGTTCAGGAGCCAGAGTTTGCGGTTCTCGTACGGCTCGATCTCGGCGACGAACACGGCACCGGCGTCTTCCCAGCGCGGCCGCCCGGCGGGGAATTCCCCGCTGAGCACCCAGTTGGAGAAGGGTTCGGCCACCACGGGCGAATTGTCGCGGTAGCCGCACGCGGCCTGGACGGCGGCGATGTCCGCGGCCGTGGTGCGGGGAGTGATGCGGTCCACCGAGGTGCTGACGAAGCTGACGTTGGCGTCGATCCATCCGGCCAGTCCCGCGTCCCAGGCCCCGGCCATGCCTGCCACGGCGTTGTGCGCGACGGTGCCGTTGTTGGAAAGGTTGTCGCAGCAGACGACGGCGAGCGGTCCCGACCCGGCAGCCCGGCGGGCTGCGAGGGCCAGCACCAGCCGGCCCAGCGGCGTCGCCGGGCTTCCGCTGCCGGACGCCAGCAGCGCAAGGTCGGCGGCGACGTCGGGCGCGGTGCGGTCAAGCCGCCCGTCGGCGCGGAGCCGGTAGGCAGCCTCGGTGATGGTCAGGGTGATCACCGCTGTGGCCGGCGCGGCGACCAGCTCCGCGAGCCGCTGCACATCCGCCCCGTCCACGGCTTCGACGATGCTGCTGACAACGGTGAAGGAGTCGCCGCCGTCGGCCCGGTTCACGATCGTGTAGAGCCCGTCCTGTTCGGCCAGCGCCAGGGCGGCGTCGGGGCGGCGCCCGGTGAAGGCCGCGATGCCCCAGTCCGCGGCGTCGGACGCCTGGTGGGTGTACCACCCCTGGTGCGAGCGGTGGAAGGCGCCCAGGCCCAGGTGGACGATCCGCACGGGTGCCTTGGCGCCGGGGCGCAGGCGGCGGCTCAGTCGGGGAAGTTCCACGCCGGCCGGGGCCCCGGTGTGCTGTTCGACGCTCACAGTTTGAACACCCGTCGGGGCGAGCCGTCCACGATGTCGACGATCAGTTCATGGGCGCGGTCCTCGCTGACGCGGTGTTCCGCGACCAGCCGCGCCAGGAAGGAGGCCTCGATCCGGCGGGAGGCGTCGTGGCGCGCGGGGATGGAGCAGAAGGCGCGGGTGTCATCGATGAAGCCGGACGAGCGGGAGAATCCTGCGGTTTCGGTCACGGCCGAGCGGAAGCGCAGCATGGCGTCGGGTGCGTCCAGGAACCACCACGGGGCGCCGAGGTAGACGGAGGGGTAGAAGCCTGCCAGCGGCGCGAGTTCGCGGGAGAACACGGTCTCATCGAGGGTGAAGAGCACCAGGTGGAAGTCCTTGGCGGTGCCGAAGTCCTGCAGCAGCGGACGGATCGCCTCGGTGTAGTTGACGGCGAACGGGATGTCGTGGCCGGTGTCGGCGCCGAAGGCGTTGAACGTGGGTTCGTGGTGGTTGCGGTAGGACCCCGGGTGGATGGTCATGACCAGGCCGTCCTCCACGGACATCCGGGCCATCTGGTACATCATGTGGGCTTCGAAGTCGTCGCGGTCGGCCGCCGTGGCCTGGCCCGAGCGGGCGCGGTCGAACAGCCTGGCCGCGTCGCCGGCGTCGAGCTTGAGCGTTGCCGGGGTCCGGACGCCGTGGTCGGCCGAGACTGCGCCATGGTCCACGAAGTAGCGGCGCCGGTTTTCCAGGGCGGTGATGTAGCCGGCATAGCCGGTGGCGCCGTCGCCCGCTGCCGCGACGAGCCGGTCCACGTTCGCGGACCACGTGGGGTGCGCGATGTTGAGGTAGGCGTCGGGGCGGAAGGTGGGCAGGACGCGGCCGTGGAACGTGGGGTCCTCGGCGATCGCCGCGTGGCTGGCGAGGCTGTCCAGGGGGTCGTCCGTGGTGGCCAGCACCTCGATGTTGAAGTCCTTGAAGAGCTGGCGGGGACGGAAGCCGGGCTCCAGCAGCTTGGCGGAGATCGCATCGTAGCTGGCATCGGCGGTCTCGGCGCTGATCTCCTGCCGGAGGCCGAAGACGCTGCTGAACTGGGTGCGAAGCCAGTAGCCAGAGGCCGTGCCTTCGAACAGCGGCCAGGCCTTGCAGAACTCGCGCCAGACCGTGCGGGAGTCCGGCTCCGCCGCTGCCGAGCCCCGCAGCCGGTCCAGCGGGACGCCGCTGGCGTGGATCAGCCGGGTGACGTAGTGGTCCGGGCTGACCAGCAGCGCTGCAGGGTCCGGGAAGGGGCTGTTGTGCTCGATGACCGCGGCGTCAACGTGCCCGTGCGGGGAAATGATGGGGAGGTCCTGGACGCGCTGCAGGAGGTCGCGCGCAATGCTGCGCGTTCCGGGATCCGCGGGCAGGAGCCGGTCTGGGTTGGCGGCAATCGACTGTGACATAGATCAATGGTCCGGCTTGCCTCCGGCATTTGTCAACCGGTTGCCAAAAATTGCCACCTGGTTGCGGGTGGCCCCCAGGCGCGGCTAGCCCGCGGGCAGCAGCCGCCCGCTCGAGCCGCGCAGCACCAGCTCCGTCTCGACGCGCAGGGTGGCGGAAGGTTCCCCCGCGCTGCGCGGGAGATCACTGTGCAGGACATCTCTGTGCAGCAGATCCAGGAGCAGCGTGGCGGCGCCCGAGCCGCACTCCCCCAGCGGCGAGCGCACGGTGGTGAGCGGAGGCGTGGTGAAATCCGCCCCGAAGATGTCGTCGAAGCCCACGATGCTGATCTGGTCCGGGACCACCATGCCGGCGGCCTGGAGTTCCTGCATGAGCCCGATGGCCAGGAGGTCGTTGTAGGTCAGCACGGCCGTGGCCCCGCTGGCCCGGACGTCGCGCGCCACCTGGCGGCCGCCGTCGACGGTGGGTTTGGCGGATTCCAGCCGCACGGCCTCGAGCCGGGACCATTCGCAGGCCGCCTGCACGCCTTCCCAGCGGCGCGCGGACATCCAGGACTGCGGCGGCCCGGCAACAAAGGCAACCTTGTGGTGCCCGTTGGCGGCCAGGCTGCGGACGGCCTCGCTGATGCCCTTGTTGACGTCGGGAACAACGCACGGCACGCCGTCGACCTCGCGGTTGATGACCACCACCGGCTTGTCCCGGGCGATGGCACGGATGTCGTCGTCGTCCATGCGGGGGCTGGCCAGGATGAGTCCGTCCACGGTGGCCATCATCCGGCGTGCTGCCGTCAGTTCAGTGACGCCGGACTCGGCCGACTCGGCCAGCACCAGGGTGTAGTCCCGCAGGGTGGCCGTCGTTTCCGCCCCGCGGATGATGTCGAAAAACGTCGGGTTGGTGATGTCCGCGACGATCAGCCCGAAGGTGTTGGTGCGGCCCGTGGGCAGCGCGCGGGCGAACGGGTTGACCTGGTAGTTCAGCTCGGCGGCGGCGTCCTCGATGAGTTTCTGCGTCTTGGCGCTGACCCGGCCGGGCTTGCTGAGCGCCCGCGAGACGGTGGAGGGATTGACGCCGGCAACCTTGGCAATGTCGTAAATGGTGGCGTGGGACTTTCCGGACCGGGAATGCTTCTTGGCCGGCTCTGTTGTTGCGGCAGCGTCCGGCGTCTTGGGTTCAGTCACCGCCCCATCCTAACGAGGAAACAACCCAACCAGCTCGCGGCAGGGGCCGTTTTGAGCGTTCAAAACGGCCCCTGCCGCGACTGGGTCGGGTGGGCTAGGAGCGCTCGGGGAACTTGCCCTCCTCCGCGATGCGCTTGTTCAGCTCGGCGAGGAACTCGTCCTCGTCGAAGTCCAGCGCCACCTCCGTGCCGGTCCAGCTGGAGAAGTGGATGGCGTTGGCCAGGCGGACACCCATGATGCCGTCCGATCCCGGGGCCAGCAGCGGCGTCCCGTCCAGGATGTTGGCGGCGAAGTTCGCCAGGACGCCGGAGTGCTGCGCGCCCCAGGCGGACTCGAACTCGATGACTTCGGTGGTGTAGTACTCCCCGGGGTCCAGCTCGCCCATGAAGAGCTTGCGGACATCGTCCATGCCCATGCCGTCGCTGAGTTCACGCTCGGGCTTCTTCAGCCGGGTCACGGTGGCGGTCTTGCTGTTCTCCACCACGATCTTGCCCTTCTCGCCCAGGATCTCGAAGCGGTCGGTACCCACGAGGTCGTGCGTCGCGGTGACGAAGACGCCGGTGGCGCCGTTGCCGTAGTCCACGACGGCCGTGACTTCGTCCTCCACGGCGATGTCGCGGCGGAAGCCGTAGGCAACCTTGGCGTACACGGACTTCGGCACGCCGCAGATCCACTGCCACAGGTCCAGCTGGTGCGGGGCCTGGTTGACCAGGACGCCGCCGCCCTCGCCGCCCCAGGTGGCGCGCCATTCGCTGGAGTTGTAATAGCCCTGCGGGCGCCACCAGTTGGTGATGATCCAGTTGGTGCGGCGGATGCCGCCGATCTCGCCGCCGTCGACGATCTCTTTCAGCTTCTGGTACAGCGGGTTGTTGCGCTGGTTGAACATGATGGCGAAGGACAGCTCGGGCTTGCTAGCGGCAAATTCGTTGAGCTCCCTGACCTGCTTGGTGTACACGCCGGCCGGCTTCTCCACGAGGGCGTGGAGGTTGCGCTTGAGGGTCTCGATCCCCATTTCCGGGTGCAGGAAGTGCGGCACGCACGTCACGACCGCGTCGACGTCGCCGCTTTCCAGCATGGCGATGTAGTCGTCGTAGAAGGGTGCGTCGGGGTACCTGGCGGCCGCCAGTTCCTTTTTCGCGGGGTCGGTGTCGCAAATGGCACCGATCACCATGTTCGGGACCAGGCCGTCGGTGATGAACTGGGCGTAGGCGCCGCCCTGCTGGCCCAGGCCGATGATGCCGAGGCGTACTTTCTTGCTCATGAGTGAATTCTCCATAGTCAGGGGGTTAGAAAAGGTCGGCGTGGCCGAGCGCCACCAGGTTGTCGTAGGAGGTCTGCAGCGCGTCCCACACGGTGCGCCCGTAGAGTTCGTCCTGCTCCACCAGCAGGTACTCGGCACCGGCGGCCTGGGCGGCCGGAATGATGGAGGCGAAGTCCAGGTTGCCTTCGCCCACTTCGGCGAACTGGACCACGTCCTTGAACTCGGCCATGAAGCCCTTGATGTCCCCGGTTTCCAGGAGCCCGAAGGCGCGTTCGGGGAGCTGGCCGATCCGGTAGTCCTTCAGGTGGACCATGGCCGTGCGGCCGGCGTACTTCTGCAGCGTCCGGACGGGGTCCAGGCCGCCGCGCTGCACCCAGTGCACGTCGATTTCCAGGCCCATGGCCGGGGAGTTCGCGGCGATGATGTCCAGCATGTAGGTGCCGTCGAACTTCGCGAACTCGATGTGGTGGTTGTGGTAGTACAGGCTCAGGCCGTGTTCCTGCAGGCGCTCCGCGTACTCGTTGGCCTGCTTGGCGAAATCAACGACTGCCGCGATCGATTTCATGGCCGGGAACGGCAGCATGCCGATCCGCAGGAGGTTGGAGTCCAGGCGCTTGGCCTCCTCCACGATCTTGTCGAAGTGTTCCGCCAGCGAATCTCCGGGACGGCCCTTGGGGGTCTCCACCGCGACGGAGAGTGCCGCGATGTCCATGCCAAGTTCATTCCGGGAGCGGTCCAGCTCGGCGACGTTCTCCGGGGTCATCGGGATCTGGGAGATCTCGACGGCGTTGTATCCGATCGCGCTCACCTTGCGGAGCGTCTCGAACGCCCCCACTTCGGCGAAGCTCTCTCTCAGCATCATCGCTTGTACGCCAATCTTGGCCACTGTATTCCTCCGTGGTGTTCCGGACCCTTAGGGCCCTCGTTGCCGGTTAGGTGCTGCCGCCAGGGCGCCGGCCGTTGTAGCCGGCCGTTCTATCTGACGGCGCGGGTTTCCTCAGGCGAGGGCACCCGCTTGTTCGTGCTGCATCCGCTGCGTTTCGAGCAGGCGGTGCCGGTCTGCGCGGCGTTGTTCCTGCCGGTCCGGGTCCGGGACCGGGGAGGCGAGCAGCAGCCGCTGGGTGTAGGGGTGGTCGGGGTCGGTGGTGACGACGCCGGACGGGCCTTGTTCGACAATCTCCCCGTGGTACATCACGGCGACGCGATGGCTGATGTGCCGGACGACGTCGAGGTCGTGGGAGACGAAGAGGTAGGACACTCCGGTGTCCTTCTGGATCTGCAGGAAAAGGTCCAGCACCCGGGCCTGGGTGGAGAGGTCCAGGGCACTGACCGGCTCGTCACAGACGATCAGCTTGGGCGAGAGGGCCAGGGCGCGGGCGATCGCCACGCGCTGGCGCTGTCCGCCGCTGAATTCGCGCGGCAGCCGGTGGATGGCGTCGGCGGGCAGGCCCACCTGGTCCAGCAGTTCCTTGACACGCTTCTTGGCCGCCGCTGGCTCCATGCCCTGCACGCCCAGTGGCTCGGCGAGGATGTCGCCGATCTCCAGGGCGGGGTTCAGCGAGGTGTAGGGATCCTGGAACACCACCTGCAGGTCCCGGCTCAGGACCCGCCGGTCTTTGCGGGTGGCGTGGCTGATGTCCTTGCCGTCGAAGCTGATCTTCCCGCCGGTCACCGGGGCGAGCCCCAGGATGGCGCGGCCCAGGGTGGTCTTGCCGGAACCGGATTCCCCCACCAGGCCGAGGGTTTCGCCGCGGCCGATGCTGATGTTGATGTCCGTCAGGGCGCGGAAGGGTTTGGCCCGGAACTTCTTGCTGGGGTACTCGACCACCAGCTGGTCCACTGTGAGCAGCGGAGCGCTTTCGGTGGGGTTCATGCGACTGGCTCCTTCTGGCCGGTGGAAACGAGCATGGACATGGGTTCCTTGCCTTCAAGCATCGATGCAAGGAGGGTTTGCGTGTAGGGTTCCTGCGGATTGCGCAGGATGTCGCGGACGGATCCTTCCTCTACGAGCCGGCCGTTCTGCATGACAGCCACACGGTCGCAGAGGTCCGCCACCACCCCGAAGTTGTGGGTCACCAGGATGACGCCGATGTTCAGGCGCTGCTGGAGTTCGCGCAGCAGGTCCAGCACGTCCGCCTGCACCGTGACATCCAGGGCCGTGGTGGGCTCATCGGCGATCACCAGGTCCGGTTCGCAGCTGATGGCGCCGGCGATCAGGACGCGTTGGGCCATGCCGCCGGAGACTTCGTGCGGGTAGGCGTTGAAGGTCCGTTCCGGGCTGACGATTCCGACGTCGGTGAGCAGCTTCAGCGCCCGCTTCCTGGCCTCGGCCTTGGAGATGCCGAGGACGCGCACCATGGGAGTGACCAGCTGGTAGCCGATGGTGAAGGCCGGGTCCAGGTTGCTCATGGGCTCCTGCGGGATGTAGGAAATCCGTCTGCCGCGGAGTTTGGACAGGCGCTCCTGGCTGACGTGTTCCTCGCCGGGGGCCACGGTGTAGCTGCCGTCGAACTGGATGGAGCCGGCCACGATGCGGGCATTGTCCGGCAGCAGCCCCAGGATGGAGAAGGCGGTCTGGGACTTGCCCGAACCGGATTCGCCCACGATACCCAGGATCTCGCCGCGGTCCACGTGGAAGGAGACGTCGTCGACGACCTTCTTGATGGAGCCGTCCGCCTGCGGATAGCCGACGCCGAGATTGGTCACCTTGACCAGGTGGTGTTCGGTTCCGGGGTCGACGGCGGCCACGGACTTCCGCGACGGGCGGACGGCCGGCGCCGCCGCTCGGCCTGTAACCGGGACCGTGACCGGCGCCTTGGTGCGGCGGGGCTTGATCTTTTCGCCGTCCTCGAGGGCATCGCGGATGGCGTTGCCCAGCAGGACCAGGCCGCCGATGGTCAGCGCCATGGCCAGTGCCGGCCAGAACAGCAGCGTCGGGTTCAGGTAGACGTTCTTGAAGCCCTCCGAGAGCATGACGCCCCAGGTGGACTTGGTGGGGTCGCCCAGACCGAGGAATTCCAGGCCGGACTGGATGGCGATGGCCACGCCGGCGATCGCCGCGGTCTGGATGATGATGGGGGCGCGGACCACGGAGAAGATGTGCCGGGCGATGATGCTCAGGTCGGACAGCCCGGAGACCCGTGCGGCGTCGACATAGAGCTCGTTGCGCACCGACTGGACGGCCGTGCGGGTCAGCCGGAAGTAGGACGGGCTGATCAGGATGCCGAAGGCGACCATGGACATCCAGACCGAGGGGCCGAAGGCCGCCCGGATGGTCAGCAGCACGATCAGGCCCGGGAGGCTCATGAGGATGCCGACCACCCAGTTGGAGGCTGCCTCGAATTTACCGGCGTAGTACCCGGCGATCAGGCCGGCCGGCAGGCCGATGGCAATGGCCACGCCCGCGCAGAGCAGGGCGGAAAGCAGCGTCAGCTGCGCGCCGTACAGCAGCCGGCTGAAGACGTCGCGCCCGGCGCTGTCCGTTCCGAGGATGTTCACGGAGTCCGGGGCGGCGAGGGTCTTGGCGATGTTGGCGTAGTTCTGGTCGAAGGGCGCCAGGACCGGGGCCAGCACCGCCAGGAGCGAGACCGCCAGCAGGATGGTCATGGCAACGATGCCCAGCGGGTTCTTGAACAGGCGCCGGATGACGGTGGACCGGACCACCGTGCCGCTTTGCCCGGCGGGAATCGCCGTGGCGGGGGCGGCGGCTACTTCGGAAGAATTGTTCATGACACACGTACTTTCGGGTTGAGCCAGCCATTGAGAATGTCCACCAGCAGGTTCACCACAATGACCACGACCACCGTGTACATCACGACGCCCATCACCACGGGAAGATCCGACTGCCCGGTAGCGGCGACCGCCAGCGGACCCATGCCGGGAAGGGCGAAGATCTGCTCGATGATCACCACGCCGCCCAGCATGCCGATCAGCTGCAGGCTCAGCACGGTCAGGCCGGCCGGCGCGGCACTGCGCAGGACATGCTTGAACAGGATCTCGCGCTCGCCGATCCCGCGGCTGCGCAGGGTGCGGACGTAGTCCCGCTCGAGTTGTTTGATGACGGCGCTGCGGATCTGCTGCGCGCCCCCGGTGACGCCGTTGATCAGCAGGGCGATCACCGGAAGGGACATGGAATAGACCCACGCGTCGGCCCCGGAATCCGGGGAAATGGTGCTCGTGGCCGGGAAGAGGCCCAGCTGGATGGCCAGGATGGTGACCAGGATGACGCCGATCACGAACCCGGGAACGGAGTCGCCGACGATGGCGCCAACCTGGACCACCCTGTCCACCCAGCCGCGCTTGACCGCGGCGATGACACCAATGAGTGCCGCACAAATTGCGATCAGGATCATTGCGGCGAAAACCATGGTCATGGTCACCGGAATCCGGGTGGCCAGGGAGTTAGCCACCGGTTCCGAGGAGAACCAGGAAGCACCCAGGTTTCCGCTGAGGGCATCGGCCACCCAGGCAAAGTAGCGGGTCAGCAGGGGCTGGTCCAGCCCCAGCTCGTGTTCCTTCATCGCCACCTGCTCAGCGGTGGCCTGATCGCCCAGGATGTTCCGGGCGATGCTCCCGCTGGACATATACAGCAGGAAGAAGGTGAGCGCCGAGACAACAAGCAGCACCACCAGCCCGCTGCCCAGTCGTTTCGCAATGAACCTGATCATGGTGTCCTACTTGGCGGGTGAGTAGTTGTAGATGGACGGAACGGCCTGCTGGATCTGGGGCGTGACGTTGACCTTGGCGTTGTGGTAGTACATCTGGTTGACGCGGAACAGCGGCGCGAACCAGGCCTGCTCCACCACGTACTTGTTCACTTCCTGGGCCAGCTTGCCCGCGTCGGCTCCGCCGGCGCGCACGGCCTCAATCTTGGCGTCCAGCTCCGGCGTCGCATTCTTGAACGGGTTGTAGAGCGCCTTGGTGGAGATAATCTGGTTGACCGCGACCGTCGGTTCACCCTGGAAGAGGGAGAAGTACATGGTGGTGTACTTCTGGGCGGCGACATCGGATGTGAAGGTGTTGGTCAGCGCGGCGCCCACCTTGAGGGTGATGCCGACGTCGGCCAGCTGCTGCTGGACAACGGAAATCTGGGTTTCGAACCCGGGGACGCTGGGGATTTCCAGGGTTACGCCTGTTTCATAGCCGGCTTCCTTGAGGAGCTGTTTGGCCTTGGCAGGATCGTAGCTGTAGTAGTTCTCCAGCTCTTCGGTCCAGGCCCCGCTGGCCTTACCGAACGGCTGGGACGTCGGCGTGCCCTGCCCCAGCATGACCTGGTCCAGGATGGTCTTGCGGTCAAAGGCGTAGTTGATGGCCTGGCGGACCTTGACGTTTTGCAGGGCCGGGTTCTTGGCACCGTCGCGGTCCAGGAGGAGCAGGCCCTGCCAGTCAACCTCGTTGGCGGCCAGCTTCATCTTGGCGCCCTCGGCCTGCTTGCCGTTCTTGGGGTCCAGGATCGTCGCATCCACCTGGCCGGAGACGAGGGCGTTGGTGCGGGCGGTGAGATCGGTCAGGATCTTGAAGGTGAGCTTCTGGAACTTCTGCAGGTCCTTGTTCCAGTAGTCCTTGCGCGCCGTGAACACCGTCTGGGAATCCTTGACGGACGCGGCCTTGTCCATCACGTACGGGCCGGAGCCGACCGGTTCGGTCTTGATGCCTTCGGTCCCCAGCGCCTTCGGGCTGCCCATCAGGCCGGCCGCCTGGCTGAGGAAGTATTCCAGGGCCGGGTCCGGGGTGCTGAGGTTGATGTCGATGGTGTCGGCGTCCACAACGGCCACGTCTTTGACCGCACTGAGCTGGGCCATCTGCGGCCCATTGGCTTTCTTGAAGTGGTCCATATTGGCCTTGGCCGCCGCGGCGTCGAACGCGGCGCCGTCACTGAACGTGACATCAGAGCGCAGGTCCACCGTCAGCTTGGTGTTGGCTGCGTTGTACTTCCAAGCCGTGGCCAGCATCGGGCTGAGCTTGCCGTCGGGCTCGCGCAGGATCAGGGTGTCGTAGACGGCCTGGTACGGCTGGAGGACGTGGCCCACGTGCGCCTGGGCCGGGTCCCAGGACCGGACGTCCTGGATGGTGCCCAGCGTCAGGGACGTGGCCGTGGAGCCTGCGGCGCCGCCGCCGGCTGCGGTGCCGCCACAGGCGGTGAGCGCGAGGGACGCGCTGAGGATGAGGGCAGCAGCTGCTGCCTTGGGACCGAACTTCATTGTTGGCTCCTTTTGGATCGCTTCTCGAGGTCCGTTACCCGGACGATGGTGGCGGCAATGTGGCCTGAGCCACACTGCCGCCTGTGGGTTCAGCGTACGTTGGGTTGCCACTTCTGGCAATCGGTTGTCATTTCTTTTTGAATTATTGCGGCTGGGGCATGGCCGGGCAGCACGACGGCGCAAGACGGCGCGCCTGAGGCGCGCACGCAGTGCGTAGGCACGACGTTCGCAGGCACGACGTTCGCAGCGGAAAAGCGGTAGGGAGCCCGCGCGCGGCCGCAGGGGCAGTGCGCGCGGCCGCGGAGGCGGCTTCGGTTAGGACACCTTTTCCTCAGAGCCGGGGTAGGACTGCCGGTAGAGTTCCTTCACGATCCGCAGCGACTTCGCCCCTTCGGCGGCGTCAATCCAGAACGGGCCCGGGTGCGCCAGCCCGGCATAGAAATCTGCGATCAGCAGGGCATGCGAAACACCCCAGTAGGAGCGGCCGCCCGATCCGGCGGCGCGCTCACGCACCACCTCGCTGCGCCCGCCGTCGTAAGTGACCGTCAGGTCCCCGCGCAGGCTCAGTGTTGCCGCCTCGGTACTGATGTCCAGCGTGACGGGCGCGTTGCGGGTGTTGGCGAGGGTGGCGTAGAAGACGCTGCGCGCGCCGTTGCTGTGCAGCGCGGCGAACTCCGCCGTATCCTCCACCTCAATGGCCTCAGCCAGCGCATGGGTCGAGGCGCTGCCGGCGAGCGAAACGACGTCGCCCACCAGCCATTGCAGCAGGTCCACGGTGTGGATGGCCTGGTTCATCATCAGGCCGCCGCCGCCCTCGCCCCAGCTTCCGCGCCAGGGCCGGCTGAGATAGTAATCGGGTTGCCGGTGCCACATGACCGTGGCCGAGGCCCCCAGCACCTGGCCCAGTTCGCCCGAGTCCAGCAGCCGGCGCATTTCCTGCACCGGGGCGTTGTAGCGGTTCTGGAAACACAGGCCAATTTTCGCCGTGCTTTCGGCAGCCGCGGCCAGCAGCCTTTCACCCTCCGCCAGGGTGTGCGCCAGGGGCTTTTCCAGCACCACGTTGACGCCGCGGCGCAGGCATTCGATCGCGATCGCCGCGTGTTCGTGATGCGGGGTGGTGATGTGCACGACGTCGGGAGCGGCCGCCTCGAGCATGTCGCGGTAGTCCTCGAAGCCGGGGACGCCGTGGGCTTCCTGCGCCGCGGCGCGGCGGCCCGGATCCGTGTCACAGACAGCCACCAATCCGGCGTCGTCCATCCCTGCAAGTGCTTCAAAGTGAACGACCGACACGTCGCCGCAGCCGATGATTGCCGCCTTTGGCATCCGGAGCTCCCTCTTTCCGTAGTGGTGGTGCGTTCCTGCTAAACGAGTTCGATCTGGTTCTTCGCGGCCAGCGCGGCGAAGGCACGGGCCGCGGCGCCGAAGGCCGCCGGGCCCGAGAAGCCGCCGAGTTCGTGGGCGCTGGCCAGGTGGGGTTCCAGCGACGCGAAACCGGCGAAACCATCCGCCTTGAGGGCGGCGATGGTGGCGTCGAGTTCGCCGTCGCCCGCGCCGGAGGGGACCACTTCCCCGGTGGTGGCGAGCGCGTCCTTGACCTGGAAGTACTCGAGGTAGGGGCGGAGCAGGGCGTAGCCCTCGGTGTAGGGCTTGACGCCCACCTGGACGAAGTTGGCGTTGTCCCACGCGACGCGGAGCGCGGGCGAATTCACGGACTCCATGATGTCCAGCACGCGCGGCGGCGTATCGCCATAGATGCCCTTTTCGTTTTCGTGCAGGAGCACGACGCCGGCTTCCGCGGCGAGTGCCGCAAGGGCGCCCATGCGGTCCAGGACGTCCTCGCGGATGTCTTCCGCGCTGCGTCCTTCGGCCCGGAAGAAGGAGAAGATGCGGACGTATTGTGTATCCAGCCCCTTGGCCACCGAGATGATCTGGCGGAGCCGTGCCAGCTCGTGTTCCACCGGCAGGCTCACGTCCACCTTGCCGATGGGGCTGGCCACGGCCGAGACCTTGAGGCCCTTTTCATCCAGGATGTCCTTGAGTCGGGCGACCTGCTCGGGCTCCAGCTCGGAGACGTTGGTGCCCCAGGCACTGCGAACCTCGATGTGGCTTGCGCCCAGCGCCAGGAGCACGGCGGCCTGAACTGCCGGGTCCGGATCTATTTCGTCGCCGAAGCCTGACAGCGACCAGACTGCGGGTGGTGTTTTGCTCACGCGGATCTCCTGGGTTTCGCGGCCGCCGCGGGCAGCTTCCGGCTCCGGCGCGGTGACGCAGTTCACAAACGGTGTAGGCCTAGTCTAGCCAGCGCTCGCGTCCAATGACAACCGGTTGCCAACCTTTGACAATCTGTGGCATTCTTTGCTGACCGGTCCTGTGGCGGCAATCACAGCCCGGCCCACCACGTTCAGAGAGGAGCGCCGTGGCGACGACGCAACCAGCAGCAGTGGACCGCCCGGCCACCATCCACGACATCGCCGCGCTGTGCGGCGTGGCGGCCTCCACGGTTTCCCGCGCCCTCTCCACCCCGGACAGGGTCAACATCAGGACGCGGCAGCGGATCGAGGCGGCCGCGGCCCAGCTGCACTACACACCCAACAGCCAGGCGAAGGCGCTGAGTTCCGGGCGCACGGGCGCGGTGGGAGTCCTGGTTCCGGATATCACCAACCCCTATTACTTCGACCTCATCAGGGGCACCCAGCTCCAGCTCAAGGCGGCCGGGTACACCCAGCTGCTGGTGGACACGGAAGAATCCGACGAGGTGGAGGCCAGCACCGTGGAGCAGCTGCGCAAGAGCGCTGATGGCATCATCGTTGCCGCATCCCGGCTCAGCGACGAAGCCCTGCTGGACGCGGCGGCGAAAATGCCCATGGTCGCCATCAACCGTGACGTGCCCGGCGTTCCCGCGGTCCTGATCGACACCCCGTCCGGCACCAGCCAGGCACTGGACCACCTGATCTCGCTGGGACACACCCGGGTGGCCTACGTCGCCGGCCCGACGACGTCGCAGTCCAGCGAGCGGCGGTGGACCGCATTGTCCGCGGCAGCCGAGGAGCGCGGCGTGGACGTGCGCCGGCTCGGTCCGTTCGCCCCCAAGACACAGTCCGGCGCTGCAGCCGCGGACGCCGCCGTCCACAGTGGAGTCACCGCCTGCCTCGCGTTCAACGACCTCATCGCCATCGGCATGCTCCAGCGCCTTCGCGAACGCGGCATCCGCGTCCCGCAGGACATGAGCATTGTGGGCTGCGACGACATCTTTGGCGCCGACTTCTGCAATCCGCCGCTGTCCACCATGGCCTCCCCGATCGAGCAGGCCGGCCGCGTGGCGGTGTCCATGCTGCTGGCCCAGCTGAACCCGCTCGCCGGCGGCGGCACCCGAAACCGGTCCGTGATGCCCACCCACCTCACGGTCCGCGGCTCCACCGGCCCGGTGCGGCAGGAGCGCTAGGCCAGGCGTCCACCAGCCGGCGCGGCTGGAGCGCGCGGCCGGCCGGGCGATTCGTTGGCCAGGCGCCGGAGTGGGTTCGACGGCGCAGCGTCGGTTCGTCGGCGCGGAGTGGGTTTGTCGGCGCGGAGTGGTGCGGTTGTCGCCGCCGTTCCGGACACAGGCACCGAAATCGGATCTGCCCACCTAGGATCCGCGTAGCGACGGTCCGAAAAAGTAGCCGTGGTCCGAGGCCGCAGCGCATTTCCGCGACTCGGAGCGGCATCCTTGAGCCAAGCGCAACGGCGGAGCACGGGGCTCGAGGTGCGGTTTTCGCTGCCGTTCCGGACACAGGCGCCGAAATCGGACCTGCGCCCCAGGGATCCGCGGCGCGACGGTCCGAAAAAGTAGCCGTGGTCCGAGGCCGTATCTTCGACGCCGGATCCCCGCCTCAACGGTCGGAGCCGCACCTCGCCCGTCGGCGGAGCGCTCGGCGCCGCCCATCACCAGCGGGCTCAGCCGCCGGTCCGGCTGCAACAGTTGAGCGTGGTTGACAGTGCTGACTAGGCTGTGAGGCATGCGTGAACTCCAGGCGAAGATCATCGAGGAAATGGGCGTGCAGCCCCGGATCGACCCTGCCGGGGAGGTGCGCAAACGCGTGACGTTCCTGAAGGAGTACTTGACGGCCACCCACACCAAGGGCTTCGTCCTGGGCATCTCGGGCGGCCTGGACTCGTCCCTGGCCGGGCGGCTGGCCCAGCTGGCGGTCGAGGAACTCGAGGCCGAGGGCACCGAGGCGAACTTCGTGGCCGTGCGGCTCCCCTACGGCGTCCAGCACGACGAGGACGACGCCCAGGCCGCCCTTGACTTCGTGCGCGCCAAGACCGAATGGACGTTCAACATCTCAGCCGCGGTGGATGGCTTCGAGGACGAGTTCGAGAAGACCGTGGGCACGGAGATCTCCGATTTCCACAAGGGCAACACCAAGGCCCGGACCAGGATGATTGCCCAGTACGCCTTGGCCGGCGAGCACAACTACCTGGTGATCGGCACGGATCACGGCGCCGAGTCCGTCACGGGATTCTTCACCAAGTTCGGCGACGGCGGCGCGGACATCCTGCCGCTGTTCGGCCTCAACAAGCGCCAGAACCGCGCGCTGCTGGCGGAACTCGGCGCGCCGGCCCGGATCTGGGAAAAGGTTCCGACGGCGGATCTGCTGGACGGCAAGCCGGGCCGCACCGACGAGGACGAACTCGGCCTGGGCTATGACCTGATCGATGACTACCTCGAGGGCCGCGACGTCCCCGATGCCGCCGCCGAACGGATCGAGGCGATGTACCTGCGGACCCGCCACAAGCGCACGGTCCCGGTGACGATTTTCGACACCTGGTGGAAATAGCCTGAGCCGAGCGTCCCAGGCCGCGAGCCCCGGGCCGGGGCTGCGGGCCGAAACGGGGCATTTTGAACAGTGGCCGGGCCCTTTTTGACCTCAACGGCCGGCGTGTCCCTGTCAAAGTGCCCCACGACAGGCTTCCAAGTGTTCTGGCCCTGCTGGGTTCCAATTACGGGATCAGCACAAGTTTGCCCCGGACATGGCCTGCGCGGCTGATGCCCAGTGCCCGGGCCGCATCGGTGAGGGGAATCCGCTCCTGGATGTTGAAGCGGAGCTTTCCATCGGCCGACAGCCGGGCCGCCTCCGCTACCCGTCCGTCCAGCAGCCTGACCGGTGCAATTCCGGCGGCATTGGCCTCCGTTCCAGGCACAGTGGTCACCGCGGCGCCGTGGCCGCCGAGCAAATGGACCGTCGCCGTCGTCGCCTCCTCCCCGCCAAAGGTGTCCACGACGGCGGTGATGGTGCCCAGTGAGCGGACGCGTTCCACGAGCCCTTCGACATAGGCCACAGGCTCGGCGCCCAGGCCGCGCAAATAGTCATGGTTCTGCTCTGAAGCGGTGCCGATGACCTGGGCGCCGAGGTGCCGCGCGATCTGGACTGCCGCCGAGCCGACCCCGCCCGCTGCGCCGTGGATGAGGACCGTGTCCCCGGCGCCAATGCCAAGCTGAACCAGCGCCGAATACGCTGTGCCGCCAGCTATCGCGACGCACGCCGCCTGCTCAAAATCGATGCCCGCGGGCTTAGGCATCAGCTGGTTGGCCGGAAGATTGGCCACGGCACGGTAGCCCCCGGAAATGCCATTCCAGATGACTTCGTCGCCTGCCTCGTAGCCGGTCACGTCGGGGCCGACGGCGGTCACGATTCCCGCCGCCTCACAGCCGGGAACTGCCGGGAAGTCCAGGGGAAGGTACCGCTCCAGGTAGCCGGCCACGACTTTCCAGTCCATCGGGTTGACGCCGACGGCGCGGATTCCCACCTGGACCTCGTTCTCCCCCGGAACCGGCAGTTCCTCTTCGCCAACGGTGACGACGTCCGGGCCGCCATAGTGATCGAAGGAGATCTTGATGTTCTTCATGGGGTGTTGCTCCTTCGGCTCGACCCGATGCGGCCTGTGCTGCCAGCTTCCGGCACCCGCGGCGGCTGCGCAAGAGTCTCCCGAGAAGATGAACTGCCCGAGGCGGCCTGAGCCGAACCGGGGCGCTTTGAGCCTTGGCTGGACCGTTTTCGGCTTCAATTGCCGGCGTGTCCGTGGCAATGTGCCCCGCGATGGCCGGGCACCGGGGCACCACGGTCGAGGTCCAGGCCCTTGACCAGGGTCAGGCGCCCTGCAGCAGCGTCGAGATCCGGTGGGCCTCATCCATGAGCAGCCGCCCCAGCTGCGGGCGCCGGTCTTCCCGGAAGCGCGGCTCGATGCCGGTCAGGGACAGTGCCCAGGCGGGGCGCCCCCGCTGGTCGAAGACCGCCGCACCCATCCCCCAGCTGCCTTCCAGGACCAGCCCCGGATTGACCGAATAGCCGGCCTGCCGCGTCGCTTCGAGGTTCTCCCTGACAAGGGCTTCGGTGTGCGCGGCCGCGAAGCTGCCGGCGTGGGCGGCCCAGTTGGCGAGCAGCTCTTCCTGCTCTTGTGCCGGCAGGAAGGCCATGATGGCGGTGCCGGCGGAAGCGACGCCCAGCGGGAACCGCACCCCCTCGTGCAGCACGAAGGAACGGACCGGGAAGCTGCCTTCCTCCCGGAGCAGGCACACGGTCTCGTTGCCGCGGCGGATGGAGAAGAACGCGCTTTCGCCGGTCTCTTCGGCGAGGCGGCGCAGGCTCGGCCTCGCGAGGTCCTCCATGGGGAAGCGCGCCGAGGCCACAGACCCCAGCAGCAGGATCTCCGGTCCCAGGACCCAGTTGCCGCTGCCCGGGTCCTGGTCCAGCAGCCCCTCGGCCGCGAGCGAGCTCAGCAGCCGGTGAACGGTGGGGCGGGTCAGCCCCGATTCGCGGACGAGCTCCACCAGAGGGCAACCCTCCGGCTTCCGGCCGACCAGGCGCAGCAGGCTGGCTGCCCGGCTGACCACCTGGGCGCCCTGGACAGGTGTTGTAGTCATTGCTTGCCTCACGTCGGCCGGGAACTGAACGTCGCCTTTGCCAAGTTGCTTTTAGCCAAACTCTCGCATCGACTGTCCACATAATGGATAGTCCCAAGGATAGCGTCCACACTATAAACTCCGCCAGTTCGCAGGGAAACTTCGCATTGACAGTGGTCTGCGACACACCATAGGCTCCTTCCTCAGACACGGAGTCCACAAAGTGGATTGCCGGCGTGGATAGCAAGACGAGCTCAATGAGGAGATGCAATGTCAAAGGTGAAATCCGGGGCAGCGGCCGCTTTGCAGGACGTACTCCGGGACGGCATGACGCTCGCCGTCGGCGGCTTCGGCCTCAGCGGCATCCCCGCTGACCTGATCGAGGCAGTGCGGGACTCCGGGGTGAAGGACCTGACGGTCGTTTCCAACAACATGGGCGTGGACGGCAAGGGCCTGGGCGTCCTGATCGAAGGAGGCCAGGTCCGCAAGGTCATCGCGTCCTACGTCGGGGAAAACAAGCTCTTCGCCGAGCAGTACCTCGCCGGCCACTTGGAGGTGGAGTTCACCCCGCAGGGCACCCTTGCCGAGCGGCTGCGCGCCGGCGGCGCCGGCATCCCGGCGTTCTACACGAAGACCGGCGTGGGCACCCTCGTCGCCGAAGGCAAGCCGCTGGCGGAGTTCGACGGCGAGACCTATGTCCAGGAACGCGCCATCAAGGCCGACGTCGCCCTGGTCCACGCCCACACGGCCGACACCGACGGCAACCTGATCTACCGGTACACCGCGCAGAACTTCAATCCGGTGGTGGCTACCGCCGGAGCCGTGACGGTCGCCGAGGCCGAGGTGATCGTCGAGCCCGGCCAGCTGGACCCGAACCACATCATCACCCCCGGCGTGTTCGTCCAGCGCCTGGTCCAGGCCAGCGGCCGCGTCAAGGACATCGAACAGCGGACCGTCCGCCCCCGGCTCGAAGCAGAAGCGGCGCACGCCGGCTCCACCGTCTAATCCGGCCCCGGGCACCGCCCGCCCCGGGCGCGCCGGCATTGGCGCCCCACCCTTTCCACCCTGACTTTCCAAGGAGAACCACCATGGCCTGGACCCGAGATGAAATGGCCGCAATCGCGGCCGAAGAACTGAACGACGGCGACTACGTCAACCTTGGCATCGGCATCCCCACGCTGGTGGCCAACAACCTGCCCGAAGGCGTCCGCGTTGTCCTGCAGAGCGAGAACGGCCTGCTCGGCATGGGCCCGTTCCCCTATGAGGGCGAGGAAGACGCGGACCTGATCAACGCCGGCAAGCAGACCGTCACGGTCCTGCCCGGCGGCAGCATCTTCGACTCCGCGACGTCCTTCGGCATGATCCGCGGCGGCCACGTGAAGGTCGCGATCCTGGGCGCCATGCAGGTCTCCGGGAACGGCGACCTCGCCAACTGGACCATCCCCGGCAAGATGGTCAAGGGCATGGGCGGCGCCATGGACCTCGTGGCCGGCACCCCGCGCGTCGTGGTCCTCACCGAGCACAACGCCAAGGACGGCACCGCCAAGATCGTCAAGGAATGCACGCTGCCGCTCACCGGGCTCAGCTGCGTGGACCGCATCATCAGCGACCTCGCGGTCTTCGATCTGGATAAGCAGGAAACCGCAACAGGCGGCGGGCGCAAGCTCACGCTCACCCGCCTCGCGCCCGGCGTCACCGTGGAGGAGATCCGCGAAAAGACCGAGGCCGACTTCGATGTCGCGCTCGAATTTGAGGGAGCGACGGCATGAGCCTCAAGGACCAGTTCGGCAAGGATGTCCTGCTCACCGGCTGGGGCCACAGCCGCTTCGGCAAGCTCACGGATGAGACCCTCGAGTCCCTGATCGTGCAGGTCGCCACCGATGCGATTGGCAACGCCGGCATCGAACCCGGCCAGATCGACGAGATCTACCTGGGCCAGTTCAACTCCGGCATGATGCCGTTGGCGTTCCCGTCCTCGCTCGCGCTGCAGGTCTCGGAGCAGCTCGCCAACGTCCCGTCGACACGGGTGGAGAACGCGTGCGCCTCCGGCTCGGCCGCGTTCCAGCAGGGCACCAAATCGCTGCTGGCGGGTACCGCCAAGACGGTCCTGGTGATCGGGGCCGAAAAGATGACCCAGGCCGGCGCCGACGTCGTAGGCGCCGCCCTGCTCGGCGCGGACTATGACATGGCCGGGAAGCCCTCCAGCACGGGCTTCACTGGGCTCTTTGCGGAGGTCGCGAAGCACTACGGCAAGCGCTACGGCGCTGGGTCTGCTCCCGGCAGTCTCGGCGATGTCCTGGGCACCATCGCGGCAAAGAACCACCGCAACGGCGTCGACAACCCCTACGCCCAGCTCCGCAAGGACCTCGGCGAGGAGTTCTGCCGCACCGTCTCGGAAAAGAACCCGATGGTGGCCGATCCGTTGCGCCGCACCGACTGCTCCCCCGTCTCCGACGGCGCCGCCGCCGTCGTCCTCAGCGTCGCCCCGACCGGCGGCGCCACCGCTCCGGTGCGGCTCGCCGGCTTCGGCCAGGCGAACGACTTCTTCCCGGCCGACCGCCGCGACCCCACCGAATTCGCCGCCACGCGCGCCTCCTGGCAGCGCGCCCTGGCGATGGCCGGCGTCGGGCTGGAGGACCTCGACTTCGCCGAGGTCCACGACTGCTTCACCATCGCCGAACTGCTCATGTACGAGGCCATGGGCCTGACCGAGCCGGGCCAGGGCGCCCGGGCGCTCGAGGAAGGCTGGGTCTTCAAGGACGGCAAGCTGCCGGTCAACGTCTCCGGCGGGCTCAAGGCCAAGGGCCACCCCGTCGGCGCCACCGGCGTCTCCCAGCACGTCATCGCGGCCATGCAGCTCACCGGCACCGCCGGCGACATGCAGCTGGCCAGCCCGCGCCGGGCCGCGGTGCAGAACATGGGCGGCGTGGGTATTGCAAACTACGTCAGCGTGCTTGAAGCCGTCTGAGGCGCCGCCCGCGGACATGGTGCGGGCCACCAACTGGCTTGGCCTGGCGGCCGGCGCACCCGTGATGGTGCGCCGGCCGCGCCGTGTCCCGGCCGCCGCAACGGTGGAAATCGCGACCCCGGACGGAAAGATCCTCTGGGTCAGGTACTGGACCTCGGCCGAGCGCGCCATGCTCCACAAGGCCGACGGGACCCAAGTGTGGTGCGAGGCGAACATTGGCTGAGTCCAGCATTGAAAGCGTGGCCGACCTGCTCTTTCGCGACCTGCAGTACTTGAAGGCCAGCAGCGTGGAGCGCTGCGTCACCGACGTGGCCGGGTACCGGGACGTGGCCGAGTCGGACATCAGCTCCTCGGTGGAACAAAACCTTCGGATGGCCATCCAGGCGGTGAAATCCGGGACCGTGCCGGAGTCATCGCAGCTCGCCCTCGAAGCCAGAGTGGCGCAGGTCCGATTCCACCAGGGCCTGCGGATCGAGGACGTGTTGCGCGGGTACCGCCTCTCCATGGCCGTGATCCAGGACCGCTTCCTCGACATCGCCCAGGAGCTACGGCTCGGCGACCGGGAAGTCCTCGCCGCGCACCGGGTGCTCTGGGGCGTCAGCGATTCCTACACGGCCGCCCTGGTGCATTCCTACCGCGAAAGCAGTGTCCAGCAGGCCGTGCGCGACCACGAACTCCGGCAGGGCTACCTGCGTGCCGTGCTGGCCGGAACCCTCGCCGGCGCGGAACTGGTGTCCCGTTCCGCCGACTTCGGGATCGATCCGCGGCGCGAATTCCGCGCCCTGCGCGCACGCGCCAGGCCAGGGACGTCCCCGGACGACCTTCTCGGCGAGCTGGTGGCGCCGCTGCGCAGCGGCGACGGGGTGCTGACCGTCCTGGCCGGCGACGTCGTCGGCTTCCTCGCTGCCAAGCCCCCGGCCGGCGGTGCGGCGGCAACCATCGCCGTCGGGCCCCCGCGTCCCCTCACCGCCCTGGCCCAGTCCGACGCCGTCGCCGATCGCGTCTTCACCGCCGCCTGGCGGCGGGCGGACGGGGGCTCGTTCTGCCTGGAGGACCTGACCTGGCGCACCGCGGCCGCCGATCCGGATGTCACCGCGGTGCTGCGCCGGCGCTATCTGGCACCGTTTGCCGACGACACCGAGTTCGGCCGGATCGTGCTGGACTCGGTGCGGTCCTACCTGGCCAGCGACCGCCGGATATCCGCAGCCGCGCGGGCACTGTCTGTGCATGAGAACACGCTGCGCTACCGGCTGCAGAAGTTCGAGCAGCTCACCGGCACCCGGCTCGACGCGACCGGGACCCTCGTGGAGCTCTGCTGGGCGTTCGAGGCCTGCCAGGACGGGACAGCCATGCCCGTCGATGGCCCGTTGTAGGAATCCACAACCCCCGCCGGCTTCCCTTTGAGCTGGCTCCATGTTCGGGGCCGCAGCGCCTCCGTAACGTGGTCTGCATCACAGCCGGACGAACCGCTGCCCCCTGCGCCCCCACGGGCCGGACGATGCTGCATCCCTCGTCCGGGCCCAACGGATCTGGGAGTCACCGGATGAGCGTCATCACCGCAGCACCACCTGTCAGCAGGACCCGCCAACTCGCGGCCGCCACGGTCGGCAACATCGTCGAATGGTTCGACTGGTACGTCTATTCCATGCTGGCGCTGTACTTCTCCAGCCAGTTCTTTCCCAAGACCGGCGACCCCGTGGTCCCGCTGCTCAGCGCCATGGCGATCTTCGCCGTCGGCTTCTTCATGCGGCCGCTCGGCGGCCTCCTGGGGGGCATGGTGGCGGACCGCCTGGGACGGAAGAAGGCGCTCACCGCGACCGTCATGCTGATGGGCGTCGGCAGCCTGCTGGTGGCCGTGGCGCCCACCTACGACCAGGTCGGCGTGCTCTCGCCGATCCTGCTGGTGGTGGCCAGGCTCCTGCAGGGCCTCTCCACCGGCGGCGAATTTGCTGCCTCCTCGACGTTCCTGGTCGAGTCGGCTCCGGCGGGCCGCCGCGGCTTCTTCTCCAGCTTCCTCTACATCGGCGCGACGCTCGGCAACGTGGTGGCGATCGGCTCCGTGGCGCTCCTCGTGGCCGGGCTCCCGGACGACGCCATGCACGAATGGGGCTGGCGCGTGCCGTTCGCCATCGGAACCCTCGGCGCGGTGGCCGGCCTGTTCATCCGCCGCTTCGCCGAAGAAACCCTGGCAGTCGACGACGCCGCCGACCCGTCGGATCCCGGCGCCAGGGCCACCCGCCCCTCGGCCTTCGAGTTCATGCGCACCCACCCCAAAGAATGCCTGCTGGTGTTCGGCATCAACGCCGCACCCACCCTGTTCTTCTACGTTTTCTCCTCCTACCTGCCCACCTACGCGCACATCACCGTGGGCTTCGACATGAAGAACGCGCTCTTCGTCGGCCTCATCTCGCTGAGCTACTTCGCCGTCCTGCAGCCGCTGATGGGCGTCCTCTCGGACCGGATCGGCCGCAAGCCGCTGCTGCTGGCGTTCGGCGGCGGCTTCACCGTGCTGACCATCCCCTGCTCAGCGCGCTGCAGAACAGTTTCCTGTCCCTGTTGCTCGTTCAAATGGCCGCCCTGACCCTGCTCGCCTGCTACACCTCCATCACTTCCGCGGTCATGTGCGAGCTCTTTCCGGCCCGGATCAGGGCCGCCGGGATCGGCCTTCCCTACGCCCTCGGCGTGGCGCTCGTCGGCGGCACGGGACCGTACGTGGCCACCTGGCTGGCCGACGCGAAGATGATCGACGCCTTCGGCTGGTACCTGACCATCCTCGCGGCGATCACGACCGTGGTCTTCCTGCGCCTCAAGGAGAGCTACCGGACGGGGCTGCCGCAGTGAGCGTGATTGGGTTCTTTGACCGCGGCTGGAGCGCCAACCCCGACGGGGTGGCGTACGTCCAGGAGGGGAATGCCTACACCTTCACAGAGGCAGGGGAACTGTCCTGCCGGATCGCCAACGGGCTGCTGGACTCGGACCTGGCGTCCGACGCCAAGGTCGCCGTACTCTCCCCGAACGATCCCCTCGCCTGGATCTGCGTGCTAGGAATCTGGCGGGCCGGGCTCACGTGGATCCCGGCCAACCCGGCAAGCCCCGCGGGTGAAACCGCACAGCTGCTGGCCGGTTTCGACGCCGAACTGGTGATCTTCCATGCCGGCCTCGACGAGGCGGTCCGGCAGCTGCAGGACCGCCTGCCAGGTGTCCGGCGATGGATCCGGTTCGGGGCGGACCCCGCAGGGCCGGGCACTGCCGACGCCGAGGGGCCCGGGGCGCCCGCGGCAACCGCCTTCAGCCAGTGGATCGCAGCCCAGCCGGCGACCAAGCCCGCCGTCAAGGCCTCCCCGGAGGACGTGGTCTCGCTGGCCCCCACCGGCGGCACGACTGGCCTGCCAAAGGGCGTGATGAACACGAACCGGAGCCTGTCGGCCTTCGTGGTGCACCTGATGATGGCGGCCCACTATGGCTCCGAGGATGCCGTGGTGAATCTCGCCGCCGCGCCGATGACCCACACAGCGGGCCTGCTGAGCCTGGCCGCCACTGCCCGTGGCGGGACTGTGGTGGTCCTTCCCAAAGCGAGCCCGCACGCGGTGCTCGACGCGATCGAAAAGTACGCGGTGACGGATCTTTTCCTGCCTCCCACCGTGATCTACCGGCTGCTGGAGGTGCTCAAGGAGCAAGCGCGGGATCTTTCCTCGCTGCACTACCTGATCTACGGCGCCGCGCCGATGTCGGTCGAGAAACTGCGCCAGGCACTGGCCGTCATCGGGCCGGTGATGATGGAACTTTACGGACAGATGGAGGCGCCGGCGTCGGTCACTTTCCTGCGCCCGGATGAGCACTTCGTGGCGGGCGCGATCGCCCCGGACTCCCGGCTCTCCTCCTGCGGCCGGCCGTATCCACTGGTCCAGGTCGAGATCCGCGACGACGACGGCAGGGCCCTTCCGGCCGGGACGCCAGGCGAGATCTGCGTCCGCGGGGACCTGGTCATGAAGGGCTACTACAAGAACCCGGAGCAGACGGCCCAGGCGCTGCGGGACGGCTGGCTGCACACCGGAGACATCGGCGTCTTCGACGATGATGGCTACCTGCACCTGACTGACCGGCGGCGGGACCTGATCATCTCCGGCGGCTTCAACGTCTACCCGAGCGAGGTCGAGCAGGTGATCTGGGGCCACCCGGCCGTCCGCGACTGTGCGGTGGTTGGCTCCCCGCACCCGGATTGGGGCGAAGCGGTGACCGCCGTCGTCGAACTGAACGAGGGCTGCACCGTCACGGAAGCGGAAGTCATTGCCCTGTGCAAGCAGGAGCTGGGCAGCATCCGGGCCCCGAAGGCCGTGCATCTGGTGCCGGCGCTGCCGCGCAGCGTCAACGGGAAAGTCCTGAAGAAGAGCATCCGCGAAGCCTTTTGGCGCAACGAAAAATCAAGGATCTAGGAGAACACTGATGACGAAGAGACTGCAGGGAAAGATTGCCCTGGTGGTAGGGGCCGGCTCCAGCGCCCCGGGCACGGGCAACGGCAAGGCCACCGCCATCGCCTTTGCCCGCGAAGGCGCCACGGTAGTGTGCGCGGATGTCAATGAGGCCGCGGCGAAGGAGACGGAGGCCCTGATCCTGGCCGAGGGCGGCCAGGCGCGGCATCTGGCCTTCGACGTGACGGACTCCGGCGAGGTGGGCAGCGCTGTGGCGTCTGTCGTGAGCGAGTTCGGCCGGATCGATGTCCTGGACAACAACGTCGGCATCGCCAAGGTGGGCGGCGTGGTGGAACTGGATGAGGCCGAGTGGGACCGGGTCCACGCGATCAACCTGAAGGGCCCGTTCCTGACCATGAAGCACGTTATTCCGCACATGCTTGCCCAGGGCGGCGGCTCCATCATCAACATCTCGTCACTGGCGGGCATCCGCTGGACCGGTGTGCCGTACTCCACCTACTACTCCTCCAAGGCGGCGCTGAACCATCTGAGCCGCACGACGGCGGCGGAATACGCCGCGAGGCACGTTCGGGTCAACGCCATTCTCCCCGGACTGATGGAAACACCGATGGTGACCGAGTCCGCAGAGCTGGCCGGCGCCTATGCGGCCGGTCAGCGCGAGGAAATGCTGAAGAAGCGGCACGCCCAGGTGCCCATGGGGCACATGGGCACGGCCTGGGATGTGGCGAACGCTGCGGTCTTCCTGGCCAGCGACGAGTCCGCCTACGTGACGGGCATTGAACTGCGGGTCGACGGCGGCATCTCGCTGGGCTTCTGAGCCCGGCGTCTCAGCCACCGGCGCTCGAAGCCACCTAGCCAAGTCAACGCGGGGTCAGCTACGGCCCATTCCGGGGGGCTTCACAGGCGGTAGCTGACCCCGCGTTGTTGGTCGTTGTTGGGTCAGGAGTAGTCGTTGTAGAAGCCGCGGCCGCTCTTGACCCCCAGCCAGCCCTTGGCGATGAACTCCTGCAGCATGGAAGCGGACTTGTTCTCGACACCGGCCAGCTCGCAGTAGTGGTTCTCGATATCCAGGACCACGTCCAGGCCCACCTCGTCCATGAAGCGGAAAGGTGTGGTTTCGGACTTGAAGACGTCGGCGAACAAGGCGTCCACGTCCCGCGGCTCCGCGACGCCCTCGGCGACGACCAGCAGGGATTCGCGCTTGATCGCCGCCCAGATCCTGTTAAAGATGAATCCGGTGCTCTGCTTGCGCACCAGGTGCGGCACGAGGGCGTATTTCGGCAGCTCTGCCATGAGCAACTCCATCAGCTGCGGGTCGGTGTGGCCGCTGGACATCAGCTCTACTGAACGGACAGCTGGCGGCATGTAGAAGTGCATGTTCAGGACCCGCTCCGGCTTGCTCACGCCGCCGATGAATTCTGCGGAGGCAAACGAGGAGGAGTTGCTGGCCAACACGGCGTCTGGGGCCGCGAGGTGATCCAGGTCAGCGAAGATCGCCTGCTTGAGGCCAAGCTTCTCAGGGACCGCCTCGACCACGAGCCACGAATCCTGGAGGGCCCGGGCGAGATCGTCCTTGGCCGCGAGCCGGACTGCCGGGTTGCCGCCGAGCTCTTCCACAGCACGATGGCGCTGCGTTGCAATGAACTCGATGGCGGCCTTGGCCACTGCGAGGTCCGTGTCGAAGACACGCACCTCCGCGTCTTGGAGTGAAAGCATTAACGCGATCCGGCGGCCCAGGGTGCCGCCGCCAATGACAGTCATGGGCCGGTCCGCGATGTTGGCTGGGAGCGTGTAGGTCATGTCGATTCCTTTCAGGAGGCTGCTGCCGATGCAACGGCCGGGTTAGAGCGGTCCGCGCGGGTGCCCTTGGCGATCAATACAAGGGCGGGGACCGCGGCAAGCACAAGGGCCATCCCGTAGATCAGTGTGGTGTTCTTCATTCCCGCAACCGGGACCAGCAGGCCCGCCGCCACGGCCGGGACGCTGAAGCCGAGGTAGCAGATGACGTAGACGCTGGAAAGCATGCCGATGCGCTCGTTCGGATCGCACAAGGGAAGGGTCATGCGCATCGCGCCGAAGTAGCCGCTGCCGAACCCGACGCCTGCCACGGCCGTGCCGGCGAAGTACAGCGGCGCAGAACCCAGTTGGACCGCCAGCACGGTGACCAGAATCCCCGAAATCAACGCAATGACGCCGGTGAGCAGCGTGGTCCGGTCCGACCAGCGCCGGACTACAAAGATGGCCAGTGCACCGGGCACGAAGAGCGCGAAAAGCGCCAGGCCGCCCACCAGGACCGAACTGTTCTTGGTCATGGCGTGCGCGAGAACCGGCCCCAGCGAGAGGTAGAACCCCGCAAGTGCCCAGGTCGCGGCAGCGACCGGCATGGTGGCGGCCATGGTATGGCGGGCCGCGACGGGAATCCTCGCCTCCGGGACCAAAGAGCGGACCGCCCCCGGCGCCTTGCGGCCCGCGCTGGGCAGCCACAGCAGGGTTGCCCCCAGGCCGAGGAGGAGCGCGGCCACGAGGAAGTACACGGCCTTGGTGGGCTCGGGCAGGAAACGCACCAGCGACGCCGAACCGAGCGCCCCCACGGACAACCCCACCGGAGAGGCCGCGCTGTTCACCAGAGATCCCCGGCCGCGCCTGCTGGCGCCTTCGAAGGCAAGCAGCGCCGCCCCGGCGGCACCCATGGCCGCTCCCGTGGCAATCCCCTGCAGGGCCCTGGCCGCAATGAGGACCGCCGGCCCGGGTGCGAAGGCGAACGTCATCATGGCCGCCACCTGCAGCCCCACCGCCCCCAGGAGGACCGGCCGGGTGCCCACGTGGTCCGCGAGGGAGCCCACAATCAGCAGCGTCAGCAGCACCGCCACGGCGTAGACGGCAAAGACGACCGTCACGGCAGCCGAGCCGAGGCCCCATTCCCGGGCGTAAAACTCGTACAACGGCGACGGGGCCGAGGAGGCCCCTATGAAGACCGTCAGGAGGGCTGCGTGCAGCCAGAACGCGGTGCCGGTGTTCTTCAATGCTCTCTTCCCAACCTGCTAAACGCACAATCTGTGCATTAAGAGGCTAGCACTCCGCGGGGTCACTAAAGCGAATAATCTGCATTAACATGGTGTGATGATGGCTACAGCAACACCACGGCCCGGCGGCCGCAGCGCCCGGGTCCAGCAGGCAGTACACGAGGCTGTCCGATCCCTGCTGGAGGAGAACGGCGGGGACCGCACGGCTCTTTCGGTGCCCCTGGTGGCCGAACGCGCCGGCGTGAACTCGTCCACGATCTACCGGCGCTGGGGCGACCTTCAGCGGCTGCTCGCCGCCGTCGCCTCCAACCGGATGCTGCCCGAGCAGGTGGAGGACACCGGATCGCTGAGAGGGGACATGGAGGCCTGGTTCGAGCCCTACGTCGAGGAGTTTTCCTCGCCGCTCGGCCGCCAGGTGCTGCGGGACATGCTCGCCGACGGCGCGGTGACCCGGGATTACTTCGCCCTCATGCGGGGCCATGTCGAGGAGATCAGGGATCTTGCCCGGACACGCGGAGAAGGCGCACCCACGGCGCAGGAGATCATCGACGTCGTGGTGGCGCCGGTGATCTACCGGATCCTGTTCAACCACGAATCCGCTCCTGAACTGCGCGTCCGGGACAGGATTGCCCGGCTGCTCGGCCCCGAGGAATCCTCGGCCGCGCCGCGGGACTAAAATCGTTCCCAGCCCATCCACCACCAATGCGAGGAGCACCCATGCGCGCCACCATCATCCACGGCCCCGGCGACATCCGAGTCGAAGACCGCGACTACCCCACGATCCAGCTGCCCACCGACGTGATCGTGAAGGTCACCGCCTCCTGCGTCTGCGGCTCGGATCTCTGGCCGTACCGCGGGGTCAAGCCCACCCACAAACCGTCCGCGATCGGGCACGAGTTCATCGGGACGGTCGAAAGCGTCGGCGCGGATGTCAAGGACCTCGCCGTGGGCGACTTCGTGATCGCACCGTTCGTGGTCAGCTGCGGCGCGTGCCCGCAGTGCCTCAACGGCGTCACGGTGGCCTGCGACCACCTCGCCGGCTGGGGCGGCAAGGATGACACCGGTCACGGGATCGACGGCGGCCAGGGCCAGGCCGTCCGCGTACCGCTCGCCGAGTCCACGCTGGTCAAGGTACCGGGCGTCACCGACCCGGACGACGCCCTCCGCGCCAGCCTGCTCACGCTCTCCGACGTCATGGCCACCGGCCACCACGCAGCCCTCGCCGCCAAGGCCGGCCCCGGCCGGACGGTCGTGGTGGTCGGCGACGGCGCCGTCGGGCTCTGCGGCGTCCTGGCCGCCAAGCGCCTCGGCGCGGAGCGGATCATCGCCATGTCGCGGCACGCCGACCGCCAGGCGATCGCCCGCGAATTCGGGGCCTCGGACATCGTCGCCGAACGCGGCGACGAGGGCGTCGCCAAGGTCCGCGAACTGCTCGGCGGTGTGCTGGCCGATTCCGTGCTGGAGTGCGTGGGGACCAAGGAATCCATGGAGCAGGCCCTGAACAGCGTCCGCCCGGGCGGCGCGCTCGGCTTTGTCGGCGTCCCCACCGGCGGCGCCGAGGCCCCGCTGCGCTTCCTGTTCGACACCAACATCTCGATCGGCGGCGGCATGGCCCCGGCCCGGACGTACATCCCGGAACTGCTGGCCGACGTGCTGGACGGCACCATCAATCCGGGCCGCGTGTTCGACTCGGTCATGCCGCTGGAGGAGGCGCCGGAGGCCTACCGCGCGATGGACGAAAGGCGCGCCATCAAGGTCCTCCTGACCCCGTAACAGTGTCTCGACGGCGGCCGCGCCTTTAGCCGCGCGGCCGCCTGCGCCGGGCCCTGGCTCCCGCCCTTGCACGGGCAAGGACGAGGGTCTAGCGTGAAGCGCATCAGCATCCGCCGCCGTCAAGGAGCCGTCATGGCCAGGTTCGTGCAGATCATCGAATTTCAGTCCTCCCGCATTGAGGAGATCGAGCAGCTCGGCCGGCCCTCCAGGACGGAGGGATCCACTGCCCCGACCTTCCGCCGCATCATGGCCACCGCAGACCGCGACCGCCCCGGAACCTACTACACGATCGTGGAATTCGACTCCTACGAGTCGGCCATGGAGAACTCCAACCGGCCCGAGACCTCCGAATTCGCCGCGAAGATGGCCGCCCTGTGTGACGGCCCTCCGGTCTTCCGCAACCTGGATCTGATGTGGGAGGACACCGGCGAGGCCGACGCCGGCCAGTAGGCCGGCAGGCTCGCTTGGCAGAGGTGCCGCTGCGCCGCCGGACTCAGGGCCGGCGGCGGCCCGCGGCTTGAATACGTGGCTTGACCACGTGGCTTGAAGACGCGGACAGGACGTGGGAGCAGGGAAATGGGTTCTGCAGATGGCAGGGCGCCGGAAAGTCTCGTCATGGATCTCAGCGAACTGGGTTCCGCTCCCCTGCCGCTCGTGGGCGGAAAGGCCCTGAACCTCGGCAAGCTCACGACCGCCGGGTTCCGCGTACCCCGCGGATTCTGCCTCACCACGGTTGCCTACCGAAAGGCGGCCCCGGCCGAACTGGACGCGCTGGCAGCCCGGCTGGACAGTGCGCAGTACGGCTCGTGGAACGACGACAAACCAGACGACGGCGAACCAGGCCGCCCCGGGTCGGCCCAGCCCGGACCAGACTTGGGCGAACTCGCCCGGCAGGCGCGTGAAATGATCGTGACCGCGCCGATTCCCGCCGACGTCGATGCCGCCCTCCGCGGCGCGTATGCCGCGCTGGGCAGCCGGGCCACAGTGGCAGTCAGATCCTCCGCCACCGCCGAGGACCTGCCCTTCGCCAGCTTCGCCGGCCAGCAGGATTCCTTCCTCAACATCTCCGGAGCAGATGCCGTCGTCGAGTCTGCCCGGCGCTGCTGGGCCTCGCTCTGGACCGAACGGGCTGTGGCCTACCGCGCCGCCAACGGGATCAGCCACCGTGACGTGGGGCTCGCCGTCGTCGTCCAGGACCTGATCACCGCCACCAGCGCCGGTGTGCTCTTCACCGCCAATCCCGTGACGGGCACCCGGACCGAAACGGTCATCGATGCGAGCGCCGGGCCCGGCCAGGCGGTGGTCTCCGGCAGCGTGAACCCGGACCATTTCGTCGTGGATACGGCCACGGGACGCATCCTCCTCCGTTCACCGGAGGGGACGGCGGGCCGGCGGCGGCCGAGCCTGGACGACGCCCGGATCCGCGAACTCACGGCCCTGGGCGACACCGTCCAGCAGCTCTTCGGTGCACCCCAGGATGTGGAATGGGTGATCGACGCCGCGGGCAGGATCTGGGTGACGCAGTCGCGGCCTATCACCACGTTGTATCCGTTGCCGGACCCCGCCGCGCCCGAACCCCTGGGCGCGGAGTTGGGGGCCGCGACCGACACCCGCGTGTACCTGTGCGGCACCTTGCTCCAGGGCCTGACCCGGCCGCTCACCCCGATGGGGCTTTACGTACTGGGCTCAATGCGGAACGGCAAGGGGCCGTGGCTATACGTCAACCCGGGGCTGCGCATGTATGTCGACATGACGTTCATGGTGCGCAATAAGTACGGCCGCCGCTATCTGCTGCGGATACTCCCGCTGGCGGACGGGCGGTCGGGCGCGGTTTTTCCGGCACTCCTCGACGATCCACGGTTCGGCCTCCGGGAACGGCCGCGGCGCACGGCGCGTGCCGGCGGCGCGGGAACGGCAGCCCCGGCAAGGACGGGGAAGGGCCCCGCTGCAGCCCGCAGCACGGACAACATGGCCAATCTGGCTCTGATCGTCCGGGTGATTCCGTCGTTGCTGCGGGCCGCGGTACGGCCCTCCGCCGAACTGCGCCACGCCTTCGACTATGGCAAGCGGCTTGAGGCACAGCTGGTCCTGCCCGAACCCGCAACCGCCTTCGGCCGGCTGGACCACGTCGTGCGCATCCTGGCGCGCACCACGGACGAGCTGATCCCGGCAACACTGCCCGGGCCGTCCGTTGGTTACCTGCTCCTCGCCGCCGCCCGCCGGCTGCTGCGGGGCATCGCGGAACCGCGGGAACTCGAGGCGGTATTGCGGGGGCTGCCCAACAACGTCACCACCGAGATGGACCTCGAGCTCTGGCAACTGGCCGTCACGATCCGCGCGCATGACGCGTCCCGCGAGGTGTTCCTGGCCCACGGACCCGGCGAACTGGCCGCCATGTACGCCGCCGGCGCGCTGCCGGCGGTGGCGCAGACCGGTCTGCATGGATTCCTGGACCGCTACGGCCACCGCGCCGTGGCGGAGATAGACCTGGGCATGCCGCGGTGGTCGGAGAAGCCGGACCACATCCTCGGCATGATTTCCAACTATCTCCATGTCGAGGATCCAGAGCAGGCGCCCGACCGGCAGTTCGCCCGCGCGGAGGAACATGCCGAGGCCAGGATCCGCAGCCTGGTGGAACGGACCAAGGTCCGGAGCCGGATCCGCGCCCGGGCGGTGGAGTTCTGCCTGCGCCGGACCCGCGAGTTGTCCGGACTGCGCGAACTGCCTAAGTTCTACATCATCCTCACGCTCGCGGAAATGCGCCGCCAACTCAAAGTAGTCGGCGCCGAACTGGCCCGGTCCGGAGCGATCGCCGCCGTGGACGACGTGTTTTTCCTGGAATTCGACGAGGTCCGTGTGGGTCTGCGGGGTGCGGATCTCAGAGGTGTCGTGGCGGACCGCCGCCGGCTCTACGACGTCGAACTGCGCCGGCGCCGGATTCCCCGGGTCCTGCTCTCCGATGGCACGGATGTGGAGGCCGCGGTAATGGCCAAGTCCCCCGCTTCCGACGCACTCACCGGGACTCCGGCGTCGGCCGGCAGCGCCACCGGAACGGTCCGGGTCATCCTGGATCCGGTGGGTGCCCACCTCGAGCCCGGGGAAATCCTCGTGGCCCCCTCCACCGACCCCGGCTGGACGCCGCTGTTCATGACAGCCGGCGCCCTGGTGATGGAAATGGGCGGGGTGATCTCGCATGGCGCCGTGGTGGCCCGCGAATACGGCATCCCGGCGGTGGTGGGCGTGCCGGACGCGACCACCCGTTTACGGACCGGAGAGACCGTGACCGTGGACGGATCGGCCGGAACGGTGCGGCAGGTGGATGCCCCGTTCTCGCCCGCGAAGGCCGCCGGCAGCCTGGCCGGCTGAGCGTCAACCTCGGACCGTGCCGGTGCCCGGCCGTCGAATTGCGGCGGGACCTCCGCCACGCCGCCAGCAGGGGGCTATGTTAGATAGATGGTGTCTGCCGGCAGTAACGCACAGGGCGGCCAGGTTCCCGAGGGCTTTGGTTCGGGGCTGGTGGACGATGCCGCCCGCCGGGACGCCGCGTTGCCCGACTTCGACTGGGCCGTCCTTCCGGAAGGCGTGATGCGCGGCGAGTTCGAGGCACCGAGCGGGACCCTGGCGACGATCGCCGCCGGAGATCCCGGCAAGCCGCGCGTCGTGCTCGTCCCAGGCGCAACCGGCTCCAAGGAAGACTTCATTCTCATGCTGCCCGAGCTCGCCGCGGCCGGCTACTTCGTCCTCAGCTGCGACATTGCCGGGCAGTATGAATCCGCCCAGGCCGGGCCCGAAAACCTCGTTCCGCCCCGGAACTGCTACGACTACGAGCTGTTCCGCGACGATCTCCTGGCCATGCTGGACACCGCAGAAGGCGCGGTGCACGTCGTGGGGTACTCCTTCGCGGCGGTCGTTGCCCAACTGGCGTTCGCCCAGCGGCCAGAAAAGTTCCGCAGCCTGACCTTGATCAGCTGCCCGCCGGCGCCGGGCCAGAGCCTGCGCTACGTGCGCCTGGCAGGCTGGATCAGCTGTTGGGTCAGCTCCAGGGTCGGCACCGCATTAATGATTTGGGGCATCCGCAGGAATATTGCGCGGGTGGCGCCGCAGCGGCTGCGGTTTGTCAGGAGCCGGTTCGCGTTCACGCGCCGCGCCTCGGTGGTAGACATCATCGGCCTCATGAAGCGCACCCCGGATCTGCGGCGGGTGCTGGCGGCCGCGACGCTGCCAAAGCTGGTCGCAGTCGGCGAACATGACCTCTGGCCGCTGGCGTTGCATCGGAGCTTCGCGCAATCAATCGGTGCGCGGATTTCGGTCTACCGCGGGGGCCACAGCCCGTCCGAGACCTCGCCGTACCAGATCAGCCGGGACCTGATTGCGCTGTTCGACGCCACCGTCTCGGCCTGACGAAAGCGGCCGGTTCGGGACGAAGACCCCCGTCAGACCCTTGCACCGCGGCCCGTGGCACCGTACGTTGGGGACAGCGGACGAATGTCTCCGCAGCCGTTGGCCTTATGGCCGCCGGAGATCAGCAGCATTTCAGAAGGATAAAGGCATGGCTACAGGCACAGTTAAATGGTTCAACGCCGAAAAGGGTTTTGGCTTCATTGCCCCGGATGACGGGTCGGCCGACGTTTTCGCCCACTACTCGGCAATCGCTACCAGCGGCTACCGCTCGCTGGACGAGAACCAGAAGGTTGAATTCGACGTCACGCAGGGCCCGAAGGGTCCGCAGGCTGAGAACATCCGCCCGCTCTAAGTACTCCGGAAAAAGCCCCGGCCGCCTGGCCGGGACACTTTCCCCGAAGACCACAACGCCCCTCCGGAGGATTCCTCCGGAGGGGCGTTTGTGCTCCAGGTGTTTGTCCTCGCCGGCCCTGCTGCCGGGCGCGGTGTCAGCCGACGTGCACCCAGGGCCGCCGCGTGACGTCCGGCTCCGCCTCGCGCAGCACTTCGCGCGTCACCGGGGCGATCTCGCCTTCGCCGAAGGCCAGGAACCGCAGCAGGTTGGTGAACGGGTTGCCTTCGGTCCAGCGGAAGTAGATGTGCGGCATCAGCCCGGTGACGTCGCGGATGTGCAGCAGCACGGAGGCGATCGTGTTCGGCACGACAGGCCCGTGGACTTCCAGGATCTGGTACCCGTGCCGGGTGACCCCGCGGACCTCGAGCGCGGTCTCGAAGTCCGAGGAGTCGTCCACCACCACTTCGAGGAACAGCGCCTGGGAGTCGACCGGAAGGTGGCTGACCTCGATCGCGGACGTCAGTTTGTCCAGGTAAGCCTGGGCACTGAGCCGCAGCGGTTCATGGGCGATGATCGCGATCGGGCCGGATTCATTGGCGGCCAGGAATTCCAGGGCCGGGGTGTCCATGCGCACATGGGTGGCATGGAGCTCGAAGGAGCGCCGGACGCGCGAGAGCAGGGAGATCACGATGATCCCGAGGATAAAGAACGCGGCGATCCGGATGCCTTCGGGGCGTTCGAAGATGTTGGCGACCGTGGTGTAGATGAATACGACGGCGATGATGCCGAAGCCGATGCTGCGCTTGCGCTGCTGGCGGCTGCGCGCCGACAGCGTCACGGCAATCGCCGCAGACGTCATCAGGACCAGGACGCCGGTGGCGTAGGCGCCGCCCTGGGCGTCGACGTCGGCGTCGAACAGCCAGGTGATCAGGAACCCCACGAGCGTGAAGACCAGGACCAGCGGCCGCACGGCGCGGGCCCACTCCGGAGCCATGCCGTACCGGGGCAGATAGCGCGGCACGAGGTTCAGGAGCCCGGCCATGGCGGAGGCGCCGGCGAACCACAGGATGGCAATGGTGCTGATGTCGTAGACGGTGCCAAAGCCGTCCCCCAAGTATTCGTGCGCGAGGTAGGCCAGCGCACGCCCGTTCGCCTGGCCGCCGGGCTGGAACTCCTGCGCCGGGATCAGCACCACCGTGGTGAAGCTCGTGGTGACGAGGAACGCACTCATGATGAGGGCCGCCGTCGTCAGCAGCCGGCGGGCACCCTTGATCCGGCCTTCAGGGTTCTCCTCGGTGTCCGTGGCGTGACCCCGGATCTGCGGCATGACGGCGACGCCGGTCTCGAAGCCCGACAGGCCCAGGGCCAGCTTCGGGAAGACGAGCAGCGCGATGCCCACCACCATCAGCGGATTGCCGTGGGACGTGGTCAGGGCCAGCCACCAGTTGTCGACCGCCACCGGCTGCTGCAGGACCTCGATGATCGTTGTGATGACGACGATGACGTTTAGTCCGAGGTAGATGGCGACCAGGACGACGGCGACGCCGATCGCCTCCTTGAACCCGCGCAGGAACACGGCGGCCAGCAGGGCCAGGAAGACCAGCGTGACCGCGACGTTCTGGCCGTGCATCCAGTCGGGAGCGAAGGGGTTTTCGATGGCGTGCGCGGTCGCGTCTGCGGCGGAGAGCGTCATGGTGATCATGAAGTCCGTGGCCGCGAACCCCAGCAGCACCAGGACAAGGAGTTTCCCGCCCCAGCGTGGGAGCAGCCGTTCCAGCATGGCGATGGACCCTTCACCGCGCGGGCTCTCGCCGGCCACCCGGCGGTACACCGGCAGCGCCCCGAGCAAGGTCACGGCCACCAGGACCAGGGTGGCCAGCGGCGAAATCACACCGGCCGCGAGCGCGGCAATGGCGGGCTGGTAGCCCAGGGTGGAGAAGTAGTCCACGCCGGTCAGGCACATGACCTGCCACCACGGATGTTTCTTCAGGTGGCTGTCGCTCACGGCCCCGGGCCCCTGATGGATTCCCTTGGCGTCCTGGAGGCCGAACAGCAGCCAGTTCCTGAAGTGCTCCCCGGCGCCGGGCCGCAGTGCCGAGGGGTCTGCCGGTGGCCGGCTGAGGGTGGTCATGTAGTCCTTTCCAGGCGACGCAGCGCGCCGCTTCCGTCCGCGAGAGTACCAGCGCCCGCAGCCGCCACGGCCCTCCGGCGGACAATCCTGACGGTTCCTTAACGCGGCCTTTCGGATACGCGCCCCCGCCGGACCGGGATGAGCCGACGCATTAAGGGAACGCAAATTTGTGACCTGCAGGCATATGGAAAGCGTTAAGGACCGTTCCGGTGGGGCGCCGCCGGTGATGTCATGGAGCACGAGGACGCTGCCGCCACAGTGACCGCAATCCGATCCTCAGCAGGAGCTAACCGCATGAACTCCACATCCCGGCCGGCACAGAACAGCCCAGGCCTTCCGGCCCGGGCCGCTACGGCCAGGGATTTCGTCGCCGTCGATGACGGCGGGGACTTTTCGTATCACCGGTCGGAACAGGAACTGCTGACGGCCTTCGAGTACGTCGGGGAAGCCGCGTGCATCCTCGACCGCAGCGGCAGCGCCCACCGCCTGGCCTTGGATCCGAACCGTCGCCTGGTCCTCGGGCCCACCTACGGGCCGGTGGAATTCCATTGGCTCCGCCACGCATGGCTGGACGCGCAAAACGCGCACCCGGAAGGGCACCGGCTCCGCCGCTTCTACCCCCTGACCAGGGAAGAAGTGGTCTCGGACCTGTTCGAAACCCTCGCCCTGGAACGCGGGACTGAACCGGTCGGGGGCGCCTGGTCCCTCGAGATCAACGGCGTTGCCTCGCACCCGTCCGGCATGGCGGACATCGACCGCCGGCTCCAGCATCACGATCTGCTGGGGTATGCCCACGTGACGGATCCTTTCGGGCACCTGTACCGGCCAGCGAGGCGCCGCAGACACTGGTATCTGCCGGCAGCCGCCGGATTCATCCTCTACATCGAAATCCCCGCCGCCGCAGCAGCCCGCTGAGACCGCTCCTCCGCCGCCCGCCGACGGCGGGAACGTGTTAAGGATCCGTCAAGATCGCCCCGGGGCCGGGAGCGGCTCCCGGCCCCGGTGTTATCGTCGGCAGTAAACACGATGGTGGGCATCGCGCGGAGAGGCAAAGATGACCACGATGAGCAGGCCGCCTTCGGATCCCTCAGCGGCACGGCCGGGAGCCGGGGATAACTTCAGAAGATGGCTGCTGTTCGGCCTGCAGGATGCCAAGGGAATCCACCAGGGCCCCGGCGCGGTCAGCGACTCCCACCTGAAGAAGCATCCGTGGTGGCAGGTCATGTGCCTGACCGGCGTGGACTACTTCTCCACGCTGGGCTACCAGCCGGCCATTGCGGCCTTGGCCGCCGGCGTGATCTCCCCGCTGGCCACCCTGGTGCTGGTGGCCGTGACCTTGCTCGGGGCGCTGCCGGTGTACCGCCGGGTCGCCGGCGAAAGCCACCGCGGCGAGGGATCCATCGCCATGCTGGAACGGCTGATGCCGCGCTGGGGCGGGAAACTCCTCGTGCTGGTCCTGCTGGGCTTCGCGGCCACGGACTTCATGATCACCATGACGCTCTCCGCCGCAGACGCGACCGCGCACGCCATCGAAAACCCCTTCGCCCCCGCCTGGATGCAGGGCCAAAACGTCGCCGTGACGTTGTTCCTTCTGGCCCTGCTCGGGGCCGTGTTCCTGCGCGGGTTCAAGGAGGCCATCGGCGTCGCCGTCGTCCTCGTCGGCATCTACCTGGGCCTGAATGTCGTGGTGGTGATCACGACCCTCTTCGAAGCGTTCACCCACCCGGTTGCCGTGGGCGACTGGTGGGCCGCCCTGACCACCCAGCACGGGAACCCACTGATGGTGGTGGGCATCGCCCTGCTGGTCTTCCCGAAGCTGGCCCTGGGCCTGTCCGGCTTCGAGACCGGCGTCGCCGTCATGCCGCAGATCCAGGGACGCCCCGGTGACACCGAGGAGAAACCGGCAGGCCGGATCAAGGGTGCCCGCCGGCTGCTGACCACAGCCGCCGGCATCATGAGCGCCTTCCTCATCACGAGCAGCTTCACCACGGTGGTCCTGATCCCGGAGCAGGACTTCGAACCCGGCGGGCCGGCGAACGGCCGCGCCCTGGCGTACCTGGCCCACGAATACCTGGGGAACGGCTTTGGCACGGTCTATGACCTGAGCACGATCGCCATCCTGTGGTTCGCGGGCGCTTCCGCCATGGCCGGGCTCCTGAACCTCGTGCCGCGCTATCTGCCCCGCTACGGCATGGCCCCGGAGTGGGCCCGCGCCGTGCGGCCGCTCGTGCTGGTGTTCACCGCCGTCGGGTTCCTGATCACGTGGCTGTTCGACGCCGACGTCGACGCCCAGGGCGGCGCCTACGCCACCGGCGTCCTGGTCCTGATGACCTCCGCCGCCGTCGCCGTGACGCTTTCCGCCCGCCGCCGCCAGCAGCGCAAGCGCACCACCGGATTCGGCATCATCGCCGTCGTATTCATCTACACCACGGTCGCCAACATCTTCGAACGCCCCGAAGGCATCCGGATCGCTTCGTTCTTCATCCTCGGGATCATCGTGATCTCCCTGCTCTCGCGCGTCCGGCGCTCCTTTGAGCTCCATGCCACCCACGTCCATCTGGACCGTCAAGCGCTGGAATTCATGTCTTCCAGCCTGGAGGGGCCCATCTCGCTGATCGCCCACGAACCCCTGCGGCTTAGTGCTGAGGCCTACCGGGACAAACTGACCTCCGCGATCGAGGTCAGCCACCTTCCGCTGGACAAACAGGCGCTCTTCCTGGAAGTCATCGTGGACGATTCCTCCGACTTTGAAACGGCGCTGGAGGTCCGGGGCATCGTCCGGCACGGCTACCAGATCCTCGAGGTCCACGGACCCGTCGTGCCGAACACGATCGCCTCGGTGCTGCTCCACATCAGGGACGTGACCGGGCTGATGCCGCACATCTACTTCCGCTGGACAGAAGGAAACCCGGTAGTGAACCTCCTACGGTTCCTGTTCCTGGGCGAAGGCGAGATCGCCCCAGTCACGCGCGAAGTGCTGCGCGAGGCCGAGCCGGACGTCACACGGCGGCCCTGGGTCCACGTCGGCTGAGCCTGTTGCCGGTTTCCGCGCCTGTTAAGACGGCATCAAGATCCGCCGTCCGGGCGTTAAGAAACCATCAGTAACCGGCCTTTTGCCTCTGGGGAGGGGTTGACTTTCAGTAGCCCCGCAAACGGGGCGCGGATGAAAGGAACCTGCAATGGCCGACCTGGCTGTTCTCGGAATCCTCATGGTTGCCATGGGGTTTGTTATGTGGATCGGCCACGTCCTGGCCGGGATGGTCGGCAGTGCCGATGACCGGCCGGAGAGTGGCAAGTGAGCGCCGATGCAGTGATGTGGCTCGTTCTGTTACTGGCAGGGCTGTGCCTCTTCGGTTACCTGCTGGCCGTCCTGATCCATCCGGAAAAGTGGTGAGCGGATCATGACCTTCAACCCCGCATCCTTCGCTGTCCAGCTGGCGGCACTCCTTATCGTTCTGGCGGCTGTGCACAAGCCCCTGGGGATCTACCTGACCGGGGTTTTCGAGGGCAAAACGTCGTCCCGGCCCGAGCGTCTGTTCTACCGGCTGTCCGGGATCGACGCCGACACCGAGCAGACCTGGTCCGTCTACCTGCGCAGCGTCCTGGCGTTCTCGGCTGTGTCCATTCTGGCCGTGTTCGGCCTCCAACGTCTTCAGGGCGTCCTGCCCGGCAGCGGCTCCCTGCCTCCCGTGGATCCGTGGGTGGCCATGAACACGGCCATTTCCTTCGTGACCAACACGAACTGGCAGACCTACGTACCGGAGACCACGGTAGGCATTTTTGTGCAGATGGCCCTGCTTGCGGTGCAGAACTTCCTGTCCGCCGCCGTCGGCATCGTCGTCGTCGTCGCCCTCATCCGGGGCATCGCCCGGACCCGCACCGACCGGCTGGGCAACTTCTGGGTGGACCTGACCCGGACATCGTTCCGGGTCCTGCTGCCGATCGCGTTCGTCGCGGCACTGGTGATGGTCCTCGGCGGTGTAGTGCAGAACTTCTGGCCTACGGACGTCGTCAACCAGGCGTCCGGGGTCAGCCAGACCATTCCCGGCGGTCCCGTGGCGTCCCAGGAAGCCATCAAGATCCTCGGAACCAACGGCGGCGGCTACTTCAATGCCAACTCGGCCCACCCCTTCGAAAACCCCAACTCCCTCATCAGTCTTTTTGAGGTGTTCCTGATCCTGCTCATCCCCTCAGCGCTGCCCTACGCCTACGGCCGGATGGTTGGCGACCAGAAGCAGGGCTATACGGTGGTCGCCGTGATGGGCACCCTTTGGCTGGCTTCCATCGCCCTGATGGGCTGGGCCGTCGCCGCCGGCCAGGGCACGGCGACGGCAGCCGCCGGCGGGCTGGGCGAAGGCTTCGAACAGCGCTTCGGTCCGGTGGCTAGCGCGATCTTCGCCACCTCCACCACGCTGACCTCCACCGGCGCCGTCAACGTCGCCCACGATTCCCTGCCGCCGCTGGCCGGCGGGGTGGCCATGGTGAACATGATGCTGGGCGAAGTCGCCCCCGGCGGAACCGGCTCAGGACTCTACGGCCTGCTGATCCTGTCCATCATTTCCGTCTTCATCGCCGGGCTGATGGTCGGGCGCACCCCGGAGTATTTGGGCAAGAAGATCGGCCCGACGGAAATGAAGCTTGCCGCCATGTACATCCTGGTCACGCCGACTTTGGTGCTCGCCCTGTCCGGAATCACCGTCCTGCTGCCGGACATCATGGCCAACGCGCCGGCAACCGGTCCCCACCAGTTCAGCGAAGTGCTCTACGCCTTCACCTCCGGGGCCAACAACAACGGTTCCGCGTTTGGTGGCATCACCACCTCCGGCCCCTTCATGTCGGTCATGCTGGGCCTGGGCATGTTGCTGGGCCGGTTCCTCCCCATCGTTCTGGTGCTCGCCCTGGCCGGCTCCCTCGCCCGTCAGGGCAAGATTCCCGCCTCCGCAGGCACCGTCCCCACCCACGGCCCGCTGTTCGGCTCGCTGCTGCTCGGCGTGACAGTGATCATGACTGCCCTGAGCTACTTCCCGGCCCTTGCCCTGGGCCCCCTCGCAGAAGGACTCCTCAAATGACCCGGTCCCACACGGCATTAGCCACGGACACCGACGCCCAGACCTACGCCGACGGCAACCCCCTCGGCACCCCTGGCGAACACAAGCACCACACCAAGGCCCCGGCAAAACTCACGTTCACGTCCGTCATCGCTGCCCTGCCGCTCGCGGTCCGCAAACTCTCCCCTCGGCAGATGGTCCACTCCCCGGTCATGTTTACCGTGCTGGTCGGGGCCGCCCTGTGCACGGCGATCTCCCTGTACCGGCCCTCGGTGTTCGGCATCGCGGTCACGGCGTGGCTGTGGCTCACCGTCCTCTTCGGCACGTTGTCCGAATCCATCGCCGAGGGTCGCGGCAAGGCCCAGGCCGACAGCCTCCGCGCCAGCCGCAAAGGCGTCCACGCCCGGCTCCGCCAGCCCGATGGCAGCACCCGCGACGTCCCCGGCACGGAGCTGCGGCGGGGTGACGTGGTGATCTGCGAGGCCGGGGACGTCATCCCTTCGGACGGCGAAATCATCGAAGGCCTGGCGAGCGTCGACGAATCGACCATCACCGGCGAATCAGCCCCGGTGATCCGCGAATCCGGCGGTGACCGGTCGTCCGTCACCGGCGGCACGAGGGTCCTCTCGGACCGGATTGTCATCCGTATCACCGCCGAGCCGGGACAGACGTTCATCGACCGGATGATCAAGCTGGTCGAGGGTGCTGTGCGGCAAAAGACGCCCAATGAGATCGCCCTTCACGTGCTCCTGGTGTCCCTGACCATCGTGTTCCTGGCGGTCACCATGTCGCTGGCCCCGTTCGCGGCCCTTGCCGGCGCCACCCCGTCCCCGATCGTGCTGGTCGCCCTGCTCGTCTGCCTGATCCCCACCACCATCGGTGCCCTAGTGCCCGCGATCGGGATCGCCGGGATGGACCGCCTGGTCCAGCACAACGTGCTGGCCACCTCCGGCCGTGCCGTGGAAACCGCCGGGGACATCACCACGCTGCTGCTGGACAAGACCGGCACGATTACGTACGGCAACCGCCGCGCCGTCAATTTCTTCCCCGCCAACCATGTGGAACGGACTCGGATGATCGAAGCGGCCCGGGTCTGCAGCCTGGCCGATGAAACCCCCGAGGGACGCTCCATCCTGGACCTCGCCGCGGACAAGGGCGTGACCGGGGCCGATCTGGCCACACTCGAACGCTCCTCCGGCAATTTTGCCGTGGTCCCCTTCAGCGCCAGCACCCGCATGAGCGGGCTAGACCTTGACGGGCTGCAGATCCGAAAGGGTGCTGCCACCACGGTGGCGGCATTCGTTGCCGACTTCGGCGGGCACACCCCGGCGGAGGTCGAGCACCGGGTACAGGAAATCTCGGCCCAGGGCGGCACCCCCCTGCTGGTCGCCCAGGCGGACAAGGACGGCCGGGCGGACATCTTGGGAACGATCCACCTCGCCGACGTCGTCAAACCCGGCATGCACGCCCGCTTCGCCGAACTCCGGCAAATGGGCATCCGGACCGTGATGATCACCGGTGACAACCCCATCACCGCCAAGGCGATTGCCGCCGAGGCCGGCGTCGATGATTTCCTGGCCGAGGCAACCCCGGAGGACAAGCTCGCGGTCATTAAAAAGGAGCAGTCCGCAGGCCGGCTGGTGGCGATGACCGGCGACGGCACCAACGACGCCCCGGCCCTGGCCGCTGCCGACGTCGGCGTCGCCATGAACTCCGGAACCCCGGCCGCGAAGGACGCTGCCAACATGGTGGACCTTGACTCCGACCCCACCAAACTGATCAACATCGTCGGCATCGGCAAGCAGCTGCTCATCACCCGCGGCGCACTGACCACTTTCTCGGTGGCCAACGATGTCGCCAAGTATTTCGCGATCGTCCCGGCGCTCTTTACCGCTGCTTTCCCGGGGCTTGGACTGCTGAACATCATGGGCCTGGCCACCCCGTCCTCGGCAATCCTGTCCGCAGTGATCTTCAACGCCCTGATCATCATCGCCCTGGTGCCGCTGGCGCTCCGCGGCGTCAAATACCGTGCCGTCTCCGCCAACCAGGCGCTGGCCCGGAACCTGCTGATCTACGGGCTCGGCGGCCTCATCGCACCCTTCATCGGCATCAAGATCATCGACCTCATGATTTCGCTCATCCCCGGAATCGGCTAGGAACATCCCCATGAACATCCTCACCGCCTACCTCCGTCAACTGGGCACCGCCCTGCGGTTCCTGCTCTTCGCCACACTGGTCCTCGGCGTCGCCTACCCCCTGGCCGTCTTCGGCGCAGGACAACTGATCGCCCCGTATCAGGCCAACGGCTCCATCATCAAAGACGGCACCGGCGCCCCGGCCGCGTCCGCCCTGATTGCCCAGGCCGCGGCCGACGACTCCGGCGCCCAGGATCCGCGCTGGTTCCACGCCCGGCCCTCTGCCGTGAAATGGGACCCGGCGTCGTCCTCGGCCAGCAACTTGGGTCCCAACGACCCGAAACTGCTCGACGCCGTTGCCGCCAACCGTTCCGCGGTCGCCGCGGCTGAGGGCGTGGATGCAGCAGCGGTGCCGGCCGACGCCGTGACAGCCAGCGGTTCCGGACTGGACCCGGACATCTCACCCGAGTACGCCAAACTGCAGCTTGCGCGGGTGGCAGCAGCGAACGGCCTGAGCCGCGACGCCGTCGCCTCCCTGGTGGAGCAACACACCAGCAGCGGGCTGGTCGCGTTTCTCGGCCAGCCGTCGGTCAACGTGACCGCCCTCAACCTCGCCGTGGCGGCGGCCGCCCAGCCGTCGCAGCCGGCTCAATCCAAGTGAGAGAATGACGGCATGGCACGTGGATTGCTGCGGATCTTCCTGGGCGCCGCGCCGGGGGTGGGTAAGACCTACGAGATGCTCGAAGAAGCCCACCGGCTCGGCAAGCGCGGCGAGGATGTTGTGGTCGCGTTCGCCATGGACCACGGACGCAGCGAGACGCGGGCACTCCTGGCGGGACTCGAGGTCATTCCGCCCCGAAAGCTGCCGTACCGGGGCACGGAGTTCGAGGAGATGGACCTCGACGCCGTCCTGGCCCGGGCCCCGGGGACCGCGATCGTGGACGAATACGCCCACTCCAACATCCCCGGCAGCCGCAACGAGAAACGCTGGCAGGACGTTGATGCCCTCCTGGATGCCGGCATCAACGTTCTTTCCACCGTCAACATCCAGCATCTGGCGTCCCTTGGGGACGTCGTCAGCGCCATCACCGACGTCCACCAGGCGGAGACGGTGCCGGACGACATTGTCCGCCGGGCAGATCAGATCCACCTCGTGGACATCTCCCCCGAACTGCTCCGCCAGCGCCTGAGCGACGGCAAGATCTACGCCGCCGAAAAGATCGACGCCGCCCTCTCGAACTATTTCCGCCTGGGCAACCTCACGGCACTGCGCGAACTTGCATTGCTGTGGCTGGCCGACAGGGTGGACGAGGGCCTGGCCAAATACCGGGCTGAACAGGGCATCGAGGCCAGCTGGCCGGCCCGGGAACGCATCGTGGTCGGGCTGACCGGCAGCCCCGAAGGGGAAGTCCTGATCCGCCGCGGGGCCAGGATCCTCAACCGCGTCAGCGGCGGGGACCTGCTGGCGGTCCACGTCCGGTCCGCCGATGGTCTCGCCGAGGAGTCGCCCCAGGCGCTGGAGGCCCAGCGCCGCCTGATCCTGGACCTGGGCGGCAGCTACCACATCGTGGCCGGAGAGGATCCGGCCGCCGCGCTCCTGGACTTCGCCCGCAGCGTCAACGCGACCCAGATCGTCGTCGGCATCTCCCGGCACAAGAAACTCGCCGGCCTGATCGGAAACCTGCTCGGCGGTGGGGTCGGCACCCGGGTCGTCCGCGATTCCGGGGACATCGACGTCCACATGGTCTCCCATCCGCTGGGCGGCCGCGGCACCCGCCCGGCCCGGGTGCGCGACCTCGGCCGCCTCCGGGTCACCGTCGGGTTCGGCCTCGCCGTGCTGCTGCCCATGGTCCTGCAGTTGCTGCTGTCCCTGCTGAACCCGGAACAGAATGTGGCCGCCGCCATGCTGGTCCAGCTCACCGGATCGGTGGCGGTGGCCCTGATCGGCGGGTTGTGGCCGGCCATCCTGGCCGCGCTGTGGAGCAGCCTCCTGGTGAATTACTTCTCCACCCCGCCGCTGGGCACCCTCACCATCAACGATCCGCAGAACTTCCTGGCCCTGCTGGTGTTTGTGGGCGTCTCGGCCGCAGTTGCCGTTGTGGTCGACTTATCGGCCCGCCGCTCCAAAGAGGCCGCGCGAGCCCGCGCCGAAGCCACGACGCTCGGTGACCTGACGCGCAGTGCAGCCGGCTCGGAGGACACGGTTCAGGCATTACTGGAACAAGCGCTGAGCGTTTTCCAGGTGCGGGGTGCCGCTGTTTTCAGCCTCGGCCACGGCACCGGGGGCGGCGCAAGCGGCGCAGGACCAGACCGGCGATGGCAACTTCAGGCCGCCGTGGGAGATATTCCAGCCCTGTCCGCCGGCCCGCAAGGGGACGATGCCGCCGGCGACAATGTGGAAGAAATCGACGCCTCCACGCGCCTCGTGCTGTTCGGTCGGATTCTGCCGGCAAGCGACCGGCGCCTGCTCGGGGCGTTCGGCGTTCATCTGGCAGCGCAGCTGGAACGCCAGCAACTGGTGGCCAGCCGGCGGGAAATGCTGCGCCTGGCCGAGAGCAATACGATGCGCACCTCCATCCTCCGCGCTGTCTCGCACGACCTGCGCACCCCCCTGGCCGGGATCAAGCTTGCCGTCGGCGGACTACGGCACGACGACGTTCATTTCACCAAGGAAGAGGAGCAGGAGCTGCTGGCTACGATAGAGGAGTGCTCGGACAGGCTGGACGCCCTGGTGGGCAACCTGCTGGACATGTCCAGGATCACCTCGGATGCCGTCAATCCCCTGCTCAAACCTGTGCGGTGGTACGAGGTCATCCCGGGTTCCCTAAGCGCCGTCCCCGCGGGGCGGGTGCGCGTGGACCTGCCCCCCAACATGCCGGAGATTGAAGCCGACCCTGGAATGCTGGAACGGGTGATTGCGAACATCGTCGAGAATGCCGTGAAGTACGCCCCCGATTCGGACATCGTCCTTGTCGGGGCGGCCGGCGGGCTGAGCCCGGCAACACTCGGAGGGCGCCCCGCCGGCGAGTTGCGGATCATCGATCACGGCCGGGGAATCCCGGCAGAGAGAGTCCTGGAAATGTTCCGGCCCTTCCAGCGGCTCGACGACGCCCCGCAGACCACCGGGATCGGGCTCGGGCTTGCGGTGGCGAAAGGGTTCACGGATGCCATGGGTGGCAGCCTGACCGCGGAAGCTACACCGGGCGGAGGGCTGACAATGATTATTCGGCTTCCGTTGTCCACGGGGACCCCGTATGACGGGCACCGCGCCCAGGCTCCGTTCGAGCCCCGGTCGCAGGTGGCGCGCAGGGCTCATGCGCTGCCCCTTACGTCCGGGCCGGACGCAGCATGACGTCCGTCCTGGTGGTCGACGACGATCCGCATCTGCTCAGGGCCCTCCGGATCACGCTCCAGGCCCACGGCTACTCCGTCACCACTGCAGTGGACGGGACCTCGGCGCTGCTGGCAGCCACCCAGAACCCGCTCTCCCTCGTCATCCTGGACCTCGGCCTGCCTGACATTGACGGAACCAGCGTCCTGAAGGAACTCCGCGGCTTCAGCAGCGTGCCGGTCCTGGTGCTGTCCGCCAGGCACGGATCCGAAGACAAAGTTGAGGCGCTCGACGCCGGCGCCGATGACTACATCACCAAACCGTTCGGCCTGGACGAGCTCCTCGCCCGGATTCGGGCCCTGTTGCGCCGCAGCGTCGAAGCTGAACGGGAAGCCGTGGTCAGGACCGAAGCCTTCACCGTAGACCTGGGCCGGCACCGGGTGACCAAGGACGGCGGGGACGTCCGGCTCACGCCCACAGAATGGAAAATTCTGGAGGTTCTGGTCCGGAATCCGGAAAAACTCATCACCCAGCAGCAGTTGCTCTCCAGGGTCTGGGGTCCGGCCTACGCGAAAGAGACCAACTACCTCAGGGTCTACATGGCTCAGCTGCGACGCAAACTGGAGCCGGACACCGCCAGCCCGCGGCATTTGCTCACCGAGGCCGGCATCGGCTACCGGTTCATGCCCTGATCCAGCCCGCAGACGGCCGGTGATACTGCCGTTTCCCTCCAGGCAACCCGGGCATGGATACTGGGGCAATGACTAATCGCAGCCCGCTCAACAGGGACGATGCCGGCACATCGCCGTTGCCGGAGATTCCGGCGCAGCTGCGCGCCGTCCTCAACGGGATCCCGGCCATGGTGGGCTATTGGGACACGGGACTCCGCAACCGCCTGGCCAACGACGCCTACTGCGAGTGGTTCGGGTTCGCGCCCCGGCAGCTTCACGGCATGCACGTCCGGGACGTGCTCGGCGAGACCGTCCTCGAGGCCAACCGGCCGCACATCGAAGGGGCGCTCGCCGGGGAGCCGCAGCAGTTTGACCGGACCCTGGTGGATGCCGCGGGCCAGTCCCGGTTCACCGAGGTGACTTACACCCCCGATACCCAGGACGGCGTGGTGCAGGGCTTCTTCGTCGTGGTCACGGACATCACCGGGCGGGTGCTGGCCGACCGGCGCCGGCAACAGGACATGGACCGGTACCGTGCCCTGGCGCGAAGCGTCCCCGGCGTCTTCGTCCTCCTCTTCGACGCCGAGCTGCGCTACCTGATCGCCGAAGGCCAGGAGCTGGAGACCTTCGGCTACCGCAGGGAAGAACTCGAAGGCCAGCGCATCCAGGACGTGCTCAAGGGCGATCTCGCCAGCGAGCTCGAGCCGCGCTACCGGGCGGCCCTCGCCGGCCGCGACGTGTCCTGGAACCGGCAGATCGGCCACCGCACGTACCGGCTGAACGCCGGGCCGGTCTTCTCCGACGACGAGGCCGCGGCCGGCATGGTGGTGGCGGTTGATATCACCGAGCGCCTGCAGCAGCAAAAGGTTTGGGAGGCTTTGCATGAGATAGCCACCGAGGTCGCCCGCAACGCCGCCCCCGCAGCCATCTCCGAGCGGGTGGCCGCGATTGTCCGCGACCTGTTCAACGTCGATTCCGCCGCCGTCGTCCGGTTCACGGGCGCGACCTCGGCGGAAATCGTCGCCATGGCGCCGACGCTCCCGCCGACGCTGAGCCGGCGGCAGATCTTCGCACCGACGGACGAGTCCGCCACCGTCCGGGTGGCCGTGACCGGCAAACCGGCCCTGGTTGTCTACGGGGCGGAAGGCGGACAGGCCGCGGAGCAGATGCGCGCCGGAGGCTTCCAGTCCGCGGCAGCGGCACCGATCAGGGTCCGCGGCAGCCTGTGGGGCGCGGTGAGCCTGACCTCGAAGTCGCGCACCGGGGTCACGGAGGCGATGACGGAGCGGCTGGCCCAGTTCGCGGAGCTCGTCGAGATCGCCATCGGCAACACGGAGGCACGGACCGACCTGGAGCAGCAGGCCACCACCGATGCCCTCAGCGGCCTGCCCAACCGGCGGGCCCTGGAACGACACCTCGCCGAACACGTTGCGCAGGCCGCGAGCCGCGGGACGCGCCTGAGTGCCGTCGTCCTGGATATCGACCACTTCAAGAGGGTCAACGACACCCACGGCCATCTGACGGGCGACGTGGTCCTGGCGGAGGTCGCGGCGAGGCTACGGACAGTCGCCCGCGCCAAGGAGATCGTCGCCCGGTTCGGCGGCGAGGAGTTCGTGTGGCTGCTTCCGGAGACGGACGGCGCCGAGGCCCTGCGCGCCGCCGAACGCGCCCGCGAGGCCATCGCGTCAGAACCGTTCGGCGACGTTGGTTTCCTGACGATCTCCGCCGGAGTCTGCGAGCAAAGCGACGCCGCGGCCGGCTCGCTCCTGGACTGCGCGGACCGGGCCTTGTACGAGGCCAAGAACGGCGGCCGCAACCGCACGTCCCGCTACGGCCACGCCAGCCCGGCCGCGCAGACCCAGGCAGGCCAGGCGCAGGACGGCACTCAGACGCGGGGAGCCTAGACGAACGCGGACTTTCCCGTCACGGCCCGCGCCACGATCAGTGAATTGATTTCGTAGCTGCCCTCATAGGTGTAGAGGATCTCGGCGTCGCCGAAGAGCTTGCCCATCTCGTAGTCGGTGCTGATGCCGTTGCCGCCCAGCAGGGACCGGCCCATCGCCACCGAGGCGCGCGCCAGCCGCGTGGTGGTCGCTTTGGCCATGGCGGCCTGGACCATCTCGAGCTTGCCCTCCTCCTGGATGCGCGCCAGCTGGGCCATCAGGGCCAGGGAGGCGGTCGCGTTGCCCAGGATCTCGGCGAGCTGCTGCTGGACGAGCTGGAACCGGGCCAGTTCCTTGCCGAACTGGCGGCGCTGCAGCGAATAGGCGCGCGCGACGTCGAACGCGGCCAGCTGGATGCCGGCACCTTGCCAGCCCACCCAGGCCCGCGAATCGCGCAGGAGCTCGTTGGCCTTGGAGAAGCTGGTGGCGCCGGGGAGCAGGTTGGCCGCCGGGATGCGGACCTCGTCGAGGACGATGTCCGCGTTCTGCATGATGCGCAGGCCGATCTTGTTGGCGATCTTCGTGGCAGTGTAGCCCGGCCGGTCCGTCTCCACGATGAAGCCCTTGATGTGCTGGTCGGCGACGTCCCGGGCCCAAACGAGGGCGAAGTCCGCGATGGTGCCGGCGCCGATCCAACGCTTGGCGCCGTTGATGACCCACTCGTCGCCGTCCAGCCGCGCGGTTGTTTCCAGGCCGCCGGCGATGTCCGAGCCGTGGTCCGGCTCCGTCAGGGCGAACGCCCCGAGCTGGGTGAACGCGGTGAGGCCGGGGAGCCAGCGTGCCTTCTGTTCCGCCGAGCCCAGCTCGTCGATCATGCCGACGATCAGCTCGTTGTGGATGCCGACGAGCGCCGAGAGGGAGACGTCGGCGCGGGCCACCTCGACATACATGAGCCCCTTGAAGAGCTTGGACGTGCCGTCCGTTTGCAGCCCGCCCAAACCGTATTTGCCGAGTTCGGCGAGCAGTCCGAAGGGAAACTCCTCGCGGTTCCAGTAGTCGATCGACGCGGCCCGGATCCGGGACTGGAGGAATTCCCGGACCTCCTGGTAGCGGAGCTGTTCGTCCGGCGGCAGCAGGTCCACGATGTACATGAGGTCGGCGTCGGGAAACGGCGGCTGCGGTGCGGCAACGGCTGCGCTCGATCCGGTGTTTGTTTCCGCTGTTGTTACGGCTGTGTTTTCCGCTCTGTCTAATTCGGCTGTATTTTCCGCTCTCGCGACCGGTCCGCTGGCACGTCCTTGTGGCTGCACGGGCACGTATCCCTTCGTCATGCAACGCCTGCAGAGCAGCGCCGCCCTTCCAAACCCTTGGATGTCCTAGTATATTGCACAGTGACGGGGATCACTAGGCAGGCACTGCCGGCCGGCGGAACCCAGGCAACGGCGCCGTGCCACCGACCGCCCGGAACGGCAGCGCCAGAGGACTTCGAAAGGTGCACCATGACCGTGACTGAGGAATTCCGGGCCGCGCGGGACCGGCTGCTGGCCCTGCGCGGGGACTACGACGGCGCCCGCAGCGAATTCCAATGGCCCCGCTTCGAGGAGTTCAACTTCGCACTGGACTGGTTCGACCAGCTCGCCGCAGACCCTGCCAAGGCCGACAAGCCTGCGCTGGTGATCGTCGAACAGGACGGGTCCGCGACCCGGCGCAGCTTCGCGGACCTCTCCCGGCGCTCGTCCCAGGTGGCCAACTGGCTGCGCGGGGCGGGTGTGCGGCGCGGGGACCGGATGATCATCATGCTCGGCAACCAGGTGGAACTCTGGGAACTCATGCTGGCCGGCATCAAGCTGGGCATCGTCATGATTCCCACCACCACACTGATGGGGCCCGCCGACCTCCAGGACCGGGTGGAGCGCGGCGGCGCGGCCTGGGCCGCCGTCGGCAGTGCCAACATTGCGAAGTTCGCCGACGTCGCCGGCGACTACACCCTGATTGAAATCGGCGGCGGCGCCGGGCACCCCGCCGCCGCTGCCCAGGAGAATGACCAGGACAATGCCTTGCAGTACTACGGGGCCGACGCGGCCGCGGCCGGTGCGGACTTCACCCCGGACGCCCCCACCCTGGCCGACGAGACGCTCCTGCTCTACTTCACCTCGGGCACCACGTCCAAGGCCAAACTCGTGGAACACACGCACACCTCCTACCCGGTGGGACACCTGTCCACGATGTTCTGGATCGGGATGGAACCGGGCGACGTGCACCTCAACGTGGCCTCGCCGGGCTGGGCCAAGCACGCCTGGTCCAATGTGTTCACCCCCTGGATCGCCGAGGCGTGCGTGTTCATCTACAACTACGAACGCTTCGACGCCAGGGCGCTCATGGAGCAGATGGACCGCGAGCGGGTCACGAGTTTCTGCGCCCCGCCCACGGTCTGGCGGATGCTGATCCAGGCCGACCTGACCCTGCTGAAGAATCCGCCCACCAAGGTGGTGTCCGCCGGCGAGCCACTCAACGCCGAGGTGATCGACCAGGTCCACCGCGCATGGGGCCAGACCATCCGGGACGGCTTCGGCCAGACCGAATCCACCGTGCAGATCGCGAACACACCGGGCCAGCCGATCAAGATCGGCGCCATGGGCAGGCCACTGCCCGGCTACGACGTCGTGCTTGTGGACCCCGCCACTGGTGAGGAGGCCGACGACGGCGAGCTCTGCCTGCGCCTCGACCCCCGCCCCGTGGGGCTCATGAAGGCGTACCACGGCGACCCGGACAAGACGGCGGAGGCGTTCCGTGACGGCTACTACCACACAGGGGACATGGCGAGCCGGGACGAGCGCGGCATCATCACGTATGTGGGCCGCGGCGACGACGTTTTCAAGTCCTCCGACTACCGGCTGTCCCCGTTCGAGCTGGAGAGCGTGCTGATTGAGCACCCCGCGGTGGCGGAGGCCGCCGTCGTCCCCTCCCCTGACCCGCTCAAGCTGTCGGTGCCGAAGGCGTTTGTGGTCCTGGCGGCCGGGCACCAGCCGGGACCTGAGCTGGCGGAAGACATCCTGCGGTACTGCCGGGAGCACCTGGCGCCGTTCAAAAGGATCCGCCGGCTGGAATTTGCCGAGCTCCCCAAGACGATCTCCGGCAAGATCCGGCGCGTGGAGCTGCGGCACAGCGAGGAAGTGCGCCACGGCGGCGGGGCCGTCCCGGAAGGCCTCGGCGTCGAGTACTCCGACTCCGATTTCCCCGGGCTCAAGGGTCAGGGCTGAAGATGGGAACACCGCTGCCGCGAGATCCGATCGCCGACGCCCGGCTGAACTGGGAGCGCCACGGCTGGTCCGACGTCGCCGCCCCGATGGCCGCCATCACCGCCATCATGCGGACCCAGCAGATCCTGCTCGGCCGGATCGAGGCGGTGCTCAAGCCGTTCGGGCTCACCTTTGCCCGGTACGAGCTGCTCGCGTTGCTCAGCTTCGCCCGCAGCGGGGCGCTGCCCATGAACAAGGCGAGCGCGCTGCTGCAGGTCCATCCCACCTCGGTCACCAACGCCGTGGACCGGCTCCAGGAGGCCGGGCTGGTGATCCGCTCGCCGCACCCGACAGACGGCCGCACCACCTTGATCGAGCTCACCTCCGACGGGCGCGCCCTGGCCAAACGCGCGACGGCGGTGCTGAACTCCGAGGTCTTCGGCCAGTCCGGCTTCGGAGACCAGGACGTGGACCAGCTGATCCGGATCCTGGGCACCTTCCGCCGGAACGCCGGTGATTTCAGCGGCTGACGCCCGGGCCATGGCGGGCAACGGGTGAAGCCCGGTGGCCGCGGCTAAGATCATGAAGTGAAAAAACAATCCTGCGGTGTCTGCGGTTCGAGCGTGTACTTTGAAAATTCGGTCTGCCTGCACTGCGGAACTGACTTGGCCTACCTGCGGAACGCCCGCGCCATAGTCGCGACAGGCAATCAGGGACAGTACACCGATGCTTCGGGAGCAACCTGGCACCGGTGCGCCAATTCTTTGCTTTCCGGTTGCACTTGGCTTGCCCCGGAGGGCGGCGGCCAATGCTTCAGCTGTGAACTCACGCGGACTCGACCCAACGACAGCGACGCCAAAGGCCTGTCGCAGTTCGTTGCGGCCGAGCGGGCCAAGCGTCATCTCATTGCTGAGCTCGATGGGCTGGGCCTGCCGATCATCACGCGCGCAGAAGACCCTGACGGGGGACTGGCTTTCGACCTGCTGTCCAGTGTCACGGAAAATGTGGTGATCGGTCATGCTGACGGTGTGATCACCATCAATCTGGCCGAAAGCGACGATGCCTATCGGGAACGGATGCGTACCCAACTCGATGAGCCGTACCGGACCATGCTCGGGCATTTCCGGCATGAAGTGGGGCACTATTTTGAGACGGTGATGGTGTTCAGCGATGACGGACGGACGCGCGAGGCCCGACAGCTCTTTGGCGACGACACCAAGGACTACCAGGCAGAGATAGACCGCCACTACAGCGAAGGCGCCCCGGCGGACTGGAATGAACGGTTCATCTCAAAGTACGCAACCATGCACCCCTACGAGGACTTTGCGGAGTCGTTCGCCCATTACCTTCACATCTGCGACACCCTCGACACCGCCCGGGAATTCGGGCTCATCCCCGGCACTCCCCGGGGGACCTCCTTCCAGGAACGTGTGGAAACCGAATGGCTGCCGCTCTCCCTTGCCCTGAACCAGGTCAACCGCAGCATGGGAAAAGATGATCTCTACCCCTTCGTCCTTTCCGCCGCGGTTATCGACAAGCTTGAGTTCGTCCACGGGCTGCGCACCCCCGCGACGGCCGCCGGCTAAGGAACGCCCCGCCCGCTGACAACCAAGGCGTCTAGGCGTCCGGGCAGGATGCCGGGCAGGGGCTATTCTGTGCGGGATCGGACCGGAGTATCGTGGTGCGGAGCCGGACAGTGCCGTCCGGCCACGCAGCAAGCAGTGCTCACAGCGCGTCCATTGGCGATCGCCCAGGAGTGGCCATGACTTCGCCCAGCGTCCCCATACCGCAGCCTCCCACGAAGCCGGTGGTCGGCAATTTGGCCGACATCGACTCCAGCAAGGGAATCCTGGGAATAGTCGAGGTGGCCGAGCGGTACGGCCCCATTGTGCGGATCCAGTTCTTCAACCGCAGCGTCATCGCCATCTCCTCCCAGGAACTCGTCAACGAAGTGTGCGACGAGTCCCGGTTCGGCAAGGTGCTGGGCGTCTCCCTGCGGCAGGTACGCGACTTCATTGGCGACGGCCTTTTCACGGCAAGAACCGAAGAACCAAACTGGCAAAAGGCCCACCGGATCCTGATGCCGGCATTCGGGCCCGCCGCGCTGAAACGGATGTTCACCGGCATGGACGACATCGCCGAGCAACTGCTCCTGAAATGGGAGAGGCTCGGCCCCGCGGCCCGGATCGACGTTCCGGACAACACCACCCGGCTGACCCTGGACACCATTGCCCTGTGCTCGTTCAGCTACCGTTTCAACAGCCTCTACCGCGAAGAGATGCATCCCTTCGTCGGAGCCATGGTCCGCTCCCTCGTCGAATCAGGGGAACGGGCCCGCCGGCTGCCGGTCCAGAACAAAATCATGCTGCGCCGACGCCACCAGCTCGAGGAAGACCACGCCCTCATGTTCGAGGTCGCCGACCAGATGATCAGAGACCGTCGGCGCAACCCCAGCCCGGCAGGCAGCGAAGACATCCTGGACACCATGCTCAACGCCGCGGATCCGGTGACCGGCGAGCGCTTGGACGAGGAAAACGTCCGCTACCAGATGGTCACCTTCCTGGTGGCCGGGCATGAGACCACCAGCGGCCTGCTCTCCTTTGCGCTGTACGAACTACTGCGCCACCCGGAGGTCCTCGCCAAGGCGCGCGCCCAGGTGGACGAGGTCCTCGGCACCGAAAGCGCCCGGTTCGAGCACCTGCCCCGGCTGGGGTACCTGGACCAGGTCCTCAAGGAGACCCTCCGGCTGTGGCCCACCGCCCCGGCGTTCAACGTCGCCCCGTACGAGGACACGACACTTGGCGGCCGCTACGAGGTCCCGGCAGGCCAGCCCATCCTGGTCCTGATCCCGCAGCTGCACCGGGACAAGGCAGCGTGGGGCGAGGACGCCGGGATCTTCGATCCGGACCGGTTCTCCCCCGTCCGGGCCGCCGAAATCCCCGCCAATGCCTGGAAGCCCTTCGGCAACGGGCAGCGCTCCTGCATCGGCCGGGGATTTGCCCTGCAGGAGGCCATGCTCTTCCTGGCCAAGCTCCTGCAGCGCTTCGAGGTCACGGCGGCGGACCCGGGCTATGAGCTGCAGATCAAACACACGCTGACGATGAAGCCTGAGGGGCTGTTCATCCACGTGCGCAGGCGGGACGTCACCATCGCGGCCGGCCCCACGGCCGCCGTCGAAGCGCGGCAGGCCGAAGCCGCAGCGGCGGCCGCCGCGCCCAACGGCGTCCCGATCCGCGTGCTCTACGGTTCCAACGCGGGAACGTCCAAGGACTTCGCCCAGCGCCTCGCCAACGACGCCGGACGGCGCGGCTACAGCCCCACCATCGGCCCGCTCGACGAGGCGGCCGGCGGGCTGCCAACGGAGGGGCTCGTCGCGATCGTGACCTCCTCCTACGAGGGGCAGCCGCCGGACAATGCCCGAAAATTCGTGGCCTGGACCGAGGGCCTGCGGCCGGGCACCCTCGCCGGGGTGCGGTACACGGTCTTCGGCAACGGCAACAAGGACTGGGCGCGAACGTATCAGGAGGTGCCCAAGGCCATCGACGCCCGGCTCGAGGCTGCCGGTGCCACCCGGATCTATGCCCGGGGCGAAGCCAACGCCCGCGGCGACTTCTTCGGCGATTTCGAAGAGTGGTACGCGGGATTCTGGCCCGCGGTGGACGCCGCCCTGGGGCAGCGGACCAGCCCTCCGACAGCGCAGCCCGAGCTGGAACTGCAGTTCGTCGGCAACGTCAGGGACCCGATGCTGCGCCAGAACGGGCTGGCGCTGGGTACCGTCGTCGCGAACCGGGAACTGGTCGACCTGGCCAAACCCGGCGCCCGGTCCAAGCGGCACGTCGAGATCGCCCTGCCCGAGGGGATGAGTTACCGGACCGGGGACTATCTGGCCGTGCTGCCGCTAAATCCCAGCGAACTCGTGCAGCGGGCCCTGGCCCGCTTCAACCTCGACTACGACTCGCACGTCCAGCTGACCATGGAGCGCGGGGACACGTTCCTGCCCACGGGCACACCGGTGGCCGTGGGCGAACTGTTGAGCAGCTACGTGGAGCTCGCGGTCCCCGCCACCCGCACCCAGCTCGAGGACCTGGCCGATGTCGCGGCGGATCCTGCCCACCGCGCCGAACTTGAGGCCCTGGCGCAGGACCGCGTGCGGTACGCGGCCGAGATCCTCGACAAGCGCGTTTCCATCCTTGACCTGCTGGAAACGTACCCGTCATGCCAACTGTCGTTCACCTCGTTCCTGCAACTGCTCACCCAGCTGACCCCCCGGCGGTACTCCATCTCCTCGTCGCCGCTCTGGAGCCCCGACCACGTGACCCTGACCTTCGCCGTCATCCAGGCTCCGGCGTGGTCCGGCCGCGGAGTCTTCGAAGGGGCCTCGTCCACCTACCTCGCCCAGGCCAGGCCCGGGTCAAGGGTCGCGGTTACTGTCCGCCCCTCGAACGCGGCCTTCCACCCGCCGCCGTCGCTGGCGGTTCCGCTCATCATGGTCTGTGCGGGGACGGGGCTGGCCCCGTTCCGCGGGTTCGTCCAGGACAGGGCGCTGCGGGCCGAGGCCGAGGACACGACGCCGGCGCCCGCCCTGCTGTTCTTCGGCTGCCGCGCCCCGGACACCGATTTCCTCTACCGCGCGGAACTTGCGTCGTGGGCGGACCAAGCCAACCTCGATCTGCGGCCGGTCTTTTCCGCCGCACCCGAGGACGGCCTGAAATACGTCCAGGACCGGCTGTGGGCAGACCGGGCCGACGTCGTCGAGCTGGTCCGGCAGGGCGCCACGGTCTACGTCTGCGGCGACGGCAAGCACATGGCGCCGCAGGTCCGCCAGACGTGCGCCCTCATATACCAGGAAGCGACCGGCGCCTCCAAGGCGGAGGCCGAGGCCTGGATGGATGACGTGGAGCGCACCCACGGCAGGTACGTGGCCGACATCTTCACCTGATGCCGGCCACGCACCGCTTAGCGGTGGTTGAACTCCGGCTGCCGCTTCTCGGTGAAGGCGGCCATGCCTTCCTTCTGGTCCTCGGTGGCGAACAGCGAATGGAACACGCGCCGCTCAAACAGCACGCCCTGGGCAAGCCCGGTCTCAAACGCGGCGTTCACCGCTTCCTTGGCCACCATCGCCACCGGCTTGGATTTGGACGCGATCACCTCGGCTGCCTTCAGCGCCTCCGCGACGACGTCCGCGGCGGGGACCACCCGGGAGACCAGGCCCGCGCGTTCGGCCTCCTCGGCGTCCATGAAGCGGCCGGTCAGGATCATGTCCATCGCCTTGGACTTGCCCACCGCGCGGGTCAGGCGCTGCGAGCCGCCCATGCCGGGGAGCACGCCAAGGTTGATTTCCGGCTGGCCGAACTTAGCGTTGTCCCCGGCGATGATGAAGTCGCACATCATCGCCAGCTCGCAGCCGCCGCCAAGCGCGAAGCCGGACACGGCTGCCACGACGGGGATGCGGAGCCGGGTGAAGTCCTCCCAGCCGCGGAACCAGTCCGCCGCGTACATGTCCATGTAGCCCTTGGACTGCATCTCCTTGATGTCCGCGCCGGCGGCGAAGGCCTTCGCCGAACCGGTCACCACCACGGCCCCGACCCCCGGGTCCGCGTCCATCCCGGCGACGGCCTTCACGAGTTCGTCCATCGTGGCCTTGTTCAGGGCGTTGAGGGCTTCGGGCCGGTTGAGCGTCACGAGGCCCACTCGGCCGCGGCGCTCCACCAGGATGTTTGCGTACTGTTCCGTCATGGGTGGTCCCCTTAGGTGGTGCTCGTCTGGTTCTGGTTCTGTTGCTGCGGGTAGAGCCCCGGTCCGGGGCTAGTGCCCTGCCGTGCCGGCTTCTGATGTGCCTGCTTCCGACTTTTCACGGATGTCGGTGATGATGCCGGAGAAGTCCCGGCCGGCACCGCCTTCCGCGGCAAAGGTATCGTAAATTTCGGCCGCGAGCGGGCCGAGCCGGGCCGCGACGCCGGTGCTCTGCAGCGCATTGAGGGCCAGGTTGAGGTCCTTGGCCATGAGCGCCCCGGCGAAGCCCGGCTGGTAGTCCCGGTTGGCGGGGCTCGTCGGGACAGGACCGGGCACGGGGCAGTTGGTGGTCAGCGCCCAGCACTGTCCCGAGGCGGCGGAAGCGACGTCGAACAGTGCCTGGTGCGTCAGGCCGAGCTTCTCGCCCAGCACAAAGGCCTCGCTGACGGCGATCATCGAGACGCCCAGGATCATGTTGTTGCAGATCTTGGCCGCCTGGCCGGCGCCGTGCGCGCCGCAGTGGACCACCCGCTTGCCCATGACTTCCAGCAGCGGGTGGACGGCCTCGAAGTCCTCGGGGAGGGCCCCGACCATGAACGTGAGCGTGCCGGCCTCGGCGCCCACCACGCCTCCGGACACGGGGGCGTCGACGGCGCGGTGACCGGCCGCGACCGCGAGTTCTGCGGCCTCGCGGGCCTCGTCCACGTTAATCGTGGAACAGTCCAGGAACATGGTGCCCGGGGCGGCCGCTTCGAGCAGGCCGGGCGCACCGCCCGTGCCGCGGTAGGCGTCAAGGAGGTGCTTGCCGCTGGGCAGCATGGTCAGCACGACGGCGGCGCCCGCCGCCGCCTCGACAGCCGTCCCGGCAGTGGGAATGCCGTGCTCCCGGGCGGCGTCCAGGGCCGCGGGCACGACGTCGAAGCCGGTCACCCGGTAGCCGGCCTTGACCAGGTTGACGGCCATGGGGCCGCCCATGTGGCCCAGGCCGAGGAAGGCGATGGTGCCGGTTTCAGGGGCTCCTGCGTCAGACATTGTTCTTCTCCTTGCTTTTCTCCTTGTTTTTCTCCTTCGGAGAGAGCATCAGTTCGCTCCCGCCCAGCGGGGCGAAGTAGGCCGCGACGTCCGTCCCGGTCACCTCGGCGAGGGTGGCGGGCTTCCAGCGGGGATTGCGGTCCTTGTCCACCACCTGGGCCCGGATGCCTTCGCGGAAGTCGGGGCCGGCGAGGAAGCGCAGGCCGACGCGGTACTCCTGCTCCAGCGCCTGCTCCAGGCTCAGTCCGCGGACCCGGCGCAAGGATTCCAGCGCCACCTTGACCGCCGTCGGCGACTTGGCCTCGATGGTGTCCGCGGCTGCGGCGGCCTCCCCGCCCCGCTCTCCGCCAAAGGCCCGCAGCCGGCGCAGGATCTCCTCGGCGTCGTCGCTGGAGTAGCAGGCGTCAATCCATTCCTGCTGTCCGGCCAGGACTGACGTCGGTGCCGGTTCGGCGAAACGGGCGACGGCGGCCTCCGCCGCCTCGGTTTCGAGCGCGGCCGCCAGTTCCGGCAAACGGCCGGAAGGCACGAAGCAGTCGGCGAGGCCCAGGAACAGCGCGTCCGCGCCGCTCAGGTGGGCACCGGTCAGGGCCGCATGGGTGCCGGTCTCCCCCGGCGAGCCGGAGAGCAGCAGGGTGCCGCCGACGTCGGGAACAAACCCGATCGTCGTTTCCGGCATGCCCGTGCGGGTACGTTCGGTGACGATCCGCAGGGACCCGTGCGCCGAGATCCCGACGCCGCCGCCCAGAACCAGCCCGTCCATGAACGCGACGTACGGCTTGGGGTACTCGGAGATGAGCAGGTTCAGCCGGTACTCGACCGCCCAGAAGTCCGCGGTGGCATCCCCGCCGTCGAGCATGTCCCGGTAAATGGCCACGATGTCGCCGCCGGCGCAGAGGCCCCTGTCGCCGGCGCCGCGGACCAGCACCGCAGCGACGGCGTCGTCGTCGGCCCAGAGCGTGAGCTGTTCGAGCATGGCGGCGGCCATGCCGGCCGTCAGGGCGTTGACGGCCGCGGGCCGGTTGAGGGTCACGACGCCGAGGCGGCCGCGCCGTTCAAACGTCACGTCCCCGGTCAAGGGTTCGCCGGACGCTGCTCCGCTGTCCGCTGCTCCGATGTCCGCTGCTCCGATGTCCGCTTCCCGCGAGACTTCCGCCCCCATCAGCTGCCTTCCGGCATGACGAAGCTGCTGCCGGAACGGATGCCGGAAGGCCAGCGGCTGGTGACCGTCTTGGTCTTCGTGTAGAAGCGGAAGGCGTCGGCCCCGTGCTGGTTGAGATCGCCGAATCCGGAAGCCTTCCAGCCGCCAAAGGTGTAGTACGCGATTGGCACGGGGATGGGGACGTTGATGCCCACCATGCCCACCTGGACCCGGCTGGCGAAGTCGCGGGCGGCGTCGCCGTCGCGGGTGAAGATGGCCACGCCGTTGCCGAACTCGTGTTCGCTGCAGAGCCGGAGCGCCTCGTCGTAGTCTTCGGCGCGGAGCACGCTGAGGACCGGGCCGAAGATTTCCTCCTTGTAGATCTTCATGTCTTTCGTGACGTTGTCGAAGAGCGTGGGCCCGACCCAGAAGCCGCCGTCGTAGCCTTCCACCTTCAGGCCGCGGCCATCGGTCACCAGGCTGGCGCCCTCGTCGACGCCGGAGGCGATGTAGCCTTCGATCCGGTCCTTCGCGGAGGCCGCCACCACCGGGCCGAAGTCGGAATCCTTGGCGAGGCTGTGGCCGACCTTGAGGCCGGCGATCCGCTCCTGAAGTTTCTCCACGAGGACGTCCGCGGTCTTCCGGCCGACCGGAACGGCCACCGAAATCGCCATGCAGCGCTCGCCCGCGGAGCCGAAGCCTGCCCCGATGAGGGCGTCCGCGGCCATGTCCAGGTCCGCGTCGGGCATGATCACCATGTGGTTCTTGGCGCCGCCGAAGCACTGCGCGCGCTTGCCGTTCGCCGCGGCGGTGGCGTAGATGTACTGCGCAATGGGCGTGGAGCCGACGAACCCGATGGCCTGGACGCGGGGATCCTCCAGCAGCGCGTCCACCGCTTCCTTGTCCCCGTTGACCACGTTGAACACGCCGTCGGGGAGGCCCGCCTCGGTGAAGAGCTCGGCCAGCCGCAGCGGCACGGAGGGGTCCCGTTCGGAGGGCTTGAGGATGAAGGAGTTGCCGGCGGCGAGCGCGGGCCCGGACTTCCAGAGCGGGATCATGGCCGGGAAGTTGAACGGCGTGATGCCGGCGACGACGCCGAGGGGCTGGCGCATCGAGTGCACGTCGACGCCGGTTCCGGCGTTGTCCGAGAACTCGCCCTTGAGCAGGTGCGGGGCGCCGGCGGCGAATTCGACGACTTCGATGCCGCGCTGGATGTCGCCCTTGGCGTCGGGGAAGGTCTTGCCGTGCTCGGAGGACAGCAGGGTGGCGAGCTCGTCCATGTGCTCGTTGACCAGGTCCACGAACTTGAGCAGGATCCGGCCGCGGCGCTGCGGATTCATCGCAGCCCATTCCACCTGCCCCTTTTCGGCGCTGGCAATGACATTGCGCACTTCCTCCGTGCTGGCCAGCGGCAGCCGGGCCTGGACCTCGCCGGTGCAGGGATCATAGACATCGCTGAACCGGCCGGAGGTGCCGTCAACCCGCTGCCCGTCAACGTAATGGGATAGTTCTCGAACCATGACCGAATGCTCCTTTGCATGTGACCTAGATCATCTCTGCAGCCGAATATACTCGGACTTCCTACTAATTTCCAGAGGACGGAGCCGGCCGGCTGCTTCGTCCGGGGGCCAAGTTCGGTAAGTTAGGGACTGTGAAGATTGCTACCTGGAATGTGAACTCGCTCCGTGCCCGCGCCGACCGTGTGGAGGCCTGGCTTCAGCGCACGGACTGCGACGTCCTGGCTATCCAGGAAACCAAGTGCAAGGACGAGAACTTCCCCTGGGAGCTCTTCGAGAGCATGGGCTACGAGGTGGCGCACTTCGGCCTGAGCCAGTGGAACGGCGTCGCGATCGCCTCCCGGGTGGGGCTCGACGACGTCGAACGCACCTTCCTGGACCAGCCCGTGTTCGGCAAGAGCGGCAAGGACGCCGTCCAGGAGGCCCGCGCCATCGGCGCCACGTGCGGCGGCGTCCGGGTCTGGAGCCTCTACGTCCCCAACGGCCGCGCCCTCGACGATGAACACATGCCCTACAAGCTCAACTGGTTGGACACCCTGAAAACCCACGCCGGCACCTGGGTCAGGGAGGACCCCCAGGCGCAGATTGCACTGATGGGCGATTTCAATATCGCGCCGCAGGACGACGACGTCTGGGACATCGACTTCTTCCGTGCCAACGCCATGACCCACGTCAGCGAGCCTGAGCGGGCCGCCTTCCACGCCTTTGAGGAGGCCGGCTTCCAGGACGTCGTCCGCCCGCACACCCCGGGGCCCGGCGTCTACACCTACTGGGATTACACGCAGCTCCGCTTCCCGAAAAAAGAGGGAATGCGGATCGACTTCATTCTCGCCTCCCCGGCCCTGGCGGCACGGGTCACCGGTGCGATGATCGACCGCGAGGAGCGCAAGGGCAAGGGCGCCTCGGACCATGCCCCGGTGATTGCGGAACTGGCGGACTGATGGCTGCCGCCCAGGGAAGCGTCGTGATCCAATGACGGGGAGCATCTACCACGGACAGGCCGGGCTGCCGTTTTCTTCCGCGCTCCGGATCTACGAGCCCCTCGAGGCGTTCCCCGAGCAGCAGCAGGAAACCCTGAGGGCCGCCGGCGCTGGCCAGGCGTCCCGCGCGGCTGTGGAGAACGCCGAGCTGCTGGCGTCCCTGGGCCGCATCACCCGGCCCGACGGGGACCCGTTTCCCACCGGCCGGACCGATCTGGTGCGCGTTGTCCCGGCTCCGGCCAGGCGGGCGTCGTCCGGCGCAGCGCACGAGGGCGCCGAGACCGGGACTGCCGCCGCCGCGCAGGCCGACCGGTTGCTGTACTGCCCCAGCCAGCTGGTCCTCCGCGCCGGGCTGGCCGCCAATGCGCTGATGGAAGGCATCCACGGGCCCCTGGCCCAGCTGCTGATCCCGGAAGAGCAGCGGGACAAGCACCAGGAACGCATTGATGAGGTGCGGGCCCACGATGGCCTGAGCCGGGTCCACACAAGGGCGTCCACGTGGGGCATTCCCTTCAGCTGGTTCTGCCTCTTCCAGGAATCGGATCCCACCGACGTCGTCGAAGCCGAGGGCCACATTGTCACGGTCCGCATCCGTACGGGCATCGGCAAGGCACTGGAACGGGTGAGCTACGCGGTGGCGCACCTGGCCCTGGCCGCGCCCGATCTGGACATGCTCGAGGACCTGACCCAGCTCACGGAATGGCTTGAACTCTTCCACCCGGATTCGGCTGTGGAACTCGATTACGGCGGGGTGGCGGACAAGGTCTATCCGGATGATTCGCCGCTGGATGTGCGCCTCGGCATAGAGTGCCTGGCGGAGGGGGACATGACCGGCGCCGCCGCGGCCTACCGCCGGCTGGCCTCGCGCTGGGTGCCGATCCGCCAGCTCGCCCGCGCGTCCTAGTCTCTAGCGGAGCCGCGCGGACTGGCGCAGCGGCGGCGCCGTCGTCGTCCGGACGATCAGCCGGTGCGGCGCCACGGCGGACTGCACGGAACCGGCGATGCCGTCGAGCTCGTCCAGCAGCATTTTGGTGCCGAGTTCGGCCTGCTGGTCCGGGCGCTGCCCGACCGTGGTCAGGCCCATGGCCTCGGCGAAGTCGTGGTCGTCGATGCCGATGACCGACAGGTCCTCCGGGACGCGCACACCGGCTTTGTTGGCCTCGAAGATGATGCCCATGGCCATCTCATCGGAGGCGCAGAAGATTGCGGTGGGCTTGGGACCGTCGGCGGTCCAGAGGCGGCGGAATGCCTCCTGCCCGCTGCGCACGGTGAAGTCCCCCCAGAGGTCCCATTCGGTCCGGACGGGCAGCCGCGCCTCGCCCATGATGTCGTGGAAGGCCTGGATCCGGACCCTGGGGACGTCGAAGTTGAGGTCGGTTTCGTCGTCGCCGTGCAGGAGCGCGATGTCCGTGTGGCCCAGCCCGATCAGGTGGCGCACTGCGGTGGCGGCCGCGGCGTAGTCGTCGATGCCAATGTAGGGGCACTCCTCGACATGGCCTCCCACCACCACCAGCGGGATGTCGATTTTCTGCAGATGCTCGATTTCCTCGTGGGTGAGCGCCATGCAGAGGACCAGCAGGGCGTCGATCTGCTTGTAGACCATGGTCTTGCTGAAGAGCCGCTCACGGTGGCTGCCGTGCCCGCCGAGGTTGAAAAGCGACAGGTTGTACTGCCGGGAGTGCAGTTCCCGGTCGGCGCCCTCGATGGCCTTGGAGAAGAACCAGCGGCTGACGAACGGGGCCAGCACACCGATGGTCTTGGTTCGGCCCGTCGCCAAGCCGGACGCCGAGGACGACGCGACGTAGCCCAGGGATTCGGCAATGCCGAGGATCTTTTCCCGGGTCGCCGGGGAAACACGGGGCAGTCCGCGGACGGCCCGGGAGACGGTGGCAGTGGACACGCCCGCGGCGGCGGCTACATCCTCAATGCTGACGCCGGAGTGGCCGCCGCGCTGCGCCCTTTCTATCCGTGCCACCTGTGCCCCCTTGTAAACGGTCCGTGGAAGCCTGGCGGCTGCCCGCAGACCTGTTGCGTCCGCCTCCCCCCGGCGGCTGAATAATCCTGTCCCTGGCGGCTGGCCCTTGCTAGGCGCGCCGGCTGGCCGTCCGGCGCGGCAACCGCCGGCGCAACCGGATCATCCCGTACAGGGCCAGCAGCATGGCGAGCAGACCCAGGGCCCAGCCGAGGGCATCCTGGGCGGTCACTTCCATCCAGACGGTGACCACCAGCAGCACCACGGCCCAGAAGCCGAGGAACCCGATGATGATGTCGAAGTCCTCGCCGGAGCGCACCTTTCGACGCGTCGCCGGCACGTGGCCCTGGTTCTGCTCGTCAGTCATCATCCCTCAGTCACTTAACCGCGCCGGCCGTGAGGCCCGCGACAATCTTACGCTGGAACACCAGCACCAGAATGACCAAGGGAATGGTCACGATGGTGCCCGCAGCCATGATGGCGGTGTACGGAATCTGGTTCGGCTGCGCACCCGCGAAGCTTGCAATGGCCACTGTGACCGGCTGCGTTGCGTCGGACGAGAGCTGGCTGGCGATCAGGAATTCATTCCACGAGGAAATGAAGGCCAGGATGGCGGTCGTGAAGATGGCCGGGGCGGCCAGCGGCATGATGACCTTCCGGAACGCCTGTCCCTGCGTGCACCCGTCCACCCGCGCCGATTCCTCGAGCTCCCACGGCATCTCCCGGAAGAAGGACGTCATGGTGTAGACGGTCAGCGGCAGCACGAACGAGATGTTCGGGATGATCAGGGCCTGGTAGGTGCCCATCCAGCCGATGTTCGTGAAGAGCTGGAACAGCGGGGTGATGAGGGCGACGCCGGGGAACATGGACGCCCCCAGGATGAAGCCCAGCACGAGGTACTTGAACTTGAAGTTCAAGCGGGCCAGGGCGTAGGCGGCAAACACGCCGATCACCAGCGACACCAGGGTGACGACGGTGCCGATGAACAAGCTGTTGAGCAGGGCCTGGCCGAAGTGGTTGCCGAAGGACGTGTCGAACGCCGTCTTGAAGTTGTCCAGCGTCACGTGGGTCGGCAGGATCGAGGTGTCGTAGGTGTAGCCGACGTCGCGGAACGCGGTCACCACCATCCAGTAGGCCGGGGCCAGGCACCAGAAGAGAATCACGGCCGCGCTGATGTAGGTGCGGCTCTGGGCCCACCTTTCGCGGTTCTGCGCGGCCTTCCGCCCCCGGTCCTGCTCTGCGCGCAACTCGGTTGCGGCGCTCGTCGCGGCGGTCATTTCTTCCCCTTACCTGCGCCGGTCTGCTGTTCCACGACGTTCGCCCCGAGGAAGCGCACGAAGATGAAAGCCACCAGAAAGATGATGATGAACGTGATGGTGGACAAAGCCGCCGCCGCGTTGAAGCCCTGCCTGATCTGGTTGATCACCAGGATGGACAGCGTCGTGGTGTTGTTCGCTCCGCCCGTCAGGATGTACGGGAGGTCGAACATGCGCAGTGCATCCAGGGTACGGAACAGGATGGCCACCATGAGCGCGGGCTTGACCAGCGGCAGGGTGATCATCCGGAACCGCTGCCAGGCGCTGGCGCCGTCGACCTTGGCCGCCTCATACACTTCAGCGGGAATCATCTGCAGGCCGGCAAGAATCAACAGCGCCATGAAGGGTGTGGTCTTCCAGACGTCCGCGATGATCACGGCCCACCTGGCCGGCCATTCGCTGCCGGTCCACAGGACGGTGGTGTTGAAGAGCTTGTTGCCGATGCCTTCGAAGGCGAAGATGAACAGCCACAGCTTGGCCGTCACGGCGGTGGGGATGGCCCACGGCACCAGGACAGCGGCGCGGACCAGGCTGCGGCCCTTGAAGGCACGTGCCATGATGACGGCCATCCAGAAGCCGAGCACAGTCTCCAGTGCCACCGTGACGATGGTGAAGAAGAATGTGGTTCCGGTGGCGGACCAGAACTGCGCGCCCAGGGTTCCCGGCGGGCAGTCAACGGTTCCGCCGGAGGGTGCCGGGCATTGCTGGAAAATCCAGTTGTAGTAGTTCGAGAAGCCGGCCGGGCCACCCTCAACGAAGAGACCCGTGGCGGGGTCCAGACCGGCATCCTTCTGGAATGACATCACAATGGCGGTGATGATCGGGTACACGATCACGACCGACAATGCGAGGATAGTCGGCGCCAGCAGCCATGCTGCCCAGCGCCCCTGCGTCGCGATGCGGTTGTCCTCTCCAACACCCTTGGGTGCGTGGTGGATCGGAGCCCCGCCCGACGCCGGTGCCTTGACCGACGTCGGGCCTACTTCAGTTGCCATGATGGACCTACTGTCCCGCGCTAGCGGACTCGATGGACTTCTGCATGTCGGACAGGGCCGCGTCTACGGTCTTCTCACCCTTGATGGCCGAGTACGCGTTTTCCTGGATGGCCTTGGTGACGGCCGGGTAGAACGGGGTGACCGGGCGCGGCACGGCGTTCTCGATCGAGGTCTTCAGGACCGGCAGGTACGGCAGCTTGGCGACGAGTTCCTTGTCGTCGTAGAGCTTGCCGAGCACCGGTGCGAGCGAACCCTGCGTGGCGAAGAACTTCTGGGTCTCTTCGGTGGTGAGGAACTTCAGGAAGTCCACTGCGGTGGCCTTGTTCTTGGAGTAGACGCTGATCGCGGCGCTGTGGCCGCCGAGGGAGGAAGCGCCCGGACCGTCCTTGCCGGGGAGTGCGGTCATGCCCAGGACGTCCTTGACCTTCGAGGAGCCTTCGGTGGTGGCCAGGTTGTAGACGTAGGGCCAGTTGCGCAGGAACAGCAGCTTGCCGTCCTGGAACGCCTGGCGGCTTTCCTCTTCCTGGAACGTGATGGCTTCCTTCGGGATTTCGCCGTCTGCGTAGGCCTTGGTCAGGTTGGCCATGCCGGCCTTTGCTTCCGCGGTGAGCAGGTTGGGCTTGCCGTTCTCGTCCAGCACGGCTCCGCCGGCGGAGTTGATTGCCTCGGAGGCGTTGACGGTCAGTCCCTCGTACTTCTTGAACTGGCCCGAGTAGCAGCCGATGTTGTTGGTCTTGGCGATGGAGCACATGCTCATCATCTCGTCCCAAGTCTTCGGGGGCGTGGGGACCAGGTCCTTGCGGTAGTACAGGATGCCGCCGTCGGATGATTCCGGTGCCGCGTACAGCGTGCCCTTGTAGGAAGCGGCATCAACGGTCGGCTTCAGCATGGCCGAGGTGTCCAGCGCCATCTTGTCCTTGAGCGGCTGCAGCCAGCCCTTGGCGGCGAATTCGGCGGTCCAGACGACGTCGACGCTCGCGACGTCGTAGCCGGCGTCCTTGGCCTGGAAGTGCTGGACGAGGTCGTCGTGCTGCTGGTCGGCCTGGTCCGTCTGCTCCTTGAAGGTGACCTTCTCGTTCGGGTGGGCGGCGTTCCACTTCTCGATCAGCGGGCGGACCACGTTGCTGTTGTCCTTGCCCTGAACGTAAGTGATGGGGCCGCGCCCGTCCAGGCCCTGCGAGGCGGCGTCGCTGCCGCTGGTAGTGCCGCCACCTCCGCCGCCACACGCCGAAAGGGTGATAGCCAAAATGCCTGCCGTGGCGACGGGAAGTAGGAAATTGCGGGTTTTCATACTGGAGTGCTCCTCGCTGAGTACCTGTGAAAAACGGCCGTAGTGTTGGCGTGCCGACCATCACAGTAATCAACAGGCAGCCCGGAATGCAAGCGTTTACATGAAACCTTTATGCAAAGGAGATTCCGGGGCCGGCCGTCCAGCCCGGGCGGCCATGCCGCCACCCCGGGCGTCGTTCCGGACGATTCAGCCGCCATTCCGGGCGCTTTGGCTGCCGACCGGCCCCGTGGCGCCTACGGGGAAGGCTGCCTCAGCCTCACGGCCGGCTTAGCGGACCCGCTCGGAACGGCCGAACCGCGACCGCGCGCCGGATCCGATGTGGATCAGCACGGGGGTGCGTTTGCCGATCACCGCGTCGAGCGCCTCCACCAGGGCGGAAACTTCGGCGGCCAGCCGGTGCGGGGCGACGCCCTGGCGCGGTTCCACCCGGATCTTGAGGGCCGGCTCCCCGCTGATTTCGTAGGCGGCTACCGTGACGCCGGCGAGGTCGGGCCGGTCCGCGAGAGCCGCGCGGAGCGTCTGCTCCGCCACGCCGCCGCTGATTCCGACGTTGCCGGGCACCTCCCCCGGGTCCTCCTCTGCCACGAGCAGGCTGGTCCGGCCCTTACCCTGTTGGGCAATCCAGGCGATCATCAGGCCAAGCACCACCAGCAGCGCCAGGCAGATGACGAGCCACAGCCAGCTCCCTTGGCGGCGCGGGAATTGCGTCCGTTCGAACAAATCGAGCCAGAAGCTCAGGACGCCGCCTGCCCACTCATGCCACCACACACCCACGATCGGGACGGTTGCAAGCAAAATCAGGAGGACGCCGATGGCGAGGAGGATGATGCCAAGGATGCCAATCAGTACGCGGTTCAGCGCCCGGGGAGTGTTGTTCATGCCCCCACCACCCCTGCCGTGGATACCTGGATCCGCACTTCCGGCATCGGCCAGGGGCGCATTTGCTCAACTTCCCGGCGCACAGCCTCCAGGACGGCGTCCGGGCGCAGCGGCACACCGGAGGTCGGCCGGACGTTGACCGTGATCCGGTTCCGCGACACGACCACCATCACTTGTTCCTTGGCCACGTTGGCGGCCAGCCGGGCCCGGCGCGCCAGGGCAGCGGCGATCACCTCATCGTCCACCACGACGCCGGCCCGGCGGTCCGGGAGCAGGTGGCGTGCCCGCCGGCCGGGCAGCACGGCGTTGAGGAAGAAAAACAATCCGGCCATCGCGACCACGGCGCCCGTGACGCCGAGCAGGAGCGGCGGGATTCCCGCCGGGAGCGCGACCACCCGCTCGGCCGCGGTCTGCGGATCCACGAGCCACGGCGGCTGCCCGATCGCACGGACCCCGGTCTCAAGCAGCGCGTAGCCGAACACGGCCATGACCAGGCAGGCCGCGATCACGGACACAACGGCGCGCGAGGTGTGCGTCTCCCGTTTCAATATCCGATCCATGCCCGCGGCGCCGGAACCCAGCGGCGCGCTCCCCGGCACCGCGTCGGCGTCGTGCCCGCCGGAGCCCGTTCCGGCGTGTTGGATGTCCTGGCTCAATGTACCCGGCCTCCCCCGCGCACTGCGGCTCCGCTGATGCGGATGTCCACCCGGCTCAGCTGCGCTCCGGTCAGTTCCGTTACGCGGCGCAGGATCTGGGCCTTGGCGGCGACGGCACGCTCCCAGATGGAACCGCCGAATCCGGCGACGCGGCCGGGGTCCCGGACCACAGCGGTGAGGTTCGGGACCGCGACGGGCATGACAAGCGACAGCGCGAGCAGCCCGTCATCGTCCGACCAGTTGGCGCGCACGTCGTGCGCCGGGACACCGAGGGCCTCCCCCGCGGCCGCCCGGGCCACGCTCGTCAGGGCCTGGGTGCTGATGCGGTTGTGCCCGGCCATCACGGTGCCGGGAATGGGCGTTTCAGCCGTGATGCTCATGAGGAGGAACGCCGGCCTGTGAGGGCGTCAAACACGCTGCGCAGATCCAGCTTCCCCTCTGCGGCCCGGCCCAGGAGAGCGCCGATGGCCATGAAGAACAGGGCGCCGAGGAAGCCCCAAACACCGAACTGGAAGGACATGAAAGCCACGAAGGCCCCCATGGCGATTCCCACTACCGTCAGACTCATTGGATAGCCTCCCTGACCGGCCGGGCCTCGGCGGACGCGGCCGGTTTGGCCGGGCCGGGCACATAAACGTCATTGATCTCGATATTTACCTCGATCACCTCGAGCCCCACGAGTTCCCCGACGGCGGCGTAGACGGCGGCGCGGACCTGGTCCGCGAGGGCCTGAAGGGGGGTGCCGTACACCGCAACAAGATCGATGTCCACGGCGACCTGCGTTTCGCCGACTTCCACGCGGACGCCCGCTGCGTGATCGGCGTTGCCGACGGCGTCGCGGATGGCCCCGAGGGCGCGTGAGGGTCCTGATCCCAACGAGTAGACGCCGGGTACCGATCGGGCGGCGATGCCCGCGACCTTGGCGACGGCGGTTTCCGCTATGACCGTGCGGCCAGTGCCGGCCGGTGCGGACAGACCGTCCGCAGGACTGGCCAGAGCACCAGCCACGGGCTGAGCGGCCGCGAGGCCGGCAACGTGCTGACCGGCCGCGGGACCGGCGACGGGTTGAGAATTCTGGTATTCCATAACGCACTCCCCCTTCTCTTTGACACAACCCTAGTCCCTGCCTTGGGGCGCGTGGGGGAATCTTGCGGCGCCCGTTCCCACAGTCCATGCAGGTGGGGGCGGGAACGGGCGATCTGCGGCCGGGGCAGGGCCGGCCGTGTGTCAGCCGCGGGATGCCAGCCGGGAGCCGACGCGGGCGATGGCCTGGCCGAACGCCCTACTTGCAGTTGGTGGCGATCCACGTCGTAACCGGCGCCATCGCGGCCTGGAGCTTTCCGCTGGAGAACACCGTCTGGTCGGTGACGCCGGCAACGGCCACCTCCTTGAGGTTGGCGAAGTCGGCTTTGAGGCTGTCCGGGACGCGCTCGGCCGTCTCGGCCAGCTCCGTTTTGAACTGTTCCAGTTCCGCCGTCTTGCCCTGGGCGGCCGACAGCGGAAGGAGCGTGGCGCCGGTTGCCTGCTCCGAAATCTTGGAACACGCCTCGGCGGCGCTGCTGAAGCCGCCGAACGGTCCCGAGGTCTCGCTGGGGCTCGGCGCAGCGGACGCGGAAGCAGTGGACGAGCCCGCGGCGGACGACGGCGCGCTGCCGGCCTGCGGGGCCGAACAGCCGGTGAGTGCCAGGGCGGCGAGGAGGGAGGTTGCGGCGAGAGGGCGGGCAATATTCTTCGAAATCACGTTGCAGAATCACTTTTCGGTTGAGATTGCGCCGCCCGCCCGGACCGGGCTGCCGGCGGCCTTGGTGTTCTTTCCCCAGCGTGCGAGTCTAGCCGGGCCAGCTGGACGGCCCTCAACCGGTCGCCGCAACCCGCCGCCGTCGTCCGCCCCGTCGACCGCCCCGCCGCCCGGCGTCCGCCCGCCGCCCGGTCGGATGCGCGGCGCGTACCCCGTCGATTGCTCCGCAAGTGCCCTTTTGGCCCGTCAAAAGGGCAGTTGCGGAGCAGTCGATAGTGTTTACGGCTCTGCCAGTGGTTTCTGCGGATGTCAGCATCGCCACGATAGGGAGGAACGGTGTCCGTTTAGCCCTCAGGCGGCTTCGAGGACGAAGAAGATGAAGGACAGGAACGCTGTCTTCTCGCCGTTGAGGATGCGCGGCGGAAGGAGTTCGTGCGGTGTGTCTGGAGATGGCGCTGGCTCGCTCACGGTGGCTACGCGGTATCCCGCCGACGTGAAGGCCTTGATCATCGCGTGAAGTGGCCGGTGCCAGAAGGTCAGGACCGCAGGCTCGCCAGCGAACTCGTAATCCTCCGAGTACTGCCTGATCGCGAAGTAGTCCTCGGTTGGTTGGGTGATCACGCTGACCGTGGGGTGGTTGACCGAGAGGATCAGGCGACCGCCGGGCTTCAGCACCCGCCGAAGTTCGGCAAGTGGTGCCGACCAGTCCTCCAGATAGTGCAGGACCAGGGACGAGACAACGTCGTCGAAGGAGCCATCGGCGAAAGGGAGCGGCTTGCTGAGGTCGGCCACGTGCAGGTCCGCGGTCGCGCCAAGGCGTTGTCTTGCCAATTCGAGCATCGCAGGACTGGAATCGAAGCCGGTCATGATCGCGCCTCTCGCGCTCAGTGCCGCGGACAGGGGCCCGGAGCCGCACCCTGCGTCCAGGACCCGGTGGCCGTCGACGTCGCCGGCGAGGCCAATCATCGCCGGCCGCTCGTAGTAGGCGTTGAGGAGGCTGGACTCGTTCTCCGCCGAATAGCTCTCGGCGAACCTGTCATAGTGGTCGGCTTTCACGGGTCCTCGCTCTCGGGCGAACGCTCATGGTCAGGACGGTCGGCCCGATCCTAACAACCTGGTCGCCGAATCCGCATCCATCCAGAAGCCGCAGACGAACCCTTCGAGAGCAGGGGCCGTTGGATGATCCGAGTGGGTGGGCCCCCGTCGACTGCCCCGTAACTGCCCTTTTGACCCGTCAGAACGGCAGTTACGGAGCAATCGATGGGGGTTTAAGGCGGAGCAGCCGATCGGCGTTAAAGAAGAAAAGCACCAGTTCTCAAAGAACTGATGCTTCCCAGTGGTGGCTCCGACCGGCGTCGATCCGGTGACCTTTCGATTTTCAGTCGAACGCTCTACCAACTGAGCTACAGAGCCTAGGTGACATGTCACCTTGAAGGCCGGAATTTCTTCCGGCAATCAGAGCGACCCTGACGGGACTTGAACCCGCGACCTCCGCCGTGACAGGGCGGCGCGCTAACCAACTGCGCTACAGGGCCTTGCTTGTTTACTGCTTGTTCTTGCACTCTGCGGTATCGCTACCGCAAATTTTCAAGGCCTTTAGCCTACCAGACTTTTTCATCCGGTTTGACCAGTTCCTTGCGTACCCCCAACGGGATTCGAACCCGTGCCGCCGCCGTGAAAGGGCGGTGTCCTAGGCCGCTAGACGATGGGGGCCAGGACGCCATCCGGTGAAACATCTCAGGGCAAAAATTAAGGGCCGAAGCCTGTCGTTTTTGTCCTTTCGGGTTCCTCCGAACTGGACTATAAAACTATAAGGGCAGACCCCCGGAATATCCAAAATCGCCCCCTCCGCAGGGGCAAGACCGGGGCAGGGCCGGGCAAAGTGGGTGCAAGATGGACTGATGGATGCCGTTGATGCCCTCAATGAGATCGCGTTCTGGCTGGAACGCGAGCTGGCCCCCACCTTCAAGATTCAGGCGTTCCGAAAAGCAGCCGGGACTATCGGCGCCCTGGACCCGGACGAGGTCGCAGCGCGGGCACGCAACGGCAGGCTCAAAAGCATGAAGGGCATCGGGGACAGAACCTTCGAAGTCATCCGGCAGGCGGTCGACGGCGGCGTGCCCGACTACCTTGAGGGCCTGCGGCAACGCGGGCAGCAGCCCCTGGCGACCGGCGGCACCGAACTGCGCTCCGCCCTCCGCGGGGACCTGCACAGCCACAGCGACTGGTCCGACGGCGGGTCCCCGATCGGGCTCATGGCTGACGCCGCCCGGACGCTGGGCCGGGACTACCTCGCCCTGACGGACCACTCCCCCAGCCTCAAGATCGCCAACGGGCTGAGCGCCGAACGGCTTCGGGAACAGCTGGACGTTGTTGCGGACATCAACGGGGACGGCGGGGGCTTCCGCCTCCTGGCCGGGATCGAGGTGGACATCCTGGAGGACGGCACCCTGGACCAGTCCCCGGAGATGCTGGACCGTTTGGACATCGTGGTGGCGAGCGTGCACTCGAAGCTCCGTTCCGACCGGCGCACCATGACCGAGAGGATGTTGGGCGCCATCAATGATCCGCACATGAATGTCCTCGGCCACTGCACCGGCCGGCTGCTGCAGGGGTCCAGGGGAACCCGGCCGCAGTCCGAGTTCGACGCCGGGCGCGTCTTCGCGGCGTGCGCCGAGAATAATGTGGCCGTCGAAATCAATTCCCGCCCCGAACGGCAGGATCCGCCGGACGAACTGATCCGGCTGGCCCTCGATGCCGGCTGCCTGTTCAGCATCGACAGTGACGCCCATGCGCCGGGCCAGCTGGATTTCCTGCAGTACGGTGCCGAGCGGGCGGCCTCGAACGGCGTCCCAGCCGAGCGGATCGTCACCACCTGGCCGCTGGATCGATTGCTGGAATGGTCCGGAGGCGGCAAATAGCGGGCGGTTCAACTGTTCTGGGCAATGCCCCGGGCCTACCCCAGCCCGACGATGCCCTAGGCCCGGGACCGGTCCGGCCGCTCGGGCCGCCACGGCGTGGGCCTGGGCAGCCAGCGCGGGACGTTGCTGCGGTACTCCTCGTAGGCCGCCCCGAACTTCCGGGTCAGCGCCGGCTCCTCGTACAGCCGGACAAAAGCCACCACCGGAATGGCACCGATGCCCAGGGCCAGGAAAAGCTTCGGCTGGCCCAGCAGGAGCCCCTGGCCTGCGACCGCCGCCGCAATAGATACGTACATCGGATTCCGCACGTACCGGTAAAGGCCGCCAACCACCAGTTGCCTGGGCGGGGCAAATGGCGCGGGGGTCCCGATGCCCTCGACGGCGAAACGCACAAAGGAGTTCGCGATGACGGCCGCGCCCGCCCCGATCATCAGGGCGCCGACAACCTGCGCGGGCACCCCGCCGGGGACCGGGGACTCCACTCTCCAGCGGGTCAGAAGCCACGGAACCACGCCGGCGGCGGTTGCGGGGGCAACCGCGAAGGCGGCTGTGCCGATGGCTGCACGCCGCCGTTCGCGGGCGGAAGCTGGGGCTGCGGTCATACCAGCAATCGTGGCCCCGCCACGCTAAGCGGGCAAGGGCCCGGCCGCCCCACGGGGGCGGACCAGCCTGGGGTTTCCCCACACCTTGCGGCAGCGCGCGTTGGGAGGATCGGTGGGCGGGCGGGTGTCAGGTCAGCAGCAGCACGGCAAGGGTGACCATCACGACGGCGATTCCGGCGTCGAGCACGCGCCAGGCCGTCCGGCGCCGGAACAGGGACGTCAGGAACCGCGCCCCCGCGCCAAGGGCGGTGAACCAGGCAATGCTTCCAAGGCCGGCCCCGGCGGCGAACCACCAGCGCCCGGCCTCGCCCTGGGCGGCAGCGAGGGACCCGAGCAGCAGCACCGTGTCCAGGTAGACGTGCGGGTTCAGCCAGGTGAAGGCCAGGCAGGTGCCAAGGACGGCGGCCCGGCCGGCGGCCGGCTTGCCGGCGGGATTCTCCATCTGCTCCCCGCGGACCGCACGCCGGGCCGCGAGCGCCCCGTAGGCGAGGAGGAACGCGGCCCCGGCCCACCGGATCACGATGAGGGCAGCGGGCGCCCGGTCCAGGAGGATGCCGATGCCCGCGACGCCCAGCAGAATGAGCACGAGGTCCGAGACCGCGCAGACGGCCACCACCATGACCACGTGCGAGCGCTGGATGCCCTGCCGGAGGACAAATGCGTTCTGCGCGCCAATGGCAACGATGAGGGACAGCCCGGCGGAGAGACCGGAAAACAGGGAGAGGATCACCACTCCACGGTAGGCGCCCGCCAAAGATGAAACCAGTTAAAGATTCTGCTGATACGTAAGATGGGCTAATGATGGAGATCACCCCAGAGCAGGCCCGGACACTGGCCGCGATTCTGACGCACGGGAGCTTCGACGCCGCGGCCGCGCACCTGTCCGTGACGCCTTCGGCGATCAGCCAGCGGGTGCGGGCCCTCGAGACCGCCGTCGGCCGGCCGGTCCTGACCCGGGCGCGTCCGCCCGGACTCACGGAGCCCGGCGAGGCCGTGGTGCGCTTCGCCCGGCAGCTGGAATTGCTCTCCGCGGACCTGGCCGAGGAGCTGCAGCCGGACCAACCCCGCGGGGCGACGCGGCTGACGCTGGTGATCAACAGCGATTCCTTGCACACCTGGGCGCTGCCCGGCCTCGCGGCGGCCAGCGACAACATCCAGCTCGAGATCCTGCGCGAAGACCAGGAGCATTCGCTGGACCTGCTGCGCGCCGGAGCCGCCGCTGCCGCGATCACGGCGACGGCCCAGCCCGTGCCCGGCTGCTCGTCCAGCAAACTGGGCACCATGCGCTATCTGCCGGTGTGCGCTCCGGAGTTCACGCGCCGCTGGTTTGGGGCCGGGGCGACCGGCGCGGCGCTCGCCGCGGCTCCCGTTGTGGTCTTCGACCGCAAGGACGATCTGCAGGACCGCTGGCTGCGCCGGATCAGCCGCGCCCCACTTCAGCCGCCGCGCCACTATGTCCCGGCCGCCCAGGAGTTCGGCGATGCCATCCGCTGGGGCATGGGCTGGGGCATGATGCCCGAGATCGAAATCGGCGAGGACCTGTTGGCCGGCCGGCTCGAGCCGCTCGCCCCGCGGGCGCACGTGGACGTTGCCCTCTACTGGCAGCAGTGGCGGCGCGGCTCGGCGGCGCTGACCGACGTCGCGGCCGCTGTCCGGGCGGCGGCGCGCGTCCTGCGCTGAGGCCATCCGGGATGTTGGCAGGATCTCGACTAGACGTGACCGATTCCCGCCAGCCGGGCGGCGGCGGGAACGGCTAGATTGACAGCATGGCAACAACCGCCGCATCCGGCCCCACTCCGTCCGCAGGCCCCCACGAAGGGTCTCCGCACGCTGCCCCCGCACCCGCCCCGCAACCTGCGCCGCCCCCTTCCGGGCAGCCGGGCACGATCAGCAGACTCGGCATCGCCGCCGTCGTCGTCACCGTGGTCCTGTGGGCCTCCGCGTTCGTGGGCATCCGCGCCGTGGGCCCGAGCTTCTCCCCCGGCTCCCTGACGCTCGGCCGGCTGGCGGTTGCCGCCGTCGTGCTGGGCCTGCTGGTGGTACCCAAGCTCAGGGGCCTGCCCCGGGGCCGCGAGTGGTGGCCCATCCTGGCCTACGGCGTCATGTGGTTCGGAGGCTACAACGTGGCCCTGAACGCCGCCGAACACATGCTCGACGCCGGCACAGCCGCCCTGCTGATCAACGTCAACCCCATCCTGGTCGCCGTCATGGCCGGCGTGATCCTGAAAGAAGGGTTTCCGCGCTGGCTCATCATCGGCAGCCTGATCGCGTTCGGCGGCGTGGCCGTGATCGCGCTTGGTTCCGGCCAGCGGTCGACGGCGGATGTGGCCGGCGTGCTGCTCTGCCTGCTCGCGGCCGCGCTGGCCGCGGTGAGCGTGATCGTCCAGAAGCCGGTACTCCGCAAGTTCCCGGCCGCCCAGGCCACCTGGTTCGGCATCATGGTGGGCGCCCTCTGCTGCCTGCCCTTCAGCGGCCAGTTGATCACCGAGCTGCAGGCCGCTCCCCTGCCGGCCACGCTGGGCCTGGTCTATCTGGGCATCTTCCCCACCGCGATCGCGTTCACCACCTGGGCCTACGCGCTCTCGATGATTGATGCGGGACGCCTCGCCGCCACCACCTACCTGGTCCCGGGCACCACAATCCTGATCTCCTGGCTGGTCCTGGGCGAGATTCCGACCATCTGGGGCCTGGTGGGCGGCGCGATCTGCCTCGTGGGCGTGGGGCTGACCCGGCGCCGGTCCCGCTAGAGTTTGCCTATGCCCTCCTCCCTGCCGCCCGGCCTGCCGATCGATCCGAACGGCAGGGACGGCGGTGACGGCGGTGACAATGGTGACGGCCAGGCTGGCGGCCCCTTCCCGATGTCCGAGGCCGATTTCGAGGCCGCCGTGAGTGATGCCCTGGACCGGATCCCGCCCGATCTTGCAAGGACCATGAGCAATGTCGCGATCTTCATCGAGGACGACTACACCCCGCAGCCCGGGGAGGACCCGGACACCGTGCTGCTGGGGCTCTACGAGGGCGTCCCCCTGACCGAACGGGACTCCTGGTGGGACGCCGGTTCGCTGCCGGACCGAATCACCATCTTCCGCCAGCCCATCCTGGACATCTGCGCCTCCCGCGAGGACGTGATCGAGGAAGTCACCGTCACCGTGGTGCACGAGATCGCCCACCACTTCGGCATCAGCGACGCGCGCCTGCACGAGCTCGGCTGGGGATAGCCTTGTAGGCATGGGACACGACCACAGCCACACGCACGGCGTTACCGCCACAGGGAAGCACCGCAAGCGCCTGGTCGCCGTCCTGGCCATCACGCTCGCCGTGGTGCTCGTGCAGACGATCGGCGCCGTGGTCTCCGGATCCCTGGCCCTGCTCGCCGATGCCGGGCACATGCTCTCGGACGCCGCCGGCGTCTTCATCGCCCTGCTGGCCGCGTGGATCGCCACCCGGCCCGCCAGCGATCTGCGCACCTACGGTTACCAGCGCGCCGAGGTTTTGGCGGCGCTGGCAAACGCCCTGGTCCTGATTGTCATCTCGGTGGTCATCTTCACCGAGGCCATCCGCAGGCTCGGCGCCACCCCCGAGGTCCACACCGACATCATGCTCGGCGCGGCGGTCCTCGGCGCCGTCGCCAACCTCGTTTCCCTGCTGATCCTGCGCGGCGCCCAGAAGGACAGCCTGAACGTCCGCGGCGCCTACCTCGAAGTCCTGGGGGATCTGCTGGGCTCCTTCGCCGTGATCGCGGCGGCGGTGGTCATCATGGTCACCGGGTTCCAGGCGGCCGACACCATCGCCTCGATCCTCATCGCCCTCATGATCCTGCCCCGGGCCTGGCACCTGCTGCGCGACGTCGTGGACGTGCTCCTCGAGGCCACGCCCAAGGGTGTGGACGTCCAGATGATCCGCGAGCACATCCTCGCAGTGGACGGAGTGGTGTCCGTCCATGACATCCACATCTGGACGATTACCTCCGGCGTGCCCGTCTTCTCCGCCCACGTGGTGGTGGAGGACGCGGCGCTCGGTGCCAGGGGCGCCGACCGGGTCCTGGACAAGCTCACCAGCTGCCTGGGCTCCCACTTCGACACCGAACACTGCACGTTCCAGCTCGAGCCCGCCACGCATTCGGAGCACGAGGCCCACCAGCACGCTTGATCCGGCGGCGGGACACACCCGCCGCGGACGTGGCCAAATGACACCAGTGTTGTTTATGTTATTGATGTGACTCGTGTTGCCAAAGTGACCTTTGGCACGTAGCCTCATGCCTGCTGGGTGATCCGCAGAGGGGCTTGCACGCGCCAAAATCCGACCTCGCTCATTCCAGCCTGAAACTTCGCGAGGTTTGCCCATGAGTTGGACCGGATCCGGCCGCAAGACGGCTGTGCTCTGCACCGCCGTCGTCCTCCTTGGAACGCTCGCGCTCCCCGCCCAGGCCGCACCGCCGATTTCCGCGCCGGCGGCTGCCGGCCGGGTTCCGGCCTCGCCCGAGATCCCCTCACCGGAAGAAATCGCTGCCGCCAAGTCCAATGCGAGCTCGACGGCGGCAGAGGTCACCAGGATCGACGGGCTGCTGGCCGACGCGTCGGCCGGCCAGGAAACGTCCCTGGCCGCATCCCTGCAAGCAAACAACGCGTACGGCGAGGCCCTCGTGGAACTGGCCACACGCCGTGACGCGGCGGCTGTGGCGGCCGCCCGGGCTGCCGCCGCCGGGACGGAACAGGCCAAGGCCCGCAAACAGGTTGGCCAGCTGGCCGGCGACCTGTACCGCAACGGCGGCCTGAACCCGGCCCTCGGCAGCTTTGTCAGTGGCTCCGGGCGGGCCCTGGAGGATGCCGCCACGCTGGAGGCTGTAACGGCGGGACGTGCGCGGGCCTTCGAGTCCGCGGAAAACGCGGCCACTGCCGCGCAGTCCCTGACCGAGGCCGCAGCGGACGCCAACCGCGCCGCCGACGAGGCCGCCGCGACCGCCGAGGACCGCAAGGCCGACGCCGACCGCGCCGCGACCGCCCAGCGCCAGGTCGTGGCCGATGCCAAAGCGCAGCGCAGCGCGCTCGTGGACCAGCTGGCAAGCCTGAGAAACACCACCGCGGCGCTGGAATCGGCCCGGGTAGACGCCCTGGACCGCCAGCGCCAGCAGGCTCGGCTCGCAGCATTGACCGCGGCGGCCGGCCCCGCGCCGCAGCCCGGCACGGATTCGCAGCCTGCCCCGGCAGCACCGGGACGGGACGATTCGGCCGCAGGGCAGCCGGCCGCTCCGGCTCCCGCGTCCGCGCCGGCTCCCGCCGCAGCGCCCGCCCCCGTTCCGGCACCCGCGTCCGCGCCGGCACCCGCCCCGGTCCCGGCACCCGTTCCGGCGCCAGTTCCGGCGCCCGTTCCTGTACCCGTTCCTGCGCCCGTTCCGGCGCCAGTTCCTGCGCCCGTACCCGTTCCGGTTCCGGCGCCGATTTCCGGCGGGTCAAACCAGACCGCGATTTCGGTGGCGCTCGGCAAGACCGGATCGCCGTTCTTCTACCAGTACGGCGGAACCGGGACCCGTGGGTTTGACTGCTCGGGCCTGGTGCAGAATGCGTTCGCCGCGGCCGGCAAGTACCTGCCCCGCACGGCCTCCCAGCAGTTCGCCCAGGCCCCCGTCCATGTCCCGCTCTCCCAGGCGCGTCCCGGCGATTTGCTCGTCTGGGGTTCGGCACCGGGCTTCTACCACGTGGCGATCTACCTCGGCGGCGGCCGCGTGGTCCAGGCACTGAACCCCGACGCCGGCATTACCGTGACCGATGTTGCCGCCATGTCCGGGATGCAGCTGTACGGCTACGCGGCCCGCTACTGAGACCCGCCACTGAGACCCGTTCCGGGGCGCCGTTCCTTGGGTTCCGTTACGGCCTCTCTGGCGGCTAGGAGAGCACGTCCTTGGTGATGAACCTGCCGTAAGCCAGCGCGCCAAAGACGGCGACGTAGCCGCCCTGGAGGAGGGCATTGGCGGCAAAGGAATCCCAGGAAACCGGCTGCCGGAGGAGATCGCCAAAGTCCAGCCAGTAGTGGCTGAAAAGCCAGGGATGCAGCCACTCGAGCTGCGGCAGCGCGTCCAGGACCTGCGCGACAACCGAGAGCACCACGGTGGCCGCCATGGCCCCCACCGGAACATCGGTAAGGGTGGAGATGAACAGCCCGATCGCCGACAACCCCAGCAGCGAAACCGCCAGATAGGCGGCAATCAGCAGGAGCCGGACCATGGCCTCGCCCGTGCCGATCGTGTCGCCGGAAAGCAAAGTCACCGGCCCCACGGGGAAGAGCGCCGCACCGATTCCGGCCCCGGTCAGGGCCACCACGAGCGGGGCAACGACCACGAACACGGCCGCCCCGGCATACTTGATGATCAGCAGGCGGATCCGCCCGGCGGGAGCCACCAGCAGGTACCGCAGGGTTCCCTGCCCGGCCTCGCCGGCGATCGTATCTCCGGCCACGACGCCGACGGTGAGGGGCAGGAACAGCGGAACCGAGACCACCATGGCCGTGACGCCCACGAACAGGCCGTTCTGGGCGATCCGGTCCAGGAAGGCCGGCCCGCGGCCCGGCGGCACGGCCGAGGAGACCCGCACCGCCACCGCGATCAGGATCGGGATGGCCGCCAGCGCGCACAACATGGCCCACGTCCTGCGGCGGCGGAACAGCACCCCGAGCTCGGACGCCAGCAGTCCGCCGGTCAGGGACCCGCGCCGGGACGAAGGGGCGCCTGCCCCGCCGTCGCGGCCCGCCGCCGGGGCAAGTGCTGGGCCGGCGGCCGGATCGCCTATGGATGAGCTGTTACTGGACAACGTCGAACCCCTCCCCCGTTAGTGCCACAAAGCGGTCCTCGAGGCTGGCCTGCTCGGTCGCGAAGCCGCGGACCCGGACCCCCGCCGCCACCAGGGCGGCCACCACAGCTTCCGGCTGCACGGCCGCCCGCTCCACGGTGCGGGCCGAGCCTCCGTCTTCCCGGGCGGCCGCCCCTGGCGGAGCCGCAGCCGGAGCCACAGCCGGGGCCGCAGGCAGCGACGCGAACAGGGCCGCGTCCGTCCCGGAGCCGGCGGCACCGGAACCATCGCCGCCGGAAGTACGGCCGTCGGCGCCCAGGGTCGCGGTCAGGCCCAGGCCGGCCAGCACCTGCGCCGCGGTCCCCGGATCCGGGGTCAGCACGCGGATCCTTGCCTGGCCCGCCCCGCGCAGTTCCGCCAGGGTTCCCTGCGCCACAAGCCGGCCAGCGCTCATGATGGCCGCATGGGTGCAGATCTGCTCAACCTCGGCCAGCAGGTGGCTGGAGACGAACACCGTGGCGCCGTCGGCCGCGAGCGATCGCACCAGGCTCCGCACTTCACGGGTGCCCTGGGGATCCAGCCCGTTGGTGGGCTCGTCCAGCACCAGCAGCTCCCGCGGGGCGAGCAGGGCGTTGGCGATCCCCAGCCGCTGCTTCATCCCCAGTGAATAGGCCCGGACCTGTTTGTCCGCGGCGTGTGTCAAGCCCACCCGTTCCAGGGCTGACTGGACCCGGGCACGCCGCGTCGCGGCCGAACCATACGGGTCCGCGGCGTCCATGCGGCGCAGATTGGCCGCGCCGGAGAGGAACGGATAGAACGCCGGTCCTTCCACCAACGCCCCGACCCGGGGCAGCACGACGTTCAGTTTCCCGGGCATCTCCTCGCCCAGCACGCGCATGGAGCCCCCGGTGGCCGTGGCCAGGCCGAGCAGGAGCCTGATGGTGGTGGTCTTCCCCGAGCCATTCGGGCCCAGGAAACCAAAGACCGCGCCTTTCGGCACGGCCAGGTCGACGCCGTCGACAGCCATCTGCTGGCCGAACCGTTTGGTCAGGCCCCTGGTCTCAATGCTCAGGTCGGCCGCCGGCCCGGCGGCCCTCACGCGGCCGTCACCGGGCAGTCACCGGATACCGCGCCCGTCATCACTTCTGTGCGGCAGCGGCCTGGAGCCGCTCCAGTGGCACGGAGCCGGCAACGACCCGGCCGTCGTCGAGCACCATCACGTTCACCAGCGCGGTGGACAAGAGCCGGCCGCCCTGGACCGGAACGGTGGCCTGTTCAAGCAGGGCCGTGGCGTCCGACGCCGGTCCGGCCGTTCCCGCCGGGAACTCAACAACCGAGTCCCAGCCGGAGCCGGTAACGGCCGGTTTGCGGGTGCTGTCCTTGGCCGCCGGGGCCGTCGCGTTCCCGGCGTCGTTGCCGTGCTTGTGCTCCTTTACCGGAATCTCCTCGACCGTGGCGCCCGGCGGCGGAGTGAACGCGAAGACCGACGCGTCGGGGGCCCCGAGGGTCAGGCTGGTGTAGGCGACGCGGAAGGCGGGATCCGACTGTCCGCGCGCCTTGATCTCGACACCCAGCGGCAGCCCGGTCTGGCCGTCAACAGCTACTGCGATGGACCCGACCAGCGTCGCATCGGACTTCGGTGTGAGCACCAGGTTGTAGGCGGCCCGGCCGGCTACCTGGACATCGGCGCCCACCGCCACGTCCGTGCCCGGTTCGATCTTGGCCAGAAGCATCGCGGCGAGCTGGTCGGGGGTGGCGGTGATGTCGCTGCCGGCGCTGTGACGGCCGGTGTCACCGGCGTCGTCGGCCGGGAGCTGGGCGTGGGCGGCCGTGTTGTCCTTGGAGTTGTAGAACCACACATCGTTGCCGTGACGGATGGCGTTGCGTTCGGCCAGCCGGTCCATCACCTGGATGCGGGCGTTGTCCGGGCCGTCGCGATATATCCGCGCGGTGTGCGGACCTGTCAGCAGCTCGAGCCATGCCGTCCCTGACGCGTCCGAGCCGGCACCGGTCTTGGGCAGCTCGGGAAGCCCGAGCTCAGAGGACTGTTCCAGGGTTCCGGAGAGGGCAGGCTCGCGGTGCTGGGCGATCAACTGCAGCACCTGCTCCGGCGTCTTGGGCGGCAGGGGGTCCCCGGCGCTGGCGGGCACGGATCCGGCCAGCGCGCCGGCGGCAATAACGGCCGGAACGGCGACGGCGGGCAGCCAGCGCAGCCATTTGGGCGTCATCGTAACCGCGCCCCGGAAAGAGATGTTCCAACTATCCGCGCCTGGGGAATGCGCGCTTCAGTGCAGCTCATAGGTCAACAGTACGCCTGGCCCCGGCAGCACGGTCCTCCTACTTCAGCACATTAATGGTCAGTTCCACCGCGCCCAGCAGGAACGCGAGCACGGACGTGCCAAGGCCCGCCACGAGCAGCAGGCCGGGATGGGCCAGGCCCACCACTACCCGCCTCAGCCGGGGCCTGTCCCGCAGGAACTTCTTGGGCACGGCGCCAGGTTCCGGCGTCTGTTTCCAGCCCCGGAGCCGCCGCAGAAACCAGGCGCAGCGAATGATGAAAGCCAGCCACAGAACGGAGACCACCAGCGGGATCGCGGCCAGCAGGAGGTTGAAGCCCACCGCGGTGACCTCGCGTTCGGACGCCCCGACGAGTGACTGAAGGGTGGTCGAAATGGAGGCGCTCATGACCACGGACACGCCCCACACAAGGAAGGCGGCGATCAGGGCCAGGAAGCGGACGAAGAAATGCCCCAGGACCGAGTCCCGGCGCGGCTTCAGGTAGCGGCGCGGGGTGGCGTGCAGAAGCGCGATGCTTGCCAGCAGCGTCGGCAGGGCGGCCAGGCCAACCAGCACATACCAGGACCAGCCGGCCAGATCCAGGAATTCATCGGCCACTATCAGGACCGCCCAGAACCCCGCCCACGCCCAGCCGGCCGTGAGCGGACGCCCCACGAACCAGTCCGGCAGCCACGCGTCCTGGTCCGCGGGCGCGGGGGTTTCGTCCGGGGCAGCCGCGGGCGCGGGGGCTCCGGGCGCGGGGATTTCGGGCGGCCCGGTATCAGGCGCCGGGGTGCCCGCAGCGGGCATTCCGGCGGTCCCGGGCTCCCGGCCCTCGGAACCGCGCTCTTCGCTCATGGGCCCACTGTAGCGAGCCGGCCGGCCGCATGGTGCCGGCGTCACGGTGCCGCCGCCGGCGGCGGCCGCCGCGGGCTGCCCGGCGCTAGTTGGCCGGCGTCACGGTGCCGGCGGCGCCGTCGACCGTAATGCTGTGGCCCGTGGTGATCCTCGCTGTCGCGTCGGGGACCCCCACCACCGCGGGGATCCCGTATTCCCGCGCGACGACGGCGCCGTGGGAGTTGGGCCCGCCCATTTCCATCACGAGGCCGCCGGCCGTCAGGAACAACGGCGTCCAGCCCGGATCGGTGGACGGCGCCACGAGGATCTCGCCGGGTTCCAGGTGCGCGCCGTGGGGGTCGAGGATCACGCGGGCCCTGGCCGTGATGGTGCCGGCCGAGGCCGGCGTGCCGGAGAGCCGCCCCGCGCCGCCGTCGGAACCCGCCGGCCCCCATCCGCCGGCGGCGGTTCGCACTGCACCGGCCTGGGCAGCACCGGTCTGCACCGCCTCGGGCTCGGTGCCGTCCGAGAGCAGCACACGGGGAATGTGCCGGCGGCCCAGTTCAGCCGCGTACGCTTCCCGTCGCTGGGCCACAAGCCCCTGCAGCGCGGCGCCGCCGAGCCCCCGGTGCGCGTCGGTCAGGTCGACGAAGAAGATATCGTCCGCCGCATCGATGGCCCCGGCCGCGGCGAGTTCGGCCCCGACCGTCGCCAACTCCTGCCGGACGGCGCCGAGCGCTTCCACGAGGTGGTACTTGGGCAGCTCACGCAGCCCGGCGAACATCCGGGTCCGCCGCAGCGCGGCCCGCACGAGTGCACCGCGAAGGCGGCTGCGCTGCCCAGCGGCGGCCACAAGCCGACCTACCTGTGCCTCCGCCTCGCGGGCCGCCTTGCCGAACTGCCGGTCCGGGGCGAGCGCAGGATCATCCATGCGCAGATAGTTGGCCAGGACCCCCAGGATGTGGGTCGGGTCATCAGACCAGCGGGGCATGCCGACGTCGATCTCCGCCACGGCGCGGTGGCCGTACCGGCCCAGGAAGTCCCGCAGCCCGGATTGCACGACGCCGGGAAGGTCCGCCGCCCGGTAACGCCGGGCTATCTCGGGCAATGCGGCGTCGCCGAACACCGCCGCCGACGCCGGGTCGTTGCGGATGGCAGTAGCCAGCGACCACAGATCCAGGTCCATTTCGGTGGTCACGTTGTTGGGCAGCCCCCGCAGGACTTCCTGCAAGGCCCCGTTCCCCGGGTTCCCGGCGAGTTTTCCGGCCGCGGCCAGCAAGGCGAACCCCAGGGCGGGCAGCGGCAGGATCGCGGGAACCACGGGAAAGACATGCTGGCCGAGGATCCGCTCGACGTGGTCCAGGCGCTGCGTGGCGGTGGCGCCGGCGGGCACCGCGAGTGCGGCGCGGAGCTGCTCGCCCACACGGTCTGCCCGGCGCAGTGCCGCCTCGGGCCGGATGAGGCCGCGGATCAGGGTCTCCGGGACTTTCGCCCGGGCCGCCACCGGGGCGACGTGGCGCAGGAGCCGCCACGGGGTTTTTGTGGTCACGGAGAACCTGGGATCGGCGAAAAGGTTGCGCATCACGGTGGCCGAGCGCGCCTCCATGACGTCAAACACGCGGGGGACGATCGCGCGCCCGGACTGGCTCCGGACCACCGGCGTGAGATCGAAGAAAATGCGCTGACCGGCTTCCGTGTAGGGCGCGGGCCCGTCACGGGGCACCGGCACCGGGAAATGCGCCGCCCCCGCAACCGAGGACGCAATCAGCCGGATGCTGGCGAGGCCCATCGGCGTGAGGGGCCGGGTGAGTCCCTGGGCCAGGCTGAAGCACAAATACACGCGCGGGGTTGGCCCGGAGGGACGCCGGTCCGGCATCGGATAGAGCGTGGTGATGGGCCTGGACTGCGTAAGCCATACGGCACCGTCCTGGCCGATGGCCCATTCGAGGTCCTGCGGCGAGCCGAAGCGCACCTCCGCGCGGCGGCCCAGGAGCTCCAGGGCGGCCAGTTGGGCATCGTCAAGGCTGGGCGCCAACCCTGCGTCCGGTTGCGCCACCCGCTCGGTGCCGCCGCCGGGCAGGGGCCGGATGAGCAGGCCCTTGTCCCCAATTCGCCGCTCGAGAATCCGTCCGGTGGCGCCGTCGATCACGAAGTGGTCAGGGTTCACCGCCCCGGACACCACGGCCTCCCCCAGCCCCGGGCTGGCGTCGATGACGGCCTCGTGCCGCCGGCCGGTCACGGGATTGGCCGTGAACAGCACTCCGGCCACTGCCGCGTCCACCATGCGCTGGACCACCACGGCGAGGGACACCGCGGAGGGCTCGATCCCCTGCACCGCACGGTAGGTCACCGCGCGGTCTGTCCACAGCGAGGCCCAGCACCGGCGGACGGCAGCCAGCACGGCATCCGCGCCCACCACGTTCAGGAATGTGTCCTGCTGGCCGGCGAAACTGGCGAACGGCAGGTCTTCGGCGGTCGCCGAGGACCGCACCGCAACGGCCGTATCAGCGCCCAGCGCCGCATAGGCGGCGCGGACGGCGGCGTCGATGCCGGCGGGCACACCGGCGTCGAGCACCAGCGCGCGGGCCTCCGCGGCCAGCGAAGCCAGCCCCGCCAGGTCATCGGGGGCTGTTGCGGCGAGGGCGCGGTGCACCTCCGCCAGCGCCGGGGAGGCCGTGGCCTCCAGATAGGCCCGGGTGGTCAGGCAGAAGCCGGCGGGCACCGGAAGGCCGGCTCGTGCCAGTTCACCCAGGTTGGCCGCCTTGCCGCCGACCGTAGCCAGCATGTCCGGGCCAAGGCGTTCCAAGGCCAGGACCGGCCCGCCCTCGGCAGGGTCCGGCGTCCCGGGGTGCTCCATCCGCAATCCGTCCTTTCGACGCCGGGCCCGTGGACTCGGGATCCTAAGAGTCGCCGAGCATCGGGCCGAAGCTGGCCCTGTCCGCCAGCCGCGGGTCGTCACGGTCCGGCACCACCATGACCGGCCCCTTGGCGTGGTGGAGGACGCCGTCCGACGTGGAGCCCAGCAGCATTCCGGTGAAACCGCCGCGTCCGCGGGTGCCGACCACCACAAGCTCCACGTGCCGGCTGGCATCGACGAGGATGTCGACGGGCGAACCGTCCACGAGCTGCGTCTCCACCTGCAGGGCGGGGAAGTGGCTCCGGAGCCAGGCCACGCCGGCGTCGAGCTGGACCTTGATGTCGGCGAACAGGGCGTCGCGGTCCATCGGGGTGGGCACCCAGGCCAGCGAGCCGGTGTACTGCGGCACCGCGCACACCACGCGAAGCCGGGCGGAGAGCCGCTCCGCCTGGGCTGCTGCCTCCAACACGGCGACGCGGGCCTGCTCGGAGCCGTCGACGCCGACGACCACGACGTTCTCGACCGGCTGGCTGCCCGACTTTGCCCGTTCGGCGAGGACGTGCTTGTCCTCTGTGGTTTCGCCCAGGCGGTCCGAGCAGATCAGCGGCACAGTCACGGTGGGGCACTTCGAGTGGGCGGGCAGCGCGCTGCTGACGGAGCCGAGCAGCCGGCCCACGAAGCCACCCCGGCCGCGGGTGCCGAAGACCAGAAGCTCGGCGGTTTCGCTCATTTCCAGCAGCACGCCGGACGCGTCCCCGTTTTCGACGGACGCGTCGACGTCGATGTTGTAGAACGCGACCTTGTCCATGGCGTGCTTGAGGATGGCTTCGGCGCCCTCGCGGATGACGGAGTCGTCCACCGTGGCGTAGCCGCCGTCGAGCCCGGAAGCGGCGAAGATCGGAACGGAATAGGCGGTCACGATGTGCAGCGGGCGGCGGCGGCGCTCAGCCTCGCGGGCTGCCCAGACTAGGGCGCAGTGGCTGTGGTCCGAGCCGTCCACTCCCACGACGATTCCGCGGGGCGGCGCCGGCTCGCCTCCGGTCTCCCATGCCGGGTCCGGATGCACCTGTTCACGGCCCATGGGGTCCGCCTCCTCGCGATTCTTGCCTGATGTTGCGGCTATTCTGCCAGAAGTACTGCCGCCCGGCGTCCACCGGCGAGGCGACCCGGAATCCGCGTACAGGAACCCCTGATTTTCCTCACTATTCTCGGTTATTTGCGAACATTCAAGACGGCGGCGGGGGCGTCCCCGGCGGGCCTTGGCGGAAGGATTTACGCAGAGTTAACACGCCGTTTCATGGCCCGGATTCCCGGGACTTTGGGACGGTTTCCATTGGATCCGGGCACGGAAACCGCCGAAATCCGGGACCACAGCCGATGTCCTACCTCCTCTATCCACGGGCGGGAATCTTAGGTATCCTTCGAGGCACTGCCGAACCGAGACTGGTATTCCAGAAAGCAGCCGCTGGGGCTGTGGGGCCAGGACTGGGTTGGCGTCCGGGGTTTTCCCCGCGACTCGCACCATTTCAAGGAGGTACCCTGCAGTGTCGAGCATGCCTTTGTACGGCGGGATTGAGCGGACCACCGCCGTAGTCATCGGGACGGGGCTCTCCGGCCTGGCCGTGGCCAGCGAGCTCCAGCGCCGGGGTGTCTCGTCCATCATTGTGGACGGGCTCGACCTCCTGGGAGCCGGCCATCCGGCCAACACCTCCTCGCTCCAGCGCTGCGACGCGGCGGACGCCGCCAGCCTGCGGGAGCGCAACGAAATCCTGCGGCACCTGCGCAACTACGCCGCAAGCCACAAGCTCGACGTGCGGAACAACATCCGGGCCCTGCAGCTGGACCTCCTCGAGGCCGGCACGGACGGCTCAGCCACGGAGAAGTGGGCCGTCCAGACCCCCGGCGGGGTCCTGCTGGCCGACCACCTTGTCCTGACCCGCTGCGCCCACAGCCAGCTGCGCCGCATGCTCTCGGAGCTTGGCATGGCGGCCGGGCAGAACCTCATGGCGGCGATGCATGCCCTCGGAATGTACCTCGTGGGCGTGGGCGAGCTCATTACCCCGACGCCCAAGGAAGTCCTGCGCCAGGCCAAAGTGGTGGGACAGGCGATCTCCGCCAAGGTCCACCCGAACGGGATCCCCGCCCTGCTGCCTGGCGGCTTTGCCCTGGCGGCCCCCGCCTAGGCGCACTTTGGTCGCGCTGCCAGGGGCGCGTTGGGTTGGTTCAGCCTTCGGTGTCGCTGCCCTCGTCCGGTGTGAGGCGGCGTTTGGCCATCAGGCCCAGGGCCACCAGGATGCCGACCCCGACGGCGACGAAGACCATGACGCTCCAGGGAAACTGCTGCGACCCGGCCGGCGCAGGGGCGGGCGCCGGTGTGGTGCCCGGCTGGGCGGTGCCCATCGTGGGGACGCCGGCAGCCGCCGTCGTGCCTGCTGCCGCCGCCGTCGCGGTGAAGGTGAAGCTGCCCTCGATCGGGTGGCCGTCGGAACTGGCCACCCGCCAGTGCACGGTGTATTGCCCCGCGGGGGCGCCGGACTTCAGCTTCTGCGCGGCGACGTTGTCCACGATCTGCACCGGGCCGTCCGACCAGTTGGCGCCAGTGGCGTCGTTGACCAGGATCTGCGAGCCCAGGGCGAGCGGATTATGGTTGAACGTGACCGAGACCTGCTCCGGCGGTGCCGCGACGGTTGCTCCGGCGGCCGGGCTGGTGGACTCCGCAGTGTCGTGCGCCGACGCCGGGCTCACTGCTCCGAGCAGGACTGCCACGAGGACGACGGCGCCCAGCAGGGCACTGCGAAGCTGGCGGATACGGCGCATGGGCAGGCTACTCCTAGTGTTGGCTTCCTTACAGACTAGGCGAAAACGCAGGGTTGGCCGTTGGACGCCAAATAGGATTTAGGCAACACACATCACTCCCGGAGGACTAATGCAAGACCTAATGCTCAAGCAAGGCTCCGCACTCGACCGGTATTTCAAGATATCCGAGCGGGGGTCGAACGTCTCGCGCGAGATCCGCGGAGGGTTCGCCACGTTCTTCGCCATGAGCTACATCGTGGTGCTGAATCCCCTCATCCTCTCCGGGCCTGATTCCACGGGCGCAACGCTCGGCTTCCCCGCCGTCGCTGCCGTCACGGCCTTCGTGGCCGGCATCCTCACCATCCTCATGGGCGCGTGGGCCAAGCATCCCTTCGCCCTGGCCACCGGGCTCGGCGTCAACGCGTTCGTCGCCGTCACGGTGGCCACGAACCCCGGCCTGACCTGGCCGGACATGATGGGCCTGGTGGTGCTCTCGGGCATCACTATGCTGATCCTGGTCCTCACCGGCTTCCGGACGGCTGTGTTCAAGGCCGTTCCCGAGGGGCTGAAGACCGCGATCGTGGTGGGCATCGGTCTGTTCATCGCCCTGATCGGCCTCGTCAACGCGGGCTTCGTGCGCCGCATCCCGGATGTCGCCGGCACCACCGTCCCGGTCGGACTGGGCTTTGACGGCAAACTCCTGGGCTGGCCCACGTTCGTGTTCGTCTTCGGCCTGGTCCTGACCATCGCGCTGGTGGTCCGCAAGGTCAAGGGCGCCATCCTGATCGGCATCGTCGCCTCGACCGTCCTGTCCGTGATCCTGGAATCCATCCTGCACATCGGGCCCAGCTTTGACGGCAAGAACCACAACCCGCAGGGCTGGTCCCTCGTGGCCCCGACGTTCTCCGAGTGGGCGGCTCCGGACCTGTCCCTGATCGGCAAGGCCAACCCCTTTGGCGCCTTTGAGCACCTCGGCTTCGTCGCGGCAACCCTGCTGGCGTTCGTGATCCTGCTCAGCATCTTCTTCGATGCCATGGGCACGATGGTGGGCCTGGCCACCGAGGCCGGCACCATCGACAAGGACGGCAACATCCCGAACGTCGACCGCGTGCTGCAGGTCGACGCCCTGGGCGCGATCATCGGCGGCGGCGCCTCCGTCTCCTCGAACCAGATCTACGTCGAATCCGGTGCCGGCATCGGCGAAGGCGCACGCACCGGCCTGGCATCCGTCGTCACCGGCCTGCTGTTCCTCGTGGCCATGTTCTTCACCCCGCTGATCAACCTCGTGCCGTTCGAGGCCGTGGCCCCCGCGCTGGTGATCGTCGGCTTCATGATGGTCTCCCAGGTGGGCAAGATCGACTGGCAGGACTGGGGCATCGCGATCCCGGCCTTCCTGACCTTCACCCTCATGCCGTTCACCTACTCGATCGCCAACGGCCTGGGCGCCGGCTTCATCAGCTTCGTGCTGATCCGGCTGTTCCAGGGCCGGGCCCGCGAGGTGCACCCGCTCATGTGGGCCGTGGCCGCCGCGTTCCTGCTCTTCTTCGCGATCGGCCCGATCGAGGCCGCCCTCGGGATCCACTAACGCAGTTCCTCCCGGTCCCGCCGGGCGTTTAAGCCCAGTTTCCGGGATTCCGGACAGTCCGACGGCGGCGCCGCTGGTTTTCCGGCCCGGGCTGAGGTGAGCTAGGGGCATGGTTTCTCCCACGCTCCCCGTTGATGTCCCGCCCCAGCCCTGGACCGGACGGTTCGACGGCGACGGCGACGAGCACCGGCGCTGGTGGCAGGCGGTGACCCCCTACGCTCCCCGCACGGTTCCGGCAGGTTCCCCCGCTGCCCGCTCCGCCGTCATCCTCGGCTTCGGCAGCGACGCCGGAGTGCGGCGCAACAAGGGCCGGACCGGCGCCGCGGCCGCCCCCGCCGCCATCCGGGCCGCGCTCGGGCCGCTCGCGTTCCACCTGACGCGGGCCGTGCACGACGCCGGTGACGTCACCGTGGCCGGGGACGCGCTGGAGGCGGGGCAGGCACGTGCCGGGCTCGCGATCACCAGGCTGCTCGACGCCGGCCGGCTTCCCGTGGTGCTGGGCGGCGGCCACGAGACCGCCTTTGCCAGCTATCTCGGCGTGGCGGGGTCGGCGGCCGTGCGCGAGGGCCTGAGCGTCGGCGTGCTGAACCTCGACGCGCACTTCGACCTCCGCGATGAGCCGGTGCCCAGCTCCGGCACGCCGTTCCTCCAGATGGCCCGCGCGGAAGCCGCCTCCGGCCGCGAACTGCGCTACGCCGTCGTCGGGATCTCCGAGCCGAACAACACCCGTACGCTGTTCCGGACGGCAGAGGAGCTCGGCGTGGACTACCTGCTCGACGAGGACTGCTCGGCGGACGCCGCGCAGGCGTTTGTGGCGGCCTTCCTGGCCCAGGTGGACGCGCTGTACCTGACCATCGATCTGGACGTGCTGCCGGCCTCTGTGGCCCCCGGGGTGAGCGCGCCTGCGGCCTTTGGTGTGCCGCTGCCGGTGATCAGCGCCGTGTGCCGTCAGGTGGCCGCGAGCGGCAAGCTCCTGCATCTGGATATCGCCGAGCTGAACCCGGAGTTCGATATCGACGGCCGCACCGCCAAAGTGGCCGCCCGGCTGGTCAATACGCTGCTGGGATAGGTGGCGGTGGCGGGCAAGGCACGCTGCCGCCTCAGATAGGCGTTTTCGGCGCCTTACCCTCGTCGCCATGCTGCTGCGCAGCCTTCCGTTCGCGGAGCCGGTCCAGCCGGTTCATGACGGGAGCGGTCGTCGCCCCGTGCAGCACGATGGACATTCCCACCACCAGGCCGATGAACGCCCACAATTCCTCGGCCTGGGCGTTGAAGTCGCCCTTGCTGAGCGCGTAGGCGAGATAGTAGAGCGAACCGATGCCGCGGATGCCAAAAAAGGCAATGGCGATCCGTTCCCGCGGGCCGGTCTTACCCCGGGCCAGGCCTATCCAGCCGGCCAGCGGACGGATGAGCAGCAGGAACGCCAGCGCCACGAGGACCTCGGCCCAGCCAATGCCTGCCAGCAGGCCCCGCGCAATCGCGCCGCCCAGCAGCACCAGGATGATCACGGTCATGAGACGTTCGAGCTGCTCCACGTAGGAGTGCATCACGCGGTGAAACCCATGCGTGCGTTCAGCGGCCCGAATGGTCACGGCGCAGACAAAGACGGCGATGAACCCGTAGCCTTCCAGCATTTCCGTCACCCCGTATGCGAGGAACGTCGCCGCCAGCGCCACGAAGCCCTCCGAGTGGTTGGACAGCCGGACGCTGTCACGGGCGGAGAAGAACAGCCGGCTCAATGCTTTCCCTGCCAGCCAGCCGACGACCAGCCCCATGCCGATCCGCCACAGGACATCCGTGAGGAACCAGGGCAGCAACCACTCGGACGGCGCAGAACCGAACAGGCTGATGGCGATGGCCAGATAGACAAACGGGAAGGCCAGCCCGTCATTCAACCCTGCCTCGGAGGTGAGCCCGAAACGGATCTCGTCTTCGCCGCGCTCGGTTTCTTGCTCGTCGTCGGCTGGCTCGCCCACCTGCACCTCAGAGGCCAGCACCGGGTCGGTCGGGGCGAGCGCGGCTGCGACCAGCAGCGCCGCTCCGAGCCCCAGCCCCAGCGCCCAGAGTCCCAGCAGTGTCAGGGCAACAATGCAGACCGGCATGGCGATCCCCAACATCCGCCAGGTGGTGGACCATTCGCGTCGTCCTACGGGACGGTCGAGTGCGAGGCCGGCGCCCATCAAGGAGATGATGACGCAAACTTCCGTCAGGTGGGTGGTGAACTCCCCGTATTGCAGGGGGTCCGGGTCCGGCAGTCCGGGGATGAAGGAAAAGGCAAGCATGCCGGCTGCCAGGAAGACCATCGGCATGGACAGCGGCGCGTTGCGCAGCAGCTTGGGTAAGAGTGCGGCGGCAAAGACGGCAATGCCTGCCGCCGCAAAGACGATGCTGGGAGCCTCGAACATTGCTTATTCCTCCCGCCGGGGCCCCGGTGCCCGGGGATGAAGAGGGGCGCCGTCCCTGCGGAACGGCGCCCCTCTCACCAAGATACTCGTGTGCGGCGTGAAAACGGTCAGCCTAGCTGCGGCGGACCTGCACGCCGTCGGACTGCAGGAAAAGCTGCGTCTCGGACGGCCCGGCGGGGACCAGCCAGAGCACATTTCCGCTCACTGAGACTTCTTCGACCTCACCGGCCGCAATGACCTGTGCGTGCTTGACAATTTCGACTCGTTCGCCGACCCGGAGGCCGCTCCAGTCGGAAACCGTAGCTGCGGATGCAAGGCGCCTGGACAGTACCGTGCCGCGTGCTTTCATAGAACTTTTACCCCTTTGTATGTGTTCTTTGCCACAACTTCGTTGGTGTGGACTCTCCATTTGTACTACAGTTCCCGGGCCCCCGCCGTCCGTGTCGCCAAAGATTTCGGGGACGCCGGGAATTGTTCAGCCGCCGTGCATTTTGTTTCTTCTCAGGCTAGATTTCCGACGGCCGATTCGGCCGCCGCCCGGACCCTGCCCGACGCCACCAGGGCATCCGCCGCTTCGAGCTCCGGCGACAGGAACCTGTCGGTGCCCGGACCGTCGACGACGTCGCGCAGCGCGGCGATCACGGCCGCGCCCGCAGGTCCCGGCGTGAGTTCGCCGCCGGAGAGCTGGGTGCGGATGTCCAGTGCCCGGGCCGAGGTCACCAGTTCGATCGCCAGGACCCGGCGCAGGTTCTCCACCGCGCGGCGGAGCTTGCGGGCCGCGTGCCAGCCCATCGAGACGTGGTCCTCCTGCATCGCCGAGCTCGGGATCGAGTCCACCGACGCCGGGACGGCCAGCCGCTTGTTGTCCGAAACCAGGCCGGCCTGCGTGTACTGGGCGATCATGAGGCCCGAGTCGACGCCGGGGTCCGAGGCCAGGAAGGCGGGCAGCCCGTGCGAACGGGCCGGGTCCAGCATCCGGTCGGTCCGGCGCTCGGCGATGGAGCTCAGGTCCGCGACGGCGATCGCGAGGAAGTCCAGCACGTAGGCCACCGGGGCGCCGTGGAAGTTGCCGTTGGAGCTGACCCGGCCGTCGGGCAGGACCACCGGGTTGTCGATCGCGGCGGCCAGTTCGCGGGAGGCGACCAGGGCGGCATGGTCCACGGTGTCGCGGACGGCGCCGGCCACCTGGGGGGCGCAGCGCAGCGAGTAGGCGTCCTGGACCTTGGTGTCGTTGATCCGGTGCGAGGCCACGATCGGGGAGTTGGACAGCACGCGGAGCATGTTGTCCGCGGCGGCGGCCTGGCCCGGGTGCGGGCGCAGCGCAGCATGAAGCTCCGGCAGGAACACCTGGTCCGTGCCGAGCAGCGCCTCGACGCTGAGCGCGGCGGTGATGTCCGCCGTCGTGAGCAGCTGGCGGATGTCCGCGATGGCCATCAGCAGCATGCCGAGCATGCCCTCGGTGCCGTTGACGAGGGCCAGGCCCTCCTTTTCGGCCAGCGTGACGGGTTCGATGCCGTGCGCGGCGAGGAGTGCGGCGACAGGTTCCTCGTCCCGCCCGCCGTACGTCACGCCGTCGGGGCCCGTGGCTTCGCCTTCGCCCATCAGGACCAGGGCGCAGTGGGACAGCGGCGCGAGGTCGCCGGAGCAGCCGAGCGAGCCGAATTCGCGGACCACTGGGGTGATGCCGGCGTTGAGCACGTCCACCATGGTCTGCAGCACCACCGGGCGGACGCCGGTGCGGCCGGAGGCGAGGGTCTTGGCGCGCAGGAACATGATGCCGCGGACCACTTCGCGTTCCACGGCCGGGCCCATGCCGGCGGCGTGGCTGCGGATCAGGGATTTCTGCAGCTGGGTGCGCAGCTCGCCCGGGATGTGCCGGTTGGCCAGCGCCCCGAAGCCCGTGGAGATCCCGTAGGCCGGGACCTCGCTGTGGGCGAGGTCGTCGATGTGGGCGCGGACCTTGGCGACGGCGTCCAGGGCGTCCTGGGAAATGGTGACGTGGGCGTCATGGCGGGCGACGGCGACGACGTCCTCGGGGGTGACACCGCTGGAGCCGAGGGTGACGGTGAGCGGTTCGTGGGTTGTGACAGTCATGGTGTTCCTTCAATCTCATCGACTGCTCCGTAGCTGCCCTTTTAGTGGCTCAAAACGGCAGTTACGGAGCAATCGATGTGGGGTTGGGACCTTGGTTAGCGGGTTTCTGGGGCCACGCGGACAGGGTTCCCTGGCCGAGCTTGCGAGGTTAGGGAGTCCGTGGGGAACATGGGGATGCGGACGCCGCGTTCCTTGGCGACCTCGACGGCTCGGTCGTAGCCGGCGTCGGCGTGGCGGATGACGCCCATGCCGGGATCGTTGGTCAGGAGGCGCGCGAGCTTCTCCGCGGCGAGGTCGGTGCCGTCGGCGACGGAGACCTGGCCGGCGTGGATGGAGCGGCCGATGCCGACGCCGCCGCCGTGGTGGATGGAGACCCAGGTGGCGCCGGAGGCGGTGTTGAGCAGGGCGTTGAGCAGCGGCCAGTCGGCGATCGCGTCGGAGCCGTCGGCCATGGCCTCGGTCTCGCGGTACGGCGAGGCGACGGAGCCGGAGTCGAGGTGGTCGCGGCCGATCACGATGGGCGCCTTGACCTTGCCGTCCTTGACGAGCTGGTTGAACAGCAGGCCGGCCTTGGCGCGTTCGCCGTAGCCGAGCCAGCAGATGCGGGCCGGCAGGCCTTCGAACTCGACCCGTTCCTGCGCCGCGTCGATCCAGCGGTGCAGGTGTTTGTTCTCGGGGAAGAGCTCTTTGATGGCGGCATCCGTGACCGCGATGTCCTCGGGGTCGCCGGAGAGGGCCACCCAGCGGAACGGGCCGAGGCCCTCGCAGAACAGCGGCCGGATGTAGGCCGGGACGAAGCCGGGGAATTCGAAGGCGCGGTTGTATCCGCCCTTGCGGGCCTCGTCGCGGATGGAGTTGCCGTAGTCGAAGACCTCGGCGCCGGCGTCCTGGAACTCGACCATGGCCTGGACGTGCTTGGCCATCGAGGCCTGGGCCTTCTTGGTGAAGCCTTCGGGATCCGCGGCGGCCTCGGTGTGCCATTCCTCGACCGTGATGCCCTCGGGCAGGTAGCTCAGGGGGTCGTGCGCGGAGGTCTGGTCCGTGACGATGTCGACGGTGAGTTCGCCGGCGTTGTGGCGGCGCAGGATCTCGGGGAAGACCTCGGCGGCGTTGCCGACGTAGCCCACGGACCAGCCGCGGCGTTCTTCCTTGGCCTTGAGGACCTTGGCGATCGCGGTGTCGAGGTCCGTTTCGACCTCATCGAGGTAGCGCTTGCCGGCGCGGCGGCGCAGGCGGGTCTCGTCGACGTCGACAATCAGGCAGGCGCCGTCGTTCAGGGTGACGGCGAGCGGCTGGGCGCCGCCCATGCCGCCGCAGCCGCCGGTGAGGGTCAGGGTGCCGGCGAGGGTGCCGTTCTCGTCCCCGGTGAGCTTGCGGGCGATCGCGGCGAAGGTCTCGAAGGTGCCCTGCAGGATGCCCTGGGTGCCGATGTAGATCCAAGACCCGGCGGTCATCTGGCCGTACATCATCAGGCCCTCGGCCTCGAGCCGGCGGAACTCGGGCCAGTTCGCCCAGTCGCCGACGAGGTTGGAGTTGGCCAGCAGCACGCGCGGCGCCCATTCGTTGGTGCGGAAGACGCCGACCGGCTTGCCGGACTGGACCAGCAGGGTCTCGTCCTTTTCCATGGTTTCCAGGGTGCGGGTGATGGCGTCGAACGCGGCCCACGACCGGACGGCGCGGCCGGTGCCGCCGTAGACCACCAGGTCATCGGGGCGCTCGGCGACCTCGGGGTCGAGGTTGTTCATGAGCATGCGCAGCGGGGCTTCCGTCTGCCAGCTCTTGGCGGTGAGCTCGGTGCCGCGGGCTGCTTTGACCGGGCGGGCACCGGTGGTGAAATCGGCGGGTGCCATGAGGGTCTCCTTTGTCGCTGGATATGTGGCCGGATGATGCCTGTTCGGACGGGTGTCCAGGTGTATCCGGAGGAATGAGGTTCTGTATCAACTAAAGCCCCTTCGCGGCCGCGGAAACAGACCCAGCGGAGGGGTGCTGTCCGGGATTCCAGACCCTTCCCCTCCCCCGTTGCGCTATCACTTCCGGTTGCTAAAAAGGCCGGATGGCAGCCGCAAGCGATAGCGCAACCTGGGGGTTGTGGGGGGGTGCGGGTGGGGCGGGGCAACCGGTCAGGCGGGGCGGCCGTGGATCCGGACCGAGAGTTCGTCGGCGACCTTCTGGACCCGGGCGGCCAGGACCGGCCACTGGTCCGCGGGCAGCTTGTCCTCGAGGAAGGTCACGGCGACGGCGGCGGTGGGCCACCCCACGTGGTCGGTCACGGCGGCGGCGATCGACCCGAATCCGGGCGTGACCTCGCCGTGTTCGGTGGCGTAGCCGCGCTGCCGCACCTGGTCCAGATGCGAGGACAGCGCGGAGTATTTCATGATGGGCGATTCGGTTTCATGCCGGGCCGTGAACGCGGCGGCGTTCGGGTACAGCGCCCGGACCTGGGACTTTGGCAGCGCGGCAAGAATCGCGCGGCCGCTGGCGGTGAGATGGCTGGGCAGCCGGACCCCGACGTCGGTCACCAGGGACGGCCGGTTCTTGGCCCGCTCCTCCACGATGTAAAGCACGTCGCGGCCGTGCAGCACCGCGAGGTGCGCGCTTTCACCGATCACGTCCACGAGCGAGGCGAGCATCGGCCGGCCCAGCCGGGACAGCGGCTCCTGCCGGGAATAGGCCGAGCTGAGTTCGAAGGCGCTGATGCCCAGGCCGTAGCGCTGCTCCTCGTGCAGGTGGAGCACGAAGCCGTTCGCCTCCATCACCCCGAGCAGGTGGTAGACGCTGGAGCGCGGCAGTCCCAGCGCGGTGGCAATGTTCGACGCCGCCATCGGCCCGCGCCGGGAGGCCAGCAGCTTGAGGATGCGCAGGGTGTTCTCGGCGGCCGGCACCTTCGACGCCGCCTTGGTGCCGGCGGTCCTGTGGACGGTTTTGGGCGCGGCGTCGGGCGCGGCGGACAAAGTCGCGGCGGCGCGGCTCACGGCGGTGCTGGTGGGTGGCATGGATCCTCTTCAGGGTCGGGCGGTGTCCGGTATCCCGTACTTAAGCATGCGCCCCGCGACGGTCAACCGACACCCTCCCGCAGGAACGACTGTCTGGAATGCCGGACAAGTTCCGGAAGGCAGTGCAGGGGCTTCCCCTCGCCCGCCCGGCCTCCGGTGTGCCGATGAACATGGGCGCCGGCTTCCCGGCGGGTCCCCGGCCACCGGCACCAGCCCGTCGCCGCCTGCAGCGGCGGACATCCGGCGGCTCCGTTTCACGGACAACGGGCGGCAGGACGGACTACGATCGGGTTCATGAAGCACACGTGGGAAGCTTCCGCGGAGGGCATCATGGCCCTTCCGTCCGGCCGGCTCATCCGTGGCCGCGGCCTGCACTACCCGCTTCCGGCCGGGCCGTTTCCCGAGTTCGGCGTGTACCTGCTGGGCAAGCAGCCGCCGCCCGTGGGGTGGGAGTCCCGCTGGGTGCCCTGGCCCGACCTTCGGCTGCCGCTCGACCAGCCGGATGCCCTCGAGGCGTTCCGGGAGGTGTGGCGCCGGGCCGAGGCCGAACGGGTTGAAGTGGCCTGCTGGCGCGGCATCGGCAGGACCGGCACCGCGTTGGCCTGCATCGCGATCCTCGACGGAGTCCCGCCCGGCCAGGCGGTGTCCTACGTCCGCCGCCAATACCGGCGCCGGACAGTGGAAACCCCGTGGCAGCGGCAGTACGTCGCCCGCTTCCCCGCCGGGACACCGTAGGCCGCGCCGCACCAAACGAAACCGGGCTCAAATGGTGACGACGGCCTTCCCGCGGAGTTGGCCTGCGCGCAGGTCACGGATGGCCGCCGGCGCGTCCGCCAGGGCATAGCTCTTGCCGATAACGGGGGTCACCGCGCCGGCCTCGATCAGCCCGGTCAGGAACCGGAGGTCCTCCGCCCGTTCTGCGGACATGACGCCCGTGAGCCGCTGGCCGACAAACACCGAGAGCAGTCCGGCGCCGAGCGAACGTCCAATGCCCCCGGCCAGCCGCCCGCCGCCTTCCCCGCCGACGATCGCGAGCGTTCCCTTCGGCTTGAGCGCCCGCCGCAGCACGGTGAGCGGCCGGTTGCCGGCGGTGTCCACAATGAGGTCGAATTGCCGGGATCCGTCCGCGAAATCGTCATGTTTGTAGTCGATGACGTGGTCCGCGCCGATCGAGCGGACCAGATCGGTTTTCGCGGTGCTGCACACCCCCGTCACCTGCGCCCCGAACGCCTTGGCGAGCTGCACCGCGTACGTGCCGACACCGCCGGCCGCGCCGATGACGAGGACCTCCTGCCCGGCCTGGACCCTGCCGGCGTCCCGGAGCGCCTGCAGGGCCGTGACGGCCGAGATCGGAACGGCGGCGGCCTGCTCGAAGCTGAGGTTTTTCGGCTTCAGCGCGAGCCGGCCTTCCTTCGCGCACGCGTATTCGGCGAAGGATCCCTCGCAGGTGCCGTACACCTCATCCCCGGTCCGGAAGCCGACGACATTCCGGCCGACAGCCTCCACCAGGCCGGCCACGGCCCGGCCCCGGATGCGGGTCTTCGGTTTCCTGAGCCCGTAGCCAACCACACGGGTCAGGTACGGAAGGCCCGTCATGAGGTGCCAGACGCCCTGGTCGACGCCGGCGGCCCGGACCCGGATCAGCACGTCGTCGTCGCCGGGCACGGGGGCGTCGACGTCGCGCAGTGCCAGCACCTCAACGGAACCGTAAACATCCTGGACGATCGCTTTCATGGTGCGTCTCCTCTGGGTCAGCTCGCCATTGTGTAACCGCAGGCGCCGGACGACACCTCGAATGTGAGGAAATCCTGACATGTTGTCAAGCTCTTTCGCCGCTCCCCCGCCGGTCGGGGTTTGACGACGGCGGCGGCCGCCGCCCCGCGCGGGGCGCCGCACAGTCTGAAATGAAAGACACCAAGTTCCCGTGAAACTCATCACAGCAAGGCCGGACATGGTCTGCTGGATAGCGATCCCCCTCCCAATGACGAGAAGGTATTCGCATGCAACAAGCCCAAACCGCCACGAAACCGGCGCCCGCCGAAGCAGGCAACGGCAACGCCGTCACCGCCGTCGGCGCAGCAGTCGACTCCGTACTCAGCCGGGGACTCAACGTCCGCCACATCCGTTTCATGGCGCTGGGCTCGGCGATCGGCACGGGGCTGTTCTACGGCTCCGCCTCCGCCATCCAGAAGGCCGGGCCGGCCGTCCTGCTGGCCTACATGATCGGCGGCGCCGCGGTCTTCATGGTGATGCGCGCCCTCGGCGAAATGGCGGTGCGGCATCCGGTGTCCGGTTCCTTCGGCCAATACGCGAGCCGCTACCTGGGTCCGCTGGCAGGGTTCGTGACGGGCTGGACCTATGTCTTCGAGATGGCGATCGTGGCCATCGCGGATGTCACGGCGTTCAGCATCTACATGGGATTCTGGTTCCCCGGCGTGGAGCGCTGGGTCTGGATCCTGGCCATCATCTTCTTCCTGGCGGCACTGAACCTGCTCAGCGTCAAGGTCTTCGGCGAGCTGGAATTCTGGTTCTCCCTGATCAAGGTTGCGGCCATCATCGCCATGATCGCGGGCGGGGCGGCGATCATCGTCTTCGGCTTCCAGACCGGCGGCGCCACCGTGGCGCCAGGGCTCGGCAACCTCGTGGACCACGGGGGCCTGTTCCCCAACGGGTTCGAAGGGCTCCTTGCCTCCTTCGCCGTGGTGATGTTCGCGTTTGGCGGCATCGAGACCCTCGGCATCACCGCCGGTGAAGCCGCCGATCCGAAAACGGTCATCCCCAAGGCCGTCAACACCGTCCCCGTCCGGGTCCTGCTGTTCTACGTGCTGACCCTCGGCGTGCTGATGAGCCTGTTCCCGTGGGACGAAATTGGCAGCAACGGCAGCCCCTTCGTGCAGATCTTCAGCGGCCTGGGGATCCCGGCCGCGCCGCACATCCTCAACGCCGTGGTGATCACGGCGGCGCTCTCGGCGGTCAACAGCGACATCTTCGGCGCCGGCCGGATCCTCTTCGGCCTGGCCCGGCAGGGCCACGCCCCGGCGAGCTTCGGCAAGGTTTCCCGTCACGGGGTGCCGTGGATGACCGTCGTGATGATGACCGGCATCCTGCTGGTGGGGGTGGTGCTGAACGCCGTGATCCCGGAGGACGTCTTCCTGCTGATCGCCTCGATCGCCACCTTCGCCACCGTGTGGGTCTGGGTCATGATCCTGGCCTCCCATGTCGCCATGAAACGCGAGATCGCCCGCAAGTCCCTGCCGGCGTCGGAGTTCCCCTCCCCGTGGTGGCCCGCCGCCTCCATCCTGACCATCGCGTTCATGGCCCTGGTGATCGTGATTCTGGGCGCATTCGAGGACACCCGGGTGGCGCTGTACGTGGGCACCGTTTGGCTCGGCCTCCTGGTCCTCGCCTACCGGCTCTGGGTCCGCGGCCACGGCCGGGCGCGGGCGGAACTGGTCGACGAGACCGCCCAGCTCCCGCAGGTTCCCGCCGGGCGGTAATGGTCCCCGCCCCTCACAGGGCACTCCCGGGCGCGCCCTCACGGGGTTAAGATCAGGCATGGTTCCCGCCGCCAACCTCCTGGCTTTTGCCCTTGCCGCCCTCGTGCTCATCGCCGTCCCGGGGCCCAGCGTGCTGTTCGTGATCGGACGGACGTTGGCCCTGGGACGCAGGGGCGGGCTGCTGAGCGTCCTGGGCAACGCGGCCGGCGAGGTGGTGCAGATCGCCGCCGTGGCCCTGGGCGTCGGCGTGGTGCTGGCCCAGTCCCTGCTGCTGTTCAGCGTGGTGAAATTCGCCGGCGCCGCCTATCTGGTCTACCTCGGGATCCAGGCGATCCGGCACCGCGGCGGCGCGCCGGCGACGGCGTCGTCCTCGAACCCGACCTCGACCGCCCGCGTGCTCCGGGAAGGCTTCATCGTCGGCGCGACCAACCCCAAGTCGATTGTGTTCTTCGTGGCCGTGCTTCCCCAGTTCGTGGACTACTCGGCCGGAGCGATTCCCGTGCAGCTCGCTACCTTGGGGGCGGTCTTCCTGCTCATTGCCCTGGTCTCGGACAGCACGTGGTCCCTCGCGGCCGGGACGGCCCGGCACTGGTTTGCCCGCTCCCCCCGGCGGATCGCCGCTCTGAGCACCACCGGCGGCGTGATGATGATCGGGCTCGGCGGCACCCTCGCGCTGGTGGGCAACAAGAACTAGCACACTGCTCCAGCAGTACATCGCGGGGTCACTTACCGCCCATAAATACCTTCCGCATGGGCGATAAGTGACCCCGCGATGGTTTCGGCGGCCGGGTTACCGCGCGGACCAGCCGCCGTCCATCGTGTAGCTGGCGCCGGTGACCATCCCGGCGTCGTCGGAAGCAAGCCACGCCACCAGGGACGCCACTTCCTCGGGCTCCACGAGCCGCTTGACCGCTGATTCGGTCAGCATGATCTTGGCGAGCACCTCGGACTCCGGGATGCCGTGCACCTTCGCCTGGTCCGCGATCTGCGATTCGACCAGGGGCGTGCGGACGTAGCCGGGGTTGATGCAGTTGGACGTGACGCCGTGCGCCCCGCCTTCGAGGGCCGTCACCTTGCTCAGGCCCTCGAGCCCGTGCTTGGCCGAAACGTAGGCGCTCTTGAACGGCGAGGCCCGGAGCCCGTGCACGGAGGACAGGTTGATGATGCGGCCGAAGTTGTTGGCGTACATGTGCGGCAACGCGGCCCGGATCAGCAGGAACGGCGCCTCCAGCATGAGGGTGATGATGCGGCGGAAGTCGGCCGGATCGAAGTCCTCGATGGGGCTGATGCGCTGGATTCCGGCGTTGTTCACCAGGATGTCGCAGTCCAGGCTGAGCGTCTGGAGGGATTCGACGTCGAGCAGGTTGACGGCCCACGCGGTGCCGCCGACCTCGTCGGCGAGCGCGGCTGCCGCGGACTCGTCCCTATCCGCGATCACAACTTTGGCCCCGCGTGCCGCCAGCGCCCGGACGCTGGCCGCGCCGATCCCGCCGGCGCCGCCGGTGACCAGGGCCTTGCGCCCGTTCAGCGTGTTTTCCATAACTCAGCCTTCCATGTCAAAAGTTTCGATGAGGCGGCCGGCTCCAGCCATGCTGGAGCCGGCCCAAACTCAGGCAGCTCAGCGGGTGGCTGCCACGGGGAGGCCTTCGCGTTCGGCGTCGGCCCGGTCCACGTCCTCCAGCGCGATGCCCTTGGTTTCCTTCAGGCTCAGCACTGCCACGGTGGTGATGGCGCAGGCGACCAGCAGGTAGATCGCGGTCGGCAGCCAGGAGCCGGTGTCCTTGAGCCACTGGGTGGCCAGGAGCGGCGCCAGCGAACCGGCGAAGATCGAGGTGACCTGCGAGCCGAGGGAGACGCCGGCGTAGCGCATCCGGGTCGGGAACAGCTCCGACATGAGGGCCGGCTGGCCGGCATACATGAAGGCGTGCAGGCACAGGCCGATCGTGACCGCCAGGACGATGATTACCGGGTTGCGGGTATCGAACATCGGGAAGGCGAAGAACGGCCAGGTGGCGCCGGTGACGGCACCGACGAGGTACACCGGCTTCCGGCCCCAGCTGTCCACGAGGCGCCCGACCTGCGGGATGACGAGGAAGTGGACGACGTGGGCGATCAGCAGGGCCAGCAGCAGCGAGGAGGTGTCGTACTTGTGCACGGACTTCAGGTAGACGATCGCGAAGCTGACCACGAGGTAGTACATGATGTTTTCCGCGAACCGCAGCCCCATGGCCTGCAGGATGCCCTTGGGGTATTTGCGGATGACTTCGCGGACGCCGTAGCTGGCGGACTGATCCTCTTCCAGCTGGGCCTTGGCCTCGAGGAAGATGGGCGATTCGGAGACGTGGGTGCGGATGTAGTAACCGACGAACACGATCACGGCGGAAAGCCAGAACGCCACCCGCCAGCCCCAGCTGAGGAAGTCGGCGGAGCTGAGCACGTTGGACATGATGAACAGGACCAGGGTGGCGAGCAGGTTGCCCACGGGAACGGCGGCCTGGGGCCAGCTGGACCAGAAGCCGCGGGACTTGTTGGGGCTGTGCTCGGCGACGAGCAGGACTGCGCCGCCCCATTCACCGCCGAGGGCGAAGCCCTGGATGAACCGCAGGAAAACCAGCAGCGCCGGCGCCAGGTAGCCGAGGGTGGCGAAGCCCGGGAGGCAGCCCATCAGGAAGGTGGAGACACCGATGATGATGATGGTGAGCTGCAGGGTGGGCTTGCGGCCGAGCTTGTCGCCGATCTGGCCGAAGACAATGCCGCCCAGCGGGCGGGCCACGAAACCGACGGCGTAGGTCAGGAACGCCTGGATGATGCCGTCCAGTTCGTTGCCCGTGGCGGGGAAGAAGTACTTGCCGAACACCAGGGTGGCGGCGGTGGCGTAGAGGAAGAATTCGTACCACTCGACGACGGTTCCCACCATCGATGCTGCGACGATTTTCTTGAGCCCGGAACCCTTGGATGCGGGTGCTACGGGGGTTGTTGCAGAGCGTTCGTTTACGCTCATCTGATTCTCCTTAGTGTCCACGGTGACACGCGCTGTGACGCACAGCACTGAAATGGCTCCATTGAGTATTGCCGCACATCCACGGCGATTCAATGGCCAAACCGGCACCCTGTATGTGCAGAATTGCAGATATGAACGCCAATCCCGATGACCTGTTGGTCCTGCTCGCGGTGTCCCGTTCGGCGAAATTTACGACGGCGGCCCAGACGCTCGGGCTGAACCACACCACCGTCTCCCGGCGGATCGCGGCGCTGGAGAAGGCGCTGGGCGGCCGCGTGCTCTCGCGCGCCTCCGGCGGCTGGGAGCTCACCGAGCTCGGTGCCGAGGCCGTGCGGGTGGCCGAGCAGGTCGAGAGTGCCGTGCGCACCCTGGAACAGCCCGGGCACACGCCGGACCCCATCACCGGCGTCGTACGGATGACCGCGACGGACGGTTTCAGCGCCTACATCGCCGCCCCGGCCGTGGCCCGGCTCCGCCGCGACCATCCCGGCCTCAGCGTCGAGATCATCACCGTGACGCGCCGGGCGCTCCAGCAGCGGTCCGGCCTGGACATCGAGGTGGTGGTCGGCGAGCCGCAGGTGCACCGGGCAGAGGCCGCGCGGCTCGGCGAGTACATGCTGGGAATGTATGCCTCCCGCGGCTACCTCGCCGAGTACGGCACCCCCGCGACCGTGGAGGAACTGACGGCCCACTCGCTGGTCTATTTCGTCGATTCGATGCTGCAGGTGGACGATCTGGACGCCCCGCGGCGGCTGGTGCCCACCATGCGGGACGGCCTCAGCTCCACCAACGTCTTCGTCCATGTGGAGGCCACCCGGGCCGGCGCCGGGATCGGGTTCCTGCCCTGTTTCGCGGCCGACCTGCATCCGGATCTCGTCCGGCTCCTGCCGGAGGAATTCGCGGAACTGCTCCCCTACTGGATGGTGCTCCGGCCCGATTCGATGCGCCGGCCGGCAGTGGCCGCGCTCGTGCAGGCGCTGCGGGAGCAGACCGCGGCGCACCGCGATGCCCTGCTGGGCCGGGGAGCAACCACATCGATTGCTCCGTAGCCGCCGTTATGGTGCCGCAAAAGGGCCGCTACGGAGCAGCCGGCGTCCCTGCGCGGGGCCCGGCCGGGGGCTCGACGGGCGGCTCCGCGAGGGGCGGCTCCACGAGAACAGGCGTCTTCGGGTCATGCCGGACGGCGGCGCCGGCCGCGAACGCCCGCACCTTTTCGTCGTTCCAGATGTGGGCCGGCACCGCACCGCCGAGCAGGCGCCGCGCGAGGCCGGGGTCGTCGTCGAACGGGACATCGCTGCCGGCCATGACCATGTTGCCGTAGCGCCGGCCCTTCAGCATGGCCGGATCCGCGATGATCACTGTGTACGCAAAGGCGTCGGCGATGGTGGCGGCGTCCTCGCGGGCATTCTTGAGGTCCGGGGCGTCGCCGGAGTTGACCACATATATCCCGCCCGGCGCCAGGACGCGTTTGGCGTGCCCGATGAATTCCCGGGTGGTCAGCGGCCGCGGGGTCAGCGAGCCGGCGAAGACGTCGCGGATGATCAGGTCCCGGGTCTGCGGGGTCAGGCCCTCCGTGACCTCGCGGGCCTCCCCCACGCGCAGGCGCAGCAGCGGTGCCTTGGGCAGGTCAAACCAGCCCCGGACGTAGTCGGCAAGCTTGCCGTCCAGCTCCACCACCACCTGGCGGGCGTCCGGATAGGCGGCGTGGAAATAGCGTGCCAGCGAGCATGCTCCCCCGCCGAGGTGCAGGGCGCGCAGCCTGGGACCAGGCTCCCGCGGCCAGCGCGACTCCACCAGGGCTGCGATCCAGCGCATGTACTCAAAGTCCAGGAACAACGGGTCCGCGAGGTCAATGTGCGAGCTCATGACGCCGTTGATGCGCAGGAGCCAGCCGGTGGAATTGTCCTGGTCCGGGATCAGCTCGCAGTCCCCGGTATCGATGTAATACACCCCGGCCACAGGACCGGCCGGACGGGAACCCTTGGGCACTTCCACCACTCCCGGCCCGGCGGTTTGGGCGCCCCGCCCTTTGCCCCGCTTGGCCATCAGCTTTCCCCCGCATTATGCATGCTTCAACCCTAGTTCACCGACAGCCCCGCCCCCGGCCGCGGGAACCGGGGAACCCGGAACCGGGGAACGGGGCCCCGGGGCCGGGTGGCACCGCACCGGACGCCACGGGCAGCCCGCGGGACCAAAGCCCCTAGCCATTCCCGGGCCGCAGGGTTCTACTGGGGCTGCACAGAGTGCCGGGCGAAGGGGTGCGTCCGCCGAGCCGGGAGGGAAAATGTCGGCACCCACAGGGCAACAGGGCGGCACCGTGGCGGTCGGCTACGGCGGGTCCGGGGCCGCCCAACTCGCCGTTCGCTGGGCGGCCGAATACGCGGCCGCCGCCGGGCTGAACCTCCTGGTGGTCCATGCCTGGGTGTGGCCGGTCTTCACCAAGAACCTGGGCCCCGTCAAGGGGGTGGCCGGCAGCGGGCTGCGGCACTCCGCGGAAGCCATACTCGCCGAGGGCGTAGAACTGGCCCGCAAGGCCGTCCGCGAAGCAGCCGGCGCCGCGCCGCCGGGCCTCGAGCCAACCGTTTCCGAGAATGGGCCGGAACGCCCGGGCCCCGCCGTCGACGGGCTCATGGAGGCCGGGCTCGCGGCACCCGTGCTGCGCGACGCCGCCCGGGACGCGCGGCTGCTGGTAGTCGGCAGCCGGGGCCTCGGCGCCGTCCTGGGCCAGGTGGCCGGCTCGGTCTGCATTGATCTGGCCGGCTCGGCACCCTGCCCGGTGATGATCATCCGGCGCCCGCGCCGCCGGGCCCACCCCGTCGTGGTGGGAGTCGATGCCTCGCCCCGCAGCCCGGCCACGGTGGCCGAGGCCGTCCGGCTGGCCAAAGTCCTGGGCGCCCCGCTGCACCTCGTCCACGTCGAACCGCTGCGCGGCGGGGCGCGGGAAGATCACGGCCGCCACGCCATGCTCCAGGGCCAGGAGCTGCTCGACCGCGCCATCGACGAGGCCCGCGGGCTGGCGCCAGGGCTGGAGGTTTCCGGCGTCCTGCGCGAGGGCCATGGCGCCCGGGAGCTCCTCGACGCCGCGGACGACGCCGACGTCCTGGTGCTCGGGACCCACAACCCCGCGGCCGGAGCCGGCAACACGGTCTCCGCCGTGCTGCACAAGGCGCGCTGCAACGTGCTGGTCACCCGCTAGCCGCCGCGAACGTAACCGATGCGGACCTGCACAGGCTGCAGAGAAGGAGGCCGCGGTGCGCGCCTGGCAAGTTGGACGTCCGGGGCCCATGTCCAGCGGGCCCCTCGTGGCCGCCGACCGCCCGGACCCTGTGCCGGGACGCGGAGAGGTCCTGCTGAAAGTGCGGGTCTGCGGTGTGTGCCGCACGGACTTGCACCTGGCCGAGGGCGACCTCCCGCCGCGGCACCCCGGGATTATCCCGGGCCACGAGGTAGTGGGCGAGGTGATCGGGCAGGGCCCGGGGGCCGCCAGGTTCGGCCTTGGCGAACGGGTGGGCGTGGCCTGGCTGGGCGGTACCTGCGGCGCCTGCCGGTTCTGCCTGCGCGGCCAGGAAAACCTCTGCCTGTCGCCCACGTTTACCGGCTGGGACCGCGACGGCGGGTACGCCGAGCTCATCACGGTGGCGGAGAACTTCGCCTACCGGATCCCGGAGACGTTTAGCGATGAGGAGGCCGCACCGCTCCTGTGCGCAGGCATCATCGGCTACCGTGCCCTGACCCGGGCCGAACTGCCGATCGGCGGCCGGCTGGGCATCTACGGGTTCGGCGGCTCCGCGCATCTGGCCGCCCAAATCGCCCTCTACCGCGGTGCCCGCGTGTACGTCATGACCCGGTCCGCGCAGGCGCGCGCGCTGGCCCTGGACCTGGGCGCGACGTTCGTGGGCGGGGCCGAGGAGCAACCGCCCGATCCCCTGGATGCCGCGATCCTCTTCGCCCCCGCGGGCGGGCTGGTGCCGGTTGCGCTCCGCGCCCTGGACCGCGGCGGGACGCTCGCCGTCGCGGGCATCCACCTGAGCGATATTCCGTCCCTGCACTACGCCGACGAGCTCTTCGAAGAGCGCCAACTGCGCAGCGTCACCGCCAACACCAGGGCCGACGGCGAGGAGTTCTTCCGGATCGCCGCCGAGATCCCGCTCCGCCCGACCACTGTGGCGTACCCGTTCGAGGCCGCGGACCAGGCCCTGCGGGACCTGGCGGAGGACCGGATCACCGGAGCGGCCGTGCTGCACCTGGACGCGACGTAGCCCGGAACCATCGCAGGCGAGTCGCCGCAAAGACGCCCAGGTCACGCCCCGCGCGTCCAGCCGGGGGTCCCGGCGTCCCGGCGGAACTCGTGTTCCTGGCCCGCCCGGAGCAGCACCTTCTCGACGCCCACCCGCACCAGCACCGGAGACGCGTCCCCCGGGGCGGCGGACACCCGCAGCCGGTCCGAGCCGAGGTGCACGGCCAGCAACTGGTCACGGTAGCGGACCTGGAACTCCACCCGGGACAGCTCGGCGGGCAGCCGCGGGGTGAAGTCCAGGGCGTCCCGGGTGATCCGTAGTCCGGCGAAGCTGCGCTGGATCACGTCGATCGAGCCTGCCATGGCGCCCAGGTGGATGCCCGCGCGCGTGGTGCCGCCCTGGGTGTCGTCCAGGTCCGTGTCCAGGGCTTCCCGGAAGGTCGCCCACGCCCGCTCCGGATCGTGCTGCGCCAGCACCGAGGCATGGGTGACCCGGCTAAGGGTGGAGCCGTGCGCGGTCCGGGCCAGGTAAAAGTCCACAGTGGCCGCGATTTGCGCCGGCGCGACGTCGTAGCCCATCCGGCGCAGGAACCCGAGGAGCTGGTCCTCGCCCAGGACATACAGGAGCATGAGGACGTCCGCCTGTTTGGCCAGCCGATAGTGGTTGGTGCTGTCCCCTTCGGCTTCGAGAATCAGGTCCAGCCGTTCGATGTTGCGGTAGGCGCGGCGGTAGTGATTCCAGTCGAGTTCCCGCAGGGCGCCGTAACCGTCGAACTGGCTGATGATGCCGCCGTCGTGGAAGGGAACGAACATGCGCCGGCTCATGTGCGCCCAGGCGTCGATTTCCGTGCCCGTGATCCCCAGCCGTGCCCGGAGTTCCTCCATGTCGAAACCCCGTACTGAATGCATGATCCAGACCGCCTGGTCAAACACCCAGGCCGCCATGATGTTCGTGTAGGCGTTGTCGTCCAGCCCGCCGCCGGGGTTGCCCGGATGGCCGGTGTGGTACTCATCCGGGCCCATGACGCCTTTGATGTGGAACCGGTCCTGGGCGGCGTCGTGCTCCGCCAGGGAGACGAACAGCCTGGCGACGTCCACCACAATCTCGGCGCCGTGCCGGGTCAGCCAGCCCCGGTCCTGGGTCGCTTCGAAGTACTGCCAGGCGTTGTAGGCCACCGCCAGCCCAACATGCCGCTGCAGGCGTGAGTAGTCCGGCATCCAGTGCCCGGAAAGCTTGTTGAACAGGAACTTGGGTGTCTGCTCGGTGCCGTCGCTGCCGCTCTGCCACGGAAAAAGCGCGCCGCGCAGCCCGGCCTTCCGGGCCGCGTCCCGCGCGGTTCCCAGCCGCCGCCAGCGGTAGTCAATCAGCTCGCGCGCCACCGCGGGCAGCCGGGAGTTCAGGACCGGCAGGACGAAGAGTTCATCCCAGAAGATGTGCCCCCGGTAGCCTTCGCCGTGGAGCCCCCGGGCCGGGACCCCGGCATCGAGCTCGGCGGTGTGGGTGGTCAGTGTCTGCAGCAGATGGAAAACGTGCAGGTTCAGGATCAGCTGGGCCTGGGACGGGGCATCGGATTCGATGATGAACGGTGCCAGCAGCAGGCTCCATGCCGCCTCGTGGTCCGCCAGCAGCGCGTCGAACTCCTGGGGTGCGCGCGAGAGCACCGCGAGCGCCCCCGAGACTGGCGAGGCGACGGCGTGGTCCCGGGAGGTGGCGACGGCGGCTGTCTTGGTGACCGTGACGGGGATGCCGTCAGTGACCTGCAGCTCGAAGCGGTGGCTGTACATGCCTCCGGCCGACTCGGGAACCGCGCCGGCCCCGACCGTCCCGGGAACCCCGCCGCCGGAAATCCGGGTCCGCAGCGCCAGGGCGATCCCGATCCTGCTCCCGGACGTCTGCACCTGAACAGTCAGCTCCGCGGCGCCCGAACCGTCCTCCGACGAAGACACCGACGAAGACACCGACGAGGATACGGCCACCGCTGTCAGGTGCCGGTTGGCCAGTTGGGCGTCCTCGGGCACGTTGGAGTTGGTGACGCCGGTGTCGCAACCGCTGCGGATGCTGATGGACCCGCTCCACCCGACGGCGGTCAGCGTGGTTTCCAGTGCGGCCAGGTGGGGCTCGGCCATGGACACGAGCCGGCGCTGGAGTACCTGAAGCTGCCGTCCGGCGTCGTCCGCCAAGAGCGCTTCCCGGCTCAGCAGGGCCCGCTTGAGGTCCAGGGTGCGCCGCTCGCTGCGGAGGGTCAGGCCGCCGTCGGACCACCACGCACCGTCGCCCACCCGGACATCCAGCGGCAGCCAGTCCGGGATGTTAACCATGTGCTCGTCCACGGTTTCTACGCCCTGGACGATGCTCGCGAGGCTGTTGTAGACGCCCGCAAGGTAGCTGCCGGGATAATGGGCGCCCCCCGCGCGGTGTTCCGGGGCGGCGCCGCGGGTGGCGAGGTAGCCGTTGCCGAGCGTGGTCAGCGCCTCCCGGTGCCCTTCGTGGGCGGGATCGAAGCCCTCGTACACCAGCAGCCACGGGTGCGTGATGACCAGCCCGATGTCCAGTTCACTGACGTCTTCAACCACGACGTCGGCGCCCGCGGCTTCCAGCGCGGCCCGCCGCCCGGCCCGGTCGAGGCCGACCACGAGCCCGAATCCCCCACGCCGCCCGGCGTCCACCCCCGCCGCGGCCCCGGCGATCACCATGGCCCGGGCCGGGGCGATCTCCAGCCGGCGGGCGGCCTCCAGGGCCAGCTCCGGCGCTGGCACTCCGGCGGCGCCGTTGTCCGGGGCAGCCTGGCCGTCCACGATGTGGTCAAAGACATCGACAAGGCCCGCTGCGGCAACGATCGCGGCGTCGTTCAGGCCGGACGTGGCGAGGACCACCGGGATCCGCCCTGCCCGGAGGCGTTCAAGCAGGGCGGCCGTGCCGGGGAAGACGGGGACGGGCCGGCCCGCGGACAGGGCTTCGAAGGTCGTGTTCTGGCGCCGCGCGAGCCCGAACGCCGTCCACCCTGCCGGGCTGTCCGCGGGTGAGCCGCGGGGAATGGCGACCCCGCGCGAGGCCAGGAACCCGGCCACGCCGTCCTCCAGGGTCCGGCCCTCGATGCAGCGGGCGAATTCGTCGTCCGTGAGGGACCCGCGCCGCGCGCCAGCGGGAAGCCGGGGGTCCTTCATGAGGTCGTCCACGAGCTGTTTCCAGGCCGCGGCGCGGAGCTCGCCGGTGTCTGTCACGACTCCGTCGAGCTCGAAGATCACGGCATCGACGGGCGCCAGCGCGGCGGCAACTGTGGGCGACTCCGTCATGGCCCAGTCCTACCAGCGATCGGCGCGGGGCGACAGCGGCGTTTGGCCCGGCTGCGCTCAGCCCAGCAGTGCATCGAGGGTGGTGAAGTCGTAGCCGGCCTGGCGGATGCGGCTGATGACCTGGGGCAGCGCATCAGCGTCCAGCGTGGTCCCGTCGTCGGGATTGGAGCCGATATGCATCAGGACTATTTCCCCCGGTTTCAGGCCCGCCAGGACCCGGTCCGCCACGAGCTGCGCTGTCACGCCGCCGCTGGTGCCTTTCCAGCCCAGGGTGTCAACGCTCCAGCGCACCGGAAGATAGCCGAGGTTGTTGGCCGCGGCGATGGTCCTGGCGTCGCGGTCACCGAAGGGAAAGCGGAAGAGCGGCCGCGGGTCCGCGCCGGCCGCCCTGATGGCCTGTTCGGCCGAGCGGAGCTGGTCCGCGATGCCGGCATCCGACAGGCCGGTGAAGGCCGGGTGCGTCATGGAATGGTTGCCTACCCGGTGCCCGCCGGCGACGATCGCCGCCACCCCTCCGGGGTTCGCGGCTGCCCAGCTGCCGGTGAGGAAGAACGTGCCCCGCACGCGCGCGGCGGCGAGGCTCTGCAGGATGCCGGGCAGTCCGGCCGAATTGGCGCCGGCGTCAAAGGTCAGGGCGACGGCGGCGCCCGCACCCGGGATGGTTTCCACGTCGCGGCCGGCGAGCGCGCCGGGGAACGGCGCCGCGGGCGGCACCGCGGGCGGCACCGGAGCGGGAGCTGCCGGTTCCGGGGCGGGCGGCGGGACGGGAACCGGCACGGCCGGAGCAGGCAGGCCGGTGCCCGGGGACGGCGATGCCGCGCTCGTCAAGGCAGGGGTCTGTGTCCCGGAGGCGGAGGCAGTTGCGGGGACGGTCCCGGATGCCGTCGCGGTGACAGGCGTGGATGCGGGCGGGAACGCCGTCGGCGTCCCCGGCAACAGCAGGACCGCGGCGCCGGCGGCGAGCAGGCCCAGCGCAGCCACGACGGCCGCTATCACCATCAGCCGGCGCCGGCCGCCCGCAACCATGGACCGCATGGTTCACTGTGGCCTCGCCGGTCAAGGCCGGTCCAGTGCTGAAAGCCCCGCGCGGCCGTGCCGCAGCCTAGGAGGACGCCGGAATCAAGCGGTCCGCACGGTAGCGGTCGAACAGCTGCAGGAATGCGTCTTCCGTGCGGCGGTACCCGGTAAGGCCGGCGAGCCGGCTCTTGCTCATGTCCGTGACCACCTCGAGGTTCCGGCCCAGGTCGCCGTCCATGTGCCACCAGGATGCCAGCCGTGCCATATCGGGTTCGGCCAGCCCGTGGCGGGCGGCGATGTCCGCCCACACGCCTTCCATGCCGCGCATTTGCTGCTCCAGGGGGCGGGGTTCGTTGAAGTAGCCCACCGGTTCGACCCCGAAGTAGCCTGCCAGCGCAGGCCACATGCGCCGCCAGCGGAAGACGTCGCCGTTGACGATGTTGTAGGCCTCGTCGCTCGCGTTGTCCGCTGTGGCCGCCCAGATCATGTGGTCCGCCAGCAGACCGCTGTCGGTCATGTCCGTGAGGCTGTTCCATTGCGTCTCGGAACCCGGGAAGATGAATGGTTGGCCCAGTTCCTTGCAGATGGATGCCTGAACGGCGAGCGTGAGTCCCATGTTCATGGTGTTCCCGACTGCATGCCCGATCACCGTATGCGCCCGGTGCACGGACCAGCCAAAGCCCTGTTTCGCGGCCGCTGCCCACAACTCGTCTTCCTGGGCGTAGTAGAAGTTCGGCGTCGGCAGCCTCGGCTCGCTCTCCCGGAAGGGGGTGTCCGGCATTTCCCCGGCCGCATACGCTTCAAACGGGCCCAGATAATGCTTCAGCCCGGTCATGAGGGCGACGTGCCTCACAGGCTTGCCGTTGAGGCTGGCGAGGACGTTCCGCAGCATGCCCGCGTTTGTGTCGATGTTCTCTTGTTCGGTCTTCCGCCTGGACCAGGCGGTGTAGAACACATGGGTGGGTGAAACACCTGCCAGGGCCTTGCGCAGGTCCTCCACGGAGGTCAGGTCCGCGCTCACATGGCGTACGCCGCGGCGGCGGAGGGGATTGCGGGAGAGCCCCACGACGTCCCAGCCCTCCTCGGCGAGCCTGTCCACCAGGGCGGATCCGGCAATTCCGCTTGCCCCCACCACTAGGGCGGTCCGGGTGCCGACGGTCTCTGAACTGCTTTGCACGTCATTCCTCCTGGCATCGCTTGTGCTGCGCCGCGGGCCGTTACATTTGCCGGGTCCGGCGCCCCGGCCCGGCTTGAACGGGACGGATGCTCTTCCAGCCTCTCATGCCGGGGTCCGGGGACGGTCCGGGAGGCTGCCGCGGCAAGCCGGTCGCAGCCGCGCAGTAGGATTCAGGGAGACGCCAAAACTGATACGAAGCTAAGGCGGAACCTCCGTGAAATACGTGCTCCGGTATCCGCTCGTGGCCGGGACCCTCCTTGTCCTGCTGGCGGTGCTGGTCCTTGTGGCTGCAGGCCAGGACGGCATAGCCCGGGCCGCTGCGAGCGTCTACGCCCTGGCCGTTGCGGCCTACCTCGCCGTCGGGATGGCGCGCCGGCTCGCGGGCGGGCAGTTCGGCATCGACATCCTGGCCGTCACCGCCATCGTCAGCACCGTGCTGGTGGGCGAGTACATCGCGTCGATGATCGTCGTACTCATGCTCGCGGGCGGCACTGCCCTTGAGGACTACGCCGCCGGCCGGGCCAAGGGCGAACTCACCGCGTTGCTCGAACGCGTCCCGCAGACGGCCCACCGGGAGCGCAACGGCTCCCCCGCTGCCGGAACCCACACAGCCGGAACCGACACAGCCGGAACCCAGACAGAGAGCCAGCACGAGGACGTGGCGGCCGCCGACGTCGAGATCGGGGACATCCTGCTGGTCAAGCCCGGCGAGGTGGTGCCGCTGGACGGCGTCCTGCTCTCCGAGTTCGGATCTTTCGATGAGTCCTCGCTCACCGGGGAAAGCCTGCCGGTGGAGCGGTCCGCCGGGGACGGCCTCATGAGCGGGTCGCTGAACGGTGAGGCCGCGGTCCGGATGCGGGTCACGGCGCGCATGGAGGATTCGCAGTACAGCCGGATCGTCGCCCTTGTGAAGGAGGCGGCGGAAAGCAAGGCGCCCATGGTCCGGCTCGCTGACCGCTACGCCGTGCCGTTCACGGCCCTCGCGTACTTGCTCGGCGCCGTGGGCTGGATCATCAGCGGCAGCCCGGAACGCTTCGCCGAGGTCCTCGTGGTGGCCACGCCGTGCCCCCTGCTGATTGCCGCGCCGGTGGCATTCCTCGGCGGCATGAGCCGCGCCGCGCACTCCGGCGTCATCGTCAAGTACGCCGGGGTGCTGGAACAGCTGAGCCGGATCAAGACGGCCGCCTTCGACAAGACGGGAACCCTTACGTACGGGCGCCCGTCCCTGGTGCATATCCGGACCGCCGGGCCCCTCGCAGAAGACGAGGTCCTGCAGTTGGCGGCGTCCGCGGAGCAGTATTCCTCGCATGTCCTGGCCGCCTCGGTGATGGACGCCGCCCGGAACCGGGCCCTGCCCTTCGCGGCCGCCACCGAAGCCACTGAATTCGCCACCCACGGGGTGCGCGCCAGGTTCGACGGCCAGGACGTGGTGGTGGGCAAGCCCGCGTTCGTCGCGGAGTGGGCGTCCGGCGTGGTGGAGACGGGGCTGGCCAGCGGCGAGCTCGCCATCTACGTCGGTGCCAGTGGAAATTTCGTGGGCTCCCTGGTGATGAGCGATCCCATCCGCAAAGAGGCCCGCCGCACCCTCGGCGAGCTCAAGGACCTGGGCGTGCGCCGGACGGTCATGCTGACCGGGGACGCGCTCGCCACGGCCCGGCACATCGCGGACGAGGCAGGGCTCACCGATGTCCGCGCCGAGTGCCTGCCGCGGGACAAGGTCGAGGCCGTCAGGTCGCTGCCGGACCGTCCGGTCATGATGGTCGGCGACGGCGTCAACGATGCCCCCGTCCTGGCGGTCGCCGACGTCGGAATCGCCATGGGCGCCCGCGGCTCGACGGCGGCCGGCGAGTCGGCCGACGTCGTGATCATCCTCGATGACCTCTCCAAGGTGGCGACCGCCGTCCGGATCGGCCAACGCACCGTGCAGGTGGCGCTGCAGAGCATCTGGATCGGCATCGGGCTGAGCGTGGCCCTCATGCTGGCCGCGGCCGCGGGTTACGTGCCGGCCATCGCCGGCGCCCTGTCCCAGGAACTGGTGGATCTCGCCACGATCCTTAACGCCCTGCGCTCTCTCGGCCCCGGCCGCCACGGCGCAGCCGCCAGGGTGCGGTCCGGGGAAAGCGCGCGGCGGGCCCCGCTACCGGGCTGAGTTTCCCGGCTTACGCCGTCCTGGCTTACGCCGTCCTGGCTGACGCTGCCTTCGCTGATTCTGCCTCCGCTTCCGCGATCCGCGGCACGGTCTTGAGGTAGCTGTCCGGGTTCAGGGAGATCGAGTCGATCCCTTCCCGCACCAGGAACGCGGCGAACTCCGGATGGTTGCTCGGTCCCTGCCCGCAAATGCCGATCTTGATGCCGCCGGCGTGGGCCTTCCGGATGGCTTCGCTGATCATCGCCATCACGGCCTCGTCCCGCTCATCGAAGAGCGCCGCGAGCTGGCCGGAGTCACGGTCCACGCCCAGGACCAGCTGTGTGAGGTCGTTGGAGCCGATCGAGAACCCGTCGAACCGCGTGGCGAACTTCTCGGCCAGGACCACGTTGGACGGGATTTCGCACATCATGTAGACCTGCAGAGCGTTGCTGCCGCGGACCAAACCATGCTCGGCCATCACGGCCAGGACCTTGTCCGCCTCTTGCGGCGTGCGGCAAAACGGCACCATCACAATCACGTTGGTGAACCCGAGCTTCTCGCGGACACGCTTGAGCGCGGCGCATTCGAGCGCGAACCCCTCGCGGTAACGGGGGTCGTAGTACCGGGAAGCGCCGCGGAATCCAAGCATGGGATTCTCTTCCGGTTCCTCGAAGGCGCCCCCGCCGAGCAGGTGGGCGTATTCGTTGGTCTTGAAGTCGCTGAGCCGGACAATCACGGGGCGCGGATAATACGGTGCGGCGATCTTGGCGATGCCCTGCGACAGGGCGTCCACGAAGTACTCGGTCGGGTCCGCATAGGCCTGCGCCAGCTCCCGGATCTGCTGCGTCTCGGTGGGGTCCGTGACCCGTTCCGGGTGGACAAGTGCCATGGGATGGACGCGGATCAGGCTGCTGATGATGAATTCCATCCGGGCGAGCCCGACGCCGTCCGCCGGCAGCCGCCACCACTGGAAGGCCGCGGCCGGGCTGGCGATGTTGACCATGACCGCAGTGTGGGTTTCGGGCAGCGCGCCCAGGTCCACGTCTTCCGTTTCAAACGCCAGGGTGCCGTCGTAGACGCGGCCCAGATCGCCCTCGGCGCAGGAGATCGTCACGGGTCGGCCCTCCGCCAGGACGGCCGTGGCGTTGCCGGTTCCGACGACGGCGGGCACACCCAGCTCGCGGCTGACGATCGCCGCGTGACTCGTGGGGCCGCCGTGGTCCGTGACGATCCCGGCGGCCCGTTTCATGATGGGCACCCAGTCGGGGTCGGTCATTTCGGTCACGAGGATGGCGCCGTCGCGGAACTTCGCGATGTCCGCCGCGGTCCGGATGACGCAGGCAGTGCCGTGCGCAATGGAGTCGCCGATGGCCGAGCCGGCGGCCAGCACCGTCCCCAGTTCCAGCAGGTGGTGGACCGTGAATCGGGGACCGGTCCGAAGCGACTGGACTGTCTCGGGCCGGGCTTGGACCATGAAGAGTTCCCCGGTCTCGCCGTCGCGCGCCCATTCCATGTCCATGGGCCGGCCGTAGTGGTTTTCGACCGTGACGGCCCAGCGCGCGAGGGCAAGGATCTCGGCGTCGCCCAGCACGAAGGCACGGCGCTCAGCCTCCGAGGTGTCCACCATCCGGGTGCGGGCGCTCCCGCCGCGGCTGTAGACCATTTTCCGGGCCTTGGAGCCGAGGGATTTCTCGATGATCGGGGCGATGCCCTCCGCGGCCGCGGACTCCGTCAGGAGCGGCTTGAAGACCAGGTACTTATCCGGATTGATGGTGCCCTGGACGACGGTTTCGCCGAGGCCCCAGGCCGCGCTGATGACGGCGGCGCGGGGAAAGCCCGAGTCGGTATCGATGGAGAACATCACCCCGGATGCCCCGACGTCGGAGCGCACCATCCGCTGGACGCCGATGGAGAGGGCGACGTCCATGTGGTCGAAGCCTTTGACCTCGCGGTAGCTGATGGCCCGGTCCGTAAAGAGTGAGGCGTAACAGCGGCGGCAGGCGTCCAGCAGTTCCCGCTCACCCGCGATGTTCAGGAAGGTTTCCTGCTGCCCGGCGAAGCTCGCGTCCGGGAGGTCCTCCGCCGTCGCGCTGCTGCGCACCGCCACGGCGAGCCGGTCTAAGCCGGCCCGGTCCCCCAGCGTCCGGTAGTGGGCGCGGATGGCTTCGGCGATGTCGTTGGGGAACTCGCTGGCCAGGAACAGCTCCCGGACGGCCTCGCCGGTGGCGCGCAGCGTGGCGGCCCCGGACCGGTAGGCGGCAATGCGCGACCGCATGGCGTCGTCGATCCCGTTGGCCGCGACGAACGAACGGTACGCGGCGGCCGTGGTGGCGAACCCGTCGGGGACCCGTACCCCCTCGCTTTGGAGGGTCCGGATGAGCTCGCCGAGCGAGGCGTTCTTCCCGCCGACCCGCGGGACGTCGGCCATGCCGATCTCGTCAAACCACATCACGGGCGATTCAGCCATGTCGGAACTCCTGTGCGTTGTCGGTGGACCCATACTGCGCGGGACCGGTGTCCCGGGGTCAGGGGCTTTGGACCCGCGCGCCGCCCCCGGCTCCGGTGCCGCCTGAGGGAAAGCCGCCGGCGGGAGAGCTTCCGGGGGAACCAGCCCGGCGGTGGCGGACGATCTTATACAGCCAGTCGGCGAGCAGGACGGCGGGAACGGCGGCCAGCGCCACCGCCAGCCCGCCCGGCGTCGGCGGCGCCTGGCCCAGCAGCGCCGCCAACGGTCCGAGGAACAGGAACACGCACAGCAGCCCCAGCTCGGCCAGCACGGCCCACAGCAGCAGCCTGTTGGTGAACCAGCCCAGCCGCCAGGGCGGGACGGTGGCGCTGCGGCAGGCGAAGGCGTTCGCCAGCTGGGCCAGGACAACCGTGGTGAAGGCCGCGCCGGACGCCGCCATGAGCACGTCGCTAGCCGGCAGCTCGGCGCCGGGCCGCCACCCCGCACCGAGCAGCACCACCGTGTACGCCGTCATTTCCATCAGCGCCTCCACCGGTCCCAGCAGCCCAAACACCCGGAACATGAGGGCGCGGTCCATCAGGTGCCGGCGCTCGGGCGGCCGCTTCAGCGTCCCCTTGCTGGGCGCCTCGCTGCCCAGGGCCAGGGCGGGCAGCAGGTCGGTGCCGATGTCCAGGGCCAGGATCTGCAGCACGCCCAGCGCCAGGGGGAAGTGGCCGCCGGACAAGGCCCAAATGACGAAGGGGGTGAGCTCCGCGACGTTGTCCGTCAGGTGGTACGTCAGGAAGCGCCGGATGTTCGCGTAGGTGGCACGGCCCTGCTCCACCGCGGCGATGATCGTGGCGAAGTCGTCGTCCAGCAGCACGAGGTCGGCGGCCTCACGGGCGACGTCGGTGCCGCTGCGTCCCATCGCGACCCCGATGTCGGCCTGCTGCAGCGCCGGGCCGTCGTTGACGCCGTCGCCGGTCATGGCCAGGACATGCCCGCGGCCCTGCAGGAGCCGGGCCACGCGGAGCTTCTGTTCCGGCGTCACCCGGCTGACCACCACTCCGTCGCGGTCCAGCAGGGCGGCCAGGACGGCGTCGTCCCCGGGCAGGTCCGGTCCCTGCAGCACGGTTTCCGTGGGGCCGAGCAGCCCCGTCTCGCGGGCGATGGCGGCGGCGGTGAAGGCGTGGTCGCCGGTCACCATCGCCACTTTGATTCCGGCGTCGCGGGCGGCCTGGAGGGCCACTTTCACCTCGGTCCGGGGAGGATCGTGCAGGCCCATCAGGCCCAGCAGCGTCAGCCCGGTCTCGACGTCTTCCAGCCTGAACGTGGCGCCGGGCGGCCCGGGCAGGCTGCGCTGGGCGACGGCGAGTACCCGCAGGCCACGGGCGGCCATCTCATCGACCATGTCCATGGCCCGGTCCGGGCCGGGATCCGAAGCCCCGCCGCCGGGGGCCAGGCACAGCGGAATCACGGACTCCGGGGCCCCCTTCACGAAGAGGGCGGTGCCGACGATCGCCGACTCCCGCAGCCGGCGGGAGTCGAACGCGTACCGGTGCGACGGCGTCGGCCATTCCGGCTGTTCGCCCGGAAGGGCGAGGCGGACTGCGAGCGCGTCGATGGCCGCCTCCATCGGGTCCCCCTCGGCTATCCAGCGGTCTTCGTGGAGGACGGCGCGCCCCACCGAGGCGGCGCGGGCAGCGACGCTGAGCCGTCGGGCTTCTTGAAGGCCGCCGCCCGTGATCTCGGCTTCGGGGCCGTAGCCCTGGCCATTTATGGTCAGCAGCCCGGCCGGGGTCCAGACCTCGACGACGTTCATCCGGTTCTGCGTCAGGGTTCCGGTCTTGTCTGTGCAGATGAAGGTCGTGGAGCCGAGGGTCTCCACGGCTTGGAGGTTGCGCACGAGCGCGTTGCGCTTGGCCATCCGCTGCGCGCCGACGGCCAGAGAGAGCGTGACGGTCGGCAGCAGGCCCTCGGGGACCAGCGCGACGGCCACCCCAATGGCGAACAGGAAGGCATCGCGCCAGGAAATGCCGACCACGAGCGAGAGGACGAAGAACAGGGCGCCGATGCCCAGGGCCATGGTGGCGGTGATGCGGACGATTCTTTGCAGTTCCAGCGACAGCGGGCTGGTGGGGGCTTCGACTTTTCCCGTCAGGGACGCGATCTCTGCGAGCCGGGTCTGGCCGCCCGTCACCGAGACCACGCCTTCGGCGTGCCCGTTGACCAGGAAGGTCCCGCCGAAGGCGGCGTCGCCCGGGTTTTTGGCGACCGCCTCGCTTTCGCCCGTGAGCATTGACTCGTCCACCTCGCAGCCGGTGGCAAGGGCAAGCCGGAGGTCCGCCGGAACGCGGTCCCCGGCCACCAGCACCACGACGTCGTCCGGCACCAGTTCGGTGGAGTGGACCTTGATGACGCGGTGGTCCCGGCGGACCGACACCATGGCCGGGAGCAGCTCGCGGAGTTTGGCAGCGGCATGCTGGGCCCGCTCCTGCTGGATGTAGGCGAACACCCCGTTGACCAGGATCACCGCCACGATGGCGATGCCCAGTTCCGGCATGCCGGCAATTATCGCGAAGACGGCCGCCACCCAGAGCATGATCGCGAAGAAGTGGGTCAGCTCAGCCAGAAGCCTCCGCCAGCCGGGGACCGGACGGGGCTCGGGCAGTTTGTTGGCACCGCATTGCTTCAGCCGCCGGGCAGCTTCGTCGGCGCTGAGTCCGGCGATGGCTGACAGCGAGTCCTGCCCCGGCCCGGGATTCACCCCCGCGGTCCGCCCCTCACGGGCACTGCAGGCCGGCCGCCGCCGTCGAAATCGCCGGAAGGCTGCGGGCCCGCCGGAATTTTACGGCGGTGTGGCGCGTATCCGGCGAACTCGAGGATGCCGAGTGGCGCGTATCCCGCGAACTCGCGGCTAGGGGACGGCGTCACGTGCGTCAGTCGTCGGCGGCGCTGAGCCCGAACTCGCTCTTCAGCCGCACGCGCGCGCCGCGCTCAACGAGTGTGGGTATGTAGGTCCTGATCCGGCCTGCGTTCAGGGCATCGAATTCCTCGCCGACAATCCCGGCGATGTGCATTCGCGGTACGTGCGGAAACCTGGCAGCCAGACGCTCGACAACCTGATCAATGCTGGGTTCTTTCGCATCGTCCGTCACTTCTTCAGTGTGGAGCGGCCCGGTCCCGGCGTCAATGAACCTTCAGACGGCAGGCGGCAACAGATGGCCCAGGCTCCGCAGGTAGGTGCCAAAGCCGTCGGGTGCCCGGGCATGGGTCCGGCCGGAGGTCATGACCCTGATGCTGTCCGTTGCCGTGACCGTGAAGGCGCGGCTGCGGAGGCTGTGCACCAGGGTCCGGTCTTCTTCGGAGGTGACCCGGGCGAACCCTCCGGCGGCAAGATAGGCGGAAGCCCGGACCCCGAAATTCGCGCCATAGATGTGGGGGTGGTCCTCGCGGAAGGGGTGGCGTTCGTGCCAGCGCCGGAGCAGTTCAGGGTCCATCCCGGCGGGGTCCGGTTCCACGGAGCCCAGCACGGCGTCGGCCCCGGCGTCGGCGAACTCCAACTGGCGCACCAGCCAGTTCTCCGGCACTCGGGAGTCGGCGTCGGTGTTGGCCAGCCAGGTCCGGCCGGCCCAGGGCGGCGGCGTCCAGCGCTGGCCGGGCGGCCGCCGCCGGGTCACGCCGATGCCGGCGGCCCGGACGCCCGCGGCCCGGCTGGCGCCGGCGCTGCGGTAGCTGACCTCCAGTGCGCTGAACCGCGGGTCCGAGGCTGCGAAGCCGGCCGTGACGGCGGCGGAGCCGTCCGTGCAACTGTCCAGCACCACCGTCACACGGGTGTCGACGTCGGACCGGACCCTGTGCAGGGCGTCCGCGGACCGCTGAACGGCCTCCAGCGCCAGTTCCAGGTGGTCTTCTTCGTTGTTTGCGGGCATGACGACGGCGACCCGGTCGATGCGGTGCCCGCGCGGCAACGGCAACGCCGCCACCGGGGTCACCGCATCCGTTCGGGGCCGCCCAGGCCCGGCGCGGCACCCGGTGCAGCGTCCGGCGCAAGGAACACCTCGAGTAGAAAGTCGCGCTCCTGGTAGGTCCCGCCGCCGGCCCACCCCAGGTGCCGCCGGGCCGCGGCGTGGACCGCGTCGCCGTCGAGTTCCCAGCCGGAAATGGGGTGCCGCCAGTGGCACAGCGCGAGGGTCCCGCCAGGCATGAGCGAGCCTTCAATCCGGTCGAACAGTCCGACAAGCTCTGCCGGCGAGAGGTAGTAGCCCACCTCTGAAACCACGATCAGGTCGAACGATCCGTCCGGCCATTCGTTCGGGACGGTCAGGTGGCGCGTCGTTGCCGCGGGCAGGTGCTCGAGCCGCCTGGCAGCATGGTCCAGGGCAGTGCCGCTGGCATCGACGGCGAGGAAGCTTCCGCACCGCGGCGCGAGTTCCACGCTCAGGGTCCCGATGGAGCAGCCGATCTCCAACCCGGCCGTGTAGCTGCTGCCGGGCAGCGCGGCGAGCGTGAGGGTACGTTTGCGCTGCTCGTACCAGCTCGAGGTGTACTGCCACGGGTCCTCCTCCCGGGCGTGGACCGCATCGAAGACGCGCTCCGCGTCGCCCGCGGCGAAGGGCCGTGGGGACCCGTCATCGCCCGGGCCGTCCGCACGGGCGACCGCTGGGTGCCAGGCAAACGTCTCCCAGGTCCGCTCAAAGTGCGCCAGGAAGGCCGGGGGCAGGAGCACCTCGTCGCCCGGCAGCCCGGAGAGCGGGCGCACCTGGGACACATGTGCCGCCATCGCGGCGGCCTTGGACTCCAGCTCCGCCGGGCGCAGCGGCAGCCGGAACCAGCCACGCCATGCCCCGCCGGCCGGGACGTCGCCGTCGTCCGGTTTACCTGGTGCCGCCCACAACCAGTACCAGATGGGGTATTCGAGGAGAGCGTGGCCCGCCGCGGCGCTGAGCTCGGCGGCAACGGAGCCGAGGACGTCGTGGTCGGTGTGCCCGTCGGAACGGTAGGGCGCCACGAGAACCACCTCGCCGGCGGCGCGCCCGCACGCGGCCGTCGCCTCCCGGACCGCCTCCCGGACCGCGGCCCGGATCTCTTCCCGGTGCCCGGCCAGCTGTCCGTCGGGCAGGCCCAGGCACCGCCACGCTGTGTCCCCGGCCCCGTTCCCGGAAAGGCGTTTCAGGGCGTCGCCGAACTCCTGCAGCCGGACCACGGCGAGCTGTTCCGGCGTCGTCGTGGGCGAGTCGGGGTGGGATCCTTCCCCCGCCGTGCACAGCACCACGCGGACCGTAGCGCCGACGGAGTGCAGCCGGGCCAGCAGCCCGCCGGCCCCGAGCGATTCGTCGTCCGGGTGCGCGGCCAGGACAATGAAGGCCCGGCCGGCGAGCGCTGCGTCATCCAGCGGCAGGTCCGGCAGCCCGGCGGCACGGCTGCCGGCCCAGGCGGCCTCGGACGTCCCGGCATCGTTATGGGTGAAAGTCACCATGGGTGCTTTCGGCCAGCGCCAGGGCGCCCAGCTGCGCGTCGTCGCGCATCGCGTGGTGCTGGCGGATGTACAGGGCGAGATCGGCCATCCGTTTTCCGTAGCGCTCATCAAAGGCGAGCGGGGCCGGACCGAGATTTTGGCTCACGAGCGTCTGGACGCGTTCGACGGCGGTGGCAACGCTGCCGCGCACACGCAGGGCTTCCTTCCACGCCCCGCGGTCCGAGAGCTCCCCGGCGTCGATCCTCGCGGCCGTACCGGCCAGGTAGGCGGTCAGGGCGGCCAGCGTTCGGTCAATCTCACCGAGGTGGGCCAGCGCAATCTGGTCCGGTTCCCGTCCGCCGTCGGCGGCGTGCCGCAGGGAGTCGGCGAAGCTGCGCGCCACAGCGACGGCACCGCCGAGCCAGCAGGCGGCCACGCCCATGCCGCCCCAGGCGAAACCAGGGCGCTGGTAATACCAGCCGGCACCGCCGAGGGGCACGGCGGGAACGGCCTCGAAGTGGACTGTTCCGCTGGGAATCTCGCGCAACCCCCGGCTGGTCCACTCCGGATTCGCGAAGCCCACGCCGTCCGCGTGGAGGTCGACGGCGAAGGCGGCCCGGCCGCCTGCCTCCAGATGGGCCGTCAGCACGGCATGGTCCAGCTGCGCGGCGAGCGAGCACCAGGGCTTGGACCCCTGCAGGATCCAGCCGTCTGAGGATTCCTTGGCTTCAAGCCGCAGGCCGGGCGCCTCGGCGGCGAACACTCCCCAGGTCCCCTCGAAGTCGGCATCGTCGGGGTCCGGGCAGTCCCGGCCGTGCTGTGCGGCGTCGTCGCCGGCCTGGGCCAGGATCGCCACGGCGTCCAGTTGTGGTTCCAGCACACGTCCGGCGGCGACATCGACGGCGGTCACAGAGGCCAGAATCTCCCACAGGAACGCGGTCCGGCCGTCCCCGGGTTTGGGCGCCGCCGCCGCTGCCGACTTGGCCAGCTCCAGCAGCGCCGGGACATCGCCGACGGCGGCCTGCGCCTCGGACAGCAAGGGGCTGATCGTCTCCAGGTCTGCGGTCGCGGAGCTGATCCGGACAGGTAGGGGGTGGTGGGAGATGGGGATCCCGTTCATTTCGACTGCCTGTGTTCCTTCGGGCTGGGCTGATTCGGGCTGTGCGGATCGGGAGCGGGCCCGGCCACGTGGCTGAAGTCCTGCGCGTCCGCGGCCGCGCCGCCATCGCTGGCGCCGTCGACAAGCAATCTAAGCATACTTAGCACTTGGGGGTTGCCGGGCGCTCCACGGGGTCCGCTGCCGCAGGCGCCCGTGGTCCTGCGGACATTCGGTGCCTAGCGGACGATCGCGAGGGCGAAGCCGTCCCAGCCTTTCGAACCCACGGTCTGGATCACGGTGCCGTCCAGCCGCGGGTCCTCGCCCATCATCTGGAGCGTGCTGATGATTCCGGGGGCGTTGACCGGGTCCATCGACGCGTCCAGCACCGCACCTTCCCACACGACGTTGTCCACCACGATGGTGGTGCCGGGCCGGCCAAGCCGGATGGCCCAGTCCAGGTAGTGCGGGTTGTTTTCCTTGTCGGCATCGATGAACACGAAATCGAACGGCGGTCCGGCCTCGCTTTCCAGTTCGGGCAGGGTGTCCAGCGCCGCGCCGACCCGGATGTCCACCTTGTGGCCCAGTCCGGCGTCGTCAACGTTGGCGCGCGCGACGCGGGCGTGCAGGGGGAGGTATTCGCAGGTGACCAGCCGGCCGTCGTCGGGCAGCCCCTGGGCCAGCCAGATGGTGCTGAATCCGGCCAGCGTGCCGATCTCCAGGACGCGGCGGGCGCCGGAGAGCTGGACCAGCAATTTCAGGAGTTTGCCGGCGTTGGGGGCCACTTCGATGGGCGGCATGCCTGCCTCAAGGGCGCTGGTCACGGCGCGCTTGAGGGAACGGTCCGGGCGGACCACTGCGTCCGAGAGGAAGTTCTCGACGGCGACCCAGCCGGGGGTGGACTGATGCTCGATCATGCCCCCAGTGTTCCAGCCGCCCGGGCCCGGCGGTACCCCTCCGGGCGCGGTTCTCCCGCCCGGGTTTCGGCGTGCGGTCCGGCCCTAGGTTCCGGGCCGGGCAGGAATTTGCGGCCCGGTCCCGCCGGCGCCCTGGCCGTCGATGGCGTTTTCCAGCCGTTCCACCTTGCCGGTCAGCTCACCGCTGTAGCCCGGCCGGATGTCCGCCTTGAGGACCAGCGAGACGCGGGAACCGTAGGCGCCCACCGCCTCCGTGGCCCGCTTGATGACGTCCATGACCTGGTCCCACTCGCCCTCGATCTCGGTGAACATGGAACTTGTCCGGTTGGGCAGGCCCGACTCCCGGACGATCCGCACCGCCGCCGCGACGGCGTCGTGGACCGACGCGTCGCCGGGCGCCTGCCCGTTGGCGGGGTCACCGGAGGGTGCTACGGAGAATGCGACCAGCATGTGGTGGTTCCCTTCACTCAGTCGGGACAGCCGGGGCGAAAATTTCCAGGGCTGCCCGGCACCAGTCTTTCATGTGATTCCACCCCGGCAGCGGCCGGGCGCACCCCGGCCGCCGTCACATAACTCACTACCCGCCGGTAACAGGTTCGCGCACCCTCAGCATTGCTACCCTAGGCAAATGAACCGGGCAGTAGACCGCAGGCCGCTTCGCGCAGATGCGGCGCGCAACGTGGACAAAATCATCGCCGCGGCCCGCCAGTGCTTCCGCGAGCACGGTCCCGAGGTTCCGCTGCAGACCATTGCCGTCACCGCCGGGGTGGGTCCGGCCACCCTTTTCCGGAATTTCGCCGACAAGGAAGAGCTGGTGCTCGCTGCCCTGAACCAGCAGCTCCGGCTGCAGGTGGATCCGGCCATCGATGAGGCCCTGGCCGATCCTGACGCCGCTGCGGGGCTCTTCCGGGTCATCGATGCCACGATGCGTGTTGCCAGCGAAGAGGCCAACCTGCTGGGAGCCGTCGCGGGCCGTCGCGGGCTGCTGACCGGCATTACGGGCGGCCTGATTGAATCCATCGCCGTGCTGCTGGGCCGGGGCCAGGGGCAGGGCACCCTGCGCAGCGACATTTCCATGACGGACATGATCCGCCTGCTGGCCATGCTGATCGGCGTCGTGGACACCATGGAGCCGGGCTCCGACGCGTGGCGGCGGCCCGTGGCGCTGGTTGAGGACGCCATCCGGACGGAGCGGCCGGACCGGGCGTTGCCGCCGCAGGCCCCGCTGACGGGCACCGCGTTCGACGCCGTTCTCGGCTAGGGCCATATGATCTAGCCATGGGATGGGAAACTGTTGCCGGGGTCATCGGCGGCGTACTGGCGGTCTATGCCGTCCTGCTGTTGCTGCTGTGGGCCTATGCCCGGCGGCACCCCGAGACCGTCACTATGAAGGACGCCTTGCGGCTGCTCCCGGACCTGCTTCGGCTCATCCGCCGCCTGCTGGCGGACCGGTCGGTGGCGGTGGGGGTCCGGGTCCGGCTGGCACTCCTGCTCGTCTACCTGGCCTCCCCGATCGATCTCGTTCCGGACTTCATCCCCGTGATCGGGTACGCGGACGACGTCGTGATCGTGGCGCTGGTGCTGCGCTCGGTGGTCTCCCGCGCCGGGGCCGACGCCGTCCGGCGCCACTGGCCGGGCACCCCGGAAGGCCTGGCCGTCATGTTGCGGCTCGCCGGACTCGGGACGCCGGTCTAAGCGCCGGATCCTGCGGGTGCCCCGGCGGCCTGGTGCCCGGGGCTAGTCTTCGGCCGGCTTTTCCTTGGCCTCGAGAAGGTGCTGCTGAAGCTTCTCTTCGGCTTCCCGACGGCGGCGCGACATTTCGCGCATTTCCCGGGTGGACTCAGCCCCGCCGGAAACATACGGCTCGTGCTGCTTGGAGCGCTGGTCCTTGCGCGGCTCCGCAGCCTGCCCGTCGGAGGCATGCTGCTCCGCGGCCTGCGGCTCGGCGGGCTGCTCGTCGGCGGCCTCGTTTTCGGCAGCCGGCAGCTCGCCGTCATGTTCAGTCATGTTCGAATGCTCCCACGCGATTCCGGCACCAAGTAGGGACTAAAGACCGTTCCGGCCGCGCCCAGCCGGCCGGCGGCCCGGCGCGGTCAGCCGTCCCACGGAAAGGTCAGTTCCAGCCCAGCGCCCGGAGCCCGGCGGCTGCGGCCGCGCCGGCTATCACCACCACCAGGAACGGCGCGCGGAACCACAGGGCGATGCCCGCCGCCGCCAGTGCGCCCAACCGGGCGTCCAGGACGAGCGACTGGCCGGAGGCGACGGCATTGACCACCGTCAGGGACGCCAGCAGCCCGATCGTCATGGTCCCGGCAATCCTGGACATCCGCGGGTTGCGGAGCAGGCTGGCCGGCACCAAGTAGCCGAGCAGCTTCCAGGCGTAGGCGAGCAGGCAGGAGAGCAGCAGCCACATCCAAAGGTTCATGCGTCGTCTCCGGTGCGGTCCCCGCGGGGATCGCGGGCAGGGTCGTGGTGGTGGTGCACGTGATCCTCCGCGTAGGGATCGACGTCCGGTTCCAGGCCCTCGTCGCTGCGGCCGTGGCTGAACCAGCCGATCCCTGCCGCGACCACGGCGGCGACGAGGATCGGCACTCCCGGGGGCACGAACGGCACGGCGAGCACGGTGGCCAGCGCGCAGACCACCGCGATGGCCACAGGTTCCCGGCCTTTCAGCCGCGGCCAGAGCAGTCCTAGGAAGGCCGCCACGGCTGCCCCGTCGAGTCCCCACTGCTTGGGATCCCCAAGTGCCCCGCCGGCCAGGGCGCCGAGGGCGGTGAACAGGTTCCAGAGGACGAACACACCGATTCCGGCGGTCCAGAAGCCGCGCTTCTGCTCCTCGGGGTCCGTCTGCCCGGTGCTGGTGGCCGTCGACTCGTCGATGGTCAGCTGGGCAGCGGCAAACTTCCGCCACCCGCGCGGCTGCAGCAGGGCATTGATCTGCATGCCGTAGATGCCGTTGCGCATGCCCAGCAGCGTCGCGGCGCCCATCGCGGCGACGCCGGACCCGCCTCCGGCCACCACGCCGATGAAGGCGAACTGCGAGCCGCCACTGAACAGCAGCAGGCTCAGGGCCATGGTCTGCCAGAAATCCAGGCCGGAGGTTACGGACAGCGCGCCGAAGGAGACGCCGTAGAGACCGGTGGCGATGCTGATCGACAAACCGATCCGCACCGCCGGTGACTGCAGGATTTTCACGGGCGCCGGTTCCGCCGCGTCAGGGTCCAGGACCATGCGATGAGGGGCGCCTGGAGCGGGAGCCGCAGGGTGTGCACGCGTCGCCGGCGCGGCGAGCCCTCCGGCCCGTAGGCCTTGCGCAGGGCGTCCACGTGGCCGGAGAGGAAGGCGGCGAACAGCGCCGTGACGCAGCCGGCGGCGGCCCTCCGGGTGGCCGGGACCAGGAGCCCGACGGCGGCGGCGGCTTCCAGCAGCCCGCTCACTGCCACCCATTCCTCACGGGACAGGACGGCCAGGGGCCCGTTCGGCTGCTCGCCGGAGTCGTCCCGGCACAGGAGGTCAGGAACCACCGGGTGGAAAAATTCAGGCTCGCGGAAGTGCTTGGCGGCGCTGGTGAGCAGCAGCGCGCTCATCGCTGCCGCGGACAGCGTCTGAAGGTCCGGGACGGGCCGGCGAAATGGCATGCAACAACTCAACCACAGCGGCCACGCCGGCCGTAATCCGCCGGGGACGCAAGGGAGGTGAAGGTGTCCGCCAGGATCCGCGGAGCGGCCAGGCGGCTACCGCGGGGGCCGGCTGTCCGCCATGAGCTGGGACAGGACCTGGGCCGGCCAGTTGGTGGTGATCTCCTGGATCCCGAGTCTCCGGCACCGTTCGACGTCGTCCTCGGTGTCGACCGTCCACACCCGGCACCGCAACCCCGAGGCGAGCCAGCGCTGAACGGCCGGGCCGTGCGCGCGGACGTACCCGATTCCGGGCCCGGCAATGCCCGCCTCGGCCGCCCCCAGGATCCGTTCGCCCTCAGCCTGGGCGGCCTTCATCACATTGGCCAGCGCCCCGCCGGTCAGGGCACCGAGGCCCAGTTCCTCCCGGATGTCCGCCACATTGACGTCGTCCACGAGCTGGCAGACGGCCGCCGCCGGGACGGACTCCAGGAGGTGTTTTACAGAGTCGGGGCTAAAGCTCATGAAGGAAACCGTGATGTTGTCCAGCGTCGACGTCCGCGGATCCCAGCCGTGGGCCCGCAGGACCTCGAGGGCCCGGTCCTCGAGTCTGAGCTGGTACGGGCTCGGGTGTTTGAACTCGATCGCCAGGCCGATCCCGCGGCCCGCCGCGCGCAGGATGCCGAGCAGGTCCGGCAGGGTCAGGAACTGCCCGGACTTGGCACCGTAGGCCTCCGGGATCCGCACTCCCTTCCAGGAGGAGAAGTCGAGTTCCTGGAGCTCTTGCAGGGTCCGGTCGGCCACCTGGCCGGTGCCGTCCGAGGTGCGGTCCAGGGTGGCATCGTGCAGGAGCACCACATGCTGGTCCCGGGTCAGGTGGACATCGCATTCCACACCGTCGGCGCCGTCGGCGATTGCCTGCAGGTACGCGGCCCGGGTGTGCTCGGCGAAGGTTCCGCTGGAGCCGCGGTGGGCATAGACCAAAGGCCGGGCGGCGGCAGGCTCATCAGTCGTCATGGTGCCACGTTAGCGGACCGTCCGTTTCCGTGGCGGGCTAGGCTGGGCTCATGCAGGTGAATACTGAGTCAACTTCCGTGACCGGCGCCGCGGGACGTCCGGGCGGCGCCCGGCCGGACGGTCCCCCCGGCCAGCGTCCCGCTGCCTCCAGCGACGTCGAGAAGGCCGCGGCGCTGCGCCGGATGAAGCTCCTGGCCCTCTCGCTCCTGGTCGTCATGGCGGTGATCTTCATCATCGCGTTCGCCCTGCAGAAGCAGTATCCCGGGCTCGAATACGTCCGTGCCGCGGCCGAGGGCGGCATGGTCGGGGCCCTCGCGGACTGGTTCGCCGTCACGGCCCTGTTCAAGTACCCCATGGGCATCAAGATCCCCCACACCGCGATCATCCCGCGCCGCAAAGACCAGATCGGCGCCTCGCTGGGCGAATTCGTGGAAACCAATTTCCTCTCCGAACAGGTGGTCCAGGAGAAGCTGGCGTCCGCAGACATTGCCCGCAAGGCCGGCGCCTGGCTCTCCAGCCCGGGCGGCCCGGACCGGGTCGCCAAGGAGGGTGCCGCCGTCATCCGCGGCGCGTTCAAGGTCCTCAACGACGACGACGTCCAGGCCGTGATCGAGTCCATGGTCCGCAAACACCTGCTCACCCCGCCGTGGGGCCCGCCGGTGGGCCGGCTCGCCGAGCGGATCTTCGACGACGGGCACCACCATGCACTGGTGGACCTGCTGGTGGACCGCACCGTGGACTGGGTGCGCGACAACCAGGAGACGGTCAACCGGCTGGTCACCGACCGGTCCCCGACGTGGGTGCCGTCGTTCGTGGACGGGCTGGTGGGCGACAAGGTGTACGTGGAGATCCTCAAGTTCACCCGCGCCGTGCAGTCCGATCCGCGGCACCAGGTCCGCCTCTCGATCGACAAGTACCTCAAGGAACTCGCGCAGGACCTGCAGCATGATCCGGTCATGATCGCCCGCGCCGAGGGCATCAAGGCCCAAGTGCTCGGTGACCCGGAGGTCCGCGAGCTCGCCTCCCGCACCTGGGACACCATCAAGACGGCCCTGCTCACCGCCGTCGATGATCCGCACAGCGAACTGACCGTCAAATTCAAGGCAGCCGTGCATGACTTCGGCACCCGGCTGCTGGTCGATCCCGAGCTCGCCGGCAAGGTGAACGCCTGGATCGGCGACGCGGCCGGCTACCTCGTGAAGACCTACCGCTCGGACATCGCGGGGGTCATCACGGACACCGTGGCCCGCTGGGATGCCGAGGAGACCTCCCAGAAGATCGAACTGCAGGTCGGCAGGGACCTGCAGTTCATTCGAATCAACGGCACGGTGGTGGGTGCCCTGGCCGGGCTGGCCATCTTCACGCTGGCCACCCTGTTGTTCGGCTAGCCCTAGGCGAAGCTCTCCAGCTCGACGCCGGCGGCCTCCAGCGCCGCACGGATCGCCGCCGCCGTGGCAACGGAGCCGGGCGTGTCCGCCCGCAGGCACAGCGACTGCGGCTCGACCCGGAGCACGGTGCCGTCGACGGCCTCGATTTCGCCCTTCGTGGCGAGCCTGACCGCCCGATCGGCAACCTGTCCGGCGTCGAGGATCACGGCCCCTTCCTCCGCGAGCGGCACGAGAGTGCCGTCGGGGAAGTAGGCGCGGTCCGCGAAGGCCTCGGAGAAAACGGGGTGCCCGGCTTCCTTGGCGATTTCCAGCAGGGCTGAGCCGGGGAAGCCGAGGACGGGCAGTCCGGGATCGTAGGCCTGGATGGCGGCGATCACGGCGGAGGCCTGCTCGGCGTCACGCACGGTCCGGTCGTAGAGCGCCCCGTGCAGCTTGACGTAGTCCACCGAGGCGCCCACGGCATGGGCGACGCCGTCGAGCGCTCCGAGCTGGTAGAGGACGGCGCCGAAGAGATCGTCAAAGGTCATGTCCAGCGAGCGCAGGCCGAAGCCGGCCAGGTCCGGGTAACCGATGTGGGCGCCGACGCTGACGTCGAGTTCGTACGCCGCCCGGCAGGTGTCCAGCATCGTCACTGGGTCGCCGGCGTGCATTCCGCAGGCCACGCTGGCGCTTGTGACCAGCGGAAACATCGCGGCGTCGTCGCCCTTGGTCCAGGTCCCGAAGGACTCCCCCAGGTCAGTGTTCAGATCCAAAAAGTGCCGCCGCCCTTCGTTTCAGTCTTCGGCGCGCCGCTGCCCTGAGTGCCGCTGCCCGGGGCTGAATCCGGTTGCGCGTCCAGGGACGTGTCGTAGAGCGCGGCCGGCCCGGTGGTGTCCGCCAGGGCCTGCAGTTCGCCCGGGATCGTGTCCGGGAGGGGCCCGAACGCTTCCTTGGCGTTCGCGACGACGGCGCGGCCCATCACCCGGTTGCCGACTCCGCCGACGACCGCGCCGACGCCGAAGGGCAGGGCACGGCCCAGCAGGGCAGTGCCCTGGGTCTTGAGCAGGGAGCGCAGGAACATCGTCTGGATCTTGGCCCGCACGGTGCCGAAGCCGGCGAGGGGCATGCTCCGGGTGAAGGCCGTAGTCCAGGCCTGCGACGGCCCCCTGCCCCGTCCCGCCGCTTGCCCGCTCAGCGAGCTCAGCAGCTGGGTGCCTTCCTCGCCCAGCATGATCGCCATCACCAGGGTGCTGGCCCTGTCCGGATCCACCATCCGGACGCCGTGCAGTTCAGCAAGCGCCGTGGAATACAGGGCAGTGGCTTCGAGGAACCCGACGGCCGCGGCGGCCGAAAGACCGAGTGCCGCCGCTGTTCCGACGCCCGGAATCACCGCCGCCCCGCCGACCAGCGCACCGCCGCCGGTGACGGCGAGCAGGTAGTCGCGCTCCAGGATGGCGGCGAGCTGGGCCGCCGTGGCCTGCGGGTGCCTGCGCTGGAGCCTGCGGATATTGGCCAGCACCAGGGGCCGCTGGACTTCAACCGCCCGCAGGAGCACCTTGTGGAGTCCGGGCCGGGGCCGGCCGGCGGCGTCGAACATCGCACTGTGGGCTGTTTGCTGGGCAACCTTCATTGCCGGGTTGCTGCGCTTGGCCATGATCGCCTCTCGTCGGAACCAAAAAAGTAAGTTCACTTAACACTAGGGCACGGCCCGGCAGGCGGGTCGCCGATGGACCCCGGAGTGTTCCAGCCCGGCCGCGCGGCTGGCTACTAGACTGGGCCCATGCCCGCCCTGCGAGCCCTCCGCCCCTTCGCGCACCGGGAGTACCGCGTGCTGATCACGGCGCTGGCCATCTCCATCTTCGGTTCCGGGATGTGGGCCGTCGCGATGGTCTACGAGGTGATCCACCTGGGCGGCGGACCGCTGGAGCTCTCGGTCGTGGCCGCGGCGGGCAGCGTCGGGCTGGTGACGTTTCTGCTGGTCGGCGGCATCGCCGCGGACCGCGTACCCCAGCGGCTCCTGATCATCGCGGTCGAGGGCGCCAACCTCGCCGTCGTTGCCACTGTCAGCGGGCTTGCCATGGCCGGCTTGCTCGAGCTGTGGCATCTGGCGCTGGGGGCCTTCGTGCTCGGCGTCGGGGCCGCGTTCTTCTTTCCCGCCTACTCCGCCATTTTGCCGCGGATCCTGCCGCCCGAGGACCTGCTCGCGGCCAACGGTCTGGAGGGGACCATGCGGCCGCTGTTGCAGCAGGCCGCCGGACCGGCCGTTGCGGGCATCCTGGTGGCGGCCCTGTCCCCTGCCTACGCCGTCACCGGTGTTGCGGCCTGCCACCTTCTGGCCTTCGCCATCCTGAACCTCCTCCACCGCCAGCCCGCGGCAGGGGCGGAAGTTCAGGATGGACAAAGCCAACGGGCCAAGACGTCCCTGCGCCACGACCTCCGCGAGGGCGTCAGCTACACCGTCCGGACGCCCTGGCTGCTGTGGACCCTGCTCTGGGCGTGCATTTCGGTGCTGTTCCTGATCGGCCCCATCGAGGTCCTGGTCCCGTTCGTGGTCCGGGACCAGCTCGGCGGGGACGCGCGCATGTTCGGCTTCCTGCTCGCCATCATGGGCGTGGGCGGCGCCGCAGCCTCGCTGGCCACGGCTTCTTTTCCGCTTCCGCGCCGCTACCTCACCGTGATGATGGTGTCCTGGGGCGCGGGGAGCCTGCCGATCGCCGCCGTCGGAATCATGGACAGTTTCTGGGCCGTGGCCGCCGCCCTTTTCATCTTCGGCGCCACCGGCGGCGTGGGCATGGTGATCTGGGGAACCTTGCTCCAGCGCCGGGTGCCGCCGCATCTGCTCGGCCGCGTCTCGAGCCTGGACTTCTTCGTGTCCCTGGCCCTCATGCCGGTCTCCATGGCACTGGCCGGGCCGGCCGCCGAGGCGTTGCCGCTGTGGCTGATCTTCCTCGTCGCCGGGACCGTGTGCCCGGTGATGGCCGTCGTCGCGATGGTGGTGGCGCGGATGCCGGCCGATGAACTGGCCCACCCGCTCGCCGACAGTGACGACTTCGCGGAGGCCACGGCCCCTGCCGAATCCTCCGGGTCAGGGCAGCCCGGCCCAGAGCAACGCGGGGTCACCTAGAGCCCATGTCCGGGGGGATTATGGGCTGTAAGTGACCCCGCGTTGGCTTGGCGGCGGCTCAGACTGCGGCGCGCACCACCGGGATCGACGACGTCGGAAGGCCGCTGGGGAAGATGGTCGGTTCCGGGGCGGTGACGGGCGCCAGCGGGACCCGGACCGGGCCGCCGTCGACCGTGAGCAGTTCCCCGCGCACGTCGACCTGCAGCGGCGCGCCGTCACGGACGGTCAGGCTGATCGAATCCTGCTCGAGCCCGACGTGCAGGAGCCTGCCCTGGATCTTCAGATGGAACTCGAGTCCGTCCCATTCGGCAGGCAACCGCGGATCGAAGTACGGCACCGCGCCCTGGTCCCGCAGCCCGGCGAAGCCGCTGACCAGCGAACTCCACACCCCGCCGGTGGAGGCGATGTGGACGCCGTCGATCGTGTTGCCGTGGGTGTCGTCGAGGTCGATGAACAGGGCGTGGGTGAAGTGGTCCAGCGCGGCCTTGCCGTAGCCGACCTCGGCCGCCATGATGCCCTGGACGCAGGCGGACAGCGTGGAGTCGCCGGTGGTGATGGGGTCGTAGAAATCGAAGGCGCGGCGCTTTTCCTCGGCGGTGAAGTCCTGCCACTGCAGGAACATGGCCAGCACGGTGTCGGCCTGCTTCAGGACCTGGTGCCGGTAAATCACCAGCGGGTGGAAGTGCAGCAGTAGCGGGTACTTGGACCGGGGCGTGGTCCAGTCCCACGGTTCCAGGGTCATGAAGTCGTTGTCCTGGGAGTGGACCTGGAGGTCCTCGTCGTAGGGCAGCTGCATGCGGTTGGCGGCCTGCTCCCAAAGCTGGCGTTCGGCATCGTCGATCTCTGGGTGGTCCAGCGCCGCCGCGGCGCGCAGGTTGAAGCGCGCCATGACGTTTGTGTACAGGTTGTCGTTGACGACGGCGGTGTACTCGTCGGGGCCTGTGACGCCGTGGATGTGGAACAGCCCGTCCTTGCCGAAGAAGCCGAGCGAGACCCACATCCGGGCGGTCTCGATCAGCAGATCGGAGCCCAGGGTGGCCTGGAACTCGGTGTCCCCGCTGGCCCAGATGTACCGGTTGGTCGCGAAGGCGATCGCGGCGGCGATGTGGAACTGCGCGGTGCCGGCCGCGTAGTAGGCGCTGGCCTCGAGTCCGTTGATGGTGCGCCAGGGGAAGAGGGCGCCGTCGACGCTGAGTTCCTTGGCGCGGATCTTCGCCTCCGGCAGGAGGTCGTGCCGGAATTCCAGGACCTGGCGGGCGTTGCCCGGGTTGGTGTAGGTCAGGTAGGGCAGCAGGTACACCTCCTGGTCCCAGAAGTAGTGGCCGTCGTAGCCGGAGCCGGACACGCCCTTGGCCGGGATGCCGGCCACATCGGCGCAGGCCGTGGCCTGCGCGAGCTGGAAGAGGTTCCAGCGCACGCCCTGCTGGAGCTCGGTCTGGCCCGCCAGGACAATGTCGCTCGTGCTCCAGTAGTCGCGGTAGTGGTCCTCGCTCTGGGCGAAGATCTCGCTGACAGGTTTGAGGCTGGCTTCGGCGCTGTCGGCGAGGTCCTCGGCGGCCTGGCCCACGGCGTAGCTGACGCTCTTCTCCAGCACGAACGGTGCGTCCGCGCTGACGGCGAGCACGTAGCGGACGCTGCTGTCGTCCTGGTCCACCTGGGTGTCGAACGGCTGCACGCCGGCCGAGGTCCAGTGATCCACGGCCATCCCGAGCCGCTGCTTGGATTCCGAGGCTTCCCAGGACAGGCGCAGGGAGCCGTCCCCGCCGTCGAGCCGCAGGGGCAGCAGCACGCGGCCGGCGTGCCGGCCGGCGCGGCGCGGATCATGGGCGGAGTGGTCCTCCACCGGCTGGTCCTGGCGGTTGATGACCGAGGACGTGACGTCCGCGGAGATATCCCGGTCGGCCGCCACCTCGAGGCTGATGCCGAGCGCGCCGCGGGACGCGTAGCCGACGGCGCGCCGTTCCGTGGTGGTCACGGTCGCACCGGAACGGCACTGCCAGGTGATCCGGCACTCGTAGATACCCGTGGCGAAGTCCACCGAGCGGCGGTAGTCCAGCACAGTGGACTCGTCCAGGCTCAGCGGCTCGCCATCGATGATGACGGTGAAGTTGTTGGCATCCGGGACATAGAGGATCCGCTGGCCGGTGCGGGCGAAGCCGTACGCGTTTTCGGCGTGCTTGATGTCCCAGGTCTCGTGGAAGCCGTTGATGAAGCTGCCCGGAAGTTCGGCGTCCGCCGCACCCCAGTGCGCGCCGCGGATGCCCAGGTGCCCGTTGCCGAGGCTGAACAGGGTCTCCAGGGTGCCGGCATTGCCGGGGAGGTGGACGGTCTCGACCAGCTGCCAGGGATCGTTGGGGAACCGGGCGCGGTCCGAGGTGATGAGAGCCATGGTTTAGGGGATTCCTTCGGCGGGAGGGGGCTGGACGGTGGGGTGAGCGGGCCGGGCTAGAGCAGTTCGGCGAGGTCGTTGACCACAACCGTGGCGCCGGCGTCGAGCAGGGTCTGCCGGCCGGCGCCGCGGTCGACGCCGATCACCGAGCGGAAGTCTCCCGCGCTGCCGGCCTGGACGCCGGAGACGGCGTCCTCCACCACGACGCACTCCTGGCTCGGCAGGCCCAGAAGCCGCGCGGCGTATTCGTAGGTGGCCGGGCTGGGCTTGCCGGGCAGCCCCTCGGCGACGGCGACGACGCCGTCGACCACCACCGGGAAGTAATCGGACAGGCCGGCGGCCTTCAGCACGGCAGGGGCGTTGCGGGAAGAGGAGACGACGGCGAGCTTGAGCCCGCGGGCCAGCGCGGCCTCAACCAGCCGGACAGAGCCCTCGTAGGGCTGGACTCCGCCGGCCTCGACGATGTCGTTGAAGACCTTGTTCTTGCGGTTGCCGAGTCCGTGGACGGTGTCATGCGCGGGCTCGTCGTCCGCCGGGCCCTCGGGCAGCACAATCCCGCGGGAGGCCAGGAAGTCCCGGACGCCGTCGAACCGCGGCTTGCCGTCGATGTGGTCGAAGTAGTCGCTCTCACGGTACGGCGCGGCGCCGGGGACCGAGGCCAGGAAGCCGTCGAAGAGCTGCTTCCAGGCGTGCTCGTGCACCACAGCGGTGGGGGTCAGGACGCCGTCGAGGTCAAAAAGGATGGCGGATGCACCGGAGAGCGCACCGGCGAGGCCGGAGGTATCGGGAACTACAGTCATGAGGCGAGGTCCTTTCAGACAACGGGCAGGCAGGACGGTCTGGTCAAAGTGATGGTCTGGGTCAGTCAGCTCAGGGCTGCTCCGCTGGGGGGCTGCGCTGTTTGGGCGCCGTTCCGGCGGCGGACACCGTCCGGATCAGCGCCGGCGCGTGCTGGTGCGCTCCACCAATTTGGTGTCCAGCAGATGGTTCGACGGCGGACTGGCAGGCGGCGGATTGGGAAGTCCTGAGCGATGAAGTCTGTCAATCAGCAGGTTGGCCGCCAAGGCGCCCTGGTCGGCAACTGGCTGGGCAATTGTGGTCAGGCCCAGGAACCAACTCATCTGATGATCGTCTATTCCTATGATGGACACGTTTTCCGGCGCTGACAAACCGAACTCCCGCATTGCCATGAGCGCGCCGAAGGCTGCCTCGTCGCAACCGGCGAAGATCGCGGACGGCATCCTGCGGTTTTCCACGAGCTCCACCATGGCCAGCCGGCCGCCTTCGATGCTGGAGCCGGCGTCGAGCACGAGGCCCGGATCGACGGCGAGGCCGTGGCCGGCCAGGGCCTGCTCGAATCCCCGCCGCCGCTCGCTGGCGGTCACGAGGGAGGGTTCGCCGGTTTCGCTGCCGGCAAGGATGGCAAGGTCCCGGTGGCCCAGGTCCAGCAGGTGGTTCGTGGCGGCCCGGGCGGCTTCGGCGTTGTCGATGCCCACGTTGTCCCACGGCACGCCGTGCATCCCCACGCTGGCCACGGCGAGGCCCGACTCGGCGAGGGCGGCCGTTTCGGCCTCATCCAGGGCGATGTTGAACAGCAGTACGCCATCCACCCGCTGCGCCAGGCCGGCGAGGTCGCCGAAGAGGTTCCGTTTCACGCTGGGCCGGTTCCGGAGGCTGATCAGCACCGTGTCATAGCCGCTGTCGGCGAAGAGTTCCTCGGCCGCTTCCACGGCCCGGGCAAAGAACCATGCCGTGGCCGTCGGGGCGATGATGGCCACCGAGCCGGTGTTGCCGCCGGCCAGCCGGGATGCCGCGGAGGAGGCTTTGTAGCCGAGCTGGGCCGCCGCGTCACTGACCCTTGCCTTGGCCTGTGCGGAGATGTTGGGAAGCTGCCGGAGGGCACGGGAGACGGTGCAGATGGAGAGCCCGGAGAGCGCGGCGACGTCCTGGATCCTGACGCGCGGGGAGTTGGCCTGCGGCACGGGCTCAGCCCTTTCTTCCCCCTGAAGTAGTGGGCCCGGTGTTCATGGCCGAGGTCGATTGTAAGCGCTTACATATTTGGCATGCAAGTGGATGATCCGGGGTTTCGGCTGCGGGATTGGCGCGGGTTGGCGAGGGTCCCCGGCGCCGGGTTAGCGCCCGGTCATAAGTCGGTCATCATCTTTATCGACGCCCGGTCAGCGCAGGACGTAGTGCCGCAAGAACGCACTGACGTCCACGAGTTCTGCCTTCGAGATCGTGTGGCCCATGCCCGGATAGGTCCTGGCCGTGAGCTGGGTGTTCCGGTTCAGCCACGCCTCGGTGTGCTCGGTGGCTGCGTCGTTGATGACGACGTCGCCCTTGTCCCGGCCCCAAAAGAACGGCGGCCGGGCGGTGAAGGATTCACTCATGGCCAGGAGCTCGTTGTCCAGGACAAAGCCCGAGAGCCCCACAGCTGCGCGGAATTGTTCCGGCCGGAGCCGCAGGAGCGTGCTGGCCATGGCCATCCCCTGCGAAAATCCGAACAGGCTGACGCTGCTATGCCGGGCTTTGACCGACTCGATCCAGGCGAAGACCGCGTTCGTGGAGGCGATGACGTCGGCAAAGTCATGGGTGAGGAAATAGTCCAGCAGGAACCAGCCGTAGTGGTCTCCAATGTCCTTCGGTCCACGCAGCGCGGCGCAGCTGAACTCGGACGGCAGGGAAGCGAACAGCTTGGACATGCGGAATTCGTCCGTACCGTAGCCGTGCAGCATCACCAGCAGCGGGGTGCCGCCGCGTTCATGCTCGGGTTTTGACCAGATCACCGTCTCCATTGGCCCAGCCTATCCAGCACCGCCGCACGCTCGGCCCCGCGCCCGGTGGTGCTGCGCGGTTTCCGCCGCGGAATCGGACCTGCGCCCCCCCCCCCCCCCCCCCCCCCCCCGGATCGGTGGAGCATCCGTCCGAAAGGGGCGCGGCTGGCCGAAACCGGCGCGAAAATTTCCCCGCGGGGCGGAGGGCGCTTCATTGAAACAGCCGGGGCGGGGTTGTAGCGTGACGCTGGACAGCATGCTTACCATCATCGGCCCGTCACGGGCATCAAGGAGCACGTTATGAGAATCGGTTCCGCAATCTTCCTCATCGCCATCGGCGCCATCCTCGCCTGGGCCGTCGCCCCGGGGCTGATCCCCAACGTAAACCAGGCCATGATCGGCTACATCCTGATGGCGGTTGGCGTGATTGGACTCATCGCCTCACTCGTCCTCGCCGGCCCCGGACGCGGCCGCACGCGCCGGGTGAGCGAAAGCCGCACGGTGGTGGACCCCAACACCGGCGAGACCATCACCCGCAATGAAAGCCGCGACGCAGGCATCTGAGATTTCCCCGCACCCACTGCGCGGCGCGGAACCCAACGACCCGGAAGCCGGGCCGGACCTCGAGGTCGGGCCCGGCTTTCGTCATGTGGCCCACCCGCGCACAACCGTGGCACATGCCCAGCCTGCGGGCCGGCCGATGGACATAACCCCACAATGCCCACTCCCCAGCCCGACCACTGGACATGCCCCCCGTCGCCCGGCCCGCAACCACCCGAACCGCTGTACATGCCCATCCCCCGGGCCAGCCCATGGACATAACGCCACAATGCCCACTCCCCAGCCCGACCACTGGACATGTCCCCTCCGTCGCCCGGCCCGACCACTGGGCATGTCCCCCCGGCAAAGGCACCCTTTCTGCGTTCATGTGGTTTTTCATTGACAAACCAACAAGAACAAAGATAAAGTCAAACAATTCCACTTCATGTGACGGGAGTCACCGAAGCGGCCAGAGCGCATTTCCAGCACTACAGCCAGCAAGAACCAGGACAGACGCAGTACGCAATGGAGGGTAAGTGTTCGCCGAAGAACGCCAGCAGCTGATCGTGGGGCTCATCTACGCCAGCGGCCGGGCCAGCGTCACCGACCTGGCCGAGCGCTTCAGTATCACCACCGAAACCATCCGCCGGGACCTCGCCGCCCTGGAAGCCTCCGGCAGCGTCCGCCGGGTGCACGGCGGCGCGGTCTCTCCGGACCGGTTCAGCACCACGGAAGAAAGCATCCTGGAGCGGACCGTCCAGCGGCAGCCCGAGAAGACCCGAATCGCCGAGGCCGCCCTGGCCCTCATCCCCCAAGGCCTCACCGGCAGCATCCTGATCGACGCGGGCTCCACCACGGAAGCCCTCGCCGAACTCCTGTCGGCCCGGGCCGCGGGAGCCGCCGCGCAGGGCACCGCGCCGGGACCCGGGTCCGACGCCGAACTCGTCGTCATCACCCACTCCCTGCCCATCGCGTCCAGGCTGTCGGGCGGCCCCGGGATTGCCCTGCACTTGCTCGGCGGCAAGGTCCGCGGCCTGACCCAGGCCGCCGTGGGCCAGTCCACGGTGGAAGCCGCCCGCCGGATCCGCCCGGACATCGCCTTCATCGGCACCAACGGAATCCATGCAGCCTTCGGGCTGAGCACACCCGATCCTGAAGAAGCCGCTGTCAAGGCTGCCTTCGTCCAATCAGCGCGCCGCATTGTGGTGCTGGCTGATTCCTCCAAGCTGGACGCGGAAACGCTGGTCCAGTTCGCCTCGTTGAAAGATCTGGACACCGTGATCACAGACTCGCAACCCAGCCGGGAACTCGCCGACGCCCTTGCGGAAGCCGGAGTGGAGGTGGTGGTCGCGTGATTGTCACCCTCACCGCCAACCCCAGCCTGGACCGCACCGTGGCGTTGCCCGGCCCCCTCCTCCGCGGGGAAGTTCAGCGGGCCATCTCCGTCCGCCAGGAATCCGGCGGCAAGGGAGTCAACGTCTCCCGCGCCCTCGTCGCGTCGGGGCTGAAGACAGTCGCCGTCCTCCCCGGCGCCGAGGCCGACCCTGTCCTCACCGGGCTGCGGGAGACCGACGTTCCGTTCGCGGCCCTGCCGATCGGTGAGCCGCTGCGCAGCAACGTGGCCCTCACCGAGCCCGGCGGCGTTACCACCAAGATCAATGAACCCGGACCGGCCCTCAGCGAGGACCAGCAGGAGGCCCTGATCAGCCTGTTGCTGGACCACGCCCGCGGCGCCGCCTGGGTAGTCCTGGCCGGCTCGCTCCCACCCGGGGTCCCGGCCGACTTCTACGCAACCGTCACCCGGCGGCTGCGTTCCCTGTTCGACGGCGAGGCCGCACCACGGGTCGCCGTCGATTCCTCCGGCGAACCCCTCGCCGCAGCGGTCTCCGGCGAAACCTCGGGAAAACCGGACCTCTTGAAACCCAACGCCGAGGAACTGGTGGAACTGGCTGCCGCAGCCGGTTTCGCCACGAACAAGTCCGCCGAGGAGCTCGAAGCGGACCCGGAGGCTGCAGCAGCGGCCGCCTCCGCCGTCGTGCGCTCCGGAGTGGGTGCCGTACTGGCGACCCTCGGCTCCAAGGGTGCCGTTCTTGTGACGGCCGACGGCGCGTGGCTGGCCACGCACCCGCCGGTCACCGCGGTCAGCACTGTCGGCGCCGGCGATTCCTCGCTGGCCGGATACCTGCTCGCATCCAGCCAGGGCGCCGCCCCGGTCGATTGCCTCCGTCAGGCGGTGGCCCATGGTGCCGCCGCCGCTTCCCTGCCTGGCTCCACTGTCCCGGCAGTCAACCAAACCACCCCTGATGCCGTAACCATCACGGCCCTCCGGAAGGATTGACAGTGACACAGCTCATTACCACCGAACTGGTCGAGCTCGACCAGAACCTGGGCAGCTCGCCCGAGGACGTGATCCGGCATCTGGCAGGCAGGGTTGCTGACACCGGACGCGCCACCGAGGCCGAAGGGCTTTTCGCCGACGCCTTCGCCCGGGAATCCAAGACCGCCACGGGCGTCCCGGGCGGCATCGCGATCCCGCACTGCCGCTCGACGGCGGTCACCGAACCCACCCTGGCGATGGCGCGGCTGTCCCAGCCGGTCGACTTCGGCGCCAAGGACGGGCCCGCAGACATCATCTTCTTCATCGCCGCTCCCGAGGGCGCGGACCAGGACCACCTGAAGCTGCTTTCGAAGCTGGCGCGGTCGCTGATCAAGAAGGACTTCACGGCCAGCCTGCGCGCCGCGACCACCGAGGCGGAAATTGTCGACCTCGTCGACGCCGCCCTGGCGGACAAGCCGGCCGCCCACACCGCTGCCGAAGCGACCGGCGCCGCATCGGCGGCAGCCGCCTCAACCGCAGCCGCCTCAACCGCGGCGGCCGCAACCGGTGAAGGTGCCGGCGCAGCGAAGGCCAAGGGGCCCAAGCGCCTCGTCGCCGTGACGGCCTGCCCCACCGGCATCGCCCACACCTATATGGCCGCCGACTCGCTCGTCGCCGCGGCCAAGGAAGTCGGCGTGGACCTGCAGGTGGAAACCCAGGGATCCTCCGGCGCCAAGGCCCTCGACCCCGCCGTGATCGCCGCCGCCGATGCCGTGATCTTCGCCGTGGACGTGGACGTGCGCGGCAAGGAGCGCTTCGCCGGCATGCCGGTGATCAACGCGCCGGTCAAGCGCGGCATCGACGAACCCGACAAGATGGTCGCCGAGGCACTGGCCGCAGCTGACAACCCGCACGCCCACCGCGTGCCCCACTTCGGCGCCGAGGAGCAGGCTGAGATGGCCGCCGAGGAAAAGAGTGAGCACATTGGCACGAAGCTGAAAAAGGCCCTCCTGACCGGTGTCAGCTACATGATCCCGTTCGTGGCCGGCGGCGGCCTGCTGATCGCCCTCGGCTTCCTCTTGGGCGGCTACGACATCACCGCCTTCGCGGACAAGATCCTGGCGCAGAACAGCCTCTTCAACCTGCCCACCGAATACCCGGAACTGGCTTGGGGCCCGCTGGGCGCGTACCTGGGTTCCGTGCTCTTCAAGATCGGCGCCCTGTCCCTGGGCTTCCTCGTGCCTGCACTGGCCGGCTACATCGCCTACGCCATCGCTGACCGGCCCGGCATCGCCCCCGGTTTCGTTGCCGGTGCCACCGCCGTCTTCATGGGCGCCGGGTTCCTCGGAGGCATCGTGGGCGGCCTGATCGCCGGCTACGTGGCCCATTCGATCGGCAAGCTCAACGTGGCCCGCTGGCTGCGCGGCCTGATGCCGGTGGTCGTCATCCCGCTCGTGGCGTCGCTCGCGGCGTCGGGCCTGTTGTTCGTGTTCCTGGGCGCCTACATCGCCCGGGTCACTGTCGGGCTCAACGACTTCCTGGCCGGCCTCACCGGCGCCAGTGCCGTCGCCCTGGGTATCATCCTGGGCCTGATGATGTGCTTCGACCTCGGCGGTCCGGTCAACAAGGTTGCCTACTCCTTCGCCGTCGCCGGCCTGGGCACAGCCTCCATCACCAACCAGGCACCGTGGCAGATCATGGCAGCCGTCATGGCTGCCGGCATGGTCCCGCCGCTGGCCATGGCACTGGCTGCGACCGTGCTGAACAAGAGGCTCTTCAGCCTGGCGGAGCAGGAAAACGGCAAGGCCGCCTGGCTGCTGGGAGCCTCCTTCATCACCGAAGGCGCCATCCCCTTCGCGGCCGCGGACCCGTTCCGAGTCATCCCCGCCAGCATGCTCGGCGGCGCCGTAACCGGAGCCATCTCAATGGCGGCGGGCGTGGGGTCGAAGGCCCCGCATGGCGGAATCTTCGTCTTCTTCGCAATCGATTCGTTCCTGTGGTTCTGCATCGCCATTGCGGTCGGTACCGTCGTAGGCGCCTTCGCCGTGATCGCGCTCAAGCGCTGGGCAGTCAAGAAGCCGGTTGATACGGTGGAAACTGTTCCCGTAGCCGCCTGAACCAGGACCCTTTTTCCAAGCAGATTCTCACAGCTGACAACCACCCAAGCTGACTTCAAGGAGCAAAAATGACCGAACGTAACGCCACCATTGCCAGCCGCGTCGGGCTGCACGCCCGTCCGGCCGCCATCTTCGCCGAGGCTGCAGGCGAGTTCGACAACCTCGAGATCACGATTGCCCGGTTGGGCGAGCCCGAGGACGAGGCAATGGACGCTGCAAGCATCCTGTCGTTGATGAGCCTTGGCGCATCGCACGGCGAAGTTGTGGTGTTGCGTGCCGACGGTGAAGGCGCCGACGCCGCACTCGACCGCCTGGTGCAGATCCTCGAGACGGATCACGACGCCGAATAGCCTCACCTTCCGGCCCCGCGCCGGAACACCGGCAGCTTCAGTTGGCCCGGCCGCCCCCGATGAGGGGCCGGCCGGGCCTTCGCGTTTTCTGCCGCCAAGTTCAATGGCAACGCGGGGTCACTTACGGCCCCTTCCGTTGGGGAACTTGGGCGCTAAGTGACCCCGCGTTGCTCTGGCGGCGGACCGTCAGTGACCGTTTTTGTCAGTGAACTTAGTAAATGCTTGTCACGGCCCGGCGGCGCGGCTAGTTTGGAATCCCCGGCGGCACCGACCGCGGGCCGCCGCCCAAGTGGTTCCCGGCCGAAGGAGATGATCGCGCAGCCATGCCAACGAAGAAGGGCGAGCCCCAAGGCTCGGAGAGCCCCAGCATCAAGGACCCCGAGCTCTATGAGAAGTTGCTCGAGGACGGCGCCTCCAAGCAAAAAGCCGCCAGGATCTCCAACGCCGCCGCCAAGCGGGGCCGTTCCTCGGTCGGCCGCAAGGGCGGCAAGGCCGGGGACTATGAGGACTGGACAGTGCCGCAGCTGAAGGCACGCGCCAAGGAGATCGGCCTCACGGGATACTCGGCCAAGAAGAAGAGCGAGCTCATCTCCGCCCTGCGGAACTCCTGATTAGCGTGCACGACGGCGCCGGCAGGCACCCGGGTTCAGGCACCCTTTCGGGCCGTCTTCGCGGCGGTCGCCTTGGGAGCCGCTTCAGTCTTGGCGGCCGCCGCAGTCTTGGCAGAAGCAGTCCGGGTGGACGCCGTCTTGGTGGCTGTGGATTTAGTGCCAGTGGACTTGGATGCCGACGCCCTGGCGGCAGTCTTCGGGGCGGCCTTGGCAGCCGAACCGGACGTCCCGGCAGGAGTCTCCGCCGGCCCTCCGCCGCGCTTTTTCTCGATGCTGCGCTTGAGGGCTTCCATCAGGTCGATAACTTCGCCCTCGCCGGCCTCGGCGGGGGCACCGAAGGTCTCCTCCGTGTCCAGCGATTCCCCCTTGTCCAGCTTCGCCTCGATCAGCTGGCGCAGCTGCTCCTGGTACTCGTCCGTGAATTGGTCCGGCTCAAAGTCGGAGGCCATCGAGTCAACCAGGGCGGCGGACATCTCGCGTTCCTGCGCCGAGATCCGGACGGAGGTCTCGAGTGCGGGGAAGCTCGCCGCGCGGACCTCATCGGCCCACAGCAGCGACTGCAGCACCAGGACCTCGTCGCGAATCCTCAGCGCGCCAAGCCGCGTCTTGTCCCGGAGCGCGAATTGCACAATCGCCACCCTGTCCGTGTCCTCCAGGGCGCGGCGCAGCAGCACATAGGCCTTGGGCGACTTGGAGTCGGGTTCAAGGTAGTAGCTCTTTTCAAACATCATGGGATCGAGCTGGTCGACCGGAACGAACTGGACCACTTCGATTTCGTGGCTGTTTTCCGCCGGGATGGACTTGAGCTCGTCGCGGGTCAGGACCACCGTGCGGCCGTCGTCCTCGTAGGCCTTGTCGATGTCCTCGTAGTCGATGATCTTGCTGCAGACCTCGCAACGGCGCTGGTAGCGGATCCGGCCGCCGTCGGCGTTGTGGACCTGGTGGAGGCTGATGTCGTGGTCCTCGGTGGCGCTGTAGACCTTGACCGGCACGTTGACCAGCCCGAACGCTATTGCGCCTTTCCAGATGGCTCTCATGGATCAAGTGAACATCACAGTTGCGCGGAGGTGAAGGGTTTTGCCCAACGGTAAGGAACGCGTCCGGGTGGACGGACGCGAACTGGTGCTCACCAACCTGGAAAAAATCATGTACCCGGAGACGGGCACCACCAAGGCCGACGTCCTGGCCTACTACGCCGCCGTCGCGCCCGTGCTGATCCCCGCCGCCCGCAACCGGCCGGCCACCCGGAAGCGTTGGGTCCACGGCGTCGGGACCGCCGACGCCCCGGGAGAGATGTTCTTCCAGAAGAACCTGGACCACTCAACACCCGGTTGGGTGCCCCGCGCCTCGATCACGCACAAGGACCGGACCATCCAATATCCCTTGGTCAATGATCCCGCCACCCTCACCTGGCTGGCCCAGATCGCAGCCCTGGAGATCCACGTGCCGCAGTGGCGGGTTGACTCCCACGGCAATGCGTCGCCGCCTGACCGGCTGGTGCTGGATCTGGACCCGGGCGAGGGCGCGGGGCTGGCGGAGTGCGTGGAGGTGGCCCGGCTGGCCCGCACCATCCTGCAGGACGTCGGCCTGGACCCCGTGCCGGTGACGAGCGGCAGCAAGGGCATCCACCTCTACGCGGCCCTGGACGGGTCGCAGAGCTCGGACCAGATTTCCGACTTCGCCCGCGAACTGGCCCGCTCGCTCGAAGCAGACCACCCGGATCTGGCTGTCAGCGACATGAAAAAGGCCCTGCGCACCGGCAAGGTGCTGGTGGACTGGAGCCAGAACAACGCCGCCAAGACCACGATCGTGCCGTACTCGCTGCGCGGCCGGCTCCGGCCCACGGTGGCCGCGCCGCGCACGTGGCGGGAACTCAGCTCCCCTTCGCTGCACCAGCTGGACTACCAGGAGGTGATGAAGCGCGTCGCGGCCGGCAAGGATCCGTTCGCCCCGGTTTCCGGCGGCCGGCATGGCGCCGGCACCCCGGCGCCGCACTCACCGCACCCGCCGGACCACCGGGCGGACCATCCGCCTGACCAACCGCTCGGGGGAAGGGCTGACATCTCTCCCGAGCAGGCCGGCGACGGCGGCGACACCGACCCGCGGCTGGAAAAGTACCGCACCAAACGGGACAGGGCGGCCACTCCCGAGCCCTTCACCGCCGACCGGCACCGGGCCGAGGACGAGGGCGGGACCCGCCGGGAGAAGTTCGTCATCCAGGAACACCACGCCAGCCGGCTGCACTACGACTTCCGGCTGGAACGCGACGGCGTGCTGGTGTCCTGGGCACTGCCCAAGGGCGTCCCGACCAGCAAAACCAAGAACCACCTCGCGGTCCAGACCGAAGACCACCCGATGGACTACGCCGACTTCGAAGGTGCGATTCCCAAGGGCCAATACGGCGCCGGAACCGTCAGCATCTGGGACCACGGACACTACGAATGCGAAAAATGGATCGCGGGCAAGGAAGTCATCGCCACCCTGACCGGCGCGGAGGGCGGGGGCCTCGGCGGACCGCGCAGGTTCGCCCTGATCCACACCGGCCAGGCCGATGACCAATGGCTGATCCACCTGATGGACCCGGCGGGCCCGCACGGCAGCCAAGGCCCGCGGCGCCCAGCACGCACAGCGGACGATGCGGAGGACGACGCAGCGGACGATGCGGCGGACGAGGCAGCGAAGGACGCCGATGGGGACGGGGACGGCGGCCGCCGCGAGGACGGAGCGGAAGCCGGCGCCGGCGCCGAGCGCGCCCCCGACGCCTCCGGATTCAGCCCGATGCTGGCCACGTCGGGGACCCTGGCGGACCTTCCGGACCTGGACTGGCAGATCGAGCTCAAGTGGGACGGAGTGCGGGCACTGGTCATCGGCGACGCCACGAAGATCCGGCTCATCAGCCGCAACGGCATCGACATGTCGGTGAGCTACCCCGAACTCACGGACCGGTCCCGCTGGCCGGAACAGGGCTTCGTCGCCGACGGCGAGATCATCGCCGTCGGGCGCACCGGCCGGCCCGACTTCGGGCTGCTGCAGGGCCGCATGAAACTGAGCAAGGCCGCCGACGTCGCCCGGGCGCAGGAATCCACGCCCGTGCGGCTGATGCTGTTCGATCTGCTGTTCGACGCCGGCCAGGACCTGCGGCGCCAGCCGCTGAGTGAGCGCCGCCGCCGGCTGGAGCAGTTCTTCCGCCCTTCCGCCGCCCCGGTGGAGCTCTCCGGCGTGATCGACGGCGACGTCGCGCACATCCTGGAAAGCGCCGCCGAGCTCGGGCTCGAGGGGGTCATGGCCAAGCGCACGGACGGGCGCTATGTCGGCCAGCGCAGCCGGTCCTGGCTCAAGCTCAAGGTTGAACGGACCCAGGAAGTGGTGGTGGGCGGGTGGCGGCCCGGCAAGGGCGGCCGCCGGGAATCCGTGGGTTCGCTGCTGCTGGGGATTCCGGACGGCTCGAAGCTACGCTACGTGGGCCGGGTGGGCAGCGGCTTCAGTACCCGTGAACTCAAGGAGCTCCGGCAGCAACTCGACGCCCTGCCACGGAAGACCTCCCCGTTCCGGGAGGTGCCGGACGCTGACGCCGCGGACGCCAACTGGGTGAGCGCAAAACTGGTCGGCGAGGTCACCTTCGGGGAATGGACCGGCAGCGGGAAGCTCCGGCACCCGGTGTGGCGCGGCTGGCGCCTGGATAAGGCGCCAGCCGACGTCGTGGCCGACCCTGCCGCCGGCCCCTAGTCGTGTGGGTCCGGCCGCGATGGGGCTAGTCGTGGTGGGGCAGCTGCGGACGGCTCTGCCGGTGCATGGCTCCGGCGGCCACTTGCTGGCCTTGCCGCCCGCGGGCGCTGTCGCGGTCCTTGGGGTGCCGCTGCTTGCCGCTGCCGTCCGGCCATTGCTGTCCCTGGCCAGGCCCGGGGGGAGCGGGATGCAGGGTCTCGGGTCCGGGGGCTTCAGCCATGGACTGCGCCAGATGGCTCGCGACCTCGGGCTCGATTTCTTCTCCGAACTGATGATCCGCCATTGATCTTCCTTTCCGCTGTAATTAACCGCTGTGAAATGAAGTGTCCATCAATCGTAGGACTGCCCCGATGAGATGTCTGTAGCGCCCGCCGTCGGACTTTCCGCCGGCCCGAATCCGGCCGAAAACCCCCGCATCTGAGGGCTGGCACGGAAAATTTTGGCCGCGGTGCCGCAGCGATGGCCGGTTCCCAGTAACCGCGCGGCGAAAGCGGGCAAAAGAAATTGGTGAATTGCCCCCAATTAGCACCCGAAATGGGCGATCATACGGCACGCAACTCGGAAACTCCAGAGAATTCCCGTAAAATTGAAAGCCTGCCCAGAGCGGGGCAGCTACAAGTCGCAAGCAAATGATCTCCCTAGGAGCTTCCCAAATGCCCACAGACCGAAGCACGACCGACTCTTCAGCAGGCGTCATCGACGCCAGCAGAACCAACCAAGGCGCACCCAAGGGTGTGAAGAAACCGAAGCTACGTCGCCGTCGACTCCGCGAGTCCGACGTCAACGTCGTCGACCAGCCGATGCTCAAGAAGGCACTCGGCGGCACCATCGTGGGTAACACCATGGAGTGGTACGACGTCGGCGTGTTCGGCTACCTGATCACCACCATGGGACCGGTGTTCCTGCCGGAAGCGGACAAGTCCGTCCAGACCCTGTTCCTGCTCGGAACCTTCGCCGCCACCTTCATTGCCCGCCCCCTCGGCGGAGTCGTGTTCGGCTGGCTGGGCGACAAGATCGGCCGCCAGAAGGTCCTCGCCGCGACCCTGATGATCATGGCCGCCAGCACCTTCGCCGTCGGGCTCCTGCCCGGCTACGCACAGATCGGCATCTGGGCTGCGGTCCTGCTGGTCCTGTTCAAAGTTATCCAGGGCTTCTCTACCGGCGGTGAATACGCCGGCGCCACGACCTTCGTGAGCGAGTACGCCCCGGACAAGCGCCGCGGATTCTTCGCCAGCTTCCTGGACATGGGCAGCTACCTCGGTTTCGCCCTTGGCGCGGCCCTCGTTTCGGTGCTGCAGCTGACCCTCGGCCAGGACACCATGGAGCAGTGGGGCTGGCGCATCCCGTTCCTCATTGCCGGCCCGCTCGGCCTGATCGCCGTGTACTTCCGGAGCAAGATCGAGGAATCCCCCCAGTTCCAGGCGACCCTCGATGCCCAGGAGAACCTCGCCAAGGACGCAACCGCCGCGGACACCGCAGCCTCCAAGGGCCCGGTGGGCATCGTGAAGGCGTACTGGCGCTCCCTCATCGTCGCGATGATCCTGGTCGCGGCAGCAAACACCGCCGGCTACGCACTGACCTCCTACATGCCGACGTACCTGACGGAGTCCAAGGGCTACGACGAACTGCACGGCACGCTGCTGACCATCCCCGTGCTGGTCATCATGAGCCTCTGCATCCCGCTGACCGGCAAGCTTTCTGACCGGATCGGCCGCCGCCCGGTGCTGTGGATCGGTGCCATCAGCACCGTCGTCCTCGCCACCCCCGCCTTCCTGTTGATCGGCATCGGTGAAATCTGGTCCACGCTGGCCGGCCTTTCCCTGATTGCCTTCCCGGTGACGTTCTACGTGGCCAACCTGGCCTCGGCCCTGCCGGCCCAGTTCCCGACGGCCAGCCGCTACGGCGCCATGGGCATCGCGTACAACTTCTCGGTGGCCATCTTCGGCGGCACCACTCCGTTCATCGTTGCCGCCCTGATCAGCGCAACCGGCAACGACATGATGCCGGCCTACTACCTGATGGCCACCTCGGCGATCGGCGCAGTAGCGATCTACTTCCTGAAGGAATCCGCCCAGATGCCGCTGCCCGGCTCCATGCCTAGCGTGGACACCCAGGCCGAGGCCCGCGAGCTGGTCGCGACGCAGGACGAGAACCCGCTGATCGACCTCGAACACATGGACATGCCCATGGTCGCACCGGCCGTCGATTCCACCGCAGGGCGCGGGGAAGCCGAGAAAGTCCCGGCCAACGCCTAAGCCTGCTGGTCCGACCGGACCGGCAGCAGTAGCCCAGGCTACGTAGCTGACAGCCCCGCCCTTTGAGGCCTGTTCCGGATGCTTACCCGTTGGGGGACGCATCCGGGCAGGCCTTAGGCGTGTCCGAACCACTATCAGCTCCCGGGACAGCCGGGAAAGCCCGGGACAGCCGGGAAAGCCCGGGCACCCCGCGAAAGTTAGGGAACCGGAGAAACCCGGGAAACCGGAGAGGCAGTTGAGATGTCCCTGTTGCACCACATCCGCTCGCTGCACAGCCTGGCCCCGCCCAACAAGGACCACGTGTCGGCGTGGCGGGTGGCGATCAGCGTGGCCGTTCCGTCCCTGGCGCTCCTGGCGGCCGGCCGCCCCGAGCTGGCCGGCTACGCCGTTTTCGGCGCGCTGACCGGCATGTACGGCCGCACCGAGCCTCACCAGCTCCGGCTCCGCCATCAAAGCCAGGCTGCTGTCCTCCTGGTTGCCGGCGTAGGAGTCGGCGTCTTCCTCTCTGTCCACCACATTCATTCGTGGGCCCTGGTGATCATTGAGGCGGCGTTTGCCGGCGTGGGCTCGCTGTTCACGGACAGGACGGCCCTGAAACCCGCCGGTCCCTTCTTCGGGATCCTGGCCCTGGGCGCGTGCGCCTCCGTTCCCGCCGCCGACCCCTGGCAGACGGGCGTTCTCATCGCCGCGGGATCGGCCGCGTTCTCCATCATGGTCGGCTTTGGCGGCTGGTTTGTCGGCCGCGCCTGGCACCGCGGGCGGCGGCGGGACGTCACGGTGCTGCGCGGGGCAGGCCGCCGGGCGGCGTGGCTGCATGCCGCCCGCTACGTCACCGCCGTTGGCGGCGCGGGGATCCTGGGGGTCCTCAGTGGCGGCGGCCACCCGCACTGGGCCATGGCCGCGGCGGCGGTACCGCTTGCCGGGGCGGACCTCCCCAGCAGCGTGTACCGCGGCGTCCACCGGATCGTCGGGACACTGGCCGGACTCGTGGTGGTCGCGGCGGTCCTGTTCCCGTGGCCGGGCTCACCGCTGCTGGCCTTCCCCGGTCAGGAGGCCGCCGTCCTGGTCTGCCTGGTGATCGTCTTGCAGTTCAGCACTGAGCTGTTCATGACCCGGCACTACGGCCTCGCCATGGTCTCCTTCACCCCGGTGATCCTGCTGGTCGGACAACTCGCCGCGCCGGCCGATCCCGGCGTGCTGGTGACCGAACGGGCCGTCGAGACACTGGTGGGCGCCGCCGTCGGGATCGCCGTCGTCGTGTTGATCCGTCGACGGCGGTAACGGTCCCGCCGCCGTCGCTGCACGTCATGCGGCCGCCCGCCTCTGCCGCGGGAGAAGAGGCGGGCAGCCGCCCTGGCGCGATCGGGCTACTGCGGCTCGGCCGCCAGCAGCTCGGCATGTTCCTCGGGCGAGAGGTCCCTGTGTCCGTCCATGACCGGGGGCGGGGAGAGCTTGTACGCGGCATAGTACAAGCCGGCGGCGAGCGCCATGGTGATCATCGGAGTGAGCTGCGAGACCACGGGCAGCGCCGTCTGCTCGGTCAAAATGATGCCCGTGGCGGAGGCAACCACCCACGCGATGGCTCCGGCGGTGACCGGCTTCAGCCGGCCCGGCCGGACTTCCGGGAAGTACCGCTCCTCTTTCCAGTTCACGGCGATGTACGTCAGCGCGATCGCCACCCAGGCCGTGACGAAGACGCCCTGCCAGGCGAGCGCCTTCAGCAGGTAGCTCAACACGTCCGTGAGCATCAGCAGGAACGCCAGCACTCCGGAGACAATCACCCAGACATACCGTGGCAGGTTGAGGCCGAACACCCGGTGGGCGAAGGCCGAGAGGTTCGTCGACGCGAGGAAGTAGTTGGCCGTATTGATGCGGGTCTGCGAGATGAAAATGACCAGCAGCCCCCAGACACCCAGCGAGGATATGAACGCCGTGACCACGCCCGTCTCGGACGCCTCGAGGCCCCACGCGCTCATGATGTAGATGCCGACCAGGCCGTTCAACCCGAACGTGAAGGCATAGAACACCCAGCCGAACGTGACGCTGCCGAGGAATTTGCGGTCCTGGCGTTTTCCCATCCGGGCATAGTCGAAGGTGTACATCATCATGATGTAGACGCCCATATAGATCAGGTAGGACGTCAGCCAGCCGGGCAGTGCGGAGCTTGCCGCGGCCTCGCCGATCCAGTTGGTGGGCACGCCCTGAATCAGGGTCGCGGCGATGACCACTGCGACGAGCCCGGCGAAGTAGAACGGGAGCAGGAACCCATTGAGCCGGTCCAGCCAGTGCTGGACACCGCCGACTGCCAGGGGGACGGCGTAGACCACTACCGCGGCGTACCAGAGCACGAGTTCGCCGCCGAAATATTCGTGGAAGGCGACGGCAATGATGGAACCCTCAAAGACGGCGTAGTAGATGGCCGTGGCCGCGAAGATCAGTGACGCGAGCGCCGATCCCAGCAGTCCGAACAGGGTCCGGGAGAAGACACTCACCGTCAGGCCGGTGCGGGCCGCGTAGCGCGAGAGCACCAGGTTGATGATCCCGTACGTGGCGATTGTGAGGACCATGCCGATGATGGTGTTGGGCACCCCGACGGCCCCGGCCGAGGCCACTGCCACGTAGATCCAGAACATAGCCGAGAACAGGGCCCACCAGGCCATGGTCAGCGACCATTTGCCGACCCGCTGGTCGGCAGGCATTACTAAATTTGAGTACGACAAAGCGACACCTCTGGTGTTGTAGTGATGCAATTGTGCAGCCTGGGGCGGGCGCCACGGGGCTGTGGGGCGTTGGTTATCCCCAGATGGAACGGCGGAGGGCCTTCCCTTCCGAACGGGCAGCGACGGCTTCCTCCATGCTCACCGCGACGAAACGCGTCTTGGTCCCCGGTGCGCTGCGGGCAAGTGAGTCCATATCCGCGCTGATGACGGTTGCGACCATGGCGTAGCCTCCGCCGGACACGGCGTCGCGGTGCAGGACGATCGGCTCCTTGCCGCCGGGGATCTGGATGGAACCCACCGCGTATCCGGCGTCGACGATGTTGGAGGGATCGGAACCGGCACCGAAGGGCTGCTCCCGCTCCTTCCATTCGACCTCCGGCCCGCTGTAGCGCAGGCCCGTCCTGTCGGCCACCGGAGTGAGCGTCCAGGTCGACTCCAGCAGGGTCGCCAGTCCGGCCGCAGTCAGCCGGTGGTCGTAGAGGCCCAGAAGGACCCGGATCTCCGTTTCGGCCGGGAATGCCGGCCGCAGCTCCGGGGCGATCGCGCCCAGGACCTCCCCGGATGCCGTGTCGCCCACAGGGACCTGGTCCCCGGCGGCGAGCTTGCGGCCCTCATAGCCGCCCAAGGCACCAAGGGCGTACGTGGAACGGCTCCCTAGCACCAGCGGCACGTCAATGCCGCCCCGGACTGCCACGTAGTACCGGGTGCCGCGCTGAAGGAATCCGAACGAGACCTCGTCCCCGGCGGCCAGTTCAATGGCCTCCCATTGCGGGGCGGTGGCTCCGTTGACTTTCACCTCCACCGGCGCGCCACCCACGGCGATCACCGCGGGCACGGAGGTGCGGAATTTCGGGCCCAGATAGGTGCATTCGAGCACCGCTTCTTCGGCGGTGTTGCCCACCAGGGCGTTGACGATCTCCGCGGAGAGCTGGTCCATGGAGCCGCCTTGTGGGATTCCCACGTTGTAGTGGCCGAATCTTCCCCGGTCCTGGACCGTCGTTGAGAGGCCTGGTTCCAAGATCTCAAGAGTCATTGAGGTTCTCCAATAGCTTGGTGTTGTAGCTCTCGGGGTCGCCGAGGGCCTCGGCCAGATCGAAGGTGACCGGCACCTGCTTGTAGACGAAGGTTCCCGCGTCCACCTGTTCCTTGATGCTCTTGTATTCGTCCTCATCGACGGGGCGGAACTTGACGATGTCGCCGGGTTTGAAGAAGACCATGAAGTCCTTGAAATCGGCCAGGGACTGCGCCGGGTCGAAGATCGGAGCCGCCGCGATCCCGAACATCTGGTAGCCGCCGGCCCCGCGGACGGAATAGATGCAGGCGAAGCAGCCGCCGTGACCGACGGTGAGCGGAGGCGTATCCGTGCGCGGGCTCAGGTACTTCGGCACCTCCAGCTGCTGCTCGCGCGGCACCATCTGGAACATGAACGGCAGACCGGCCACAAACCCGACCATGGAGACCAGCCAGGGACTGCTGTGGTGGCGCCTGATGAACTCGTCGGCACCGGAGAGATCGTTGACCTCGGCCGCAAAGTCCAGGTCGGTCCCCTCCGGCCGCTGGTGACCGCTGCGGAACCGGGCACCGGTTTCCCGCGTGTACGGATCGTCGTACCAGACCGGAATCTCGATCAGCCGGGTGTTCAGCACCGGGTGGGAGGCGTTGTCCACTTCGACTTCGATCTCCCGCATGGCGGATTCGAGGTCCGCCGCGTCCAGCAGGTCAGGATCGAAGCGGACCAGCAGGGACGCGTTGGCGGGGCAGATTTCGGTCACGCCGGCCAGCGCCCGGCCACCGAGCCGGGTGGCCATCGAGTTGGATTTGAAGTTCGCGGCCAGGCTCATGGCCTCGGAGATTTCCACGAACAGGAACTCGTCGCCGCCCCAGGTATAGCGTGCCGTGCCTTTGAGCGAGTCGGCGCTCAGGGTGTCGCTCATGACAGCCCACCCAAGATCTCCGGGGTCGTCTCGATGAACTTGGTGTGGTGCTCCACCGACTTCAGTTCCGGCCGGTGCAGCACGGCGCTCAGCAGCGGGATGGTGGTCGACACGCCCTCGATCGTGATCTCGTCCAGGGCCCGGATGGACCGCCCGATGGCCTCGTCCCGGGTTTCGTCCCAGACAATGATCTTCGCCAGGAGCGAGTCGTAGAACGGCATCACCGTGGATCCGGCAACGAACCCGGAGTCAATGCGGACACCGGGACCGCCCGGCCAGTCGAGGCGTTCCAGCAGCCCGGGGCTGGGCATGAACCCCTTGGCCGGGTCTTCGGCGTTGAGCCGGAACTCGAAGGCATGGCCGCGGAAGACGACGTCTTCCTGGCGCATCCGAAGCGGCTCACCGGCGGCGATGAGCAGTTGTTCCCGGACCAGGTCAAGGCCCGTGACCATCTCCGTGACGGGGTGCTCCACCTGGAGCCGGGTGTTCATCTCGATGAAGGAGACTTCGTGGTTGACCGCGTCATAGAGGAATTCGACAGTGCCGAGTCCCTTGTAGTGGCACTGCCTGGCAAGCTCCACCGAGGAATCCAGCATGTGCTTGCGGACGGCGTCCGGCAGGTCAGGGGCGGGGGCCTCCTCCAGGATTTTCTGCTGCCGCCGCTGCATGGAGCAGTCCCGGTCACCGAGGTGGACGACGTTGGTGCCGTCCCCGAGGACCTGGACCTCAACGTGCCGGGCGCGTTCCACAAACTTCTCCAGGTAGACGGCGGCACTGCCAAACGCGGCGGCAGCTTCGGCCTGCGCCACGTCGACGGTCGAGGCCAGGTCTTCCGCGCGGGTCACGAGACGGATTCCGCGCCCGCCGCCGCCTGCGGCCGCCTTGACCACCAGCGGGTAGCCGATCTCGGCCGCGATCTCCAGCAACGCGTCGCCGGCGGGGGCCTCCCCGTGGGTCCCGCGGAGGGTGGGAACGCCCGCGGCCTCAGCCGCCTGCCGTGCCCGCGCCTTGTCCCCCATCAGCTCGATGGCTTCCGGGGACGGGCCCACCCAAATGAGCCCGGCTTCCATGACGGCCCGGGCGAACACCGCATTCTCGGACAGGAAGCCGTAGCCGGGGTGCACCGCGTCGCAGCCGAAGTCGATTGCCGCTTTCAGGACGGCGCCGTGGTTCAGGTAACTTTGGCTGGCGGGGGCGGGACCAATGACCGCGTATTCATCCGCAAGGCGGGCAGCCAGCCCGTCGACGTCGGGTTCGCTCGCCACCACCACCGTGCGTATCCCCAGTTCGCGTGCTGTGCGGATAATCCGTACGGCGATCTCGCCCCTGTTGGCTATGAGCAGTTTCTTCATGGTTTTTCCTCTATCACTGCAATCACGTCACCCGGATTGACCGTGCCTGAATCCGACACCTCGAACTTGACCAGGTTCCCGGCCACTTCTGTTTTGACTTCGCTGAACTGCTTCATGATTTCGACGACGCCGATCGTCTGGCCCGCCTCGACGTCGTCGCCTTCCTGCACGTAGGGATCCTTGTCCGGGCCGGGCTTGCGGTAGAACACTCCGGGAAGCGGCGAGGTGACTTGGTGTGACATGGTGTGCCTTTCAGTTGCGGTGGGGTGGGCGGTGCGTGACAGGTCACGGCTGCCGTTCGCCGAGGGCCGCCCGCACGGCTTGCGCCACGGCCGGCGAGTTGGGGGCATCAGAGTGGACGCAGATGCTGGTGAAGTCGATGCCCACGGTCGAGCCGTCGGACGTCTCCACGAGACCGTCGTCCAGGACCCGGCGCACGCGTTCGGCGGCCTTGGCGGGGTCCGTGGCCTCGGGCCGGCGCTGGATGATCAGCTGGCCCGCGGGGTTGTAGTTCAGGTCCACGTATAGTTCGCCGACGAACGGCACCCCCATCTCCGCGCAGACGCTTTCGTGCGCGGTGCCGGCAAGCCCGAAGATGGGGACACCGTACAGTGCGGCGACTTTCGCGGCGGACCGCATCAGCTCCGGATCACGCGAGAGCATCCCGTACAGGGAGCCGTGGGGTTTGATGTGGTTGAGTTCCACTCCGGCCTTCTTCAGGAAGCCGACCAGTGCACCCGTCTGGTACAGGATGAGGGACTCGACCTCGGCCGGAGTCAGTTTCATTTCGCGGCGCCCGAAGCCGGTCAGATCCGGCAGGCCCGGGTGCGCACCGATCCGTACGCCGTGTGCCTTGGCGGCGGCTACGGTTTCCTCCATGGTGTCCGGATCGCCGGCGTGGAAACCGCAGGCCACGTTGGCCACGTCAATGATTTCCATGAGCGCCCGGTCATTGCCGAAGCTGTGCAGCCCGAAGGCCTCGCCCAGGTCCGAATTTATCTCGATGCCAGCTGTGACGCTGCCCACATTAACATTGTTCATGCGTTCAACAGTAGGGACTGCCCCATCCCTTACATAGTGGGCAAACGTCCACTAACTTGGAGAGCAAATGTGCAAGATGCACACCGAATTCGGACGGCGACGGCGCACCGGGAGGGCACGATGAAAGTCTCGGACCTGCTGGCGGAGGATTCACTCCAGCTCAGGCTGCACACACCTTCCACGGCCAAGAGCCTGGCGACGTCCATCAGCTACAGCGCACCGGCGGAGTTCCTGGACCCCACCCCCTTCCTGGGTGCCAACTGCCTGCTGATCACCCACGGGATCGGCTTCAACTTCTTTGACCAGCGGACGTGGGATGCCTATGTCGAACGGCTGGCCAGCGTCCCCGTCTGCGCCATCGCATTCGTGACGGGAGTAGCCCACCGGCTGATTCCAAAGCCGTTGGTGGAGGCGGCCAAGGCCCACCAGATTCCCCTGTTGGAGGTTCCGAGCGTCGTCCCGGCCCTCCAGCTGCAGCGCTTCGTCACGAGCGTCCTGGAAGCCGAGCGGTTTGCCCTGACCCGGCAGTCGTGGGAGCTGGCCGACAGGTGCGCCAAGGCGGCGCGATCCGGCGGGTCGCTCAGGGCCGTGCTGGCGCAGGTGGCCGCGGCGGCGGACGGACAATGCGCCGTCTTTGACACCACCGGCGCCTTGGTCAGCTGCTGGCCCGCCGGTTCACGCTGGACGGCCGAGGACCTCCGGCAGGATGGGCGCGGGGCCCCGGGGTCCAGCTTCGCGCTCCCCACCGGCGGCACGGATCATTTTCAGCTGGTGGTCCGGGGCGGGACCACCGGGGAACCGCTCGCAACCCTGATCGGGCCGGCGTCCTCCATTCTTGCGATGCAGCTAAACAGTGCGTTCAAGGCCGGGGCCCCGCACCAGGGGAAGCTGGAGCGGCTCATGCTCCAGCTGGAGGACTGGCAGGGTGTGGCCCTGAAAGAACTGACACGGACCTTCCGCGCCACGGGGCTGGACGCGCACGCCCCCACATTCCTGCTGGCGGCCGAGCCGGACAGGACCCAGCTGCCGAACGCATGGCGGATCCGGCTGGCCGTACAGGATCACCTGAACAATGCCCATGTCTTCACGTATCGCGGCTCGGTCTACGCCCTCGCCCAGGCCAGGACGGACACCGCGGCGGACTGGCAAGTGATTCCGGACCGGCTGCTGGCCTCGCTCCGGCAGATCGTTCCCGGGCTCCCCCTCGTCATCAAGGGGCCACTGCGCAGCGTCGATGAGCTGAGGCTCGGCCTCGCCCATGCCCAGCGGCTGGTCCGGCAGGTCGGCGAGCCCACCATCGCGGCCCCGATGAGCATCGAGTCCCTGGTGGTGGCCACGGCCGGCAGCGGCGCCCACGCCGCTGCGGAGAATCTGCTCGCGCCGCTCCTGGAGTACGACCGTGCCAACAACGGCCGGCTGTTGCCCACGCTCAGGGCCTACCTCGACCACGACGCCCAGCCATCGAGGGTCTGCCAGGTGCTGTATATCCACCGGAATACCCTCAGCAAGCGGCTGGCCCTGATGTCGCGGCTGCTGAACGTCCGCCTGGACACCCTGGAGGGGCTCACGACCAGCATGCTGGCCGTCCGCATCACCGATGCTGCGCCCTGATCACCGCCGACACCGAGGTGACCGCCCCGCACTGTCGGCAAGGTCCGTGCCGGACCTGTCCGCCCAGGAACTGTCCGCCCAGGCCAGGCCGCGGCCCGGCGGCTACTTGGCGCGCCGCGCCGGCCCGGCGACGAGCTTTGACGGCAGCACCCGCGCAGCCGAGGTCAGGACCTTGTAGCGCTTGCTGGGGATCGAGACGGCCTTGCCCTTGGCGTTGTCCGCCAGTCCCTCGCTGACCACCTGCCGGGCCTCGAGCCACATCCAGCGCGGCGTCGCCGTCTTGTCCATCCCCATCCGGTCGTGGAACTCGGTGTGGGTGAAGCCGGGGCACACGGCGGTGACCTTCACCCCGCGCGCGGCGTAGGCCATGTTGGCCGAGCGCGAGAAACTCAGCAGCCAGGCCTTCGCCGCGGAGTACGTGCCGCGGGGCAGGAAGGCCGCCACGCTGGCGACGTTGATGATCCTGCCGGACTGCCGCCCGAGCATGCCCTGCAGGGCGGCATGGCTGAGCTCCATGGCGGTTTCGACATGGAGCTTCAGGTGTTTCTTTTCCTCGGCAATGTCGTTGTCCTCGAAGGGCCGCAGCAGGCCGATTCCCGCGTTGTTGACCAGGATCTCCACCGGCCGGGCCGGGTCGCTGAGGCGCGCGACGACGGCCGCAATCCCGGCGTCGTCGGTCAGGTCCGCGGCGATTGTCTCCGCCGCGGACCCGTAGCTGTTCTCCAGCTCGGCCGCCGTGGCCGCGAGGCGGCCGGCGTCGCGGGCCACGAGCACCACGCGGTGGCCCTGTTCGGCAAGCTGGCGGGCGAACTCGGCGCCGAGGCCTGCCGTCGCGCCCGTGACCAGGGCGGTACTGCCGGGTGTAGAGGCTGTTTGAGGGTTCATAGCGACAGCCTAGTCTCGTCCCGGCTCAGGCCAGGGCCGTGTCTTGCGCCAGTTCGTCCCCTGCCGGGTCGTCGCCGTCGAGCAGGTGGCGGTTCTGAAGCTCTTCAGCCGCAAGCTCATACCAGGTGTGCGCCCCGAAAGACGGGGTGCTGGTGTCGAGGTGGCGGTAGAGAGCGTCGGCGAGCTGGCACAGCGCGGTGTCGGACAGGGCCCGGACCGTGGCCACAGGATCCAGCGTTCCCTCGAAATACTCCGAAAGCGCCAGCCCATTGATGGAGCCAAGGTCGTCGGCGCCGCCGGTTTCCGCGGCCAGCGGGCTGTTGGCCTCCGCCAGCCCGGAGCCGGGTCCGGAGCCGGGCCCGACGTCGAGCAGTCCGGCAGCTTCGCTGTATTCGTTCCCAGCGACGGCGACGGGAGCCGGGCGGTAGTCGGTGTCGAGTCCGGCGAGGACTTCGGCGTCGGCGCCGACGTGCACGAGGCAGATTGGCAGCACGGCCGGCTCGTCCAGGGCGAAGCGGAGCGGCCCTGCCTCTGCGGAGTCCGCGGCGTCGGCAGAGGGCAGGTGTCCGGCATCCGCGATCCGTCGAAGCTCCAGCAGCACTTCCGGGTCCAGGTGGGAGGCGCCATGGAGGTCGATGACCACGACGGCGCCCGGCTCGAGGCGGCAGGCGCGGCGCACGATATGCAGGAGGGCTGCTGAATCAGACTGGGTAACGCAGCCGGTAATTTCGAGGGTGACCTGTGCGGGATCGACGTCCACCCGGACAAGCACACGCAGTTTATGGTTCATGGGGGTACTCCAAAGTGACCTGTCCAAGAGCCAACTGCATAACTCTGGTCAAACTTTACGAGGTTGTTCTCCAGCTCACAAGCGGGCAGGCCGCCGGGGCCGTCCCGGCTTCCCGGGCCAGGCGCTCAGGCTCCCTCGGGGACCCGTTCCGGCCAGTCCACATACTGGTGGTACGACTCATGTTTGCGCAGGTAGCGGTACATGAACGGGCAATTCGGGATGATCCGCTTGCCGGATGCAACCACGTCATCGAGGGCGAAGTGCGCCAGCACTTTGGCGAGCCCCTGGCCCTGGAATTGCTCTGCTGTATCCGTGTGGATAAAGTCGATATGCCCCGGTCTGTCGATGAAGCGCACCTGGACGGCAAGCTTGCCGCCGGCACGGAGTTCGTAACGGTGCAGCTCGTCGTTCCGGGTGGTGGAGACGTCCGGAGCGAAGGTATCTTCCGTGGTTGCCGAGTTCTCCGTCATGGTTCGACATTGGCACTTAATGGCGGGCGTGGCAATGGCGGTTCCGATCCGCCCTGCCCGTCAGGCGGCGTTGTGAGCCGAACCGGAATCCGGCCCAGGAGCACGACGGCGAGCGCGAAGCAGGCGGCGCCCCCGCCGAGGAGCCCGGGCGTGAGCCCGGTGAGCGCCGCGTTGACTGCCGGGACAAAAACGGCGACGGCGGCGAGCAGCACGGCGGCCGCCGGCCTGCTCGGCGACGGTCCGGACGCCGTCGGACGCTCCTCCAACCTGCCAAACAATGCCACCACCGGCAGCAGCAGCGCGATGACTCCCGTCAGCACCAGGGGCCGCCCCCACCACCAGGCCGCGGTCCCTCCGGCCGGCTGGGGGAAATCCGTCAGCAGCAGCACCCCGGACATTGCCGCCAGCAGCGGCAGATGCCACAAATAGACAGTCATGGACCGCCGGCCGGCCACGCCCATCATCCGGCGCACCCCGGCCATGGACGCGATCCGGGACAGCCCCGGCCGGAAGAGCTGGAGGGCGGCGGCCTGCGAGATGCCCAGGAGCAGCAGCGTCACATTGGGCGGATTGAGGTTCACCAGCATGTTCCCGGAATACAGCCCCAGCAGGACCAGCAACCCCAGCAGCATGTTGCTGGCCACCATGATGCCGAAGTGCGCCGGCCGGCCCGGCAGCAGCCGCGGGCCGTCTGCCACGATGAATCCGAGCTGCTGCACGGCGCACCACAGGAACACCATGTTCAGGTATGCCAGCAGCGGCAGCACTCCCCGCAGGCAATCGACTGTCACCACCAGGGCGGTGAGACCGGCGAGGGTCAGCCACGGCGCGCGGGCGTGGAGTGCCGCCAGCCAGGGAAGGTTGAGTTGCGCGGCGAGGTAGGCGGCCAGGAACCACAGCGGCATGCCGGCTCCGCTGGTGAGCAGCCCGATGACCTGGGGGTCAACCCCTGCGAGGCGGGCCGCCGACAGGCCAAGGAACATGACCGCCAACAGGACGGCGGCCGGACGGATCAGGCGCAGCAGCCGGCCCTGCATGAAATCGAAGGCGGTGCCGCCCCTGGCGCGGAGCCGGCGCCAGGACTGCAGCCCGGTGATGCCGCCGGCCACAAAGAACAGCGGCATGATCTGGAAGACCCACACCACCGGTTCAAACCAGTGCTGATCGCCCAGGGTGTTTTCGGAGGTCACGGTGCCGTCCGGGTGCAGCACGGGACTCACCATCATGGTGTGGGCCACCACCACCAACGCCAGGCAAAAGAACCGGACAAGATCGATCACCGGGTCGCGGTCCGGCATCGGCATCGGCGCCGGGCCGCCGGCTGGCCGCTGCTGCGCAAGCATGGCACCCCTCGGGAAGGCAGGCTGTGTTGCCATCATTGTCGGCGAGGGGCGCCATGAGTGCCAGAGCAGTTTGGCCCGGATGCGCGCCGGTCGCGGGCCGGTTCAGGGCGTCAGCGCGAGAGTGTGGCCAGGGCGGTGGCCGCGAAGGTCCTGGCCGAGACATTCCACAGGCCCAGCAGTGCCTGGAGGTTCTCGCCGTCGGCCCGGTGCGCTGTGGTCTGCTCCTCAAGGACCGCCAGGACGCCGGTGCGCAGCTCGGTGTTGAAGTTGACCTTGCCCACGTTCATCGCCGCGGCCTTGACCAGTTCCTCGGCCGGAATGCCGGAGGCGCCGTGCAGGACCAGCGGGATCCGGGTCCGCACGGCGATGTCCTGCAGCACGTCCCAGCGCAGCCGGGGCTCGCCTTTGTACTTGCCATGGACATTGCCCACGGCCACGGCGAGCAGCTGCGCCCCGGTGCGGGCCACGAAGTCCTCCACCTGGGCGGAGTCGGTGAGCCCCGCGGGGGCGTCCGCCACTGTGCTGCCTGCGCTGTCCGCGGCGTCGGTCCCGAAGGCCCGGTCCTCGTCGCCGGCGAGTCCGCCGAGTTCTGCTTCAATGACGACGTCGGCCCGGCCCTGCGCCGCCAATGCGGCCCGGACGTTCCGGACCAGGGCGATGTTGTCCTCGTACGGCAGCGAGGACCCGTCGACCAGCACCGAGTCGGCCCCGGCGCTGACGGCGTCGGCGATCACCTGCGGGTCGGTGGCATGATCCAGCTGCACCGCAATCGGCACGGAGGCTGCGTCGGCGAGTCCGCGCAGGGCGGCGATCAGCCGCAGCCCGTTGGGCGTTGCCGCGGTCTTCGGCGCGACCAGCAGGATGGCGCCACGGCCGGATTCCTCGGCCGCCCCCACCACGGCGAGCGCGGTGGTGAAGTCGTAGCAGGTGAACGCCGGAACGGCAGAGCCTTGCTGCAGGGCGCCGGCCACCAGGGTGTCGAGTTGGGTACGCATCAGGCGCTCAGTCCCCCCACCAGCATCCAGGCGACGAAGGTCAGGGCGAAGCCTGCCAGTCCCAGCACGGTGGTGAGCACGGTCCAGGTCCTGAGGCCGTCGGCGACGGTCAGCCCGTAGTACCGCACAACCACCCAGAAACCGGCGTCGGTCACGTGGGAGAGGCCGAGGGCGCCGAAGCCGATGGCGATCACGATCACGGCGGTCTGTGCCGGCGTGTAGCCGCCCCCGGCCACGGCGGAGGAGAGCAGGCCGGCCGTGGTGACGATCGCGACCGTGGCCGAGCCCTGGGCTGCGCGGAGCGCGAGGGAGATGATGAAGCCAAGCAGCAGCAGCGGAACGCCGAGCGTGTCGAGGGATTCGGAGAGCGCCTTGCCGATGCCGCTCACCTGCAGGACGCTGCCGAACACGCCGCCTGCCGCGACCACCAGGAGGATGGAGGCGATCGGCGGCAGGGCGCCTTCGAAGATTTCGCCGGTTTCCACGAGCGACCACCGGCGGCGGACGGCGAGCAGGTAGAAGGACAGGGCGACGGCAACCAGAAGGGCGAAGACGGGGTTGCCGACGAACGCCGCGACGCCGTACCAGAAGTCGTTCTTGTCGATTACGAGGGTGCCGACGGTGCCGAGGAGGATCAGCGCGATCGGGGTGGCGATGAGGAAGATGATCAGTCCCGGACGGGGCGGGGCCAGGGCTTTGCTGCCCGGGCCCTCGTGACCAACACGGACCACGGTTGCTGAGCCGAACTCGTCCACCTGGGTTTTGACGGCTGGCAGCAGCTCGTAGGTCTTGCGGTTCATGATGGATGCGACCCAGTAGGACAGGAAGCCCAGGGGCACGCAGATCGTCAGCGAGATCAGCGCGATCAGTCCGATGTCGGCGCCGAGCACGCCGGCACCGGCGACAATCCCCGGGTGCGGGGGCACGGCCACGTGGATGGCCAGCATGATGCCGGCCATGGGCAGGCCGAACTTCACCGGGTGGACGTTGGCGATTTTGGCGAAGGCGTAGACGACCGGCACCAGGACGATGATGCCGACCTCGAAGAACACCGGAATCGCGACCAGGAAGCCGACTGCGGTGAGGGCCACGGCCACCCGCCGGGCGCCGAGCTTGGCTGTGAAGTGGTCGGCGAGGGACTGGACGCCGCCGGAGACCTCGATCATCCGGCCCAGGATCGCGCCGAGCGCAATCAGGAGGGCGACCTTGCCCATGGTGCCTCCCACCCCGGCGGCCACCACGGTGAAGACGTCCTTGAGCGGGATCTGCGCGGCCACGGCCACCAGGATGCTCACGGTCAGCAGGGCCACGAAGGCCTGGATCTTGAAGCGGATGATCATCACCAGCAGCAGGGCGACGCCGGCGGCCGCGATTGTCAGCAGCAGCGGAGTTCCCAGCTCCACGGCCGGCTTGATGACGGGCGCGTCTGCGGCGCGCACCATCAGGGAATTGAGCAGGGGGGTCATGAAGAGGTGTCTCCTTTGACAATGTCGCCCAACGAGTCAGTCGTTGGGGAACAGTGGCGGGGTGGGACCCGGCGACGGCGGAGGGGGGACCGCCGTCGTCGGGCGCGGAAAGTCTGGTTAGGCGGTGCGCCTGGTGGGCGCGACGACCTTGATGACGGCGGAGTCATCGGCGGCGGCGAGGCCCTGGGCCTGGCCGAGGAGGTAGAGCTGCTCGGCGGCGGCGGCCACCGGGGCGGCGAGGCCTGCTGCGCGGGTGGCCTTGCCGACGATGCCCATGTCCTTGACGAAGATGTCCAGCCGGCTGAGGACTTCGGCGCCGTTCTCGGTGTAGGCCTCCAGGATGCGCGGGCCGCGGTTGGAGAGCATGAAGGAGCCCGCCGCGCCGGCTTCGAGGGCGGCGAGGGTCTTGGCCTGGTCCAGGCCCAGGGCGTCGGCCAGGGCCATTGCCTCGGCGGCGGCTGCGATGTGGATGCCGCAGAGCAACTGGTTGACGGTCTTGAGGGCCTGGCCGTCGCCGGGCTTGTCGCCGACCACGGTCAGGGTGGAGGCCAGCAGCTCAAGGGCCGGGCGGGCCTTTTCCTGGGCCTCGGGCGATGCGCCCACCACGATCAGCAGGTCGCCTTCGCCGGCACGCTTGGGGCCGCCGGACAGCGGGGCGTCAACCAGTTCGACGCCGTATTCGGCCAGGCGGTCGACGGCGGCCGGGATGGCCTCGGTGCCCACGGTGCTGCCCAGGATCACGACGGCGCCCGGCTTGAGCACGGAGGCCACGCCGTTCTCGCCGAACAGGACATCATTGAGCTGTTCACCGTTGCGCACGGCCAGCAGCAGCGCGTCGGCGCCTTCCGAGGCTTCCCGTGCGGAGGCGAACGTGCGGATGCCGGCCTCTTCGGCCAGCTTCAGGCGCGGCTCGGCGATGTCGAAGCCGTGGACGGTGAGCTCGCTGGCCAGGCGCGTGGCCATGGGCAGGCCCATGGCGCCAAGGCCCAGGACGGTGATGGTGTAGTTGCTGGTCATGGTGTTCTCCATCGAATGACGTGTTGTGGCGTGCGGTGTTGATCGTGCGGGGTCAGAAGGTGTTGCTGAGCTTGCGCGTGACATCGGCGAGGGACTGGTCGTCGCCCACGTTGCCGGCGAAGACGATGTACGGGATGCCCTTGGCCGGACCGTCCACCGGTTCCCACAGGCTGACGATGCCCGGCAGCATGGGCCCGCGGACGATCGCGTGCCGGATTTCCAGTCCGTGTGCGGCCACGTCCGAGGACGTGATGCCGCCCTTGGCGATCACGAAGCGGGGCGGGAAGGTCTTCAGCGTGCGGTTGACCACGGCGACGACGGCGGCCGAGACGGTGCGGGCGATCCGCAGGCTTTCGGCGGCGTCGGAGGTCTTGATCAGGAGCCGGCTTGTGTGCACGATCACGTCGCCGCCGCGGAGGGCAGCGACCACCGTGTCAACGGTTTCGTCCAGGTACTCCCCCGCGTTGTCACCGAGGAGCTTTTCGACGTCGATCTCCACGATCCGGGCCGCGCTGTGCTGCTCGGTGAGGGCGTTGAGCTGGCGGGTGGTGACACCGACATGCGAGCCGACCACGATCAGGCCGCCGGCTTCCGAGGGGGTGTTGCCCGCATAGGCTTCCTCGCCGCTGAGTTCGGTGCGGATTTCCTGGCCGATCCGTGCCCGGACAAACGGCGGGCCCACGCGGTAGAGCAGCTTCTTGCCGCGGCTTTCCGCTTCTTCCAGGCCCAGGGCCAGGGCCCGCAGATCGTTTTCGGTGACGATGTCCGCCACGATCGGAGTCGAATCCGTGGCGGCGTCGATGGCATCGGCAATGGCCTTGGCGGAGATCTTCGGATCGGCGGAGGCCCGGATGATGTCCAGATCCAGCACGATCACCGAGTCCGCGGGGAACCGGCCGTTCGACTTCTCCTCGACGTACTTGGCCATCTCCGAGTTGGCGAAGCCGAAGCTGGCGTCCCGGGCGAATTCGGTCTCGGCCACGGGAGTGAGCTGCCCGGCGTCCTCGCCTGTGCCGCGGGTGAAGTGCACGCCGCCGACCGTCACGCGGCCGGCGTCGGGGAACGCGGGAACGATCACGACGCCGTCCGTCTTCTCGCCGTTGACGGCGGTGACGGTGGCGGCGATGACGTCCGGTTCGAGCGGGTAGTGGCCGCGGAGGGTGGAATCGCTCCGGCTGACAAAGCTGAGCCGGAGCGCGGGTTCAGCGGATGCGGCGGCCGCGAGGGCGTTGCGGACGATCTCCTCGTTGCGGGCAGCCGCCTCGGCAGGGTCAAGGCTGCGGGTGTTGGTCAGCACGTAGACCGCGCGCTGGCGCTGGCCGTCGACTTCGTACGCGAACGCCCAGGCAAAGTCCGCCACGTCCCAGCGGGTGAGGACCGGCAGGTTCGCCACAGACTGGGTGCCGGTGGGGTCGTCGTCGAGTACGACCAGGAGTCGGGGGGACGCCTCGGAGGAGGCGGCCACGCTGTCGGCCACCAGCCGGGCGGGGATCTGTATTTCCGCGGGGAAAGCGGCCAGCACGTCTGCTTCGAGGGGCACTATGCACTCCATTGTGTGTGGATCTATCAGTGGAAAAACTGCGGTTCTCCGCGAGCCGCAGCAGGGGAAAAATGTAAGATGTCAGACATCTTGCATGTGAATGCTAGTGTGGCATATGGCACAACGACGCGCAAGTAGACTTGGCCATCAGGGAGCACGCCATCAGGCAACAAGTCGCTGGACGGGGAGAATTGGCTAGGAAATCGCTGGTCGGCGTTGTGGCCGACGAACTGCTGGACCGAATTATTGCCGGCGAGTTTCCGCCCGGCGCGAGCGTCCCCGGCGAACTGGAGCTCAGCTCCCGGCACGAAGTCAGCCGCATGACCGTGCGCGAGGCCATGAAAACCCTTGAAGCCCAGCGGATCCTCAGCGTGGAACGCGGCCGGGGCACATTCGTGAACCCGGTCAACCGCTGGGGCTCCCTGGACGCCGTACTGCGGGCCGCCTCGGAGGGCACAAACGACGCCTCGGCCGCCATCCAGCTCATTGAGCTCCGGCGGATGCTGGAGACGGGCGCCTGCGAACTGGCTGCCGGGCGGATGTCGGATTCGGACATCCAGGCCCTCCGCGCGCACGTCGACCGGATGCGGCTGGCCCACGAGAGGAATGATCTCGCGGCCTTCGTGGAGGAGGACCTCGCCTTCCACGACCTGATCCTGCAGGCCTCGGAAAACGTCTTCGTCGCCGTGCTGTTCGAACCGCTGCACCGCGTGCTGGAAAAACGGCGGACGGAAACATCCAAGGTGCCGGAGATCCAGGAGCACGCCATCGGGCACCACCAGAACATCGCGGACGCCTTGGCCTCCCGCGACCCGCACCGTGCTCGCGACGCCATGGACGCCCACATGCAGCAGACGCTCGACGATCTGAAGACCTTCGTGCTGGCCGGTGGCCCCGCCTGACGCGGGCCTGCGCCAGGCGAGCGAGAGGTCCAGTGTCAGGCGAGCGAGAGGAAGAGTTTCTCGAGTTCGGCCCGGTCCAGGCTGGGGTCTTCCTGCTGCATGCACTGCTGCAGGCCCGTGGCAATGATGGAGAATCCCGCCTTGTCCAGGGCGCTCGACACGGCCGCCAGCTGGGTCACGACGCTTTTGCAGTCACGGCCCTCCTCGATCATCCTCGTGACTGCCGCGAGCTGCCCTTGGGCACGGCGAAGCCGGTTGATGACGGGCTTCATGTCGGTGGGATCGAGTTCCATGGGTTCCTCCGGTTCGATGCGTCAGGCTCCACATTATACCCCCACGAGTATTTTGCCTCCCGGGTGGCGGACTGCCTCGCGCGGCCGCCGACGCCCCCCACGCCGCCTCGCTAGGGGCATAAGTACCTAGCGAGGCATGGAATATCGGCGTATTGCTGGTGATGTGAACGCCGCCAGGTTCCTCGAGCCGGACGCCGGCCATACCGGCGTCAACATCCCCGCCGCGGGGCCGTGGCATTCAGGGGATCAGAGCTCCGCACGCGGGCATTCCGGTGCCCCGCGTTCACGGCCCTGGAGCCGGTATGTCGCCTTGGGCGACTCGTTCACGGCAGGCGTCGGCGATCCGGAACCGCTGAGCCCCGGGGGCATGCGGGGGTGGGCGGACCGCATTGCCGAGGAACTCGGCGAGGGCCGCCGCGAATTCGGGTACGCAAACCTTGCCATCAGCGGCCTGGTCCTGCGTGAAATCCTCGACCAGCAACTCGAACCGGCCCTGAACCTGAAGCCCGACCTCGTCTCTCTCTCCGCTGGCGGGAACGATCTCGTGTTCCACCGCGGCGATCCGGACCGGATGGCCGCGGCCCTGGACGACGCCGTGGCGGTGCTCTCGGGCACCGGGGCCACGGTGGTCCTGTTCACCGGCCCGGACTGGGGCGAGACTGCCGTGTTCGGACACATCCGGGGGAAGGTCGCGGTATTCAACGAGAACATCCGGGTCATCGCCGCCCGGCATGATGTCGTCATCGCTGATTTGTGGGCCCTGCGGCAACTGAGCGATCCGCGGATGTGGGATCCGGACCGCCTGCACTTCTCGCCGCTCGGACACCACACCATTGCGGCCATGGTCCTGGACACGCTCAGCGTGCCACACCGCCTGCACCCGCTGGAGCCCAAGCCGATGCCGCCGGGCAACTGGCGGGAGGCCCGGGCCGGTGACCTGGCCTGGATTGCGCACTACATGCTGCCCTGGATGGTGAGCCGGATCAGGCCGCGCGCAGACACCCCGCCCCGGCAGGCCAAACGCCCGCTGCCGGGACCGCTTCCCGGGGTTCCGGACTCCGGGCACAAACCCCTAGTCCGGCCGGGTTCGGTCGGCTAGTCTGCAGGAACGGCCCACAGCCGCGCATCGATGGCGATCACGAGGAGCGAAGTTGTCTAATCACACTTACAGCATTTCTGAAATTGTCGGAACCTCGAACGAGGGCGTCGATGCGGCCGTCCGGAACGGCATCGCCGAGGCCGCCAAGACCCTTCGAAACCTTGACTGGTTTGAAGTCAAGGAGATCCGCGGCCACCTGGAAAACGGGCAGGTCGCCGACTGGCAGGTCACCATCAAGCTGGGGTTCCGCCTGGAGCGTTGACGCCAGACTCCGGAGCGGGACGGCACGCACCGCCCCGCTCCGGAGAAACCCGCAACCCGTCAGGGCAGAGGAGGCCAGGGCGGAGAGGAAAACTTCATGCGCTATACGCATCTGGGCCGCTCCGGCCTGACAGTCTCGCGCCTTTGCCTGGGCACCATGAACTTTGGCCCGCAGACCGAGGAGACGCAGGCCTTCGCCATCCTGGACACCGCGCAGGCCGCCGGCATCAACTTCGTCGACACGGCCAATGTGTATGGCGGGTCGAGCCACCGCGGCTGGACGGAGGAGATACTCGGCCGCTGGTTCGCCCAAGGCGGCGAGCGCCGCGAGCGCACGGTGCTTGCCACCAAGCTGTTCGGCACTATGACGGACAGGCCGAACGAGTCCAAGCTCTCGGCACTGCACATCCGCCGGGCGCTCGATGCCAGCCTGAAACGGCTGCAGACGGACTACATCGATCTGTACCAGTTCCATCACGTGGACCGGAACACGCCCTGGGATGAGATCTGGCAGGCCATCGAGGTCGCCGTCAAGCAAGGGAAGATCCTGTACTCCGGAAGCAGCAACTTCGCCGGGTGGCATATCGCCCGGGCGCAGGAGACCGCGGGCCGCCGCAACTACAACGGGCTGGTCAGCGAACAGTCGATTTACAACCTGCTGACCCGGGACGTGGAACTGGAAGTCATCCCTGCCGCACAGCAGTATGGCCTGGGGATCCTGCCATGGTCGCCGTTGCACGGCGGCCTGCTCGGCGGAGTGCTGAAGAAGGAGGGCGGCGGCGTCCGCCGCATCGCGGGCCGGGCCCTCGATGCACTCAAGTCGCACCAGAAACAGATCCGGCGCTACGAGGACTTCTGCGCCGAACTGGGCCAGGAACCCGCGGACGTGGCACTCGCGTGGCTGCTCCACCAGCCGGCAGTCACCGCTCCGATCATCGGCCCGCGCACCCTTGAACAGCTCGAAGCCTCCGTCAGGGCGCACAAATTGAAGCTCGACGCCGACGCGCTAAGGCGCCTCGACGAGATTTTCCCGGGCCACAGAACGGCACCGGAAGACTACGCGTGGTAGCGCGCGGGGGCCGGTTTTGGCACCCCGCCGGACACACCCGCAGGGAGCCGGGTGGCTCTTTGATACTAAGCATGATTAGTATTAGGGCAGAAGGATGTAGCGCACCCGGCGATCCGGGTGCCTCCTCTATGAAAGAAGAAGGAACGAAAAATGGGTTTTCTCGCATTTCTGATTCTGGGCCTCATCGCCGGAGCCATCGCTAAGGCCATCCTCCCGGGACGTCAGGGCGGTGGCATCATCATCACTCTGATCCTGGGCGTCGTCGGCGCCCTGCTCGGCGGCTTCATTGGCAGCGCACTCTTCGGCGTGGGCATCAACGAGTTCTTCTCGCTGTCGACCTGGCTGCTGGCCATCGGCGGTGCGATCATCGTCCTGCTCGTTTACGGCATGATCAGCAAGCGCTCAGCCCGCTAACACGGAGACTGACCGGAAACCGGCCCTGGGTTATTCCCGGGGCCGGTTTTTTGCAATATTTTGACAGCAGGGTGGCCTGCGGGCCGCAAGAGCAGGAACCGCCACGCACTGTTCACGGCGCTGTTCACGGCGCCGTCCAGGAACTGTTCAGCAACATCTTCTTTCCACCTACGTCAGGGAGCAGGAGCACAGCATGAAGGGCAAATTTCTTTTCGCCACCGGACTGGCCGCAGGATACGTCCTGGGATCGCGGTCAGGCCGCGCAGCCTATGACAAGCTCAAGGCCAGGTCGGCAGAGCTCTGGCAGAGCAAGCCGGTCCAGGACAAGGTGGCCGTAGCCGCCGAGACGCTCAAGGAAAAGGCCCCCGAGGTGTCCGGGCAGCTCGGTGAAGCCGCCCGGCGCGCAGGCACGGTCATCAGCTCGGCCATCCACCGCGACGCCGGCAAGGAGAGCCCCGCCGCGGCCACGCAGGGAACAACCGCGCCGGGTACGTCCGTGCCTGTGGCCCCCGACGTGCGTTCCGATCCGGCGCTCAGCGATCAGGACGGCCAGGACTGGTCGGACGAGGGCGGCGCCACCCCGGCGGGCCCCGCCACCAGCGCGGACCCGGACAAACTGCCCTAGGAGTTTGTTGAGGGGCCGCGGTAGCCGCCTCTGCCAGCAGCTACCGCCCGACGGAGGGCAGCAGCGCGCCGGCCACCACCGTGGCCCCCAGCTCCTCCGAGCGCAGCACCCGGGCCGCGAGTCCGTGCCTGCGAAGGATTCCGGCCGTCTGCGCGGCCTGCCGGCGGCTGGTTTCTATCAGCACGTGGCCGCCGGGCGCGAGCCACTGCCGCGCGCCGGCGGCGACCCGCCGCTGCACCTGAAGCCCGTCGGCGCCGCCGTCGAGGCAGGCCCGCGGCTCGTGGACGCGCGCCTCCTGTGGCATGGTTTCGATGTCTGCCGAGGGAACGTAGGGGGCGTTGACCGCCAGCAACCGGACGCGTCCCCGGAGGCCGGCCGGGAGCGGACCATAGAGGTCGCCTTCGTGGACCTCCCCGCCCAGGGGCACGACGTTCGTGCGCGCACAGGCCACGGCCGCGGGGTCGATATCGGCGCAGTGGAGCTCGGCGGGGCCGGCGAGGGCGGCAAGCGCCGCACCGACAGCGCCGGATCCGCAGCAGAGATCGACAACGACCGGAGCCGTCCCGGCGCTCAGCGCCAGGCGGCTTGCGTCCAGCAGCGCAGCCGCCTGCCGGACGAGGAACTCCGTCCGCCGACGGGGCACGAAGACTCCGGTGTCGACCGCGATGCGGAGTCCGCAGAATTCCGCCCAACCGAGAATGTGTTCAAGGGGAAGGCCCGCAACCCTCCGCCCGGCCATCTGTTCCAGCGCCTCCGGCGTCGGGGCCGCGTCGATCAGCAGGCGGGCCTCGTCTTCGGCAAACACGCAGCCGGCTGCCCGGAGCTTGGCGGTGAGTCTCTCGTGCGGGGAAACATGGCGGATTACTGGCATGGGAGTGCCTTTCGGTCGGGTGTCAGACGCCCTCACCGTGAACTGGCCGCAGCCGGCAGCGCTGGGCGGGCATCCTTTCTGGACTTGCGTGAACGGGACCCACCTCCTTTTGCTGCAGTTGCTCGATTTGCCCATGCTACCGAAGCCGCCCGCGGCCAGCTGTGTTTGGCCTGCGGTTTGCGGCGGCGAATTGTGGCGCCCGTTTCCGGGCCTGTTTGGGATGCCGTGGCAGCGCCGGCTGGCAGGATGTGAACATGGACTCCATCCCTGCACACGATCTCATCTGGACCGGCTCCTACACGGCAGATTCCGGCGGCCGCGGTACGGGGATCGGCGCGGTTGCCGCGGCGGCCGACGGCACACTGCGGTGGCTGGGTGTTGCGGCGGCGGCCGACTCGCCGTCCTTCCTGGCGGTCCACCCGTCACTCCCTGTGGTCTATGCCGTGGCCGAGCACGCCAGGACCGTCCGGGCCTACCGCCGGGCCGGCGCCTTTGGCCTGGAGCCCGCGGGCCCGGCGTGGCCGGCCGGTGACGCGGCCTGCCATGTCGCCGTCGAGCCTTCCGGCCGCTTCCTCGTGGTCTGCTGCTGGGGCGACGGCCAGGTGCTGTTCTACGGGCTCGACGCCGACGGCGGCATCGTGGGCCGGACGGCCGGCGTCGAATCGCGCGACCCGTACGGGGAGGCTCCCGACGGCGGACCTTCCGAAAGGGAAAAGCGGCCCAGCCGCGCCCATGCGGCCCTCATGCTGGCCGACGGAAGGGTGATGACCACCGACCTCGGCCACGACCTGCTGCGGATCTGGAATGTCCGCTCCGGGCCGGGACTGGCTTTGGTTCCGGCCCTGGACCATGAGGTGGCCCTGCCGCAGGGCAGCGGCCCCCGGCACCTGGTCCAGCATCCGGGCGGCCACGTCTTTGTGGTGACCGAGTATTCAATCGAGGTGGCTGTGGCAGGGTTGTCTCCGGACTCCGGGGACTTCCGGCTCGGCTTCGTCGGGCCCGCCACCGCCGGCGGGGCGCAGCCGGAAGATTCGGCGGCCGAGATCGCGTTGGCGCCCGACGGCAGGCACGCCTATGTGGGCGTCCGCGGTTCGAACCGGGTCTGCGTGCTGGAGGTGGAGGCCGGAGGCGCGGCGCTGCGTCCGGTGGCCGATGTCCCCAGCGGCGGCGACTGGCCCCGGCACCATCTGGTCCGCGATGGCCTGCTGCACGTCGCCCACGAACGCTCCGGCGACGTCGTGACGTTTCGCTTGGACGCGGCATCAGGGTTGCCGGGTATCCCCGCGGACCGGCTGCAGGTGGACTCCCCCACCGCGCTGGTGCCGGCGCGGGCCCGGCCTATGCCCGGGGAGTGAGGAACCGGCGCCCGGCCGACGCGTTTCGCGGTGAAGAGCAGGCGGTGAAGAGCAGGCGGTGAGAAAGCAGGCGGCTGGGTCAGCAGGCCGCGGCAAGCCCCGCAGCACCGTGATCGGTACCTTGTTCGACACTATCGAGCTGGAGCATGCCCTCCAGGTCGAACCCGCCGTCGAACTGGCCCCCCTCCCCCAGCTGGAACCCGCCGTCGAGCTGGAAACCGCAGGGGCAGCGCCACAGGGCCGGAAGATCGAGGAACGGGTCCGCAGGCCCGAAGGAGTACGAGGGCATCGCACCCGGCTCCGGCGAAGTCCACTGCATGGGTGCGCCGCAGTGTAGCGGGGCGTTGGGCGGGAGAACTGTCGCAGGGTCCCCGGTCAGGGTTGCTGATTCAGCCACGGCGCCTACTCTCGTTGAGATCGAAAAACCAAGTAGTAAGCATACATATAACTAGTTAAACGAGCTAGTTATGCCGCTCGGTGCTGATGGCCGCGCTCATCCGGCGCAGGAAAGTGATGACCACGCGGGCGTCCTCGGCGCTCATGGACTCGGCCACCTCCATCATCCGCCGGTGCATGTGCCCAAGCGTGGCGCGGACTTCGGAATCCGTCGCCAGCGTCGGCACGATCACGAGTGAGCGCCGGTCGGTCGGGTGCGGCTCACGCCGGACGTGTCCGCTGGCCACCAGCCGGTCGATCAGCGACGTCGTGGAAGCGGTCGTGATGCCCAAGACACGGCTGAGGTCCTTCGGGCCAACCCGCTCGCCTGTCGCGCTGGCCCGCAGCAGGTACCGCAAGGCCAGCAGGTCCGTCTCACCCATCCCCATCGAATCGCGGGTGGACCGCCTGGTCGCGACCTCCGAGATCCGATAGTCGCGGAGGGCCTGCAGGATCGCCGCAGGAGGATCCAGGCTGTCATCGGGGCCATACCAGTATCCGGAGGCGCCGTGGGAGTCCATTCGCCAAGCCTAGCGGAACTGGTAACTAGCCAGCCGTACAATCCAGGCGGCCGCAGTTACAGCGCCCCGCAGCACAGGGACCCCGGACCGATCGGAAAGGACCGGAAGGATGGGCCCGGGGCAGGCACAAAAAACCCCGGCTTCCTGTTGCCAGGAAACCGGGGTTTTTCCACTCTTCGCTAAAAGAGTGGGCCCTGTGGGGATCGAACCCACGACCCACGGATTAAAAGTCCGATGCTCTACCAACTGAGCTAAAGGCCCCAGCCGATGGCCCCGAACCAGCGGATAAAATCCGCTGTTGCGGCGCGTTTCGGCCCAGTCCATTTCTGGACGTTAACACTGTACCCCAGACCTGGGCCGGGTTTTTTCATGTTGCCCGCAGCGGCGGCGCTGGCCTCCGGGTCTCCGGCAGCTGCGCGCACCGATCCTCGATTCCCTTGCGGCACTGGAGTAGCGTGGGGGCATGAGCGAGCAAGCAGGATCAAGCGCCCCCGGCCCGCGGCACCACAAGCCGAAACCCTTCGCACCGATCGACTTTGAGCCCTTCGCCGGAGGGGCCGATCCTGCCCGCGTCTCGGAGGCGGCCCATCTGGCCGCGCAGGCGCTCGTGCGCCGCGGCCGGGACAGCGACGACCCTAAAGTCACCAAACGGCTTGTCAAACTCGCCGATGAGCAGGGCCTGGAAGCGATCGCCGAAATGTGGGCCGAAAGCCCCGCCCGCTCCCTCCCCGGCGCACTGTGGCGCCTGTACGCCCTGCGGGCCGCCACCATCCAGGATCCCGAGCGGATCTCCGTCTACTTCAAGGCGGGCAAGGACACGGCCCAGGTATCGCATGTGGTGGCCGGTGCCGCCGAACCGCCCGGCGCCGACGAGATGAAATCCATGGCCGACGCCATCCTGTCCGGGGCGTTCGACGGCGAATTCGACGTCGCACTGGAACGCTCCGCAGCGTTCTGCCGCGTGGTGGCCCTGGGCCAGGCGACACTTGCGGACAACGCCGAGCACAGCAACGAGAACCACGCCAGCAAACTCACCCGCAACTCGCATCTGCTGGTCAAGACGGCCGAGGACCTCGAACACGCCGCCAATGCGTGGCGGCTGGGCGAACTGGACTAAGAGCCAGCCGGCCCGGGCGGCAGGCGCCCGGATGCCGGGCGGCACGCACGACGTGGGTTGGCTGTCAATGTTGACTTGCATGAACCTACGTAGAAAACTGAAAGCGGTGCCGAACCGCGAAACCCCCGGGCTTCAACATTTAGCCGCCTAGAGCGGCCTACCGCCGAGAGGCGTATCCGGTTCGGCACCATTTTCATGCCCTCGTTGCCCGTTGATCGCCTGCCTCGCTCACGTTCCTTCCTGTTTTTAGCCTGTTTTCCGCCTGCACCGTCACATGCCGCGTCGGGCCGGTCCGGACCCGCAGCGGACGGTAAAGTAATGCGTATGCACCGGTCTCCGTCAAGTCACACGGCTGGCCGACTCCACCCGCGAACCTCCTCCCGGAAGACCGGTGACACCACGTGAAGCTGCGCCTGTTCCCCCAGGAGTCCGCCGGACTGAACCTGCTCTCCCAAATGGCGCACCAGATCGTGCTGGGGACCGGAACACTCTCAGAGATCCTCGGCGCCCCGGCCAGTGAGCATGCCCGGCTGGTGGAGGACATGCACAACCACGAGGCAAAATCGGCGGAGCTGCACTTTGCCCTCCTGACCCACATGCGCACCAGCTTCGTGAACCCGCTGCCGCGCGAGGACATGTACACACTGTCCCGGTTCCTCAACGAGGCCATGGAGAAGCTCGATGCCGCCGCCGAGCTCGTTTCCCTCTACAAGCTCGAACGGCTGCCCAGACGCGCCGCGGACCAGCTGGAAATCATCAGCCGCCAGGCCGAACTCACAGTCGATGCGATGCGGCGGCTGAACAACCTGGACGATCTCGAGGACTACTGGATCGAGATCCTGCGCCTGGCCAAGCGTGCCGAGCGGACGCACCGGGTCTGGGTCGCGGACATGCTCCACGAGATGAAGGCGATGCAGTACGCGCGCAACCGCGACGTCGCGAACCAGCTCGTGGAAGTCACGAAGGACATGCGCCGGATCGCCACCCAGGTGGGCAGCATCATCGTCAAGGAATCCTGACGTGATGCTCTTCTTCCTTGCCCTGGTGCTGCTCTGCGCCGGGGCCTTCGCCTTCCTCAACGGTTTCAGGGACGCGTCCTCGTCGGTGGCGCTGGCGGTGCGGACGCGGTCGCTGACTCCCACGGTGGCGGTGCTGCTGGCGAGCCTGTTCAACTTCATCGGGGCCGCGCTCAGCGCCGCCCTGGCCCTGGCCGTCACCCAGGTGTGGCTGACGCTGCCGACGGGCACGAATGGCCTGACGATTCTCCTCGCCGCGCTGCTGAGTGCCATCCTCTGGGGCCTCTACATGTGGTGGCGCGGCATCCCGGCGTCCTCCACCCATGCCCTGGTCGGCGGGCTCGCCGGGGCGGGGGTCGCGAGCGTCGCCGTCGGCGGGAACCCCGTCACCGGCGTGGACGCCTCGCTCCTGTCCCAGGTGGTGCTCCCGCTGCTGATCTCACCGGTGATCGCCTATGCAGGCTCGTTCCTGCTGGTCTGGCCTGCGGGCTGGGCCGCCCGCTACACGCCGCCCAACGTCGTCAACACCCGCTCCCGGCGGGCTCAGGCGGTCGCCGCCGGCGCCGTCGCTTTTGGGCACGGGCTGCAGGACGGCCAGCGCATCAGCGCGGTCGTGATCCTGGCGCTGCTGGCGGCCGGGCTCTCCGACGGCGGTTCAGTGCCTATGTGGGTGGCCCTGCTGACGGCCATCTTGTTGGCGGCGGGCACCCTGGCGGGCGGGTGGCGGATTTCCTACACCATCGGCTACCGGCTGACCCGGATCGACCCCCTGCGCGGATCCGTCGCGCAGATGTACAGCGCGGTGATGCTGCTGGTGGGCGCGATCGGGCTGCACTGGCCTGTCTCCACCACCAATACGGTGACGGCGGCAACCTTGGGCGCCGGCGCCAACCAGTGTTTCCCGGGCACCAACCGCCGGCTGGTGATCCGCATCCTGGGGTTCTGGGTCCTGACCCCGATTGCCACCGCCGCCGCCGCGTTCATCCTGCAGTTGGCGCTCTCGACGCTGGCCGGCCTGTAAGGCGCTGCAGGTTATCCGAAGCGGCCGGAGACGTAGTCCTCGGTGGCCTTCTCGGTCGGGTTGCTGAAGATCGTGGGGGTGTCGCCGAACTCGATCAGCTTGCCCGGCTTGCCGGTGCCGGCAATGTTGAAGAAGGCCGTCTTGTCCGACACGCGGGCCGCCTGCTGCATGTTGTGCGTCACGATCACCACCGTGTACTGGTCCTTGAGCTCGTTGATGAGGTCCTCAATGGCCAGAGTCGAGATCGGGTCCAGGGCGGAGCAGGGCTCGTCCATGAGGATCACCTGGGGTTCAACGGCAATCGCGCGCGCAATGCACAGGCGCTGCTGCTGGCCGCCGGACAGCCCGGAGCCGGGCTTGGCCAGACGGTCCTTGACCTCGTTCCACAAGTTGGCCCCCTGCAGGGACCGTTCCACAAGGACATCGGCCTCGCCCTTGGAGATCTTCGTGTTGTTCAGCTTCACGCCGGCCAGCACGTTGTCCCGGATGGACATGGTGGGGAACGGGTTCGGGCGCTGGAAGACCATGCCGATCTGGGACCGGACCGTGACCGGGTCGACGCCGGGGCCGTAGAGGTTGTCCCCGTCCAGCAGTACTTCGCCTTCAACCCTCGCGCCGGGAATGACTTCGTGCATACGGTTCAGGGTGCGCAGGAAGGTGGACTTGCCGCAACCTGAGGGGCCGATGAAGGCCGTGACGGACTTGGCGTCGATGTTGATGTTAACGTCTTCGACGGCCAGGAATTTGCTGTAGTAGACGTTCAGGTCCTTGACGTCGATGCGCTTAGACATGGTGTTCCTTCACTTGCTGGAGGTTGGGGCGGCGGGCGCGGTGGCCTAGCGGCCTGTCTTGGGGGCGAAGATGCGGGCAATCAGGCGGGCGCCGAGGTTGAGCAGCATCACCAGGATGATGAGCACCAGGGCCGCGCCCCAGGCCCGCTCGGAGGACGGATCCGGGTTCGACGGCGAGGTGGGGTTCAGGATCTGGGTGTAGATGAAGGTCGGCAGCGAGGCCATCCAGCCGCTGAACACGTTGGCGTTGATGGTGGTCGCGAATCCGGCGGTGACCAGAATCGGCGCGGTTTCGCCGATCACGCGGGCGATCGCCAGGGTGATGCCGGACGCGATGCCGGAAATCGCCGTCGGCAGGACCACCTTGAGGATGGTCCGCCACTTGCGGACGCCGAGGGCGTAGGCGGCCTCGCGGAGTTCGTTTGGCACGATCTTGAGCATTTCCTCGCTGGAGCGGACCACCACCGGGATCATCAGTACCGACAGTGCGACGGCGGCCACGGCGCCTGTCTTGGTGCCTGGGCCGACCACCGCGAAGAACGCGGCGGCGGCGAACAGGCCGGCGACAATCGAGGGAATGCCGGTCATGACGTCCACGAAGAAGGTGATGGCCCTGGCCAGTGCGCGGTCCTCGCCGTATTCCACCAGGTAAATCGCGGTCAGCAGGCCCACCGGGACCGAGATGAGGGTGGCGAGCACCGTGATGAGCAAGGTGCCCAGGAGCGCGTGGTAGATGCCGCCCAGCAGGGGGGCGCCTTCCTCGACCGTCTTGTTGTCGAAGGCGCCGGTGACCCCGTTCATGGACGTGGTGAGGAAACCGGGATCCAGGAGCCCGGGGAGCCCGTTGACCAGCACGGTCCAGATCACCGAGAACAGCGGCACTAGGGCAATCAGGAAGGCCCCCACCACCAGGCAGGTGGCCAGCTTGTCCTTGGCCTTGCGGGCGCCTTCCACAACAAGGCTCCAGCCCACCAGGCCGGCGGTGAAGAGGATGGCGGAGACGATTCCCCAGCCGAAGGCATTGAAGCCGATCAGCGCGAGGATCGCCGCGCCAAGGATCAAGGCAACGGCCAGGACAATGTACGGCGCGGCCTTGGGCAGTTGGCCCTTGGTCAGCGCCGAGCGCTTGCGTACCGGAGTCAGGGTGGCGGTCATTTAGTTGGCTCCCGAGAATTCTTTGTGCCGGGTGATGATTCCCCGGGCAATCATGTTCACGCCGAGGGTAATGACGAACAGCACCAGGCCCGCGGCGATCAGCGTGTTGACCTTGAGCCCGCTGGCCTCGGGGAAGTTCAGGGCGATTTCGGCGGCGATGGTCTGGTTGCCGGTCTGGATCAGGCTGGCGGTCAGGGCCCCGGAGGACAGCACCAGCGCGACGGCCATGGTTTCGCCGAGGGCCCGGCCCAGTCCCAGCATCACGGCGCTGATGATTCCGGGCCGGCCGAACGGCAGCACGGTCATCCGGATCATCTCCCAGCGGGTGGCCCCGAGCGCCAGCGCGGCCTCTTCGTGCAGCTTGGGGGTCTGCAGGAAGATTTCGCGGGTCAGGGAGGTGATGATCGGCAGGACCATGACGGCAAGCACGATTCCGGCCGTCAGGATGGTCTTGCCGGTGGCGGAGGCGGGACCTTGGAAGATCGGCAGCCAGCCCATATTCGCGGCCAGCCAGTTGTACGACGGCGAGATTTCCTTGGCCAGGAACGCAACGCCCCAGGCGCCGTAGACAACGGACGGGATGGCGGCGAGGAGGTCAATCACGTAGCCCAGGCCGGAGGCGAGTTTGCGCGGCGCGAAGTGCGAAATGAACAGCGCGACGCCGATCGCGATCGGCGTCGCGATCACGAGGGCGATCACCGAAGCGATGAGGGTGCCGATGACAAGCGGCCAGATGTAGGTGAAGAATCCTTCGCCGCCCTGGATCTTGTCCCCCGGAGCCACAAGGGCCGGCAGCGCCTGGATCACCAGAAACAGTGCCACGCCGAAGAGCACGACGAGGATCAAACACCCTGCTGCCAAGGTGGCTGCGGAAAAGACTTTGTCACCGGATTGGCCTGCGCCCCGGGACTTGGTCAGGGAGGTGGTGGTCACTTCACGGTCCTTCGGTTTGGATGGATCCGGGCGGCGGCTGGGGAGGCCTCCGCGGCCGGTGCCCGGCAAATCTTGATCTATGGAACAAACGCGTCAGTTCCCTGCTCCATGGCGGCCGCCGTTGACGGCCGCCATGATGCAGGGAACCTCGATCAGGCTCGTGTTTCCACTATGCCTTTTCCACTTTGCCTCGCGGCGCAGCGTATCCCTAGGCCTTGGCCTTGACGGAGTCGACGGCAGCCATTGCCTTGTCCTGGAGGGTCTTGGACAGCGGCGCCGACTTGGCGGCGTCGGCGGCGGCCTGCTGGCCCGCGTCGGAGGCGGCGTACTTGACGAAGGCCTTGACCAGGTCAGCGGTGGCCTGCGTGTCGTAGGTGGTGCAGACGATGTGGTAGGACACCAGGACGATCGGGTAGGCGCCCGCGACCGTGGTGGTGCGGTCCAGCTTGATGGCGAGGTCGTTGGCGTTGCGGCCCTCGACCGGCTTGCCCTGGTCGACTGCCTTGGAAGCTGCCTCGGCGGAGATCTTTGTGAAGGAGTCGCCGACCTTGATCTGCGCGGTGCCGAGCTTGCCGCTGACAGCGGAGTCGTCGGCGTAGGTCACGGCGCCGGGGGTGTCCGTGACAGTCTTGACGACGCCGGAGGTGCCCTTGGCGTTCTCGCCCTTCAGGCTCGCGGGCCAGACGCCGGCTGCCTTGTCGGTCCAAACCTCGGGGGCGACGGCGGACAGGTAGTCGGTGAAGTTGGTGGTGGTGCCGGAGTCGTCAGAGCGGTTCACCGGGGTGACCTTGAGATCCGGAAGCTGGACGCCCGGGTTCATGGCCGCGATGGCGGGGTCGTTCCAGTTGGCGACCTCGCCGCGGAAGATCTTCGCAACGGTGGGGGCGTCGAGCTTCAGGTCGGTGATGCCAGGGACGTTGAAGGCCACGGCGATCGGGGAAATGTAGACCGGGATGTCAATGGCTCCGTCGGGACCACACTTTTCCTTGGAGCTGGCGAGCTCTTCATCCTTGAGGTAGGCATCGGAGCCGGCGAACTGGGCCGAGCCATCGATGATCGCCTTGCGACCGGCGCCGGAACCGTCCGGGGAGTACTGCACAGTGGCGCCCTGGTTCGCGGTGGCGAAGTTGGTCTTCCAGACGTCCATGGCTGCGCCCTGGGCGGAAGAACCGATGCCGGTCAGGGTGCCGGTGACCGCGGGGCCAGAGGCAGACGGCGCAGCAGTCTGGGCCGTGTTGGTTGCGTTGTCCGAACCGCAGGCGGTCAGCGCAAGTGCGCCAACGGCGATTACAGCGATAGCCGCGTTGCGGCCGAAGCGGAGAGCCTTCACTGAGTTGTACCCCTTCCAGGGCTGGGAGTGCCGGGCCCGGAGAAGGCCCGCAGGGATGCGTACGGTTTGTACCTCTACCGACCGTAGGTGGCCCAGGTGAAGAGAATTGCGGACCAAAGTGAACGGCCGGTAAACGACGCGGGACTATTGGCTTACATATGCCGGGTAGCCATTGTGTTCTGTGCGTCACAGTCGTATCGGCCGCACAGTGCCCGCGGCCGGTGACGGCCGCCCCCGGGGCAGCAAATAGACTGGAGGGCATGGCCTCCGCGACTGGACTCTCCGCAAGCGCAAGATTCCTGCGCGGCCGGGTCCGCACCGGCTTTGTCCGGAGCCGGAACTCCCTGGTCCCGGCCATCCAGATGACCGCCTGCGCCGTCGGCGCCTACGCGTTCGCCGAATACGTCCTGGGCCATTCCGCGCCGCTGTTTGCCGCCACGTCAGCCCTGATTGCGCTCGGGTTTTCCCGCGACCCCCGGCTGCGCCGCGTCATCGAGGTGGGCATGGGCTGCACGATCGGGATCGTGGTCGGGGACCTGCTGCTGCACTGGCTGGGCTCCGGAATCTGGCAGGCCGCCGTCGTGCTCCTTTTCTCCATCCTGCTGGCCAGGTTCCTGGACAGCGGGACGATCTTCACCACCCAGCTGGGCCTGCAGTCGGTGCTCGTGGTGCTCCTGCCCGCGCCGATCGGGGGCCCGTTCACCCGCAGCATCGACGCCGTCGTGGGCGGGGCGTTCGCGCTCCTGGTGACCATCCTCGTCCCCAAGGATCCCCGGCGTGAACCCCGCAGTGACGTCAAGAAGCTCCTGCACGAGCTCGCCGAGGTGCTGCGGGAATGCGCGTCGGCGCTGAGCTACAGTGACTCCACCCAGGCCTGGCATGCCCTCATCCGGGGCCGGAACTGCCAGCCGCTCGTCGACGCCATGCGCCAGTCGCTGCGTGCCTCCGGCGAAGTGGCAACCCTGGCCCCCGCCTACCGGCGGCACCGGGACGAACTGGACCAGATGGAGCAGTCGCTGGACTACATCGACCTCGCGCTGCGCAACAGCAGGGTCTTTGCGCGCCGCCTGACCAGCGCCATCAACCATGCGGCGCTCTCGGACGAGGCCACCCAGAACATCGCCGAGGTCCTGCAGGAGACGGCCGCCGCCGTCGACGAACTCTCGCTCGGCCTGGCGGAAGTGCACGACGGCGCCCGCCGCGCCCACCTGCGCACGGCCCGGTCCGAGCTGCGGGAGATCGCCGTCCGCCTGCATCCGCGGATGCTGGATGTCCAGCTGCTCGAGGGCGAAACGGTGGTCATGCTGTTCCGCCCGCTCATGGTGGACCTGCTCGAGGCCGCCGGGCTGGATTCCAAGGAAGCCCGGGACATCCTTCCCCCGCTGTAGCCGCTGTAGCCGCTGTAGCTGGCGCGAGGGCCCGTCGACGCGGTCCATTGTCGCTGGCCCCCGATAGTGTGGACCAATGGCTACGAAGACTTCCCGGGGGCCGAAGGCGCCCGGCTATAAATGCGCCGAGTGCGGCTGGACGACGGCCAAGTGGGTGGGCCGCTGCGGCGAGTGCCAGGCGTGGGGCAGCGTGGAGGAGACCGGCACCGCCGTCGCCCGGACGACGGCGGCCACCACGGTCCTGGAACCGGCCCGCCGGATCGCCGACGTCGACGCCACTACCGCCGCTTTCCTGCCCACCGGCGTGGATGAACTCGACCGCGTGCTCGGCGGCGGGCTGGTGCCCGGCGCCGTGATCCTGCTGGCGGGCGAGCCCGGGGTGGGCAAGTCCACGCTGCTGCTGGACGTTGCGGCCAAGTTCGCCCGGACGGCCCAGGACGTCCTCTACATCACCGGCGAGGAATCCGCGGCCCAGGTCAAACTCCGCGCGGACCGGATCGACGCCGTGGCCGAATCCCTGTACCTGTCCGCCGAGACCGACCTGGGGCAGGCCCTGGGGCAGGTGGAGAAGCTGGAGCCGCGGCTGCTGGTGGTGGACTCCGTGCAGACCCTCAGCAGCGCCGACGTCGAGGGCAGCGCCGGCGGGGTGTCCCAGGTGCGCGAGGTGGCGGCGTCCCTGATCGCGGCGGCCAAGCGCCGGAACATGACCACACTGCTGGTCGGGCACGTGACCAAGGACGGCTCCATCGCCGGACCCCGGCTGCTGGAACACCTCGTGGACGTCGTCTGCCAGTTCGAAGGCGAACGGCACTCGCGGCTGCGGCTGCTGCGCGCGGTCAAAAACCGCTACGGGCCCACCGACGACGTCGGCTGCTTCGATCTGAACGAAGACGGAATCGAGGGCCTCGCCGATCCCAGCGGACTGTTCGTCTCCCGGACCAAGGAGCCCGTCTCGGGAACCTGCATCACAGTCACGCTGGAGGGCCGCCGACCGCTGCTGGCCGAGGTCCAGGCGCTGCTCGCCGAAAGCGCCAGCTCCCAGCCCCGCCGCGCCACCAGCGGACTGGACAGCTCGCGCGTGGCGATGCTCCTGGCCGTCCTGCAGCAGCGCGCCGGCTGCCTGCTGAACAAGGACGACTCCTACGTGGCAACGGTCGGCGGGGTCAAGCTCAGCGAACCCGCCACGGACCTCGCCGTGGCCCTGGCGGTGGCGTCGGCCAAGGCCAGGAAGCCGCTCCCCCAGCGGCTCATAGCCTTCGGCGAGGTGGGCCTGGCGGGCGAAGTCCGCCCGGTGCCCGGCATCAACCAGCGGATCCAGGAGGCGCACCGGCTCGGCTTCACCCATGCCGTGGTGCCGGCCAGCCCCAGCGGACACGGACCGGTACCCGCCGGCTTCTCCGTCCGCGAAGTCGGCCACCTGGCCGAGGCCCTGGGGCTGCTGATCAGCTGATCAGCTGAGCCACAGAGGCCGGGGGGCCGCAGGCCCGGGATGACGCGGGTTATCGGGGTCCGCCGAATCCTGAAAATGACCCCTTGCCATAGATACCCCCCGGGGGTATGTTGGGCGTAGCCGCAGATGACTGAGCATCCGTCAGGAGCACGCACCATGGAACACCGGCACAGCAGCCCCGGAGTGGACCGGGGAATCGAGAACCACAGCCCGGGCGGGACGCCGCACGGCAGTCATGCCGCGGGCCCCGCCGCGGACGACCACATGGTGCACAGCCACGGCCAGCATGCCGGGCACAGCGTCGCAATGTTCAGGAACAGGTTCTGGCTGACTCTGGCCCTGGCCGTGCCGGTGGTCTTCTTCAGCCCCATGTTCGCGGAACTCCTGGGCTACGAGCCTCCCGCATTCCCCGGCTCAGCGTGGATCCCGCCGGTGTTCGGCACGGCGATCTACTTCTACGGCGGCCGCCCGTTCCTCAAGGGCGGGCTCAATGAGCTGAAAACGCGGACGCCGGGGATGATGCTGCTGATCGCCATGGCCATCAGCGTCGCCTTCATCGCCTCCTGGGCGACCAGCCTCGGCATCGGCGGTGTCGATCTCGACTTCTGGTGGGAGCTGGCGCTGCTGGTCCCCATCATGCTGCTGGGCCACTGGATCGAGATGCGCGCCCTCGGCTCGGCCCAGGGCGCCCTTGATGCCCTGGCGGCGCTGCTGCCCGACGAAGCGGAACGGGTCACGGCCGCCGGCACTGAGACTGTCAGCCTCTCCGAGCTCCGCACCGGGGACACCATCCTGGTCCGCCCCGGCGGCCGGATGCCAGCTGACGGCACCGTCAGCGGCGGCCAGGCCGAATTCGACGAATCCATGATCACGGGCGAATCAAAAACCGTCCTGCGGGCCCCGGGCGATCCCGTGGTGGCCGGCACCATCGCCACGGACAACTCCGTGCGGGTCCGGGTGTCAGCCATCGGCGAGGACACGGCCCTCGCCGGGATCCGGCGCCTCGTGGCCGAGGCGCAGGCGTCCTCCTCCCGGGCCCAGGCCCTGGCCGACCGGGCCGCGGCGTTCCTCTTCTACTTCGCGGCCGGCACCGGCGTCCTGACGTTCATCTTCTGGACCCTGATGGGCAGCGTAAGCGACGCGGTCACGCGCACCGTGACGGTCCTGGTGATCGCCTGCCCCCATGCCCTCGGCCTGGCCATCCCGCTCGTCATCGCCATCTCCACCGAGCGGGCCGCCCGGGCGGGCGTCCTGATCAAGAACCGGATGGCGCTGGAGCGCATGCGGACAGTCGACGTCGTGCTGTTCGACAAGACCGGAACCCTGACCAGGGGAGAGCCGGAGCTCAAGGAGGTCGCCGCCGCCGCCGCGGCGGCCGGCGCGGCCGCCGGCGCGGCCGCCGGCACAAACTCTGCCACAGTAACCGGCCAGGACGCTGCGCAGAATACGGTGCAGAATACGGTGCTGGCACTCGCGGCCGCTGTGGAGGCTGACAGCGAACATCCCCTGGCCCGCTCAATCGTAGCCGCCGCCCGGGAACGGGGACTGGAGCTTCCGACGGCGGACGGGTTCACGTCCCTGACCGGCCGCGGAGTCCGGGCCACGGTCGATGGCCGCACGGTCCAGGTGGGCGGCCCGGCCCTGCTCCGGGAGCTGGGTTTGCAGGAGCCGCCGGATTTGGCCGCCACCACCGGCGCCTGGCTGGCGCGCGGCGCGGCGGTGCTCCACGTTGTGGACGGCGGCACGGTCCTGGGTGCCGTCAGCCTCGAGGACGCTGTGCGGCCCGAGTCCCGCCAGGCCGTCCGGGCCCTGCAGGCACGCGGCATCAAGGTGGCCATAGTCACCGGCGACGCCCGTCAGGTGGCGCACGCCGTCGCCGCCGAACTCGGCATCGACGAAGTGTTCGCCGAGGTCCTCCCCGCCGACAAGGACAAGAAGGTGGCGGAGCTCCAGGGCCGTGGGCTGAAGGTGGCCATGGTGGGCGACGGCGTCAACGACTCCCCCGCGCTGGCACGGGCAGAGGTGGGGATCGCGATTGGCGGCGGCACGGATGTGGCCGTGGAATCCGCCGGCGTGGTCCTGGCCGGCAACGATCCGCGGGCCGTGCTGTCAATGCTCGATCTGTCCAGGGCGAGCTACCGGAAGATGTGGCAAAACCTCGTGTGGGCCACCGGCTACAACATCATCTCGGTGCCGCTGGCGGCCGGTGTCCTCGCCTTCGCGGGGATCGTCCTCTCCCCCGCCGCGGGCGCCGTGATGATGTCGGCGTCGACCATTGTGGTTGCCCTGAACGCCCAGCTGCTGCGCAGGCTCAGGCTCAACCCGGCCGCGGTCAGCTGACCTGGAGGCCCCCATGCCGGAAACCACCCGCCGCGAGTCATCCTTCGGCCGATCGTATGCCCGGTTAGGTCCGCGGATGGACGCCCGCGGCGCAGCCGGGCACCGCCGCCGGCTCGTGGCGCCGGCGCACGGCTTCGTCATCGAAATCGGGGCGGGATACGGGGCCACCTTCCCGTTCTACCCTTCCACGGTGTCCAGTGTGCTGGCCCTCGAACCGGACCCCACGCTCCGTGCGCTGGCCCGCGACGCCGCCGGCAAGGCGCCGGTGCCCGTCTCGGTGAGGGACGGCGTGGCGGAAGCGCTGCCGGCGGCGGATGCCTCGGCCGACGTCGTCGTTTCCAGTTTGGTCCTGTGCAGCGTGGCGGACCCGTCCGTGGCCCTGGCGGAGGTGGTCCGGGTCCTGCGTCCCGGCGGCCTGCTGCTGTTCTACGAACACGTCCGCTCCGTGCACCGCCTGCTGGGGGCAGCCGAAGACCTGCTCACACCGCTGTGGGCCCGGCTGGCAGGCGGATGCCACCCGAACCGTGACACCGCCGCCATGATCGCCGGGGCCGGCCTGAGCGTGCAGGGCATCGAACGCTTCGGTTTTTCGGTCCTCCCCGGCAACCCGCGGCTGGCCCACGTCCTCGGTGTGGCGGGCAAAACCTGACCCGGCACGACGAAGAGGGACGCCTGCCGCGATGGCAGACGCCCCTCTCATAATTCCGCTCCGGCTGAGCCGGCCTGGGTTGGCTAGGCCTTCTTCGGAGGCAGGGCCAGCTTGAAGATCTTGGCCCACGTGGAGCCGACCTGCTTCAGCAGCGGACCCGTGGTGTACGGCAGTCCGTAGCGCTGGCAGATCTCCTGCACCTTCGGCTGCACCTCCGCGTAGCGGTTCGACGGCAGGTCCGGGAACAGGTGGTGCTCAATCTGGTGCGAAAGGTTGCCGGTCATAAGGTGCATGAACTTGGAGCCGGAAATGTTGGCCGAGCCAATCATCTGCCGCACGTACCAGTCGCCGCGGGTCTCCCCCTCCACCATGTCCTCGGTGAAGGTGTCTGTGCCTTCGGGGAAGTGGCCGCAGAAGATCACTGCGTGTGCCCACACGTTGCGGACGGCGTTGGCGGTCAGCGTGCCGTAGAGGGCCTGCTTGCCGGAACCGGTCAGCATTGCGACGGCGGGAGTGGCGGCGTAGTCCTTGGTGAACTGCTTCAGTGCCTTGCGGCCGAGGGCTTTCAGGTCCTTGGTCAGGGCTTCCTTGGACTTCCGGCCCTCCTTGTAGTCCACCAGTTCGAGGTCGTAGATCGCGATGCCCCACTCGAAGACGGGTGCCAGCAGCGCGTTGTACAGCGGATTGCCCAGGTTGAACGGCTTCCATTCCTGCTCCGGATCCATCCGCAGCAGGTTGTATCCGATGTCGTTGTCCTTGCCGACCACGTTTGTCCAGCGGTGGTGGAGGTCGTTGTGGGTGTGCTGCCAGGAGCGCGCGGGGGTGACGAAGTCCCATTCCCACGTGGTGGAGTGGATGTCCGGGTCCCGCATCCAGTCCCACTGCCCGTGCAGGATGTTGTGCCCGAGTTCCATGTTTTCCAGGATCTTGGCGAAGCTCAGCAGCGCAGTCCCGGCGATCCAGGCCGGTTTCTTCTTGCTGACCAGGAGCAGGGCACGACCGGAGAGCTCCAAGCCGCGCTGGATCTTGATCATGCGGCGGATGTAGGCGGCGTCGGTGGATCCGCGCTTGGCGAGGATGTCATCCTTGATGGCGTCGAGTTCGCGCCCCAGCTCCGCCACTTGCTCGTCGGAGAGGTGGGCGGCCGCGGGCGGACGCAGCAGCGGGCTGCCGGTCTCGGCGAGGGCGCCGGGCCGCGTCTTCGCGACCGTGACGACCTTTGCTGTGTCGGCTGAACCGCTGGTGTCGGCGTCGGAAAGGTCCGGTTTGTTGGAAACAATCGTCATGCGGTGATACTCCTCAGAGGTCGAGGTTAACGGGGCCGGCGGCTGCCGACACGCACGTCTGGATTAGTTGGCCGGGCTCGCCGTGCACTTCGTTGGTGCGAAGGTCACGGACATGGCCGGCCCGCAGCGGGACGAGGCAGCTGTGGCAGATGCCCATGCGGCAGCCGCTGGGCATCAGGACGCCGGCGTCCTCGCCGACATCGAGCAGCGGGGTGTCGCCGTCGGCCTCGACTTCACGGTCGGAGGCCTCGAACGTGACCAGTCCGCCGTCGTGCCCGGCGCCGCCGGCGAGGCTGGTGCTGAAGCGTTCGATGGTCAGGGTGCCCGAGCTGGCCGCGGCCTGCTGTACATCCTCCGCTTCGGCCTCCCACAGTGCCTCGGCGTCGTTGAGGAAGCCTTCCGGGCCGCACGCGTAGGCGGCGCGCTGGCGCCAGTCCGGGCAGAGCCGGTCCAGGTCGGCGGCCGAGGTGAAGTCCAGCCGTCCGCTCTCCGCGGTGAACCAGTGCGTGACACGCAGGTTGGGGAACTGGTCGGCGAGCTCGGCGAGTTCTTCACGGAAGATGGTGTCCGCGGCGGTGCGGGCGGTGTGGACCAGGACGACGTCGGAATCCGGGCGGTGCGGAACGAGCGTGCGGATCATGGACATCACCGGGGTGATCCCGCTGCCGGCCGTGAGCATGAGCAGCGGACGCGGATGCTCGGGAAGGACGAAGTCGCCCTGCGGGGGCGCCAGGAACAGGACGTCGCCGGGCTTGGTGCCGCGAACGAGGGCCCCGGAGACGGCGCCCATGTCGGTCACGGTGATTGCCGGGTCCTGTCCGGCGGGGGCGCTGAGCGAGTAGGACCGCCAGTGGCGGACACCGTCGAGCTCGACGCCAATACGGGCCCACTGGCCGGCAAGGTGTGCTTGCCAGCCGCGGCCGGGACGGAAGAAAATGGTGGCGGAATCGGCCGTTTCTGGAACCACCCTGGTGACCACGCCGCGCAATTGGCGGGCGGAAAACACAGGATTGAACAGCGACAGAATGTCTTCTGGAGCTAGTGGGGTGGTCAGTAGAGATGCGGCGCGCGCCAGCTTACGGAGCCGGATCATTCATCAAGCTTATGTCAGATTGCGCCATACTTCTTCACCCAAGGCATACGATCGACGCAATAAAACTATCCCGCCGCAACAACTCAACGGACTGTCCATGAACATATCCCCTGCCCGGGAGCCTGCCGGCCCCGCCCCCGCCTATGATCCTCCCTGGCTGGCCCTGCCGCGGGAGGTCAGCGACATGCTGCGTCCGCGGATGCCCGGCATTGTCGAGGCCATCATCGAGGCCGTCCCGCAGCTCGTCCCGGCGTACGCCCGGCCGATTGAGGGGCGCTTCGGCAGGGGGCTGCGCAGGGGTGTGGCCGCGGCGCTGGACCGGTTCCTGCAGCTGCCAGGGACCCGGCTGCCGGCGTTGTCCGAGGAAAGCCGGGAGCTGGTGGCCGGGCTGGGCAGCGGCGAGTTCCGGCAGGGGCGGAGCATGGACGCGCTCCTGAGCGCCTACCGGATGGGCGCCCGCGTGACCTTCCGGGAGATGTCCAAAGTCTCGGTGGAACACCATCTGGGCCAGGGCGTCGTGGTGGATCTGGGCGAATCGATCCTCGCGTACATCGATGAGCTGTCGGCGGTCAGCGCCGAGGCCTACGCCTTTGAACAGTCCGAACGGGCCGGAGCGGTGGACCGGCGGCGCACCGAACTGCTGGACCTGCTCCTGCTCGGCCAGGCCGATGAGGCGGCCCTGCGCCAGACGGCGGCGATGGCGGACTGGTCCCTGCCCCAGCGCATGGCGGTGGTGACGCTGCCGCTGGACCGGGCGGCCGGGCTGCGGCTGCGCCTGGGTCCGGGCACCCTTGTGATTGAGCGCGAGACCGATGTTGTGGCCCTGGTGCCGGCGCGGGTGTCGCGCTCCGCCCGGGACGACCTGGACCGTGCCCTGAAGGGGCGCGGAGCTTCCGTGGGACCGGCCGGGGGCTGGGAGAGGGTTCCGGACTCGCTGCGGCTGGCCGTGCTGGCGGCCGCGGCGCTGCCTCCGCGGGAGGGGCCGGATGATCCCCCGATCTGGGCCGACGAGCACCTGGCGCAGGTGATTCTCGGCGCGGAACCTTCGGCGATCACCGAGCTCGCCAACCGCCGGCTCGCGCCGCTGGAAGGGCTCCGGCCCGCCCAGCGCGACCGGCTCGCCGAAACCCTGCTCTCCTGGCTGCGCCACTGGGGCCAGCGGGCGCCCGTGGCCGCCGAGCTCGGGATCCACCCGCAGACCGTGGGCTACCGGGCAGCCCAGCTGCGCGAGCTCTTCGGCGACGCCCTCGAGGATCCAACGGCGCGCTTTGAACTCGAGCTGGCCCTACACGCCGGCCGGCGGTAGGCCAGCCCGTCAGGCGGGCCTCAGGTTACCCGGCGAGCGGCCGCCGGCTGTGGAGCCGCAGCTCCAGGTCGTGCATCACGAGCGCCGCCAGGTCCTCCAGCGCAGCAGTGTCCTCATCGCTGAACTCGCGGGGCTCCCGGTCCAGGATGCAGAAGGTGCCCAGGTTGTAGCCGTCAGGAGTGCGCAGCGGCACCCCGGCATAGAACTGCAGGCCGAACTCGCCTGCCACGAGCGGGTTGGAGAGCGTCCGGGGATCGTTGATGGCGTCCCGGACAACCCAGGCATCGCCCTGCAGAACGGCGGAGGCGCACAATCCGGGGTCCCGGCCGATTTCCGTGACGTCGGTGCCGTGGTGGGACTTGAACCAGATGCGGTCATGGTCCACAACGCTGACAATCGCCACCGGCACCGAGAACATGCGTGCGGCCAGCGCCGCGATCCGGTCGAACGCGCCATCCGCAGGAGTGTCCAGGATCCGGTACCGCTCGACCGCCCGCATGCGCCCTTCTTCGTCGGTCAACAGCGCGGCCGGGTCCCGGCGGCGTCGTCCCGTGCCGTTAATGACTTCCTGGCGCAGGGCCAGTGACACTTCCCGGGCCGGCGGGCGGGCCGCAGGATCCCTGTCCAGCATGGAGGTCAGCAGGGCCGCCCACAGGGGCGCGATGTCTTCGGGGATGTCCGGGTCGTGGAGCAGCCGGGCCAGGGCGGACTGCACCGGCGCGCCGGGGTATGCCATTTTCCCGGTCAGGCCTTCCAGCAGGACCAGCCCCAGCGAATAGACGTCGCTGGCGGGGCCGGCCGGTTCGCCGGCGGCTTGTTCGGGGCTGAGGTAGGCCGGGGTGCCGGAGCTGTCATCGGGGTCGCCGTGGTGGCCTTCGCGGATGGTGATGGCCACGCCGAAGTCGCTGAGTTTGGCGCGGGGGCGCCGGTCCTCGACGCTGTAGTCCACGAGCAGGATGTTGGCCGGCTTGACGTCCCGGTGGATGATGCCGTGGTGGTGGATGTGCGCAAGACCGTCGGCGAGATCGTGTCCGATCAGCGCCATGTGGGCTGCTGACAGCGGGCCCTCGGCCGAGCGGCGGCGGAGGTCCGGGCCGCGGACGAGTTCCATCACGAGGTAGCTGAGCCTGCGGGTCGGGTCACTGAGGTCCGTGCCGGCGTCGAACAGTGTCACGAGGGCGTGGTGGGCCATCCCTGCCAAGATCCGCACTTCATCGCTTTGCCGGCGGGTCCGTTCTTCGTCCACAGTGCCGTCGCGGAAGAGTTTGACAGCCACTTCGCGTCCCAGGGCTTCGTCCGTGGCACGGTATACGCTCGATTGACTGCCCCGGCCAATGAGTTCTTCGATCCGGTAGCGTCCGCTGAGCAGGAAACCGGGGTCCATGGTTGTCAAAGGTCTACTTGGTCCCTCTAATGGGGCCGCCGCTGGAATCGGGCGGATCAGTCCAAAGCCGGAAAACAAGCCCCGGCACCCGCATCGTAAGCAAGCTTACTTATCATAACGCGGAAACAGGATTACGGAAGACTTCCCAGGAGTCTTTCGGTCCGCCGTCTTGCGCTACTTTGCGGGGTTGTGGGTCCCGATCGGCACCAGGGTGAGGTCGGGGTGGTTCTTTTCGATCCGGCGCAGGGCCCAGACGTCGTTGAACAGGGCCAGGTATTCCCCGTCGGAGCGCAACAGGACTTCGGCGCCGGGGACGTTGGCAAGCGCGGGCATGGCCTCGGCGGTCGAGATCCGGGCCATGGAGTACGGGAGCCGTTCCAGCCGCATCGGGGCGCTGAAGTCGTGCGCCATGCGGTCTTCGACCACCTCGAACTGCATGGGGCCGACGGCGGCGAGCACGGGCGCCTGGTCGCCGCGGATGTCGGAGCGGAGCACCTGGATGACGCCCTCGTGCTCGAGTTGTTCGATGCCGCGGCGGAACTGCTTGAACCGGCTCGGGTCCTTGGAGCGCGCCACCTGGAAGTGCTCCGGGGCGAACAACGGGATCGCCGGGAATTCCACGGGCTGGTCCAGGAACAGGCTGTCCCCCACCCGGAGGGAGGAGGCGTTCACGAGGCCCACCACGTCGCCCGGGAAGGCCTCGTCGATCACCTCGCGTTCGCGGCCGAAGACCTGCTGGGCGTACTTGGTGGCGAAGGACTTGCCCGTCCGGGTCTGGGTGACCACCATCCCGCGCTCGAACATGCCGGAGCACACGCGGATGAAGGCGACGTGGTCGCGGTGGGCCTTGTTCATGCCGGCCTGGACTTTGAAGACGAATCCGGCGAACGGGGCATCCACGGGGCGGGGGTCGCCGTCGACGTCGGGCCGCGGGGCAGCGGGCGGGGCGAAGTCGACGAGGGCGTCGAGGATTTCCTTGACGCCGAAGTTCAGCGCGGCCGAGCTGAAGAGGATCGGCGTCGCCTTGCCGGCGTGGAAGGCCTCGACGTCGAACGCCAGGTTGGATTCGATGACCAGCCCGGCCTCGTCCACGGCGTTGGACCAGTCGTCGCCCTGGCTGGCGGCGGCCTCGTCGGGGGTGAAGTACTCGGTGAGCGCGATGTTGGCGCCGGCGTTGTTGCGCTTGAACTGCGCGAAGCGGTCATTGCGCAGGTCCCAGACGCCGCGGAAGTCGCCGGAGATGCCAACGGCCCAGGTCAGCGGCATCGGCTGCAGGCCGGTGCGCTCGGTGATCTCGTCCATCAGGGCCAGGGCGTCCAGGCCGGGCCGGTCCCACTTGTTGATGACGGTGATGATGGGCAGGTTGCGCTGCTTGCAGACCTCGAAGAGCTTCATGGTCTGGGTTTCCAGGCCCTTCGCGGCGTCGACCAGCATGACGGCACAGTCAACGGCTGCGAGCACGCGGTAGGTGTCCTCGGAGAAGTCGGCGTGGCCCGGGGTGTCCAGGAGGTTGATGACGGTGTCCCGGTAGGCGAACTGCAGAGCGGCGGAGCTGATGGAGATGCCGCGGTCCTTTTCCATCTGCATCCAGTCCGAGACCGTCTCCTTGCGGTTGGCCTTTCCGCTGGAGGCGCCGGCCGTGCCGATCACCTTTGCGTGCAGCGCCAGGGCCTCCGTCAGCGTGGATTTGCCGGCGTCGGGGTGCGAAATGACCGCGAAAGTCCGGCGCCGGGCCGCCTGCTTGTGAATCTCCTGGACTCGGGCGGGGCTGAGGACTTCTTGAGACACGATGCTACTTTCGCTGCGGCAGTGGACGGGTCACGGCGCGGAGAGCCCGCGGTACACCCAAGGATCCAAGTTTATCGCAGGCCGCGGACCGCGGACGAAGCGGCGGCCGGACCGCGCATGAAGCTGCCGGAGGCCAGCGCACGAGGCGGCGGCCTCCCGGCGCCAAAATGCCGTCCCGGGCGGCACCCGGGACAGCCCTTCCGGAGGCCCGCGGCGGTACGCCATAATGGACCACTTTAAGGCTTGCCTGTGCGGAAGTGGCCACGCTTTACCCCTATCATGGGGAGAGCGGGGAACTGAGTACTTTGATCCTGCCGGGAGACCCTGGAATCCGGCGCACTTGCAGGCTCGTCCCTGCACCTTTGAAGGGAAATCTATGGCTCGGAGCCCTGAAGATGCGCTCAAGGCGACCCTGGCCAGGGTGGCACCGGGCACAGCCCTCCGCGACGGCCTGGAACGCATCCTCCGCGGCCGGACCGGCGCTCTGATCGTGCTTGGCATCGACAGGACCATCGAGTCCATCTGTTCGGGCGGCTTCGAGATCGGCATCGACTTCTCCCCCACCCGGCTGCGGGAACTGGCGAAGATGGACGGCGCCATCGTCTGCGACAAGGATGCCAGCAACATCCTGCGCGCGGCGGTCCAGCTCGTCCCGGACTCGAGCATCGAAACGCAGGAATCGGGCACCAGGCACCGGACCGCGGAACGCGTGGCCATCCAGACGGGCGTCCCGGTCATTTCGGTCAGCCAGTCAATGCAGATCATCGCGCTGTACGTGCACGGGCTGCGCCACGTCCTGGAGGGCTCCGAGAAGGTCCTGGCCCGCGCCAACCAGGCCCTGGCAACCCTGGAACGCTACCGCTCGCGCCTGGACCAGGTCACCAGCTCGCTCTCCGCCCTGGAAATCGAGGCCATGGTCACGGTCCGAGACGTCGCGGTCACCCTGCAGCGCCAGGAAATGGTGCGCAGGATCTCCGAGGAAATCTCCCAGTACGTCCTGGAACTGGGCGAGGACGGCCGCCTGCTCTCGCTGCAGCTGGACGAGCTCACCGTCGGCCGCGGCCCGGGCAGCGACGTCATCATCCGCGACTACTCCGGGCCGGCCGCAACAGCGGAGGACATCGACAAAGCCGTCAAGGCCCTCGTCAGCCTGGGCCCAACCGAGCTGATCGACCTGGGCAAGATCGCCGGGATCGTCGGCTTCGCCGGCGGCGAGGCCAACCTCGACGCCGTCGTGCAGCCGCGCGGCTACCGTCTGCTCTCCGGACTCAAGGCCGTGCCGAAGGCCGTCGCCGACCGGCTCGTCGACCACTTTGGCGGCCTGCAGTTCCTGATGGCGGCAACGATCGATGACCTCATGACCGTGGACGGGATCGGTGACCAGCGCGCCAGGACCGTCAGGGAAGGCCTGAGCCGCATGGCCGAGGCCAGCCTGCTGGACCGCTTCCTCTAACCCGCTCCAAAAACCCCGTCGAGTGCTCCCCAGGTGCCCTTTTGAGCGCCCATAACGGCACTTGGGCCCACGCCGGCAGGGTTCCCTGGCCGAGCTTGCGAGGCGAGGGTGCCGGCGGGGAGCATTCGACGGGCGTTACCGGGTCAGCTGAGCTTGCGAGGCAACGGCACCTGGGAGCAATCGACGGGAGTTACCGGGTCAGCTGAGCTGGAACACGGCCTTGGGGCTGTTCTTGTTCGCCAGCCGGGCGGTGAAGACGTAATAGGCGCCGCCGGCACCGGGCGTGGCCTCGACGGGCTCGCAGCCCTGCACCGTGCGGTTGCGCTGCCATGGGAAGTTCGCCGTTTCGCTCTTGCCCGGAGCAATGGTCTTCATCAGGTCCGCGCTCTCCGCCTGGCAGTCCCTGGAGGAGAAGATCCGGTCCGAGCCGCTGGTGATCATGTACTCCATCTGCGACGTTCCGAGGTTGACCTCGCACGGCATCTTGTTGTTGTTGGTCACCGTGAGGCTCAGCAGCGGCTTCTCACCGGCGGCATAAGCCGGTTTGTCGGTGGCAGCAGTAACGGTGATCAAATTCTGCTCGCAGCCCTCGCCCGACGTGGCCGTGGGTGAGGCCGACGCCTCCCCGGACGCCGTGGGACTCCCCGGCGCAGAGGCAGCCGGGCTGGCCGCCGGTGCAGCTCCGGCCCCGGACGGCTGGGCGCCGGAAGGCTGGCCGCCGCCCATGGCATTGGAGACCGCCACAAAGCCGCCGAAGGCCACGGCGATGACGAGCAGCAGGACCACCCCCGCAAACAGCCGGCGGCGGCGGTAGACCCGGCGGAGCGGGGGCCGTCCGGATGGGCGTCCGGATTGTCGTGGGGCCGAAGCTTTCGGCCGCGAACCGCCCGTACCTGAAGTGCCTTGCCTGACCATACTTCTAGCCTAGAGAACCGCGCGGGCTATGGCGCCCGACCACGCCGCGGGACCTGACGCCGTCCCGATCCGTTACCCCGATCTATTACGCTGAATGGATCGAAACTCTAACCCCAACGCCCCCAGTATCCGCCGCGGCACCGCGGGCACCCCTGCCCGCCAGGGCGCCCGCCCGCGCCGCCAATCTCCCTGCCCTGCATGCGGCCCTGGATGACTGGTTCGCGGCCAACGCCAGGGAACTGCCCTGGCGGGCCGCGGAGTGCACGCCCTGGGGTGTGCTGGTCAGCGAGGTGATGCTCCAGCAGACGCCGGTGGTCCGGGTCCTGCCAGTCTGGGAGGAGTGGCTGCGCCGCTGGCCCGAACCGGCCGATCTGGCCGGCGAACCCGCCGGGGAGGCCGTCCGGTCCTGGGGCCGGCTCGGGTATCCGCGGCGCGCCCTGCGCCTGCATGCTGCCGCCGTCGCCATCAGGGACAGCCACGGCGGGGCCGTCCCCGGCACCTACACCGAACTCCTGGAGCTGCCCGGCGTGGGCAGCTACACGGCCGCGGCCGTCGCCGCGTTCGCCTACGGACGCCGCGAAACGGTGGTGGACACCAACATCCGCCGGGTCCACGCGCGGCTGGTCAGCGGCGCGGCGCTTCCGGCTCAGGCCCTGACCGCCGCCGAAATGCGGCTGGCGGAGTCTCTGCTCCCGGACCGCCCCGGCGCCTCGGTGCGCTGGAACGCCGCCGTCATGGAACTCGGCGCCTTAGTCTGCACTGCGCGGGCCCCCAAGTGCGGCCAGTGCCCTGTCCGGGAGTCCTGCGCCTGGCTGGCGGCCGGCGAGCCGGCGCCAACGTACACGCCCAAGGGACAGGCCTGGCACGGCACGGACCGGCAGGTGCGCGGCGCCGTAATGGCCGTCCTGCGGGCAGCCGAGGAGCCCGTGGCGCCGGTCCTGTTCCACCAGGCCCCCGCGGACCTGGGCTTCGAACCGCAAGGCGTCGGCATCCCGCTCGCGGCCCTGCACCGGCTTAACGCGGCCCCCGAGCAGCTGGAACGGGCGCTGGCCGGCCTGCTGGGCGACGGCCTGGCCGAACTGCACCAAGGCGGCTTCCGGCTCCCGGGCTGAGGATCTACGCTGGAGCATGCGCAAGCTGGCGGCCGCGGCCGTGCTGGTCCTCACCGCAGTCCTGGCTGCCTCATGCCGGCCCGAGGCCGCCTGCCCGGCGATCGCCCAGGCGCCCGTTGTGTCGCTCACAGTGGACCGGGAGTACGCCCCGACAGTGCGGGCCATCCACCTGGCCGCCTGCCAGGACGGCCGCTGCAAGGAGGCGGACCTCGAGCTGGTCCCCGGAAGCACGGCCGTGGACCAAGGCTGTGAGCCGGGCCCCTACGGCGGCGACGGCGTCTGCTCGGCCACTTCTTCGCCCGACGGCACCCTGACCGGAATGCTGATGATGGAGACGCTGAGCGCCAGTCGGATCGAGGTGACGGCCACGGGCACGGACACCGCCGGGAACCCGCTGCCGGCCCGGACCGCGGCGTTCACGCCCCGGGCGGCACATCCGTTTGGTGAGCAGTGCGGAACCTTCATCACCGCCAGCGTCGTGCTCGACGCGACCGGCCTCCGCCAGGCACCCTAGCGCCTACGGTTCTCCAAACCCCGAGCCAACCAGGCGTTCCAGGTAGCCGACCGCCTTGGCGGCGTCCGGGCCGCTGGCCTCCACGTGCAGGACGGTTCCCTTGCCGGCGGCAAGCATCATGAGCTCGGTCATGGAGGCGCCATCGGCGCCGTTCACGGTCACCTCGGCGTCCATGCCGGACAGGCCGCCGGCGATCTTCGCTGCGGGCCGGGCATGCATGCCGGCCTGGTTGACGAGCTCAAAGTCCCCGGTGGCGTCCGGCGGCTGCTGGTGCACATGCCCGGCCTCCGCGGGATGGGCCGGGGGCCGGTAGACGGCCTCGGCCGCGTCCTTCACCGCCGCCGCTTCGGCCCCAGCCTGCGCAGCCACCGCGGCCGCGACGAGTCCTTCGACGAGGGGCGCATCAGCGATCAGCACCGAGCCCGGGTCGGCTGCAAACTCCACAGCGGACTCGGCCGTCATCACCGCGGAGCCGAGGTCGGCGAGCACCACCACACCGTCACCGGCAGCCTGCTCCAGGGCCGCCATGACCTTGTCCAGGCTCGTGCCGATGCGGCCGTCGTCGGTGCCGCCGGCGGGCAAGATCAGGACGTCGGGAGCCATCTGCGCGGCGAGCTCGGCGGCGCCGTCCGCTATCTTGGAGCTGTGCGAGACGACCACCAGCCGGACTGTCATTCGGCCGCTCCGGCCGCGGCGCGCAGAATCAGCGCGCTGGAGACCGCCCCGGGATCGCGGTGGCCGATGCTGCGCTCCCCCAGGTAGCTGGCACGTCCCTTGCGGGCGAGCATCGGATCCGTGGACACGGCGCCGGCCTCGGCGGCCTCCGCCGCGGCAAGCAGCACCTTCCGGACGTCCCCGTCGCCGTCGCCGGCCGCAGCGGCGGCCGCCTCGATCGCGGGCGTCCACGCGTCCACCATGGTCTTGTCCCCGGATTCGGCCTTGCCGCGGGCCACGATCCCGTCGCGGGCGGCCTGCAGGGCGGCAGCGAGAGTGGCGGCGTCGACGTCGGAGGCCTCACCCAGCGCCGTGGCGGCCCGCAGGAACGCCGTGCCGTACAGCGGGCCGGCCGCCCCGCCGACCTTGGACATCAGCGTCATGGCCGTCAGTTTCAGGGCCGCGGCCGGGGTTTCCGGCGGCGCCTCGGCAAGCTTGTCCATCACGGCCTTGAAGCCGCGGTCCATGTTCTCGCCGTGGTCCGAGTCCCCGATCGGCCGGTCCAGCTCGATCAGTTCCACCCGGTGCTCCGCCATGGCCTGCGCCGAAAGCGTCAGCCACCGCACCGCCCAGCCGACGTCCAAGCCCACGGTCAGACGCCCCAGCGAAGGGCCGGAGTGTGCACGGGAGCGTCCCAGAGTATTGTCATCTCGTCATCGAGGCGCAGAACAGTGATGGAGCAGCCCTGCATTTCGAGGGACGTGATGAAGTTGCCCACGAGGGAGCGGGCCACGGTGACGCCCTGCTCGGCCAGTTTCTGCGCGGCCCTGCGGTAGACGATGTACAGCTCGCTTTGCGGGGTGCCGCCCATGCCGTTGACGAACAGGAGCACCTGGTCCCCGGAAGCGAGGCCGAGGTCGCTGACCACCGGGTCCAGGAGCCGGTCGGTGATGCCGTCGGCGTTTTCCATCGGGATGCGGTGCCGTCCCGGCTCGCCGTGGATGCCGATGCCGATCTCGATCTCGTTTTCCTCGAGCTCGAAACTGGGCACCCCGGCATGCGGGACGGTGCAGGCAGACAACGCCACGCCCATGCTGCGCACGTTCTGGTTGACGCGGTCACCGATCGCGGCGACGGCGTCCAGGTTGTCACCCCGCTCGGCGGCCGCACCGGCGATTTTCTCGACCAGGACGGTGCCGCCGACGCCCCGGCGCCCGGCCGTGTACAGCGAATCCTGCACGGCGACGTCGTCGTTGACGAGCACGGTGCGGATCTCGACGCCTTCGGCCTGCGCGAGTTCGGCCGCGGTTTCGAAATTAAGGACGTCACCGGTGTAGTTCTTCACGATGTGCACGACGCCGGCGCCGGAGCTTACGGCCAGCGTGGCCGGCAGGATCTGGTCCGGGGTGGGCGAGGTGAACACGGCACCCGGGACGGCGGCGTCGAGCATGCCCATGCCCACGTACCCGCCGTGCAGCGGCTCGTGTCCGCTGCCGCCGCCGGAGACGAGCCCGACTTTCCCTGCCACGGGGGCGTCCTTGCGCACGATGTATTTCGGGTCCGGAAAGACGGTCACGAGGTCGGCGTGAGCAAGCCCGAACCCTTCCACTGACTCGTCGACCACGGCTTTGGGATCATTGATGAGTTTCTTCATGGCGGTGCTCCCTGGATGGTGTCCTGGCTGCTTGCTTAGACCCTACTACCGGGGCACGGCCGGCGGTAGGCTCCCGATTCCTCCGCCCGGGCCCCTGGCGGGCTGCGAATCCCGGGGCGGCGGGGTTGGCCGCGCGTTCCGGACTCCGGCGCTTCAGGCTTGTTGGTCGGCCCACGCCGGAGAATGCGGCCAGGCGTCGACGCCCAGCCATGAGAACGGTGGCGCGGCGAGCCGGCCCTTGCGGGTGCGGGACGTGGCCGGCGGTACTGATGCGGCAGATACCGGTCCGGCGGTTTGCCCCGTCACGGGAGCGCCGGTGCCGGGCGAGGAGCGGGTGGCGGGTTCGGGCGGCAGCGCTTCCAGCGGCTGGTCCGGCGGCCCTGCCGGTGCGCTGGCGATCGGCCTGTGGATTGCGGAGAGATCGGGAAAAATCACGTCTTTGTGCAATTTTTTGCCTCCGAAAGTATGGCGGCCCACCCCCTGGGCCGGCATCAGTTTATCCACCAAATTTATTGAAGGGAAGCCCTGCGTGGACGTCGATTTCCTGGCGGCAGCGCCGCCAGAGCCGCCCGGGGCAGCCGCAACCCGGCGGCCGCTACAGCTCCTTGATCATCCTGGTGTTGCCCAGCGTGTTCGGCTTGACCCGCGCCAGGTCCAGGAACTCGGCCACGCCTTCGTCATGCGAGCGTAGGAGCTCGGAATACACCACGGGGTCGACGGCGGTCTGGTCGGCCATGACCTCAAAGCCGTGCTTCTTGAAGAACTCCACCTCGAATGTCAGGCAGAAGACCCGGGAGACTCCCAGCGCGCGGGCATCCTCCAGCAGACGCTCCACCAGCGCGTGTCCCACGCCTTTGCCGCGCCAGGCGTCCGAGGCCGCGAGGGTGCGGACCTCGGCGAGGTCCTCCCACATGACGTGCAGCGCCCCGCAGCCGATCACCTCGCCCTCTCCGGATTCGGCGATCCGGAACTCCTGCAGGCTTTCGTAGTAGGCCACAGTTTCCTTGGCCATGAGGATCCGCTGGTCGGCCAGCGGCGCCACTAGTGTCTTGATGGCGCCAACGTCGTCGGTGCGGGCGGGGCGGATGCGGATCGTCTCAGTCGCGGTCTCAGTCACGGTCTCAGTCACAGCCCAATCTTACGGGTGCCCCGGGCCCGGCCGGCTTCCTGCCGGCACGGGCCCCGGGGCGTCAGAGACCGAGTTCGTCGGGCACGGGAACGTCCTTGTCCAGCAGGTTCCTGGCCAGGAAGTGCTCCACGACGCCGTACCAGACCTTCGCGTGCTGCGGCTGCAGGATCCAGTGGTTCTCGTCCGGGAAGTACAGGAAACGGTGGTCCGTTTCGCCGTTCTCGTCCGCCGCCAGTTGCGACTTGGCGAGCAGTTCGTACCAGAGCCGGAGCCCCTCGCCGATCGGCACACGGTAGTCCTTGTCGCCATGGATGACCAGCATGGGAGTGCGGATGTTCTCCACGTGCAGATGCGGGGAGTTCTCCAGCGCCATCTCTGCCGTCATCTCCTTGAGCCAGTACTGCGCGGCGTCGGTGGTGGGGCCGAACTGGTCCAGTGCCCAGAGGCTGGCGTGCGTGACGATTGCCTTGAAGCGGTCTGTTTGCCCGGCCACCCAGTTGGCCATGTACCCGCCGAAGGAGCCGCCCATGGCGGCCGTGCGCGTCTGGTCGATGTCGGGGCGCTGCACGACGGCGTCGGTGATGGCCATCAGGTCGGTGAACGGAGCCTTGCCCCATTCCCCCCAGCCGCGCTGGATGTGGTCCTGGCCGTAGCCGGTGGACAGGGCAGGGTCCGGGAGGAGCACCGCGTAGCCGCGGGCCACCAGCAGCCACGGGTTCCAGCGCCAGGTCCAGGCGTTCCAGGACCCCAGCGGGCCGCCATGGATCCACAGCAGCAGCGGCGCCGGGTCCGCGGCGGACGCGCCCTCGGGCAAGGCCAGGTACGCGGGCACACGGGCGCCGTCGGCCGCCGTCGTCTCGACGCGCTCCAGCGTGCCCTTGAAGCGGGGGCGCTCCGCGGGCGCGGGCAGGCGGACGACGCCGCCGGTGGCGAGGTCGATCCGTACAGGTTCGGCGGGGAATTCGTAGGAGCTGCGCAGAGCGTAGGCGCTGCGTCCGTCCGGTGCGACGACGACGTCGGTGTACGCGGCGGCGTCGGCCGTCAGGCGCAGCACCTGGCCGGCCCCGGCCGGGCCTCCGGCCACACCGATCCGGAACACCGGCGATGCGCCGTCCTCGTCGGCGGTGACCAGGAGGGCCGATCCGTCCGGCAGCCACGCGGCGGGGCGGGCCCAGCGGTCCCAGTCATGGGCGAGCGGCGTCAGTGCGCCGTCCCCTGCCTTCGCGCCGGCGACGTCAAGGAGGTCCAGCTTGACCTGCGGGGCCGCCAGCGGCGTGGTGTCGCTTTCACTGACCACCACCAGGCTGCGGCCGTCCGGACTCACCGGGCCCGGGAAGTAGCTCAGGCCTTCCGTGTCCAGCAACACCGTCCGGGTGCCGGTGGCGACGTCGATGGCGACCAGCACCGAGCGCGAATCGGCATTCGCGAGGGGCTTCGCGAAGCTGCTGTAAATGGTTCTGCCGTCCGGGCTGAGCACGGATTCGGCGTCCCTGAGCCGCGTGCCGGCGTCGGGCGTCAGGTTGCGGAGCTTGAGGGGCGCCGCGGCGTCGACGGTGGCCGGCTTTCCAGCCTCCAACGGGTCTCCGGGTTCGACAGCGAACAGCCGCGGCTGCGCCGGGCCCAGGTCGGCGTCCCAGTAGCGGACGGGGTAGCCGCTGTGCAGGATGGCCGCGACCTTGTTGTCCCTGCGCGCCTTGCGGCGTTCCTCGTCGTTGTCCTCGTCCGTGGAGCCGGCCAGCACAGAGGCCGCCACCACCACGGTGTCGGCGTCCTTGGCGGCGTGGATCCCGCCGATTCCGCCGGCGCGGGACAACGCCACCCGGGCTTCGCCGCCGTCGGCCGGGAGAATCCAGAGGGCGTTGACGGGGTCGGCCTCGGGGCTCTCCGGATCGGGACGGGCCGAGGTGAAGTACAGGTCGCCGCTGGCGGCAAACACCGCCCCCGCCTCCCCCTTGGCGCTGCGCGTGATCCGGCGGGCCTGTTTGACCCCGCCCGGATCCACCTCCCATAGCGCGGTGCAGTATTCAGTACCCTTCGCGCCGAGCGTTGCCACGGTGGTCACCAGCCGGGCGCCGTCCGGGCTCAGCGTCAAACCGCTCACTCTGGGGATCGCCAGGTAGTGGTCCAGATCATGGAAGGGGGTCTCGGGTTGTTCGCTCAGGGTCTCTGAGTCCTTGGCAGCCATGCACCGATTCAACACCGTATGTGGCATCGATCACAGAAAGTTCACTAAGAGTGAAACACTGCTTTCAGATCAGGCCTCCGAACCGTGCGGGACGGGCCGGATCGCTTCAGCACAGGCGCCATTTGCCTAAGATGGCCGCTATGCCCGGCCCCATAGCGGCCATCTCCGGCAAATGGTTCACGGCAGCGCAAAAAGCAAAGGCCCCGCCGTCCCTTTCGGGGCAGCGGGGCCTTTGCTTTTGATGCTTAGACGCTCGGAGCGATCTCCGGGATGCGCGGCTTGGCGTTGCCGGCGAAGGTGAACTTCGCGTCGTCGCCCTCGCCTTCCACATCCACCACCACAATGTCGCCGGAGTGCAGTTCGCCGAAGAGGATCTTCTCGGAGAGCTGGTCCTCGATCTCGCGCTGGATGGTGCGGCGCAGCGGCCGGGCACCCATGGCGGGGTCGTAGCCGCGGGTCGCCAGGAGCACCTTGGCCGCGGACGTGAGCTCGATGCCCATGTCCTTGTCCTTGAGGCGCTTCTCCAGGCGGGCGACGAACATGTCCACGATCTCGATGATCTCGTCCTGGGTCAGCTGCGGGAAGACCACAACATCATCAACACGGTTCAGGAACTCGGGGCGGAAGTGCTGCTTGAGCTCCTCCGTGACCCGGGCCCGCATCCGGTTGTAGCCGGTCTGCGTGTCCGTGCCGGACTGGAAGCCGGTGGCAACGCTCTTCGAGATGTCCCGGGTGCCGAGGTTCGTGGTCATGATGATCACGGTGTTCTTGAAGTCCACCACGCGGCCCTGGGAGTCGGTCAGGCGGCCGTCTTCCAGGATCTGCAGCAGCGAGTTGAAGAGATCAGCGTGCGCCTTCTCCACTTCGTCGAACAGGACCACGGAGAACGGACGACGGCGGACCTTCTCGGTCAGCTGGCCGCCTTCCTCGTAGCCCACGTAGCCCGGAGGGGCACCGAAGAGCCGCGACACCGTGTGCTTCTCCGAGTACTCGGACATGTCCAGGGTGATCAGCGCGTCTTCCTCGCCGAACAGGAACTCGGCGAGGGCCTTGGCCAGTTCGGTCTTGCCGACGCCGGTGGGGCCGGCGAAGATGAACGAACCGCCCGGACGCTTGGGGTCCTTGAGACCTGCACGGGTGCGCCGGATCGCCTGGGACAGGGCCTTGATGGCCTCGTTCTGGCCGACCACGCGCTTGTGCAGCTCGTCTTCCATCTTCAGCAGGCGCGAGGACTCTTCCTCGGTCAGCTTGAAGACCGGGATGCCGGTGGAGTTCGCCAGCACCTCGGCGATGAGGTCCTCATCAACTTCGGAGATGTCGTCCATGCCGCCGGTCTTCCACTGGCGTTCCTTCTCGGCGCGCTCGGCAATGAGCTTTTGCTCCTTGTCGCGCAGCGACGCGGCACCTTCGAAGTCCTGCGCATCGATCGCGGATTCCTTCTCCAGCTTCATGGCGGCGATCTTCTCGTCCATGACCTTGAGCTCCGGCGGAGCAGTCATGCGGCGGATGCGCAACCGCGCACCGGCCTCGTCGATCAGGTCGATTGCCTTGTCCGGCAGGAAGCGGTCCGAGATGTAGCGCTCGGAAAGGCTCGCCGCCGAGGCGAGGGCGCCGTCGGTGATGGTGACCCGGTGGTGTGCCTCATACCGGTCGCGGAGGCCCTTGAGGATCTCGATCGCGTGCGCAACGGAGGGTTCCTTGACCTGGATCGGCTGGAAGCGGCGCTCCAGCGCGGCATCCTTCTCGATGTGCTTACGGTATTCGTCCAGCGTGGTGGCCCCGATGGTCTGGAGTTCGCCGCGGGCCAGCATGGGCTTCAGGATCGAGGCCGCATCGATGGCGCCTTCGGCGGCACCGGCACCCACCAGGGTGTGGATCTCATCGATGAACAGGATGATGTCGCCGCGGGTGCGGATCTCCTTGAGGACCTTCTTCAGGCGCTCTTCGAAGTCGCCGCGGTAGCGGGAACCGGCCACGAGGGACCCGAGGTCCAGCGTGTAAAGCTGCTTGTCCTTAATGGTCTCCGGGACATCCCCGCGGACGATCGCCTGGGCCAGGCCCTCGACGACGGCGGTCTTGCCGACGCCGGGCTCACCGATCAGCACGGGGTTGTTCTTGGTGCGGCGGGAAAGGACCTGCATGACGCGTTCCATTTCCTGCTCACGGCCGATCACGGGGTCCAGTTTGTTCTCGCGCGCCGCCTGGGTCAGGTTGCGGCCGAACTGGTCCAGGACGACGGACCCGGCCGGGGTCCCCTCGGCCTGTCCGGGGCCGACACCGGCGCCCGTGGCTTCCTTGCCCTGGTAACCCGAGAGCAGCTGGATGACCTGCGAGCGGACCCGGTTCAGGTCTGCGCCGAGCTTGACGAGTACCTGGGCGGCAACGCCTTCGCCCTCCCGGATGAGGCCGAGGAGGATGTGCTCGGTACCAATGTAGTTATGGCCCAGCTGCAGGGCCTCGCGCAGCGAGAGCTCCAGGACCTTCTTGGCGCGCGGGGTAAAGGGGATGTGGCCGGAGGGCGCCTGCTGGCCCTGGCCGATGATCTCCTGGACCTGTTCGCGGACACCGTCGAGCGAAATGCTCAAGGATTCAAGGGCTTTGGCGGCAACACCTTCACCCTCATGGATCAGACCCAAGAGGATGTGTTCGGTACCAATGTAATTGTGGTTCAGCATGCGTGCCTCTTCTTGGGCAAGCACAACTACGCGACGGGCACGGTCCGTAAATCGCTCAAACATTTCGCCACACTCCTAGCTACGACGTACTTTGATGCTACGTGGCCGGGTTCCAGATTTGTGGCTTGTTCGCCACAGGGGAAACCGGAGGGTTGCGCATCCCTGCCCGGACCGGGTCCCCGGCAGAAGGCAGGAACCGTCCGGAACCCTTCCTGGCGGGCCGATCCGCCGGCCGGGCGGGCGCGCCGGCGGGCTGCGCCGGCCGTTCGGGGCGGGCCGATCCGCCGGGCGGGCCTTCCGGGCCGGCAGCTGCGCCGGCCGTTCGGGGCGGGCCGATCCGCCGGGCGGGCCTTCCGGGCCGGCAGCTGCGCCGGCCGTTCGGGGCGGGCCGATCCGGCGGGCGGGCACCCCGGACGGGCGCCCCGCCGTCGGCATGGCAAAGTTTCCCGAATTGACGAAGATGGCCGCTAAGCCTGGTCCCATAGCGGCCATCTCTGGCAAATGGTTGACCTCGTGCGGGACGTCGGCCCGGGGATGCTGCAGGCGGGGACCACTGGCGGCCGGACGGGCAGCTCCGGCGGAGCGGGCGCGTGCCCGGACGGGCAGCTCCGGCGGAGCGGGCGCGTAGCCGGACGGTCGATCCGCCGGGCGCGTCGCCGGCCGGGCACGTCGCCGGCCGGGCACTCGCCGCCGGCATGGCAATGCCCCCGTCAGATAACGGGGGCATTGGCATTTGACTGAGGCTCGATTACGACGCCATGAAACGTGATTGCGGCTTGATACTGCGCTCTCACGCCGGGCTCGACACTGCGCCCCGACGCGGGCCCCTGCTAGGAATTGGCCTTTTGGTAAGCTTCCTGAATTTCAGCCTGGATACGTCCACGGCTGTTTACCGCATAGCCGTTGTCCCGTGCCCACTGACGGATCTGGGCAGAGTCCTGATTCCGTCCGCTGGAAATTTTCGTGCGCGTGGCGCGTCCGCTTGACGTTTTGCGCGCGTGCGTCACAAATCGTTCCACCGCGGAGCGCAGTTCTGAAGCATTGCTTGACGACAGGTCTATTTCGTAGCTGACGCCGTCAAGGCCAAACCGGACAGTTTCGTCCGCGGATCCCCCATCCAGATCATCAACGAGGATGATTTTTACTTTCTGTGCCATAAAGGACTCTCTTTCCAAAGATCGAGCGTTTAGAAAAGCAGGATGTATCTGGAATAAGTATCCTCCGCGTTACAGCAGGGAGTCAAAGCGCAAAACTCTGTCCAAAGGAAAACTACAGGCTGCAATAGGGAACTATTACTTCTTTCCCGGGCAATTAGCTCCCCGAGGTCCCGGAATCCTGTCCTTTGGCCCTAGTTTCGGCTTCGGCATGGGCGCGGGCTTCTGCCTGCCGCTCTGATTTGTCGGCATTGAATATGGATTTCATGGCAAACCAGAAAAGCAGGCCCACCACGATGGGAGGCAGCAATACGGCGATATAGTCCACGCTCAGTGTCCTTCGGGCTTCAACAGGGGGAAGAGAATCGTTTCGCGGATGCCGGCTCCGGTGAAGAGCATCACGAGCCGGTCGATGCCGAGGCCGATCCCGCCCATGGGCGGTGCGCCGTACTCGAGCGCACGGAGGAAGTCTTCGTCCAGCTGCATTGCCTCCACGTCACCGGCGGCGGAGCGGCGGGACTGTTCGGTGAGGCGTTCGCGCTGGATCACCGGGTCAATCAGTTCGGAGAACGCCGTGCCCCGCTCCATGCCGCCGATGATGAGGTCCCAGGCCTCGATCAGGCGGCCGTCTTCGCGGTGCTGGCGGGCCAGCGGCTGCGCGGACGGCGGATAGTCGTAGACGAAGGTGGGGTTGAGCAAAGTCGGTTCCACCAGTTCGCCGAAGAGTTCGACGACGAGCTTCTCGGCTTCCCAGGCGGCGTCGACCTTAACCTCGTGCTTGGCGGCCAGCTCCAGCAGCTCGGCAACCGGGGTGTCGGGGGTTACTTCCTGGCCCACGAAGTCGGACAGTCCCGGGTAGACAGCCAGCCAGGTCCAGTCGCCGTCGAGGTTGATCTCCCCGGCTTCGGTCTGCAGCACGCGGCCCACACCGGCGGCGTCGGCGGCATCCAGGATGATTTCCTTGATCCGGTCCGCCATGACGAACTGGTCTGCCCACGCCTCGTAGGACTCCAAAGTGGTGAACTCGGGGCTGTGCGTGGAGTCCACGCCTTCGTTGCGGAAGACCCGGCCCATGTCGTAGACCCGGTCGATCCCGCCGACCACCGTGCGCTTGAGGTAGAGCTCGGTAGCGATGCGCAGCGTCATTTTCTGGTCGAAGGCGTTCATGTGCGTCTCGAAGGGACGGGCCGTCGCGCCGCCGTGAACCAGCTGCAGCATGGGGGTTTCCACCTCGACGTAGCCCTGGCGGTGCAGGGTTTCGCGGATGGAGCGGGTGATCGCGGCGCGGGTGTAAACCATCTCGCGGGCTTCGTCGCGGACAATGAGGTCCACGTAGCGCTGGCGGACACGCGTTTCTTCACTCAGCCCGGCGTGCAGCACGGGCAGCGGGCGCAGCGCCTTCGAGGCCATGGTCCAGGAATCCGCCATGACGGAGAGTTCGCCGCGGCGTGAGGAGATGACCTCGCCCTTGATGAAGACGTGGTCGCCGAGGTCCACGAGGGACTTCCACTCCGCGAGCGCCTCCTCACCGATGTTGGCCAGGCTCAGCATGACCTGCAGCCGTACGGCCTTGCCGTCCAGGCCGCCCTCCTGGAGGGTGGCGAAGCAGAGTTTGCCCGTATTGCGGATGAAGACGATGCGGCCGGTCACGCCGACGGCGTCGCCGGTGGTTTCATCGGCCTGCAGGTAGGCGTATTTCTCCCGGATTTCGGTGAGCGAGTGCGTGCGTTCGACACCCACCGGATATGCCTCGACGCCGCGTTCGATCAGCTTGGCGCGCTTCTCCATGCGGATGCGGGTCTGTTCGCTGGCGTCGTGCGGTTCGGCGGCGGTGTTCGGGGCGGGGGTGTTTTGGGAAGTCACAATCCCCAAGTTTACCGTCGATTTGCGTCCGGGAAGGTCCCGGCCCGGTTCTGCCCGGGCGGCAGCCAGACGGACGGGTGGCGGGAATAGACTCGAAGTTGTGGAGACATGGACAGTGAGGACCGACGACGGCAACGGACACCTTGAGCTGCACACCATCCGTCCGGCGGGGCATGCACCGGGCAGAGCAGCAGCGTCAGGCGCCGCCGTGGCGGCGCGCGGCAAAGGATCCGGCATCGTCGTCGTGCACGGGACACTTATCACCGATGCGCTCTACCGGTCCTTTGCCCGAAAACTTTGCCGGCTGCTGGAGCAGCCGGTGCACTGCTACAACCGCCGGGGTCGCGCCGGTTCCTCGCACCAGCCGGCCGACTATTCCGCCGCCACCGAGGTGGCCGACCTGGCAACGGTGCTCCGCGAGACCGGCGCCAGCGACGTCGTGGCCCACAGCTATGGCGGGTTCGTGGCCCTCGAGGCCGCCCGGAGCCTGCCGATTCGCAGGATGGTGACTTACGACGCCGCCGTGAGCCTCTCTGGGAACCTCACCCAGCGCTGGCGGCCCGAACTGGAAAAGTCCGTGGCGGCGGGCGAGCTCGACCACGCCTGGGCGCATTTGGTGCAAGGCCTGGAGACGGCCGGCCCGGTATCCATGCTGCCCCTGGGCGCGCTGCGCATGCTCAGCATCCTCTCGGCCCGGACCAGGCTCGGCGCCGAAATGCGGCAGCTGCTGCCCACGGCCGTCGCCGAAATGCGCGCCGTACTGGATGCCGACGCCGAACTCGAAGATTTTGCCGCCATCACCACCCCCACCCTCATGCTCAGCGGCGGCTGGAGCCCCGGCTACTTCGCCGAGACGAGCCACCAGCTTGCCGACGCCGTCCCGGCGGTCAGCTTCGCCGTGGTCCCCGGGCAGCTCCACGAAGGCCCCATCCGGCCGGGAAGCCGGCTGGCCCTGCGTACGGCCCGGTTCCTCCGCGGCGGACCCGGGGCTGCGGCCCCGCCGCCCGTCAGCCTGGCCGGCAGCCTTGCAGCCGCGGGCGTGCCGGCCCGGTGGCGGCGGAGCGGGCCCGGCCGCTGAGGGCGGCAACGCGACCGACCGCTAGAATCGGGGGCGACCCTTTCGAAAGGACCCCCTTGGCCAAGCTCTACTTCCGCTACGGCGCCATGAACTCCGGCAAATCTACGGGGCTGCTGCAGGCGGCGTTCAACTATGAGGAACGCGGCCAGCGGGTCCTGCTGGCCAAGCCGGACGTGGACACCAAGGGCGACTCCGACGTCGTGTCCCGCCTGGGCATGACCCGTTCGGTGGACTTCCTGATCCCCGCCGGCGCGTCGGCCCGTGCGCTTTTCACCGCCCAGGCCCACGGCGACGATCCCGATGCCCTGCTGCAGCATGTGGACACCCCGCCGGTGGCCTGCCTGCTGGTGGACGAGGCCCAGTTCCTGGAACCGGAACAGGTGGACGACCTCTTCCGCATCGCGGTCCTGGACAACGTCCCCGTCCTCGCCTACGGCATCCGCACCGACTTCCGGACCCGCGCGTTCCCCGGTTCCCTGCGCCTGCTGGAGATCGCGCACACCCTCGAAGAGCTCAAGACCATCTGCCGCTGCGGACGGAAGGCCATCTTCAACACACGCCGGATCGGGGACCACGTGGTGTTCGACGGGAACCAGGTTGCGATCGACGGCCAGGACGTCTGGTACGAGTCGCTCTGCGGCGCCTGCTACCTCGAGGTCTCCGGCGGCCGGCTGGGCAACTAGCGCCGGCGCAGCGCCGTGCGGCGTCCTGCACTGCCCTGCCCTGCCCTGCCCTGAACTGAACTGCGGTCATACTGCACTGCGGCGTACTGCACCGCGGCGCGGCCTCGGCTAGGCTCGGAGCATGACCCGCGAGAACATCAGAACCCCCGACGGCGGAACGATCGAGCTTTTGAGCACGGGCGCCGAGCTCGTCTCGGCGGGTTCGGGCATCGTCGTCGTGCCGGCCTCGATGGTGACGGCCGCCGATTACACCCGTTTCGCGCAGAAACTCAGTGCGTCGCTGGGCCGGCCGGTGCACACCTTCAACCGTCGCGGCCGCGGCTCGTCCTCCCCGCAGCCTGAGGATTACACCCTCGACGTGGACATCCACGACCTCGACGCCGTCATGAAGCACACCGCCAGCACGGACGTCTTCGGCCACAGCTTCGGCGGGGCGGTGGCCCTGCACGCGGCCCGCACCCTGCCGGTGGAACGGCTGGCCGTGTACGACCCCGCCGTGTCCGTCAACCACAGCGTCACGGCGGACTGGACGCCCGAATACGAGCGGGCGACCGCAGCCGGCGACGACGACCGCGCCCTCGCCGTCCTGCTCAAGGGCCTGGAGACCGGCAGCGCCCTGTCCCGGATGCCGCTGTCCATGCTGACGCTGGCGAACAAGCTTTCGGCGAGCACCCCGATCGGCAAGCAGCTGCGCGACCTCATGCAGACCGGCGTCCGCGAGATCAAGGCGATCATCGCCGCGGACATGCCGGCCGAACCCTTCCTGGAACTGCCGCTGGAGACGCTGATCATTGTTGGCGAGAAGAGCCCGGCCTACTTCGGCGTGGCCTGCGCCCAGATCCATGATGTCCTCTCCGGCTCCAGCTATACGATCCTGCCGGGCATGGGACACGACGGTGTCAACAAGGCGCCGGACAAGCTGATCGCCGAGCTGAGCGCGTTTTACTCGGGCTGACCCTCGGCCGCAAACCAACGCGGGGTCACGTAGCGCCCTTCCCGGACCTCCGGACCGGCGCTACGTGACCCCGCGTTGGTTGGCTACCCCTAGTGGGCGGCCGGGTGTGCCGCGCCTTCGGTTTTGCGCATCATGGAGGACAGCACGACGGCGGCGACGGCTATGACGGCCGCCGTCAGGAATGCCGCATGCATGCCGGCGACCATGCCCGAGTTAGCCGCCACGAAGGCGTAGATCGAGACCAGGAGCGCCGTGCCGGCGGCGCCGGCCACCTGCTGCAGCGTGCTCATGATGGCCGAGCCGTGGGAGTACAGGTGCGGCGGCAGCGGGTTCAGCCCCGTCGTGAAGGCCGGGGTGAACAACAGCGCCAGGCCCAGGCTCAGTGCCACATGCAGGGCGATGATCCACCCCAGCGGCGACGTGGCGTCCAGCATGGAGAACTGCCAGAGGGACAGCACCATCATGATCGAGCCGGTCACTGTCAGCGGCAGGGGCCCGACCCTGTCGAATACGCGGCCGATGAAGGGCCCCAGCAGGCCCATGGCCAGTCCGCCGGGCAGCAGGACCAGGCCGGTCTCAAGTGAGGTCAGGCCGCGGATCTCCTGCAGGTACAACGGCAGCAGGATCACCGCGCCGAACAGCGCGATCATGGCCACGACCAGCAGCAGCACGGACACGGTGAACATCCGGAAGGTGAAGGCGCGCAGGTCCAGCAGGGGGCCGTCGGTCTTCTGCAGCTTCAGCTGGCGCAGGACGAACGCTGCCAGGGCCAGCACGCCCACCGCCAGGGCCACCACGGCGGGGGTGCGGGATCCGCCCTGGCCGCCGCCGATCTGGCTCAGGCCGTACACCAGGCCGCCGAAGGCGGGGACCGTGAGCACCACGGACAGGGCATCGAGCCGGGTCTTCTCGGTCTCACCGATGTTGGTCAGGTACCTGGCCCCGATGGCCAGCGCGGCGAGGGCGATCGGCAGTACGAAGACGAACATGAACCGCCAGGAAAAATGCTGGAGGATCAGGCCGGAAACCGTGGGGCCCAGTGCCGGCGCCACCGAAATGGCGATGCTGACGTTGCCCATGACGGCGCCGCGGCGTTCCAGCGGCACCAGCGTGAGGATGGTGGTCATCAGGAGCGGCAGCATGATGGCGGTGCCGCCGGCCTGGACAATGCGGGCCAGCAGCAGGACTTCGAAGCCCGGCGCGAGGGCGGCCAGCAGCGTGCCGCCGGAGAACAGTCCCATGGCCAGCATGAACACGGCACGGGTGGTCAGCCGCTGCAGGATGAATCCGGTGGTGGGAATCACGACGGCCATGGTGAGCATGAAACCCGTGGACAGCCACTGCACGGTGGGCGCATCGATGTTCAGATCCACCATCAGCCGCTGCAGTGCCACGTTCATGATGGTCTCGTTGAGGATCACGACGAAGGTGGCCACCAGCAGCGTGGCGATGATGGCCACGGACTCCCGGGACATCTTTGCCGGCGCGGTGGGCGCGACAGGCGCCGCCGGCAGGTTCTGCGCGGGGACGGCGGGGGCAGCGCCCGGTGCGGGATCGCCAGAGGCGTTGGAAGAGACGTCTGTTGACATGGGAGTTCCCTCAGGGAGTTTGGTGTGGGTCCGGCGAGCGTCGGCGCTGCTGCAGGTTGCAACAGTCTAAGGCCCGGGCGCATTCCCGTCACCGGAAAACCAACGCGGGGTCACTTACCGCCCATCGGAGGCCGCGACATGGGCGGTAAGTGACCCCGCGTTGCTTTTTGGTGGCGGGTTGGGGTTAGGAGTTCAGGGGTGCGTTGTCGATGAGGCGGACGGGGCCCACCGTGGCGGCGATGATCGCCAGCCCCTCGCCGCGGAACGGGGTGTCCCGGCAGTTCTCCGCGAGGGGCTCGAGGGTGCGCGGATCCACCACCTCGAAATAGTCCAGCTCCACGAGCGGCTGGGACCGGACGAGGGCCTGCGCGGATTCGACGTCCAGCGGCTCATGGGCGTTGGCGCGCTCCTCGATGAGCCGCAGAGCGCGGGAGAGCACCAGGGCCGCCTCGCGCTGGTCTTCGGAGAGGAAGCGGTTGCGGCTGGAGAGCGCCAGGCCGTCGGCCGAGCGCACAATGGGCACCGGCACGATCTCCACGGGGAAATTCAGGTCCGCCACCATGCGCTGGACCAGGGCCAGCTGCTGCGCGTCCTTCTGGCCGAAATAGGCGCGGTACGCGGGCTGGCCGCCACCGGGCAGGCCGGCACCAGGGATGCCGTAGTGGAGCAGTTTCGCGACGACGGTCAGCGCCCCGTCGAAGTGCCCGGGCCGGGACGCGCCTTCCCATTTTTCGCCCAGGGGTCCCGCCGTGATCCGCACGAGGGGTGCCCCGCCGGGGTAGACCTCCTCGACACCCGGTGCGAACGCCAGGTCCACCCCCTCGGCGTCGAGCAGCGCGAGGTCGGCATCGAGCGTGCGGGGGTAGCGTTCCAGATCCGCGGCCTCGCCAAACTGCAGCGGGTTGACGAAAATGGTGGCCGCCACGACGTCGTTCTGGGCGACGGCCGTCCGGGCCAGCTGGGCATGTCCCTCGTGCAGGGCGCCCATGGTGGGCACGAGGCCCTGGGACGTGCCGCCTTTCTGCGCCAGCAGCCGGGCGCTGGCGGCGCGGAGCTGGGCCGCCGTGGTGACGAGTTGGATTGCCATGTCAGGGTCCTTCCGGGGCGGGCGTCCCGTTCTGGCCGGGCCCGCCGAGCGCCTGTTCGATGCCGTCGAGTTGTTCCGGCTTCAGGAGCCCGCGGCTTCCTGCCCGGCGGGCTGTCGCCCGGGCCATGGCCAGGTACGCCTCAAGAATATCGCCGGCCGCGCCGCCGTCGTACTCGCGGAGGGCGCCGGCGTGCGCGGCCACCGTGCCGGTGTCGCCGCGGGCCACGGGCCCGGTCAGGGCCGTTTCGCCCGAGGCGAGGGCGTTCTCGAGGGTGGCGCGCAGCAGCGGGCCCAGCATCCGGTCCGGGGCGTCGACGCCGACGTCGCGGAGCAGCTGCGAGGCCTGCGCCACGAGCGTGACCATATGGTTCGAACCGTGCGCGAGGGCAGCGTGGTAGAGGACGCGGTCGGCCTCGGCGATCGCGACGGGCTCGGCGCCCATTTCGACGACGAGTGCCTGGGCGATCGGCAGCATCGCGGCGTCGGCCGTGACGCCAAAGGTGCAGTCCAGGAGCCTGGTGAGGTCCAGGCTCATGCCCGTGAACGTCATGGCCGGGTGCAGCGCGAGCGGCACGGCGCCGGCGGCACGGACCGGGTGCAGGATCCCGACGCCGAAGCGCCCGGAGGTGTGCGCCACGAGCTGGCCTGGCTGCCAGGCGCCGAGCTTGGCCAGTCCGTTCACCAGCGGGCCCAGGGCATCGTCCGGGACGGCAAGCAGGACCAGTTCGGCGCGCTCCACGATGTCCTGCACGTCCAGGATCGGGACGCCTGCCAGGAGCGTTTCGACGCGTTCTTTGCTGGCGTCCGAAACGGCGGACGCCCCGATGACGGCGTGCTCGGCTCCGCGCAGCGCCGCCCCCAGGACGGCACCGACCTTCCCTGCGCCAATGATTCCGACGCCAAGGCGTCCTGGTTTAGCCATGATGCGGGCCTTCCTGGGGGTCTTCTGCGGGTGGTGCGGCCGGCTGGGCCGCCGGCTCCAGCCAGTGTTCGCTCTTCTGGTGCTTGCGCGCGGCGCGGGCACGCGCGGCTTGGGCATCGAACAGGTCCCGGGCTTCGTCGAGGCCGGCCTGGATGAGCCGCGGGGCCACCGGACCCGCCGTGGTGTGCAGGACCAGGTCCGCCACCCGGAACCGCCGGGCGAGCGGACCCTGCTCGAGCGCCATGGACTGGGTGCGCTGGTGCGGCACCACCACGAAGTTCCGCCACCAGCGGCCCGACCTCAGGAGCAGGGCGGTCTCCGTTGCCGTGAAACCGTTGCGCCGCCAGCCCAGCGGCGCCAGGAACCGGGCCCGGCGCGGGCTGGTGACGAAGCCGCCGTCGGCGTCCCGGCCGGCCGCGCTTCCCGGGGTCCCGGCGGGGTCCGCGAGGCCGGTGATCCCGGCGGTGAACAGCCCCACCGGATCCTGGGTTCCGGGATCCGGGAGCACCAGGGCGAGGATTTCCATGACGTCGGCGAGTGATCCCACCGGAAGCAGCGTGGTCCGGGCCGCCCCTTCCCCGGCGCTGCTGGCCAGGCCGTAGCCGGCCACGTTGACCTGGATCCGGTACCAGCCGAACACCCGCCACAGCGGCGGCTGGCTGACCTTCAGCGCCTGGATCCTGCCCGGCGGCACGGTCTGCGCCTGCGTGTCCAGCAGGCCGTAGCGCAGCCGGATGCCGTCCGGGGAAACAGCGGCTGTGAAGTTGTAGCCCTTGTTGAACGCGGACCAGTAGGAGGCCAGGAGCCCGATCGCGGCAGGGATCAGGAAGACCGCGAAGTTCCGGTTTTCCGTGACAGCGGAGAGCATCACCGAGGCAATGCCGCCAGCCAGGATCACAACGCTTTGTTCGCTCAGGAGCAACGAGCCCAGCAGGCGCGGCGGCGGCACGGTCAGCACGGCCTGCTGGGGGGCCTCCACGGCGGCGGACGCCAGCTCTCCGGACTCCAGCCCTCCGGGCTCCGGGTGTCCCGGCTCAGGCGCCTGCGTCCCGGCGGCGGCACCGGAGGCGCGGGCCAGGATTGTGGCGCGGAGCTGCCGGGCCTCGTCCGCGCGCAGGTACGCCAGGCGCACCGCGGACTGGCCGGCGTCGGCGACTTCGAACCGCAGTTCAGCCAGTCCGAAGATCCGCGCCAGCAGGGGCTGCACGACGTCGATCGCCTGCACCCGGTCCAGCCTGGCCTGCCGCTGCTGCTTGAACAGGAAACCGGTGTTGACGCGCACGTAGCCGCCGGCCACCTGGTAGCGGGTGAAGTACCAGCTCAGGACGTAGCCGAGAACGGTCAGCAGCAGAAGGATGCCGCCGCCGAGCAGCAGCCACGGCGCCCGTCCGGCCAACCGTTCGTCAAAGACCGGGCCGCCCTGCAGGAACCGTTCGAAACTGTCGCGTCCAAAAAAGAACAGCAGTGCAGCCAGCGCCACCCAGCCGCGGACAAAGGGCGACGCGGGGTGCACGCGCAACCAGCCGGCGTCGGCGTTTGTCCCGATGCCGGCTCCGACGGCGGTTCCGTCGGCGGCGCGTCCGGCATCCTCCGGTGTCAGCGCCATCCCGTCACGGCCTTCCGGTCACAGCCCGGCCAGCCGGGCTTCGCCGCGGGCGGACAGTTGTTCGCGGAGCCGGGCGCCTTCGCCCGCGGGCAGGCCGGGAATCTCGGCGCTGGTCGCGGCGGCTGCGGTGTGCAGCTTCAGGGTGCACAGGCCCAGCTGACGTTCGACCGGGCCCACCGCAATATCCACGTACTGCATCCGCCCGTAAGGAACCACGAGCGTGCGCTGAAAGAAGATGCCCCGCCGGATCAGGAGGTCGTCCTCACGCTCGGCGTAGCCGATCGAGCGCACCTGCCGGGGAATCAGCACGAGCCGCCACAGGGCAAGAAGCAGCGCGACGGCGGGCAGGGCGACGGCCAGCCAGACCGGCGGCCAGGTCCACGCCCCGGTCAGCACCAGGACCAGGGGAAGCGAGAGCAGGGCCACCGTGATCAGGGTTCCCAGCGCCCATCCCGCGAGGCGCACCGTGACGTACTTCGGTGACACCCTGAGCCAGTCGATGCCTGGAGGATCAATCGCTTCGGTACGCATATTCGCCTTCTGCCGAGGGCTTGCTGCGCTTTCCCTGCACGCCGGGGCGGGAATCGGCGTCGCCGTCCTCGGGCGGAATCCGGCAGAACCGCTCGACGACGAGCCCGACAATCACCATGATCAGCGCGCCCCCAGCCATGGCCAGGGCCTGCCAGGTGATGTCCTGGTTGCTGCGCAGGTTCCACAGCCGCAGTTGTTCCACCACGATTCCCGCGTGCCAGCCCAAAAGGACCGCCCCGGTGTAGGCGCAGGCCTGGGCGAGGACCAGGGTCCAGGCCGCCAGGATGGGGTTGAGGATTTTCTTCTTCTTTTTGCCGTTGCGCCACCGGAGCACGCGGATGCCCAGCACCAGCGTGAGGGCCACGATCACACCCATGGTCACCAGCCCCGTCAGGGGCAGCACCGGGGTGGCCAGTCCGTAGCGGCCGGAGAGCATGGTGGCGAACCAGCCGGCCACGGCCAGGACCACGCAAATGGCCAGCAGGAGCAGGGGGCTGGTCAGCTTCACGGCTGCTCCGCCGCACCGGGCACGCCGGTGGTCTCCGTGGCTGTGACATCTGTCGCAGCCTGGTCCTGGAAGCCGTCAAAGGTGGCGAGGTCGGCGAAGTCGGCCGCTTTCGCCGCGAGGTCGCCCACGCGTTCGCCGTTGAGCTCCGCCGCGGGATCGATCAGCGACCACGGATAGAGCACGAACGCCCGTTCCGCGGCCCGGGGGTGCGGCAGGGTGAGGTCGGGGTCGGAGCTTGCCACGTCCCCGTACGTGATGATGTCCACGTCCAGGGTCCGCGGCCCCCACCGGACCTCGCGCACGCGCAAATGCTTCTGCTCCACCTCGTGGCAGTGCTCCAGCAGTTCGCGTGGCGGCAGCGACGTCTCGACGGCGATCACCATGTTCAGGAAGTCAGGTTGGCCCGGCGGGCCACCGACGGCCTTAGTCTGGACGATCGGCGAGATGGCCAGCAGGCGCACCTCCGGCGGGTCGACGAGGTCTGCGACGGCGGCGGACAGGGTGTCGCTGCGCTCACCCAGGTTGCTGCCGAGCGCGATCACGGCACGGGTGTAGCGCGGGCTCACGTCCGCCTCCGGTGCACGCTGACGGCGACGTCGCCGAAGTCGACGTCGATTGGGGCCTTGGGCTTGTGCACGGTGACATCCACGGCGGCGACTGGGAATTTCTGCAGGACGTCCTCGGCGATCCGCACCGCGAGGGCCTCGATCAGGTTCAGCGGCCCACCCGTGATCCAGTCCCGGATGCAGTTGGCCACCTCGCCGTAATGCGCGGTGTCCAGGACGTCGTCGGAAGCCGCCGCCTTGCTGAAGTCCAGGTGCAGCACCGCGTCAACGACGAACGGCTGCCCGTCGCGGCGCTCGAAATCGAACACACCGTGATGGCCGACGGCGGTGACGCCGCTCAGCGTGATCTGATCCATGGTGCCGGCCGGTTCAGTTGGTGCCGGCGGCGGCGGAAGCGGCCGCTGCCGGGGGCGTCGGGGGTGCCATGCGGGCGGCGACCTTGACGGCGTCCAGGCTCGCGCCGACGTCGTGCACGCGCACAGCCCAGGCGCCGCGGAAGGCGCTGATGGCGGTTATGGCGGCGGTGGCGGCGTCGCGTTCAGCCGGCTGGGCGGCCTTGCCGGCCACGGTCAGGAGGCTGCCGAGGAAGCGTTTGCGCGAGCCGGCGACGAGGACCTTGTGGCCCATGGCCTGCAGGACATCCAGGTGCTGCAGGAGCTCCCAGTTCTGGCCGTCGTTTTTGGCGAACCCCAGTCCCGGGTCCACAATGATCTGCTCCGGCGCGACCCCGGCGGCGTACAGCTTGTCGCGGATGCCGGCGAGCTCCGTCACCACTTCCCCTGCAACGTCACGGTAGTCCGTCAGGGAGTTCATGGTGCTGGCGTCGCCGCGGCGGTGCGTCAGGATGTACGGGACCTTGGTGCGCGCGGCCAGTTCGGCCATTTCCGGTTCCATGGTCAGGCCCGAGACGTCGTTGATGATCGCGGCGCCGGCCTTCAGAGCCGCGGCAGCCGTCACGGCGTGGGTGGTGTCGATGCTGACCAGGGCGCCGGCCTTGACCAGGGCCTCGATGACCGGCAGGACCCGGCGCTGTTCCTCGTCGGCGCCGACTGCCGTGGCACCCGGGCGGGTGGATTCGCCGCCGACGTCGATGATGTCCGCCCCGGCGTAGAACATCCGCAGCCCTGCCGCGATCGCCGTGTCTTCCGTCGCGTGCGCTCCGCCGTCGCTGAAGGAATCAGGGGTGACGTTGAGGATTCCCATCACCAGTGTCCGGTCAGTGGGCAGGTCCTGGAACTTCGCCGCCGGGCGCGCTTTGCGCAGGATGGGCAGGGGCGAGGTGGCCGGGCCGGTCCCCGGGGCTGCAGCTAGGGAGTCCATAGTCTGTGTTCTTACCTTCCGAGTATGAGGCTCATGGCTTCGGCACGGGTGGCCGGGTCATGGAGTTGCCCGCGCACTGCGCTGGTGACGGTCTTGGCGCCGGGCTTGCGGATTCCCCGCATGGACATGCACAGGTGTTCGCATTCGACGACGACGATCGCGCCGCGCGGATTGAGGTGCGTGACGAGGGCCTCGACGATCTGGGTGGTCAGGCGTTCCTGGACCTGCGGGCGCTTGGCGAACATGTCCACCACGCGCGCCAGCTTGCTCAGGCCTGTGACCTTGCCGTCGTGGGACGGGATGTAGCCCACATGCGCCACCCCGTGGAACGGCACCAGGTGGTGCTCGCAGGTGGAATAGAACGGGATGTCCTTGACGAGGACGAGTTCCTCGTGCTCGAGGTCGAAGGTGGTGGCCAGGATCTCGGCGGGGTCGTGGTGCAGGCCGGCAAACATTTCCACGTACGCCTTGGCCACCCGCTTCGGGGTGTCCACGAGACCGCCGCGGTCCGGGTCCTCCCCGATCGCCAGCAGGATTTCCCGCACGGCGGCTTCAATCCTGGGCCGGTCCACTTTGGACTTTGAATGTGGGGCTTCCCCGCCCCCCGCCGGAGCAGCAGCGGGGGCGGGAACGTCGTCGTCGAAGTTAGAAGTCACAGAAGAAGCCTAGCCGGGATGACCATCAGTCCCGATATCTGTTGCACCGCCCTGGAAAGACTCCTGCCCGCCGACTCCCTGGGCATGCGGGGGCTGGGCATCCAGGGGCTCTTCGAGCCGGGCGTGGGTGGCTTCCTCCTGCGCTTCACGCTCCGCCTTTTCGCGGCGCGACTCCACCGGTCCGGCGGACTGGAGCGTGCGGGTCTCCTTGGAGAGCCAGACGTCGCGGAAGTCGCGCTTGCGGATGTTGGTGAAGATTTGCGCGATTTCAGCCTGGTTTAGTGTTTCGCGCTCGAGCAGTTCCAGCGCGAGCTCGTCCAGGACATCCCGGTTCTCGGTCAGGATGGCGTAGGCCTCATCGTGCGCGCCGTCGATCAGGCGGCGTACTTCCTCGTCGACGATGTAGGCAATCTGGTCCGAGTAGTTGCGCTCGTGCCCGGCATCGCGGCCAAGGAACGGCTCGCCGCCGCCCTGGCCGAGGCGGACGGAGCCGACCCTTTCGCTCATGCCGAACTCGGTGACCATCTTCCGGGCGATTCCGGTGGCCTTTTCGATGTCGTTGGACGCACCCGTGGACGGATCGTGGAAGACAAGTTCCTCGGCGACGCGGCCGCCCATGGCGTAGGCCATCTGGTCCAGCAGCTCGTTGCGGGTGACGGAGTATTTGTCGTTCTCCGGGACCACCATGGTGTAACCCAGGGCACGGCCGCGGGGCAGGATGGTGATCTTGGTGACCGGGGCGGAGTTCCGCAGGGCAGCCGCGACCAGGGCGTGGCCGCCCTCGTGGTACGCGGTGACTTTGCGTTCGTGTTCTTTCATGACCCGGCTGCGCTTCTGCGGGCCTGCCATGACGCGGTCGATCGCCTCGTCGAGGGCGCGGTCATCGATCAGGTTCGCGTTGGAGCGGGCCGTCAGCAGGGCAGCCTCGTTCAGGACGTTGGCGAGGTCCGCGCCGGTGTATCCGGGGGTCTTTTTGGCGACGGCCTTGAGGTCGACGCCGTCGGCCATCGGTTTGCCCTTGGCGTGCACCTGCAGGATCTGGTCGCGGCCGATCAGGTCGGGGGCTTCCACCGAGATTTGCCGGTCGAAACGGCCCGGGCGCAGCAGTGCGGGGTCCAGGACGTCGGGGCGGTTGGTGGCGGCAATCAGGATGACGTTGGTCTTGACGTCGAAGCCGTCCATTTCCACCAGCAGCTGGTTCAGGGTCTGCTCGCGCTCGTCGTTGCCGCCGCCGATTCCGGCGCCGCGGTGCCGGCCGACGGCGTCGATCTCATCGACGAAAATGATCGCCGGCGCGTTGGACTTGGCCTGCTCGAAGAGGTCGCGTACACGGGAGGCGCCCACGCCGACGAACATTTCCACGAAGTCGGAGCCTGAGATGGAGAAGAAGGGAACGCCGGCCTCGCCGGCAACAGCGCGGGCAAGGAGGGTTTTGCCGGTGCCCGGAGGGCCGTAGAGCAGCACGCCCTTCGGAATCTTGGCGCCGACGGCCTGGAATTTGGCCGGCTCCTGCAGGAATTCCTTGATCTCCTCGAGTTCCTCGACAGCCTCATCGGCGCCGGCGACATCGCTGAAGGTCACCTGCGGCATGTCCTTGTTGACCAGCTTGGCCTTGGACTTGCCGAACTGCATCACCTTGGACCCGCCGCCCTGCATCCGGGAGAGCAGGAACCAGAACAGGACGCCAAGCAGCAGCACGGGCACCAGCAGGGAGAAGAGCCCGGAGAACCAGTTGTTTTCGATCGGCTGGTCGGTGAAGCCGCCGGACGGTTTGGAGTCCGTGACCGCCTTGACGACGTCCTGGGCGCGGGCGTTGACGAAGTAGAACTGGACGTTCTTGCCCTTGTCCTGCCCGTCGACCTGGAGGTTGTCCTTCAGGACCAGGTCCACCCGGTTCTCGGCGTCGAAAATCTTGGCCTGTTCAACCTTGCCGCCGGCTGTCAGCAGCTCAAGGCCCTTGTCGGTGTCGATCCGGCTGGCGCCGCCCGGTGCAAGCGTGGCAAATGCCAGCAGCAGCATGGCCACCACGACGACAATCCAGATGCCGGGGCCCTTGAAGAAACTCTTAGCTTTCATCTGTTCGGGGCTGGCCCCGTCCCTCCTGGTAGTGCTGCACGGCGAGAGATCTGCGCGCGTGTGGTGCTGCGTCAGGTTCTAGCTATACACCGTCGCACTATCCCACGCACGGCAAAGGGCAAAAGTTCCCTGTGGGCGTAGCGGCCCCGGGCCTCCGGCCGGCCGGGCCTCCGGCCGCCCGGGGCCCGGACGGGTGCCCCCGCGTGAACGACTTACTCGTAGACGTGCGGGGCCAGGGTGCCGACGAAGTCCAGGTTGCGGTACTTCTCGGCGTAGTCCAGGCCATAGCCCACCACGAACTCGTTGGGGATGTCATAGCCGACGTACTTGACGTCGATCTTGACCTTGGCGGCCGTCGGCTTGCGGAAGGCGGTGCAGATTTCCACCGACGCCGTGCCGCGGGATTCCAGGTTCGTCTTGAGCCAGGACAGCGTGAGGCCGGAATCGATGATGTCCTCGACGATCAGGACGTCTTTGCCCATGAGGTCGGTGTCGAGGTCCTTCAGGATGCGGACCACGCCTGAGGACTGCGTGCCCGAGCCGTACGAGGAGACGGCCATCCAGTCCATGGAGACGTGGGTGTGCAGTGCGCGGGCCAGATCTGCCATGACCATGACGGCGCCCTTGAGCACGCCGACGATCAGGAGGTCGCGGCCCTCGTAGTCCTTGTCGATCTGCGCCGCGAGTTCGGTGATCCGTTGCTGGATCTGTTCCTTGGTGTAGAGAACGTGTTTGAGGTCTGCCTGGACGTCGTTTGAATCCACCAATGGCTCCTGTGTAGATGCGGGGTGCGACTAATTTCGGGGCGGCTGTTGAGGCCGGAATACAAGCTTCCCACAGCGGGCGGCTTCGCGGGGAACACCGGCGGCGGACGGCTCCGCCGCGAGGAGCTGCGCGAGCGAGAGCCGGTAGACGCTGACCGCGCCGGGAAGCTCCACCGGACCGGCCGATCCCTGCCGGCGCAGCAGTGCTTCCGCCGCGAGCAGGCGCTGGTAGCTGGGCTGCTGACCGCCCACGGCGGCGGCGGCCTTGGCGATCACCCGGAACCTCACGGCCGGGGCAAGATCCCGCAGTTCGGCCTCCGGAAGGCTGATCTCCTCCCCGGCCTGCTGGCGCAGCCGCTCGAACGTGTCGTTCGCCACGTCCTCCAGGTAATCGGCGTCGAGCTGCAGGATCGCGGCCGTGCGGGCGAGCGATTCGGCGACTCCGGGGCCAAGCTTGTCCTCCAGCAGGGGCAGCACCTCAACCCGGGTCCGGGAACGCGCGTACACGGGATCGGTGTTGGACGGGTCGTGCCAGGGCTCCAGGTCCTCCACCCGGCAGATCTCCAGGGTGTCCGCACGCCGCAGGCCCAGGAACGGGCGCAGCAGCCGGCCGCGGGCCGGGCGCATCCCGGCGAGGGACCGGGTACCCGACCCCCGCGCCAGGCCCAGGAGTACCTGTTCGGCCTGGTCATCGAGGGTGTGGCCGAGCAGGATCGCGCCTGCGCCTGCCTCGTCCGCGGCGGCCTCGAGGGCCGCATGGCGGGCGTCCCGGGCAGCAGCCTCGGGGCCTGCGCCGCTGGAGGCGACGTCGACAGTCCTGATCGTCACGGGAGAGAGCCCGAGTTCTTCGAGGGTCCGGGCCGTGGTGGCGGCGACCCCGGCCGAGCCCGGCTGAAGCTGGTGGTCCACGACGACGGCGCCAACAGAGACAGGATGGCCGTCCACGTGACCCCGGCGCCCGAAATAGGCGGCGACGGCGGCGAGAGCCAGCGAGTCCGGGCCGCCGCTGCAGGCGACCAGGACGCGGTCCGGGTAGCCGGCCGCGGCAAGGGCGTCCTGCAGCATTTTTCGCGCCGTGCCGACCACCGGCGCGAGGCGGCCGGGCCGGCGTCGTCCGCTGGAAATCGAGGTCGAACCGACGCCGTCGGGAGCAGTCATGGCGGCTAGAGGCCCATCCGGTCGAGCCAGAGCTTGGAGTCGTGGATCTCGGGTTCGCTGGGGAGATGGTCCGCGGACTCCCAGACCCTGTTGAAGCCTCCCATGCCGGCGGCCGCCACCACTTCCCGGACGAACTTGGCGCCGTCGCTGTACTGGCGCATCTTGGCGTCGAGGCCGAGCAGGTTGCGGATGAATTTCTCGATCATGCCGCGGTCCTGGCCGCGGTCGTTGAAACGCTGCCGGATGGTCTTCACCGAGGGGACGATGCTGGCGTCCACGGCGTCCATGACCACATTGGCGTGGCCCTCGAGCAGGCTCATGAGGGCAGTCAGGCGGGACAGGGCCGCCTTTTCCTCCGGGTTCTGGAGCAGGTCCAGGATGGCGCCGCGTCCGGGTGCGGTGCCGGGAGCCGCGCGGTCCTTCAGCGATTTCGCGGCCGCCGAGGCCCGCTCCATCAGGGAATCGACGTTGCCCAGCAACAGTCCGCTGAGGTTTTCGATCTCTTGGAGCATGTGGTGCCGCAGCCACGGTGCGGCGGCAAACTGCACCCGGTGGGTCTGTTCGTGGAGGCAGACCCAGAGCCGGAAGTCCGCGGGTTCGACTTTCAGTTCGCGTTCCACGGAGATGATGTTCGGCGCGACGAGCAGCAGCCGCCCGGAAGCGGGGGCCGTGGAGTTTTCGGCCAGCGCGGAGAAGGGATCGTACTGGCCCAGGACTTTGCTCGAAAGGAAGGCCAGGATGGCGCCGAGCTGGCTGCCGGTGATGGCTGCGCTGACCCCGGCAGCCCCGGGGCTGAGGGATCCGCGGCCCTCCAGCAGCTTTCCCATGGCGGGCTTGAGCATGACGGCGAAGCTCTGCGTGTTGGCCTTGGCCCATGAGGCCCGGTCCACCACAAGGACCTCGGAGTCGCGCAGGTCCCGCGCGGCGTCCAGGCCGGTGATGTGGTGGACGTGCGGCACGGCCATGTCCGCCATGAGCCGCAGATTTTCGACGGCGGCGCCGATCTCGGCTGCGCCCAGGACGGGACCTGCCGGCGTCAGCCGGGCTGCCGTGGACGCGGCGAGCTCCCAGTTGATGAGATCTGGGGCCTGGGCCGATGCCCCGCTCGGCGTCTTGGGTGATGTCTCGCTTGATGTCTGGCTTGCAGAAGACTCCATGGGGTCCATCAGATCACAGGGGCCCGACAATCCGCCTTAATTTTCGCTGACCGGCGAACCGGCCAGGGCTCGTCGGCCGTCGGCCGGCCCCGTCCCCGGACCCGGCCGGGGGTTCCCGGCTGCGCGTTCCTGGCCGGCCGCCGACGTCAGCGGCAGCCGCAGCCGGCGAGGACGGCGGCGGAGCGGTCCAGTGCGGCCTTGTTCGCGGCGCCGGGGGTCAGCCCGTTGCCGACGAAGGAAAAGACCAGGAGCCGGCCGTCGGCGTCGACCACGTAACCGCTGAGGGCAATGACCGTGTTCAGCGTGCCCGTTTTGGCGCGGACAAGCCCGGCGCCCGCGGCCGAGGCCGCATCCGTGTAACGGTCCCCCAGGGTGCCGGTGAGCCCGGCGACCGGGAACCCGGTGAGGGCGGCGCGCAGCCGGGGGTCTGTGCCCGAGGTCATGGCCCGGACCACGTCCGTCAGTTGCCGGGCCGAGACCCGATTGGCCAGGGCCAGGCCGGAGACGTCCGCGGCCCGGAGGGAATCAGTGGGAACGCCCATGTCCTTGACCTGCGCCAGCACGGCGGCAATGGCGTCGTCGCTGCTGCCGGGCAGGCCGGCGCCGAGGGCGGTCATCCGCCCCATCACCTCGGCGAGGTAGTTGTCCGAGGTCTGCAGCATGAAGTCCACCTGCTGCCCCACCGTGGCGGACTGGACCTCGGCCAGGACTTTGGCGTCCCGGCCCTCCGGCGCGCCGCCGGGCTGGACCCGGGCGATGCCGGGGGCCACGGACAGTCCCTCGGCCGCCGCGGCCGCCATGAGCCGGGCGGCGAACACCTCGGCGGCGGTCATGGCGGCGTCCTGCGGGCGGGGTCCGGCGGTCTTGGCGGGATCGAACCTGGCGGAGTTCAGCGCCAGCGGGTACAGCGGGGCCATCTCTCCGGCGGCGACGTCCTCCGGGCTCCACGCCTTGCTGAGCGGGGGGCCGCTGAAGAGGGAGTCATCCAGCAGGACGTTCACCGTGCCGGTGACGCCGCCGGCCTTGAGGGCATCGATAGTGGCCTTCGCGAGCGTGGTCAGCCCGGCGCGGCCCAGAACGGCCCCGGGGGCCGATTCCCCGGCGCCCAGGAGGACGTCGCCCCCGCCGCTCAGGATCACCGAGCCGGGCGTGGGCCCTGCCAGCACGCGGGTGCTGAAGCGGCGGTCCGGTCCCAGGACGCGCAGGGCCGCGCCGGCTGTGAGGAGCTTCATGTTCGACGCCGGAACGCGGGCCTCGTCGGCAGCCCGGTCGAAGAGGACCTGCCCCGTGGTGGCGTCCTGGACGATGCCGGTGAAGGTGCCGGCGCCGTCGGGCTTAAGGGTCTTGTCCAGCTGCGCGGCGAGGGCGGCGCCGGCCGGAACCGGCGCGGAAGCGCTGAGGGGCCCGGCTCCTCCCGAACCGTTACCGGGAAGGCTCAGCGTGGCGGGGATCTGCTGCCACGGCGGTGCTGTTTGCGAGGCGCCCGAGTGCCGGTCCGGGCCAAGGAATGCCGGAGCGATGGCGATGCCGGCCGGCAGTGCCACTGCCACCACGAGGAGGGTCTGGAGCAGCAGTGCGGGCATCCCGCGAAGCCTGCCGGGCGCCGGCTGGGTGCCCTCGCGGCTGGTTCTCGGTTTCATGCTGCTGCTGGTCCTTAGTCCTGAAATGTCCCCACTAGTTCCTGAAACCAGCGCCTCTCGCTATATCCTCAATAGTAGTCGGCGGCACCGACAGCCCTTTTGCACGTGCCGCGCACCCCCTGAATTCGTCAAGGAGCATTCCATGAAGCATGACGTGACCATCGAGATCCCCAAGGGATCGCGCGTCAAGTACGAAGTCGACCATGAGACCGGCCGCGTCCGCCTGGACCGCGTCCTGTTCACGTCGATGCAGTACCCCACCCACTACGGTTTCTTCGAGAACACCCTGGGTGAGGATGGAGATCCGCTGGACGCGCTGGTGCTCCTGCAGGACTTCGATCTCTACCCGGGCGTGATCGTCGAGTCCCGCCCGATCGGCGTGTTCAACATGACCGACGACGGCGGCGGCGACGCCAAGGTCCTGTGCGTCCCGACCGATGCCCGGTTCGACCACATCAAAGAGATCAGCGATGTCAGCGAGTTCCTGATCAAGGAAATCGAGCACTTCTTCACCCGCTACAAGGACCTGGAGCCGGGCAAGTGGGTCAAGGCCGAGGGCTGGGGCGACCGCGCCGCCGCCGAAGCCGAACTGGCAGCTTCCATCAAGCGTTACGTTCCGGCAGCCGGCCACTGACCGTTCCTGCACAAGAACGCGGGGTCGTTTACCGCCCATCCGGGGCTCCGGATTGGGCGGTAAACGACCCCGCGTTTTTTCAATTGGCGTTTTTTCGATTGGCGGGAAACCGGTGATGAGGACTCTCGGCGTCGACCTCGCTGCCGCCGCGAAGACGACGGCGGTGGCCGTCATTGAATGGGACGACGGCGCGGCACGCCTGGCTCATCTGTCTTTGGACGTGGGCGACGAGGAGATCCTCCGCCTCTTCGGCACCAGCGCAATGACGGGGATCGACTCCCCCTTGGGCTGGCCGGACGCGTTTCTTCCCTTCATCGCCGGGCACCTGACCTTCGACCCCCACCCGGTGCTGGACCATGACGGGATCGCGGGCCGCCGGCTGCTGGCCTACCGGGACACCGACCGTTTCGTCACCGGTCACACCGGCCTGATCCCGCTCAGCGTCTCCGCGGACCGGCTGGCCCACCCGGCGATGCGTTGCGCGGTGATCCAGGCGAAGATCGCCCGGGAGTACGGGCCGCAGGCCAGGGACGGCAGCGGCCGGCTTGCCGAGGTGTACCCGGCGGCTTCGCTGAAGCTCTGGGGGATCCATGCCCGCGGCTACAAGGGACGCGGGGCGCCGGAGTCGGAAAGGCTGTCCTCGGCCGTGGCGGATCTGGCCGTGAAGGCGCCGTGGCTGGACCTGGCCGGGTACCGGGCCGACCTTGCGGCGTCCGATGACATGTTCGATGCCCTCGTCGCCTCCCTGTCCGCGCGGGCCGTCGCCCTCGGTGCGACGCTGCACCCCGGGCCCGGGCACGCCGCGGCGGCCCTGACCGAGGGCTGGATCCACCTGCCCTCCGGCCAGCTTTCCGGCCTCGCTTCCTGGTAGCCGCCACTATTACGGCCCCGGCACTGCACGCCCGCCGGCAACTTGCCCCGCAAATGCCAGCAGGTAGTGTGTCATCCAGAATGTTCACGCTGACCATCAATCAAACCGACAGCCGGCGCGACGGCGACCGCGTGCCGCAGCTCCTCAAGGACCTGCGGCACATTCCGGCGCGCCTTGATTTCGACCGTTCTGTCGAGGACGAGGTCCAAGGGATCCTGGACTGTCCGCATCAGGCGGTGGAAGCGGCCATGATCGCCCTGCGCAGCGGCAGCTGGTACGTGGGCATTGGCGTGGGCCCGGTCAATGAACCCCTGCCGAACCAGATCAAGGACGCCTCCGGCCACGGGCTGATCTACGCCCGGCGCGCAGTGGACCGTCTCCGGAACCACAAGGACCGCGTCCGGGTGGCCGTGGAGGGCCCGCTGGCCGATCTTGCCGCGGAGGCGGAAGCCGTCCTGCGCCTCCTTGGCCACATTGTGCACGACCGCAGCCATGCGGAATGGCGGGTACTGGACCTGCTCACCCCGGGGGTGCGGGGGCAGCAGAAGGCAGTCGCCGAGGAACTCGGGATCACCACCCAGGCCGTGAGCAAAGCTGTGGCCCGGTCCCAGTGGAACGAAGAGCACGCGGCCCGGCCCGCCGCGGCGCGGCTCCTGAGCCTCATCCTCGACGTCCGCTAGCCGTCCGGCCCCTCCCCGGAACCGCCCCCGTCCCTACTGCGTCTTCGAGGCCTTAGAGGAGGCTGCGAAGCACGTGCGCGGCGCCGTCGTCGTAGACCGATTTCGTCACTTCATCCGCGGCGGCAATCACTTCAACGGGGGCCTGGCCCATGGCCACGCCGCGGCGCGCCCAGGTCAGCATTTCGATGTCGTTGCGGCCGTCGCCGACGGCGACGGTGCGGTGGGTTTCGATGCTGAGCCGGTCGCGGAGCTGTTCCAGCGCGCTGGCCTTCGTGACACCGGCAGCGGCGATGTCCAGCCACGCCGTCCATCCCACCGAATACGTGACGCCGGCGAGCCCGATGTGGCGGATCGCGGTATTGAATTCTTCGGGTGTGTTCTCCGAGCTGAAGACCACCACGCGCACGGCGGTTGCCTCCAGCATGGTGTGGAAGTCGACGCCGACCGCTTCGACGCCGAAGCTGGCGTCCTGGAAGCGTTCGGTGGACAGGAAGTTGCCGTTCTCGTCCTCGAGCGCGTACTTGGCCGAGGGCAGCCGCTTGCGCAGGGCGCGAAGGACCGGCCCGGGGTCAAATGTTGCCTTGTGGAGGATTTCGTAGCCCTCGGGCAAGCCGGAGTCGACGCGCAGGATCACACCGCCGTTGGAGCACACGGCGTAACCGTTCTCGATCCCGATGTGTTCGATCACGGGCAACGTGGCGTTGAGGGAGCGGCCGGTCGCGATCATCACGTGGTGGCCGGCCGCCACGACGGCCTGGGCGGCCTCGCGGACAGGAACCGACATGTGCCCGTCGTGGTCCACGAGGGTGCCATCGACGTCCAGGGCGATCATCATCTTGTCGCCGGCGCCGTTCCGGGAGTTTCCCACCCGGGCCGCGCTGGCCTGGTCCGCCGTGTTCTGGGCTGCCGTGTTCTGGGCTGTCGTGTTCTGGTTAGTGGTGCGCCGGTCATCGTTGCCGGCGACTGAGGATTCAGTCATTGTTGTCATCTCACAAGTAGAGCAGAGAGCCCCGACTGCCGCTAGGACGCACGCCACAGCAAAGCGTGAACTCGCGGTAAACACCCACAGCCTGTCCCCAGTGTGAGTGTTTACCCGGCGGCCGTCGGAGGCCAGGCTGGGGGTTGGGACCTGGGCTAGAGGACGGGGAAGACGGTCATGCCGCCGAGGTACTTCTGCAGGGCGGCCGGGACGTTGACGGAGCCGTCGGGGTTCTGGTGGTGCTCCAGGATGGCCACGATCCAGCGGGTGGTGGCCAGGGTGCCGTTGAGCGTGGCGACTGCCCGCGTGCCCTTGGGCGCACCGTCCTCATTCACAACCCGTTCCCGGATGTTCAGCCGGCGCGCCTGGAACGTCGTGCAGTTCGAGGTCGAGGTCAGCTCCCGGTATGCGCCCTGGGTGGGGACCCAGGCCTCACAGTCAAACTTCCGGGCCGCGGAATTGCCCAGATCGCCGGCAGCGGTGTCAATGACCCGGTACGGAAGCTCGCACTTGGCCAGCATCTCCTCTTCCCACGCCAGCAGGCGGGCGTGCTCGGCGGCAGCTTCCTCAACCGTGGTGTAGATGAACATCTCCACCTTGTTGAACTGGTGGACCCGGATGATGCCCCGGGTGTCCTTGCCGTGCGAGCCCGCCTCGCGCCGGTAGCACGAGCTCTGGCCCGCGTAGCGGATGGGGCCGGCCGAAAGGTCCAGGATCTCGTCGGCGTGGTAGCCGGCGAGGGCCACCTCCGAGGTGCCCACGAGGTACAGGTCGTCTTCGGCGAGACGGTAGATCTCGGCGTCGTGCTTGACGTCAAAGCCGGTGCCCTGCATGGTTTCCGGGCGGACCAGCGTGGGCGTGATCATGGGGACGAACCCGGCGTCGATCGCCTGCTCCATGGCCATCTGGAGCAGCGCCATTTCCAGCCGGGCGCCGACGCCGCGCAGGAAGTAGAAGCGTGAACCGGAAACCTTCGCCCCGCGTTCCATGTCGATGGCCCCGATCAGCTCACCGATCTCGAGGTGGTCCTTCGGCTCGAAGTCGGGGAATTCGCGCGGCGTGCCCACGGTCTTGACCACAACGTAGTCGTCCTCGCCGCCTGCCGGGACGCCGTCCTCGATCAGGTTGGGGATGGTCCGGAGGAGTTCGTCCTGGGCGGCCTGGACGTGATCGGCCTCGGCCGATGCCGCTTTGACGGAGGCCGCCAGAGCCTTGACCTCGGCGAGGAGGGCCTGCTTTTCCTCGCCCTTGGCCTGCGCGACCTTCTTGCCGTACGCATTCTGCTCGGCCCGCAGGTTCTCGAACCGGATCAGGGCTGCGCGCCGGGCCGAGTCCCCAGCGATGATCGCGTCCACCGCGGATTCGTCGGCGCCGCGGGCGCGCTGGCTGGCACGGAACTTGTCCGGATTTTCGCTGAGGTCTTTTACGTCGATCACCAGACAAGAGTATCCAATCCGGTCACGGTTGCCCGGCAGGCCTGCCTGCCTGCGCCGGCGGGATACTGTTGGATCACAATGCGCGACTGGCTGCTCTACCTCGTCATCGCTGGGGTCCTGGTCTTTGCCGCCTCCAGCTGGTGGGGGGTGCGCCGGCTGAAGGCCAAGCACACCCGCCGTGCCGTGTGGGAGGAAACCCACAGCCCGGGCCCGGGCCTCCAGAAGGTGGCCGTGGTCCTGAACCCCATCAAGGCCAAGTCTGCCGAGGCCCGGGGCCTGATTGAGGCCGAGTGCGCGGCGGCCGGCTGGCCGGCGCCCCGCGTCTTTGAAACCACCGCGGAGGACCCCGGCTTCTCGCAAGCGCGGGCGGCGGTGGCCTACGGCGCCGACGTCGTCCTGGCCGGCGGCGGCGACGGTACCGTGCGCGTTGTGGCGGAGGTCCTCGCCGGGACGGACACCGCCATGGGCGTCATCCCGCTGGGCACCGCGAACCTCCTGGCCCGCAATGTGCATCTGGAGGTCAACGACCTCCCCGGCAACGTGCAGGCCGCCCTGTTCGGGCACCAGCGGTTCATCGATACGGCGCGGCTCACCCTGGAAAACTCACGCACCGGGGAGTCCGCGCAACACACGTTCCTGGTGATTGCGGGCATCGGCATGGACGCCGAGGTGGTCAGCGACACCCTTGACGGCCTGAAGCGGGCGGTGGGCTGGCTGGCCTATACGGAGGCCGGGGCCCGGCACCTTCTGGGGCGCCGCAAGAAGGTCTCCATCGAGCTGGATGGGCAGCCGGAGCAGGCCCGGAAGATCCGCAGCGTCCTGTTCGCGAACTGCGGTCTGATCCCCGGGGGAATCGACTTCATCCCGCAGGCCATGATCGATGACGGGATGCTGGACGTGGTGGTGATGAGCCCGCGCAGTGCGATCGGCTGGCTGGCCATGTACACAAAGATCGTCCTGAAGCACAAGAAGGACCTGCCGGTCATGGCGTACTACCGCTGCGGCAAGATCACCATCCGGTGCCCGGAACCTATGCCCACCCAGGTCGACGGCGATCCGTCCGGCGAGGCCACGCAGGTCACCGTCGAGGTGGACCCGGGCTCACTGCTGGTCCGGGTCAAGGACGGCACCGTCGGCCGCTAGGCCGACGGCGGCCTGAGCGCGGGCGGGCGGAGCACGCCCCTAGGCGCTGGCGGCCTTCTTCGCCTCTGCCGCCTTCTTCGCCTCTGCCGCAGCCTTGGCGGCCCGGGCTTCGGACTGCTCACGGATCATTGCCTGCTCCTCTTCGAAGCGCAGGCGGTCCGCGCGGTCGGCGTCATCGCCGTCCCAGTCCTGGTTTTCAGCTGTCGGCTTGGGATTGACAATCATTCCCTGGCCGTCATTTTCTGTGCTGGTGCCTGACATGACCCGCTCCTCCCGTAGGGGATTTCCCCAATATGGATCAGGCAAGCATACGCACAGTTGGGAGGGCGTGGAATAGCGCCATATGGCATTTGCCTACGCTCTGGGCGAAGCCCCCGGGGTATATTCCGGCACAGCAGATGCGCCGCCCAGTATGTCTTTCACCCACGCATGCGCCGCGCGGAATGCCTGGTCCGAGGTATGCGGCGCGACGCTGGTCCGGTGGCCGTCCGCACGCTGGTAGGACCCGAGGAAGCGGGTGGCCGGGCTGATCCGGTGAAGACCCGCGAGCGCGTCGGCCACCCGGGCGTCGGCCACATGGCCGTCGGCGTCAATGCTGAAGAAATAGTGGCCCAGGTACTGCCCGGTGGGCCGGGATTCGATCCGGCTCAGGTTCACGCCGCGGGTGGCGAACTGGTCCAGGATCTCCATCAGCGCACCCGGCCGGTCTTCGGGCAGCGGCACCACGACAGTGGTCTTGTCTGCACCGGTGGGGGCCGGCAGTTCGCCCGGACGGCCCACAAGCACGAACCGGGTGACGGCGCCGGGGTTATCGCCGATGTTTTCCGCCAGCACCGTCAAACCCGGCTGTTCGGTGGCCACGATCGGGGCGCAGATCGCGGCGTCGTAATGGGCGCCGTCACCGTCCAGCAAGCCCATGGCGGCAGCGGCGGTGGAAGAACCAGGGATGTATTCCGCATTAGGAATATTGGCGTCCACCCAGAGCCTGCACTGGGCCCAGGCATGGCCATGGGTAGAGACGCGCCGGATGTCCCCGAGCGCCACGCCGGGCCTTGCCACGAGGACGAAGCTGATGGGCACCAGGGCCTCCCGGAGGATCCTGAGTTCCTGGCCGGTGGCGATGGCGTCGAGGGTGGCTGTGACCCCGCCCTCGACCGAGTTCTCGATGGGCACCATGGCCGCATCGGCGGAGCCGTCCCGCACCCTGTCCAGCGCCGTGTTCACATTCGAGGAAGGGATTCGAATGGCCTCCGCCGCGTCCGGGACCTGCATCAGGGCCGCCTCGGTGAAGGTGCCCTCGGGTCCAAGGAATGTGTAGGTGGGCGTTGGTGCGGGCATCAGTTCTTCCTTGTTCAGTTACAGGACTCAGTTACAAGACGACCGGTTTGAGGCCGTTGTCGGATACGAGCGGCAGGCCGGTCTCGACCCACTGGTCCATGCCGCCGGCCACATTCACGGCGGAATACCCCATGCCCACCAGCCACTGGGTGGCCCGGAAGGAGCGGCCGCCGGTGCGGCAAATGACGTAGACGTCCTCGTCCGGGTCCAGCTCCTCGAGCCGGGCCGGCAACTGGTCCATGGGAATGTGCAGGGCCCCCTCGGCGTGGCCTGCAACCCATTCATAGCCCTCGCGGACGTCCATGATCTTGGCACCATCGGGGATGCCAGACACGCTTACGCTCTGGAAGTCGCTCATGTTCACCCTTTCCGCAGAATTCAAGCTCCGATCCCAGCGTATCCCCCGGCGCTGGCGGCGCACCCCCGCTGGCGGCACGTTACGCTTCTGGAGACCGCAAAGGAGACTCATGGCTGCCGAACACCCCGCGGAGCGGCCGGTCCGCGGCCCCCGCCACGGGACATGCCCTCCCCTGGCCGCGTGCGCTGGGCATGATGCCACTGTGTCCTTCCGCAGTCCCCAGGAATGGGCATGTCCCCCGCGGATCCGGGCCTCCCGGCCCCGGGCATGGCCGGAGTCCCGCCTCCTTGGCTGAGATCCACGAACTCTCCGCCGTCGAGCTCCGCGATGCGCTCCGTTCCGGCGAGCTGTCCGCGAGGGCGGCCACCGATCACTTCCTGGACCGCATTGAAGCGCAGAATCCGCACCTCGGAGCCTTCCTTACCGTCACCGCGGAACAGGCACAGAAAGACGCCACGGCTGCTGACCGGCGCTACGCCCTCCGGAGCCGACGCGGCGGCGCTTTGCCCCCACTGCATGGAATGCCGGTCGCCTTCAAGGACCTGACGGATGTGGCAGGGGTCGTCACCACGCATGGAAGCGCGGCCCTGGACCGCAAGCCGGCCCTGGCCGACGGCGCACTGCCCGCCGCGCTCAAGGCCGCCGGGGTCCTCTCGCTGGGCAAGACACAGGTCCCGGAGTTCGGCCTGACCGCCTACAGCGAGAACCTGATCGCCCCGCCGTCGCGCAATCCGCATGCACTCAGCCGCAGTTCGGGCGGCTCCTCGGGCGGCAGCGCTGCCGCCGTGGCCGCGGGGCTGTTGCCGTTCGCCCCCGGGTCCGACGGCGGGGGCTCCGTGCGGATCCCGGCCGCGGCGTGCGGGCTGGTCGGCCTCAAGCCCGGACGTGGGCTCGTGCCGGCCGGGGAAAGCTCGGGCGATCCCGCACAGCTCGTGGTTGCCGGACCGCTCGCCCGCTCCGCCGCCGACGCCGCATTGCTGCTCGATGCCCTGGTGCCCGGCGCGGATCCCCATGGTGCGGGCCAACACGATGCTGGCCAACACAGTGCGGGCGGTCCGGCCGGTGCCGGGCGGGGGGACGCCAGCTACCTCGAACTGACCGCCAGGGAGCCCGGCCGGCTGCGGATCGGCGTAAGCCTGGACAGCCCGTGGCAAGCGAAGTTTCCCTTCATCCCGGACCGTGAGGCGCTCGACGCGCTGGCGGACGGCGTCTCGCGGCTGGAGGCGGCGGGGCACGAGACCTCGGAAGCCGCAATTCGCTATGACAACCGCTACCCGGAGGCTTTCACCACAGCCTGGACGGCAGGCATTGGCAGCGCGCGCATCTCGCCGCAGCGCGAGGCGCTCCTGACGCCGCTCACGAGGACTTTCCGCCGGCGGGCACAGCAGCGCAGCGCAGCCAAACTCAACGAATCCCTCGGATTCCTCCGGCAGTTCCAACAGGACACGATTGCCCAGTACAACCACTGGGACCTCATAGTGACGCCTGCCCTGGCGCAGACACCCCGCCCGGTGGGCTGGTTCACGGGCGCGACCCACGGCGGAGGCTATTGGCCGGCCGCGGAATGGGCGGGCGACGCCGATGGCGACTACAGCAAACAGTGCGAATACGCGCCGTGGTCATCCATGGTCAACGTCTGCGGGCTGCCGGCCATCAGCATCCCGGTGCACTGGACCGGCGGCGCCCCGGGTTCCGACCTGCCGATGGGCATCCAGCTGATCGGGCCGATGGGCTCCGAGGGCCTGCTGCTGCAGGTGGCCGCCCAGTTGGGCTTCTAGCCAAGGACCCGGCAATCACCCGGGGACACGCCCACTCCTGACGCCTGCCAGTGGACATGTCCGGAACTCACGTCGGCCACGGGACATGCCCATCCTCCGCGCCTGGGGACGTGCCCATTCCTCACGCCGCGCACTGGACATGTCCAGTGCTCATCACGGTCATGCCCACCCGTGGCGGAGACGAGTGGACACAATGCCATCCTGTCCGCGCGAGAGCGCCAAGAATGGGCATGTCCCAACAAAAACCCAGCCAGTGTCCACGCGAGGGCACCAAAAATGGGCATGTCCCCAAGTGGCCTCCAAGAACCCAGCCAGCGTCCACGCGAGGGCACCAAAAATGGGCATGCCCCCGGCGGGGCACAGAAAACCAACCACCCCGCCGTCGACGGACCGCAGCCCTACCCGCGGAAGTAGCCGGCGACGTCGGCGATGATCTGCACCGAGCCGCTCGAAGTATTCGTGATCTTGACGTTGCCGTCCGGCCCCACCGGGACCACTGCGAGGTTGGCAACCGCCTGACCACGCTGGTAGGAGAGGTTCGAGGCGTTCGGCGTGGACGAGCCCGAGGCGAAGGCAGTGAGGTACCCGATGGATTTTGACTCGGTGACGGTCAGGTTGACTACGACGGCGGCCACGGTGGTGGGAATCCCCTTGACACCGCGCACGTGGATAGTGACTGAGCCGCCCGCCGCGACGGGGCCGGAGGTGACCCGCGTGTCCAGGAACCGCGTGGGGCTCAAGGCGCGCAGGGCGCCAACCTGGGTAGGTTTGCCGGGCAGGAAGTACCCGGTGACGTCTGCGATGATCTGCGCCGATCCGGACGACGTGTTCGCCACCGTCACTTTCCCGTCGGTCCCGACGGGAACCACAACAACGTTGGACACAGTCTGTCCCGCGGAGTAGTTCAAATTGGACGTGCTCGGCATCGGGGACCCCGTGGCGTAGGCGGTCAGGTAGCCCAGCGACTTTGTCCCGGATGCAGTGATTTTCAGGACCACCGCCGACGCGTTGGCCGGGATACCCGTCGTGCCGCCGGCTGCGAAGGACACCGCCCGCCCGCCGGCAACGGCTCCGGAGGAGGAGCCCGTGTCGAGCAGCCGGGTGGGCCGGACGGCGCTGAAGACCCCCCGCGCACTCGGCGTGCCGGCATGGAAGTACGCGGACACGTCGGCGATCAAATGCACCGACCCGGATGAGGTGTTCGTGAGCGTCATCCGTCCGTCCGTCCCAAGTGGCACTGTGGCGAGGTGGGAAACGGTCCGCCCGGCAACATAGTTCAGGTTCGAGATGCCCGGTTTGGCCGTTCCGGCGGCATAGGCGGTGATGGCGCCGGACGACGTCGCCGAGGTCACCGTCAGATTCACCACCACCGCGGACACGCTTTTCGGAACGCCCCGCACACCGGCGACGCGGAAAGTCACCGACTTGCCCGCTGCCACCCGGCCCGGCCAAATCCTGGTGTCCAGGAATCGTGTTGGGTCCATGGCGATGGCCCGGCCCGCACAGTTGGGCACGCTGAGGGCCGGGGTGGCGACGGGCGACGCCTGGGTGTTCGCGACCGCTTGCCGATAGGCGGCAAGAAATGCCCGTCCAAGGTATTCGATCCCCGCCCGCGAGAAGTGGGTGGTGTCCCCCCCGTTCAGGGCGCAGGCCATCGAGGGCGCGAAACCTGTATATGCCACGCGGTCCGGGGTTTGGTAATGGCTCTTGTCCACATTGGCCCGGCCCGGGGTTGCCGCGATGCCTTCCGGTGTCATTCGTCCCACGACAAAGGGCAGTTCCGGCGCGGACAGCCGGCCGCGGAAGTAGGCAATGAGTTGGTCCAAGCTCGCACTGTACGTGGCGGTGGTCATGGAGGAGTTGCCCTCGCCCTGGTGCCAAAGGACTCCCTTGAGGACCACCGCGTAGCCAGCCGCTTTCCCCGCTGCGATGCCGCTCAACGTCTGCTTCACAGCGAGCGCCGGCAGGTCGTACGCCGGGGCGGAGGCCGCACCCACGGACCAAGTCAGCGTGCCCGGCGCGCTGGTGAAGCGCGTGTCGCCGTGGGCCGCGGGGATGAGGAGGACTCCGACGCCGGCGGGCTGGGTCTTCAAATACTCCCGGGCCATCGTCGTCGCGGGGGAAATGCCACTCGCCGTATCGTGCATGTCCAGCGGGACCGAAGCAGTACGGAACGTGCGCTTCGTCGCTCCGTACTGGAAGATGCGCTTGTCCACCGCGTCGTAGTCGCCAATGGGAAGGCCGCGCCCGGACATGTTGGACTGCCCGACGGCGAGGAACACGTGGAGGGTGGTGATAGTCGTAGCGGCCTGTGCCGGCACTACACCCGCGACCATCAGGGCACAAACCGCCAGGCCGACGAGGAACGGGTGGAACCGCCGGCTCCGGGACTGCATCCCTGGCGCACGTGCCGCTGCCGTGGCCCACGCCCATCCGCGCCTCCGCCGCCGGCCAATAGATGCCGCCGTTGAGGAAGGCATTGCCTTCGCTTGCGGCGATGCCGAGCTCGGGATACGACAAAGTTTGCCCCGGCCAGCCATGGTTACGAGTTTTGCCGCATCACCTTCAGAATTCCTTGCCCCCCGACGGCGCGCCCGCGCCGTCGGCCGCCAAATGGACGCTGGCAGCGGCAGGCGGCTATCGTTCACTCAAACCCGACCAGGCCGCGAAAGAGGATCGATGAAGATCACCGGTGCAGTACTTGAGGAAATCGGCCGCCCGCGCCCCTTCGCGGAATCAAAGCCGATCAGCATCTCCGAGCTGGAACTGGCGGCTCCCGGGCCCACCGAGATCCTCGTCCGGATGGAGGCCGCCGGGATCTGCCACTCGGACCTGAGCGTTGTCGACGGCAACCGGGTCCGGCCGGTACCCATGCTACTGGGCCACGAGGCCGCGGGCCGCGTCGTGACGGTTGGTTCCGGCGTCACGGACCTGCAGCCCGGCCAGCGCGTGGTCATGTCCTTCCTGCCCCGCTGCGAGAACTGCGCGAACTGCGCCGAGGACGGCCGGCTGCCCTGCACGGCAGGCTCCAAGAGCAACAACGACGGGACCCTGCTGCACGGCTCCAGGCCCCTGAGCCGCGACGGCAAGCCCGTCCACCACCACTTGGGTGTCTCCGGCTTCGCCACCCACGCCGTCGTGGACCGCGCTTCCGCCGTGCCGGTGGACGACGACATCCCCGCGGACATTGCGGCAGTGCTGGGCTGCGCCGTGCTGACCGGCGGCGGCGCGGTGCTCAACGCGGCCCGGCCCCGCCCGGAGGACAGCATCATGATCGTCGGGCTCGGAGGGGTGGGCATGGCGGCGCTCATCACCGCCATCTCGCAAGGAATCTCGCGGATTGTCGCTGTGGACACGCTGGAGCAGAAACTCGATCACGCCCGCCGCCTCGGCGCCCACGAAACGTACACCCCGCAGCAGGTCCTCGACGCCGGGGTCAAAGCCAAGTTCGTGATCGAGTGCGCGGGAAATCCGCGCGCGTTCGAAACCGCGTTCGCCGCCACCTCCCCCGGCGGCACCACCGTCACGGCCGGGCTGCCCTCCCCCGATGCGCGCGCCCAGCTGGCGCCGCTGACCGTCACCGCCGAAGCCCGGACGATTGTGGGCAGCTACCTTGGTTCAGCAGTCCCGTCGCGGGACATCCCGAAATACGCCCAGCTGTGGCGGGACGGGAAACTGCCCGTCGAGGAGCTGATCTCGGACCGCATCGCCCTGGCCGACATCAACCAGGCCATGGACCAGCTGGCAGACGGCCACGCCATCCGGCAGGTCATCATGTTCGACGCCGGCGAGGACACCGGGGAGGCGGACGGCGGGCACACCGGCGAGGCAGCCGCCACGACCTCCTGACAGCCTGTTGACAGGCCCGCCGAACCCACCCGCCGAACCAGCTGCGCAGCGGCTTTCGGCGGGCCGGGCAGGGCGTCGGAATCCGGGAAAATCGGGCGAAACGCCGTCCGGGATACTTGCCCCGGGCCCGCCGCGAATGTGACAATCGCGCTTCACAATGTCAGCATTAAGTAAATGAGCACAACTCATTTAGACACTCGACCCGCTACAACGCCGGCCGATACCTCGTTTTTTGGCCACCCAAAGATGCTGGCCAGCCTCTTCTCCGTAGAAATGTGGGAGCGCTTCTCCTTCTACGGCATGCAGGGAATCCTGCTCTACTACATGTACTTCTCCGCCGAAAAGGGCGGCCTCGGAATTGACCAGGGCTTGGCGGCCGGTCTCGTCGGCGCCTACGGCGGCGGCGTGTACCTCTCCACCATCCTGGGTGCGTGGCTCGCGGACCGGCTGTTCGGTTCCGAGCGCGTGCTGTTCGGCTCGGCCATCATGATCATGGGTGGCCACATCGCCTTGGCCCTCGTGCCGGGCACGTCCGGCCTCATTGCCGGCCTGGTGCTGGTCGGCGTCGGTTCCGGCGGGCTGAAGGCCAACGCGACCGCACTCGTCGGCACCTTGTACGGGGAGAAGGACGAACGCCGCGACGCCGGGTTCTCCATCTTCTACATGGGCATCAACGCCGGCGCACTGATCGGCCCCCTCGTCACCGGCTGGCTGCAGGAAAGCCAGGGCTTCCACTGGGGCTTCGGCGCTGCCGCCGTCGGCATGGCCGTCGGCCTGGTTGTGTACGCCCGGGGCCGCAGCAAGCTCCCCGCCCAGAGCCACCGGGTGGCGCACCCCCTCCCGGATGGGCAGCGGAAGAAGTACGGCCTGATCTTCGCCGGGATCGCCGCGGTCATCGCGGTGCTGCTCCTGACCGGCACCGTCAACGCCGAGAACCTGGCCACCTCCATGGCCTACGCCGCAATCGGCGCTTCCGTTCTCTACTTCACCCTGATCTTCAGCAGCAAGAAGGTCACCGCCACCGAACGCGGACGCGTCGCAGCGTTCATCCCGCTGTACATCGCCTCCGCCGCGTTCTGGGCCCTGTTCCAGCAGCAGTTCACCTTCATCGCCGTGTACTCGGAGGAGAAGCTGGACCGGAACCTGTTCGGTTGGGAAATGCCGGCCGCCTGGGTCCAGTCCATCAACCCGGTGTTCATCATCATCTTCGCCGGCATCATGGCGGCGCTCTGGACCCGGCTCGGCCGCAAGCAGCCGGGTTCGGCGCTGAAATTCTCCATCGGCCTGTTCGTGATGGGCCTGGCCTTCCTGGCGTTCATTCCGCTCTCCGGCGACGGGAAGACCCCGCTGCTGGCACTGGCCGGAATCCTGCTGCTGTTCACCCTGGCGGAACTGTTCCTGTCCCCCATCGGGCTCTCCGTCACCACCAAGCTGGCGCCGAAGGCCTTCCACACCCAGATGGTGGCGCTGTTCTTCCTGTCCGTGTCCCTGGGCACCACACTGGCCGGCATCCTGTCCGGCCTGTACAACCCGGAGGACGAACTGCCGTACTTCATCGGCGTTGGCGGCACCGCCATCCTGCTGGCTGTGGGCCTGGCGGTGGCCTCACCGGCGATCAAGAAGCTCATGGGCGGCGTACGCTGACCCGATGAGCCCCGCACACCGCGTTCCGGTTGCTTCGCGCGTCTATACCCCCGCCCCCGGCGAGGCGTCCGACGTCGAACTCATGCCGGCAGGCGATGTCACCGACGGCGTGGTGCGGGTTGGCGGAACCATCCGCCGCCCGCACCAGCCGCAATCCCTCGCCGTCGCCGAGTACCTCGACTGGCTGGACGACGCCGGTTTTGAGGGATCCCCCCGCTTCCTCGGCCGCGACCCGCAGGGCCGGGATGTCCTGACCTTCGTGCCGGGAAACTGTGCCGGGTCGCCGCCGGAAGCCTGGGTGCAGTCCGGGGACCTGCTGGCCTCCGTGGCCCGCCTGGTCCGGCGCCTGCACACCGCGTCCGCCGGCTTTCTGCCGCAGGCCCACGCGTTCCTGCCCCGGCCGGTCCGGCCGAACCCCACCGACGCCGCCGGGCTCATCTGCCATCTGGACGTGACACCCCAGAACGTGGTGGTCCGGGACGGCCTGGCCGCCGGACTGGTGGATTTCGACCTTGCCGGACCCGCCACGGCACTGCACGATTCGCTCAACACCGCCATGCACTGGGTGCCGCTCCGCGACCCGTCAGATGCGTGGCCGGGCTGGGAAGACCAGGACCCGTTCCACCGGCTGCGCGTCTTCGCCGACGCCTACGGCTGGAGCGAGGATGAACGACGCCGGCTGCCCGGCGCCGGGATCGACGCCGCTGCCCTCAGCTACGAGCGGATGCGGCACACCGCCGCGGCCCTGGGCGGCGGCTGGGCGCGGATGTGGCAGGACGGCGTGGGCGGCCAAATCAACCGCCGGCGCGCCTGGCTTGAGGCCAACGCGAAACCGCTGGTGGCTGCGCTGACGCGCTGAGCCTGCACGGCTCCGGCGCCGCAGGGCAGACTAGGCGCCGTACCCGCTGTTGCGCGCGGTGCCGATGACCAGTCCGAAAATCACCAGGACCAGGATGGTCACGGCGATGCCCACGTAACCCATCACCAGGCCGGCGATCGCCATGCCCCGGCCGGCCGGTTCGCGCCGCAGGGCCATGTGCCCCAGGATCACGGCGGCCAGCTGCGGGAGCAGGAAGAATCCGAAGCCCACCAGCGCGGCGATGCCGCAGCACATGCTGGCGATGCTCAGACTCTTGGGCGCCGGCGGCGCGCCGTAGTACGCGGGCTGGCCGTAGGCGTTGGGGCTGCCCGGCTGGGCGTACGGCGACGGTTGGCCATACGGCGCGGCCGGCTGGCCGTAAATCGGAGGGTACGGGCTTGAGTACTGGCCGCGGTCAGGGGCCGCCTGGCCGGCGTAGGGCTGCTGGCCGACGTGTGGCTGCTGGCCCGTGTCGGGCTGCTGGCCTGTATAGGGCTGTTGCGGGGATTCGGGTTGCGCTAACGGCTGCGTGGCCGACGGTCCCTGGTCCTGGCCGGCGGGGGGTGCCTGCCCCGGCGGAACGTCGGGTTGGTGATCCGGGAGGCGCAGGGTCGGCTGGTAGCCCTCCGGGGTCTCGTCTTTGCCTTGTTTTGGCTGTTCAGTCATGGCTTGTCCCCTCAAGAAGTCTGTGGATCCAGCGTACCGCCGCATGGTTGGCTTGGGACCGGGCCTATCGGCGCGTTTTCTTTCGTCACAGGAACGGGTTTGGCGCGAAACCGTGTTGCACCCCGTCCGCGTCTGGCATGCTGGTGCCATGGCTAGCCGCGCGGGCACAGTTGCCCAACCCCAAGACCTTGTTGACCTCACTGCGCTTCTGGATGCGTACTACGACGTTTCGCCGGACCTCTCGGACCCGGGCCAGCGGGTGGCCTTCGGCACCTCCGGGCACCGGGGATCGAGCCTGAAGGCGTCCTTCAACGAACCCCACATCCTCGCCATCACGCAGGCGATCGTGGAATACCGGGCGGGCCAGGGCATCACCGGACCCCTCTACATGGCCAAGGACACCCACGGCCTGAGCGAGCCCGCACAAAACTCTGCCCTTGAGGTGCTGGCCGCCAACGGCGTGCATGTCCTCATCGACGCCCGCCACGGCTACACACCCACCCCCGCCCTGAGCCACGCCATCCTGACGCACAATCGGAATGCCGCCCCGGGCGCGCCGCAGGCCGACGGCATCGTGGTGACCCCGAGCCACAACCCTCCGGGCGACGGCGGGTTCAAGTACAACCCCCCGCACGGCGGCCCCGCGGACACCGACGCCACCGGGTGGATCGCCAACCGCGCCAACGAGCTGCTGGAAAACGGCCTGCGCGGCGTCAAGCGGGTCCCGGTGGCCGAGGCCCTCGCCGCCGGGACCACCGGCAAATTCGACTTCCTGAGCAGCTACGTGGACGACCTCCCGTCGGTACTGGATCTCAATGCGATCCGTGAGGCGGGCGTCCGGATCGGCGCCGACCCGATGGGCGGAGCGTCGGTGGACTACTGGGGCGAGATCGGTGAGCGCCACCACCTGAACCTCACCGTGGTCAACCCCACCGTCGACCCCCAGTGGGCCTTCATGACGCTGGACTGGGACGAGAAGATCCGGATGGACTGCTCCTCGCCGTCGGCGATGGCGTCCCTGATCAACCGCATGGCTGCTGGTGCGGACGGGTCCGCACCCTTCGACGTCGCCACCGGCAACGACGCCGACGCCGACCGGCACGGGATCGTCACGCCGTTTGTCGATGGGCAGGGCGGGCTGATGAACCCGAACCACTACCTCGCGGTCGCCATCGATTACCTGTACCGGCACCGGACCGGCTGGAACCCGCAGTCCGTGATCGGCAAGACCCTGGTTTCCTCCTCTATCATCGACCGTGTGGCCGAGAGCCTGGGCCGCAAACTTGTCGAGGTGCCCGTGGGGTTCAAGTGGTTCGTCCCCGGGCTGCTGTCCGGAGAGGGCGCCTTCGGCGGCGAGGAATCCGCCGGTGCCTCCTTTAACAAGATGGACGGGAGCGTCTGGACCACCGACAAGGACGGCATCCTGCTGGCCCTGCTGGCCTCGGAGATCACGGCGGTAACGGGCAAGTCACCGTCGCAGCTGTACAAGGGCCTCACCGACCAGTTCGGCGACCCCGTCTACGCCCGGATCGACGCGGCCGCCACCCGGGAGCAGAAAGCGGCGCTGGGCAAGCTCTCGCCGTCGGACGTCACCGCCACCGAACTGGCCGGCGAAACGATCACGGCCAAACTGACCGAAGCGCCGGGCAACGGCGCCGCGATTGGCGGCCTCAAGGTAGTCACCGAAAACGCCTGGTTCGCGGCCCGGCCCTCCGGCACGGAGGACGTCTACAAGATCTACGCCGAGTCCTTCAAGGGTGCCGAGCACCTCAAGCAGGTCCAGGCCGAGGCGAAAGCGCTGGTGGACGGGGTTATTTCGTAGTTCAGCCGCCGGTGGCCAACTCGGCGCGGTCCCTGCCAAGCGTCTTTGCCTGGTAGAGGGCCGCGTCGGCCGAGATCACTGCGGCGTCGAGGCCGCCAGGTCCGGAGCCGGTCGACGCGATGCCGTAGCTCACGGTGGGCAGCCGGGGAATGACTGCGGACCCGGATTGGTGGAGCCGGACGCTGATGTCGGCGGCGATTTCCCGCGCCCGGTCCGGCGTGACACCAGGGAGCAGGAGGATGAATTCCTCGCCGCCGTAGCGGCCCACGAGGTCGGTGGAGCGGACAGTGCCGGCGCAGGCCCTGGCAAACGCCTGCAGTGCGGAGTCCCCGGCCGAGTGGCCGAATTCGTCGTTGATGGCCTTGAAGTGGTCCAGGTCCGCGAGGATGAGCGATGCCGTAGTTCCGGTCCGGCGCAAACGGCGCAGTTCGTTTTCGGCGAGGTCCAGGAACGCAGAACGGTTGAGCAGGCCCGTCAGGCCGTCCACGGTGGCCCGTGCCCGGAGATCCTGCGTCTGCTGTTCGTAGCTCAGCTCCGCCATCGTAAAAGACGCAACGACGAGCGTGACCATCGAGAATACGGTCATGGGCACCGTGCCGAAGACCGACGCAAAGACGTGCCCCTCTGGCCCGTCTGTCAGGAAGGCGACGAGGCGGCCCGCGTAGAAGACGGCCAGGATGCCGGCGCCCACAGCGAGGGGACGGTGCACCCGCGAGTAGTCGCGCTCGAGCAGGAACAGCTCCCGGGATCCCATGCCGATCAGCACGGCCATGAACCCCAGGTACACCGGGCCTCCCGCCCAGATGTTGGTGGCCGGGTGGTCAAGGATCGAGGCGACGGCGGTGGCACCGGGTGCCGCGGCGAGTTGCCAGGGCCGGGGTGAGGGGGCCCGGAGTGATCGCCCGCCGGCCCAGATGCTGGCTGCGGCGGCGACCAACAGGACGTTGCCGGCCGGGTTGGCCCAGACCTGGTGCACTGTCCCGCTCAGCAGGTACGCGGCGTTGCCGACCAGGAACAGCAGCAGGGCCATGCACCACCAGCCGCTGTAAGGAGACCGGGTGCGCCGGAACGTAATGAAGTAGAAAAGCATGAGCAGTGTGAGGTCGACAAGCGCCAAGGCAACCCGCAGTGTGGCGGTGTCAAGCATCATGTAGTGGTCCCCCCGGTCCGCCGTGATTTGCCCGAAATACTCACTTCGTCTGCGAACAACCGTCGAATTACCGTCGAGTGACTACCGAAGTTGACCCAAGTATGGCACCGGTCCTCAAGAATTCACCGCAGCGGTCCCGGGTGTGACGTCCGGGCCCTCCCAGGAGGCCGTACTGGCGCTACGACTGGCTGTCGGTCCACAACTTCAGGATCCGACGCGTGGCGTGCCCGCCGTCGGGTGCCATGTCCACGAGCGCTATCCGGTCAAGCGCGAAGGTGTCCCCCCGCTGGAGCCGTTTGTCGCCATGGTGCGAGACGTGTGGCCGGTACCCTTCCAGGGTGTAGGCGGGCGTGGAGATCCTGCCGGGAAGCTGCTCCACGATCCGGACCAGCTCGTTGTGGAGGACCTGCAGTTCTTCGCTGGGTTCAATCAGGTTGACCGGGATTGACCCTGCGCGCCCGAACCCGGCTTCGCCGCCCACGCTGATCCGGCAGCCCAGGGCAGCGGCCACCGGGTCCGCCATGAGGGCGGCGATGTGCTCGGCGAGCGGATCACCCGCGGCCGGCTGCATGCCCGGTCCGGGTTCCGCACGGGTTTCCTGGCCGGATTCGACGACGCCGGACCTCACAAGGTCGTCGGATTTAACCACGTCGAACTTGACGACGTCGAACTTGACCAGGGTGAGGTGCAGCGGCCAGTCATCCCGGGGAAACTCGAGTCCCTCGGCTACCGGTTCCACGAAGGCCACCGCGATCAGGTTCCGCATGGAAAAAGTGTGCCACGCCGTGGCGCCTCCGGGGCCGGGCGGGCGCTGAAAAGGCACAGTGCCGGCGGCGACTGCGCGGACTAAAATGGGAAGTGGCCTTGGATGTGGGCCTTGCGCTGAACCGCAGAATCGCATCCCGCGTGCCTCCGGCCTGTCCCCCATGGTGCCGGAGGCACCTCCGCGAGAGCACAGTGCCGGAGGCACCTCCGCGAGAGCACAGTGCCGGAGGCACCTCCGCGGAAGCACAGTGCCGGAGGCACCTCCGCGAGAGCACAGTGCCGGAGGCACCTCCGCGGAAGCACAGCGCCGGTTAGCGGCGCGGGGTCGTTAGACCGTACGGACGACGTCCTCGTAGGCGAATTTCGGCTTGGCTTCGCCCCATGCGTCGGCTCCGGGCTGGCCGATGTTGACCACCAGGAAGCTCTTTTGGCTCCCGTCGGGGAAGAACGCGGCGTCGATCTTGGCGAAGTCGGCACCCGTCATGGGACCGGCCGCGAGGCCCAGGGTGCGGACCGCGAGGATGAAGTAGCCGGCCTGCAGGTGGGCGTTGTTGTTGCCCGTGGCCGCGGCGAGATCCGGCGCGGCGTCATACATGGCCTTGGGGGCGTTGTAGCCGGGCAGGAACGCATCCCACTGATCCTGCCAGGCGGTGTCGTAGCTCAGGACCGCGACGAGCGGCGCTGATGCCGTCTTGGCGCGGTTTCCGGCGGCCAGCGCATCCACGAGCGTGGCGCGGGCTTCGTCGGAGCGCACGTATGTGACGCGCAGCGGCTGGGAGTTGAAGGCCGTGGGGCCGAACTTCGTCAGTTCGTAGATCGCGCGGGCCTGCTCGTCGGTGACGTCGCCGGTGAAGGCGTTCGCCGTGCGGGCTTCGGCAAAGATGGCGTCGACGGCGGCTGCCTCGATTACTGCTTCATCGTGGGCGAGTGTCATTGGCGTCCCTTTCGCTGTGCCGGCTCGCTCTTGGGCGGCCGGCGTCTCCTGCTGTCAATAGTTGCAACTTCAACGGACGGCGCCTGCTTCCCGTCGCGCCCTGTGACGTCGGGCACATCCTCCGGCACGCACCACGCGGGAAGGACAGGACGGCAGCCGGGTCCGCCTCCGGGACGGCCGGCAAATGCCGCGCGGTAAAGTTGCTCGGGAAGATTCCTTCCCCGCCCGCCCCACATTCTCTGAAAGGCTCCCGGCATGAGCATGCTCGGCACCAAATGGAAGCTCCACGGCAACGGCAAGTCCGTCCGTCCCGGTGAGGTCGTCAGGCCGGATGAGCGGCTCACCTGGCCCTTGACGGTAGGGATCGGGATGCAGCACGTTGTGGCCATGTTCGGTGCCACCTTCCTGGTCCCGATCATCACGGGCATGCCGCCAGCCACCACCCTGTTCTTCTCCGGCATCGGCACGCTCCTGTTCCTGGTCATCACGCAGGGACGCGTGCCCAGCTACCTCGGTTCCAGCTTCGCGTTCATCGCGCCGATCATGGCTTCCCAGCAGCAGTTCGGCGTCCCCGGGGCACTGGGCGGGGTGGTCCTGGCAGGCGCGACCCTCGCCGTCGTCGGCGCCGTGGTGCAGAAGTTCGGTGCCGGCTGGATCAACCGGGTCATGCCGCCGATCGTGACCGGAGCGATCGTGGCGCTGATCGGCCTGAACCTGGCGCCCGCGGCGAAGGCCAACTTCGATCTGGCCCCCGTCACGGCCTTCATCACCCTGGCCGTCATCATCGTGGTCAGCGTGCTGTTCCGCGGCATGCTGGGCCGGCTGAGCATCCTGGTGGGCGTCCTGGTGGGCTATCTCGTTGCGATGGTCCGGGGCGAGGTGGACTTCTCCAAGGTGGACAGTGCCGCGTGGGTGGGCCTGCCGCACTTCCAGACCCCCGAATTCCACCTCGGTGTCGTGGGCCTCTTCGTGCCGGTCGTCCTGGTGCTGGTGGCAGAGAACATCGGCCACGTGAAGTCGGTGTCCGCCATGACGGGGCAGAACCTCGACGGCGTCTCCGGCCGCGCGCTGTTGGCCGACGGCGCCGCCACCGTGCTTGCCGGTCTTGGCGGCGGCTCCGGGACCACCACGTACGCCGAGAACATCGGCGTCATGGCTGCCACCAAGGTGTATTCGACGGCGGCCTACTGGGTGGCCGGCGTCTTCGCAGTGATCCTGAGCTTCTCGCCGAAGTTTGGCGAGCTCATCGCCACGGTCCCCGCCGGTGTCCTGGGCGGCGCGGCCACGATGCTGTACGGCATGATCGGCGTGCTGGGCGTGAAAATCTGGGTCCAGAACAAGGTGAACTTCTCCAACTCGATCAACCTGACTACGGCCGCCGTCGCCCTGATCGTCGGGATTGCCGACTACACCTGGACTATCGGCGACCTCAAGTTTACCGGGATCGCGCTGGGCTCGGCCGCTGCCCTGGTGATCTACCACGGCATGAAGGCGATCGCGAAGGTGCGCGGCACGGTGGCCGAGCCGGAAACCGAAGATCCCGGGCCGGCCGCGGCTTCGACGGCCGCGGTCAAGGCAGCCGTCAAGCGCGCCCCCAAGAAGCGCCGCTAGAGAACCCCGCCCGGAAGCGCGCCGCGGGCGGGCCATCCCGCAGACGCAAGAGGCCGGACTCCGCCCACAGGCAGGAGTCCGGCCTTTTCGCTGTCACGACCCTCCCAGGGCCGGCAGCGCCCGCAACGGCGGGGCCCTTCGGCGCGACGGACTAGCCGGCGTCGAAGGCGTCCTTGTCATCGTCGCGGTCCTTCGGCGACTTGCGCTCCGGCAGGTCCGTCCCGGAGCCGTCCGGCAGCCCCGCCGCGTCCTGTCCGGACTCGGAGGAGAAGGGCCGCCCGGCGTCGGGCTCTTCCGTGTTGGCCTCGTCCATCTCCGCTTCCGAGGACGGCACGGCTGCCTCCGAATTCTCCGCGGCGTCGGGGTCGAAGCCGGGGGTTGCGCTGGCGTTTTCTGAACTCATTTGTTCCTCCACTCCTCCGAAGCGTCCTGCCCCGGGTTCTCCTGCACTGTCTTGGTCTTCCGCACCGAACTGGCTCAGGTCCGGCGCGCCGGCCGGATACGTCTCACCGTCGGGGCTGTCCTGGTTCAGCCCGGCGGCGTCGAAGGCCTCCTCCTCGCGGGGCTGGGCAAAGCTCTTCGCATCGCCGCCCACCTCCTGCTCGGCGGTCGGCGTACCGTAGCCACCCGCTTCTTCGGTGACGGTCTTGGGATCCTGCTGGTTTTCAGTCATGTCATTCCTCCTCGTACTGGAAATGGGACTAACTGGCGCTGGACGGGTCCGGAGCGGGCTCAGAGGCCCTTGCCTCCGGTGACCGGAAGCACGGCTCCGGATATATAGGAACCGTGGTCGGAGGCGAGCAGGACATAGGCGGCCGCGAGCTCCGCCGGCTGCCCCGCCCGCTGCAGGGGCGTGTCCTGACCGAATGTCGGGAGCTTGTCGGGCCATTCGGTGGCCGGAATCAGCGGGGTCCAGATGGGACCCGGGGCCACGGCGTTGACCCTGATCCCCTTGGGTCCGAGTTCCTGGGCCAGGGCTTTGGTGAAGGCCACCTGGGCCGCCTTGGTCATGGCGTAGTCAATGAGTCCCGGCGAAGGGTTGAAGGCCTGGATCGACGCAGTGGTGATGATCGACGCACCCGCTTCCAGATGTGGGACCGCGGCACGGGCCGTCCAGAGCAGGGAGTACAGGTTGGTTTTGAAAACGCGATCGAACTCTTCGGTGGGCAGTGATTCGAAGCTCTCGCGGTTCTTCTGGTAGGCCGCGTTCAGCACCAGGACGTCGAGGCGCCCGAATTCGGCCAGCGTCGCCTTCACGATGTCCGCCGCGAAATCCTCGCTGCGGCCGTCGCCGGGGAGCAGGAGGGCCTTGCGGCCGGCCTTTCGGATCCACTCGGCGGTGTCCTGCGCGTCTTCTTCTTCCTCCGGCAGGTAGGAGATGGCGACGTCGGCCCCCTCGCGGGCGAAGGCGATCGCCACCGCCTTGCCGATTCCGGAGTCGCCTCCCGTGATGAGGGCGGCCTTGCCGCCCAGGGCACCGCTGCCGCGGTAGCTCTCCTCACCGTGGTCCGGTTTGGGCTCCATCGGTGAGGTGAGGCCAGGCTGCTTCTGGACCTGCTCCGGGAACGGGCCGGAATGGTAGCCGGCGCGGGGATCGCGCGGCTGGTCGGGCTGCTTGGGCTGGTCCTGCTGTGAGTCGCTCATAGTCCACCTAACAACGTGTCGGTTTCCAGGGATGCTCATCGGTCCCGTGTGGTCCGGGCCGCTGAAACCATCCCAGCGAAGTAGTCAGTTTCTACCCTAACCGCAATATCGTCAGCAAGCTTAGTACCGACTTGTTTTTGGCAACTCTCAAGCCTAGGTTGAGGGTGGGGCCGCTGCTGCGGGTTCCCCTGGTTTCAGGATTTTGCGGAGGAGTACCGATGACTGGCCCAGTAGCGCCGGGGAACGACGGCAGGGACGAGTCCCTTGCCGAGCGGATGGACCGCAACTGGGCGGAGCTGCTGCAGGAACTGCGGGTACTCCAGACCGGTGTCCAGATCCTCGCCGGCTTCCTCCTGACATTGCCTTTCCAGTCCCGCTTCGAAACGTTGGATGACTACCAGACCCGGCTGTACCTCGCCAACGTGGTGCTGGCCGCCCTGACCACGGCCACGATCCTGCTGCCCGTGAGCGTGCACCGCCGGCTATTCCAACAGGGGCTGAAGGAAACGCTCGTGAGCAGCGCGGACCTCATCGCCAAGTTTTCGTTGGCCGGCGTGGGGCTGCTGAGCGCGGGCACCACCTCACTCATCTTTGATGTCACCGTCAGCCGGACGGCGGGCGTGATCGCCGGCGTCGGGCTGCTCGCAGTGCTGGTGCTGCTGCTGGTACTTGTCCCCGCCTGGATCCGTCGACGGGCCCGCAAAGAGGAGCCGCTATGACAAACGTTTCACATGAGCGCCACACCGCAGGCACGGGAACCATGGGCAAATGGGTCAAAGAGCATGGACTGCTTCTGGCCAACATCGGGCTGTTCGTCGTGTTTTTCGGCGGCATGGTCCTGAGCGGGGCAAGCACCTACAGCGACGAGCAGCTGGCCCACGGCGAACCTGCCGTGACCGTCCTGCAGTACCTTGGCACCGGGAACTTCCTGGAAGCGACTTTCGAGAACTGGGAGTCGGAATTCCTGCAGATGGGCATGTACGTCATCCTCACCGTCTTCCTGTTCCAGAAGGGTTCCTCCGAGTCCAAGCCGATGGGCCACACCGCCCCGCAGGAAGAGGACCCCCGGCAGGCAAAGCTCAAGGAGTCCACGCCGTGGCCCGTGCGGCGCGGCGGCTGGGTCCTCACACTCTACGAACACTCGCTCTCGATCATGTTCCTCCTGCTGTTCCTGGCGTCCTTCATCCTGCACGCGGTTGGCGGCACGGACGACTACAACAGTGACCAGGAGGCGCACGGACAGCCCACGGTGACGGTGCTGGGCTATCTGGCGACGAGCCGATTCTGGTTCGAGTCCTTCCAGAACTGGCAAAGCGAGTTCCTCGCCGTCGCGGTCCTGGTGGGCGCCTCGGTCTACCTGCGCGAGAAGGGCTCCCCCGAGTCCAAACCCGTGGCCGAGCCGCACTACGAGACCGGCGCGTAGACGGCAAGCTGGCCGGCACGGCAGCCGGCCAGCAGGGGCGTCAGGCGCCTTCGAGGACCTGGCTGGTGACCCAGGTAAGGTACTTTGCGGCGTTTGCTACTGCGTCCTGGGGGCTGCCGGCGACGTCCAGCAGCTGTGCCGCGGCCACCACGCCGTGACGGGCAAGGTCCTCCGGGGTGACGAGGATCCGGCCGGCCACCACGATCACCGGAATGCCAAGCGCCTGGGCGGCATCGGCGAGGGCGATCGGCGCCTTGCCTGTCAGCGATTGGTTGTCCATGGAGCCTTCCCCGGTGATGACCAAATCGGCCACCGCGAGTTTCGCGTCCAGCCCGGTGAGGCCGGCCACCAGCTCGAAGCCGCCTTCCAAGGCGGCCGTGCTGAAGGCCAGGAACGACGCCGGGAACCCGCCGGCCGCACCGGCGCCGGGCACGTTGACGTCCCGGCCGGTCGTCTCGCGCAGGACCGAGGCCCAGTTGCGCAGGCCGGCGTCGAGCAGCTCCACCGCATCGGCGTCGGCGCCTTTTTGCGGACCGAACACGTGTGCCGCGCCGTCGCTGCCGAACAGCGGGTTTTGGACGTCGACGGCGATCCTGAACTTCACCCCGGTCAGCCGCGGGTCGAGGCCGCTGATGTCCACGGACGCGACGTCGGCAAGCGATCCGCCGCCGAGGGGCACCACGTTGCCGGCGGCGTCCAGCGGCTTGAGTCCGAGGGCGCGGAGGGCGCCGCTGCCGCCGTCGCTCATGGCCGAGCCGCCCACGCCCAGCACGATTTCCGTGGCACCGGCGTCCAGCGCGGCGGCGATCAGCTGGCCGCAGCCATAGCTGTGGGCGCGCAGCGCGTTGGCCGGCGTGGGCTCCATGTGCGCCAGCCCTGAGGCCTGCGCCGTTTCAATCACCGCCGTGGCCCCGCCGAAGGCGTCCGCCCGGATGGCCCACGCGGCGCCGATCGGGGCCAGGATGGGGCCGACGACCGCGTTGAGCCGTTCCTCGTAGCCGGCTGCGACGGCCGCCTCGAGGGTCCCTTCGCCGCCGTCGGCCACCGGAAACTGGATGGCTTCGGCGTCGGGGTAGACCCGCAGGGAGCCTTCGGCTATGGCGGCGGCGGCTTCGACGGCGGTGAGGGAGCCCTTGAACTTGTCCGGGGCGATGAGGATGCGCATGGCTCTATCCTGCCAGCCCGGCGGCCCCGGGTGGTGCCAAGACGACGCGGTGCCTAGGACCAGGTCCCGCGCTCCTGGAGGACCGCCTTGAGCAGGTCCGCGCGGTCCGTGACAATCCCGTCCACGCCAAGGTCCAGCAGCCGGTGCATTTCCGCGGGCTCGTTGACTGTCCACACATGGACCTGCAGCCCGTTCCGGTGTGCCCGACGGATGAAGCCGGGCGTCACCACGGGCACGGCGCCGTAGCGGACGGGGACCTGCAGGGCGTGGACTCCGCGCAGTGCCCGGCGCACCACAGCGGACATCAGCGGCGCAGGCAGCACGGGGCCCAGCAGGACGAACACGGCGTTGGACACGATGCCGGCGGAGCTGGCGGCGGGACGGCTCAGCTGCTTCAGCACTGCGCGGCGCCGCCGGTCCGAGAAGCTGGCCACCAGCACGCGGTCGTGCAGTCCGTGGCGTTCTATCGCCGACGCCAGGGTGCCCACGGAGTTCCAGTCCTTGACGTCGATATTGAGCCGGACGTCCGGGAAGGCAGCGATCAGCTCATCGAACCGCGGGATCGGTTCGGTCCCGCCGATCCTGGCCTGGGCAACGGTTGAGGCCGGAAGGTCCGCGATTTGGCCCCGGCCCTCCGTGATCCGGTCCAGGGTCTTGTCGTGGAAGAGCACCAACACGCCGTCGGCCGTGGTGTGCACATCCGTCTCCAGATGCCGGAACCCGAGGTCGACGGCGGCGCGGAACGCGACCATCGAGTTCTCCAGCCCATCCAGCGAGAAACCCCGGTGGGCCAGCGCCAGCGGCGCCCGGGAGCCGCCCGGGGCCCGGGCAGCGGCGCCCTCCGGGGCACCGTCGCCATTGCCGCGAGGGGCGAAGTAGGGGTGCAGGTCAGTCACTCCTGAAGCGTACCCGAGCCTCGATCTGACGGCATGGGGTTGGACCGGGTGGGCCGGCAGGGCTCATCGGGTCCGGGTAGCGGGCCTCAGCGGGACGGGGTGTCAGGAGTCTGCTGGCGGATTTCGACGCCGTCGCTGCAGTGCAGCAGCGTGCGTCCACGGCCGCCGTCGAGGTCGACCCAGACCACGCTGTGGTCCGCCGTCACGGCGTCCACAAGGCCGCCGGCCTCAAAGCCCGGGGCGAGCCGGACGCTGACGCGGTCGCCCTGGCGCAACTGCCTCCAGTGCCGGTCCGGTTCCGCCGGGTGCAGGGGTTGTTCGTCTGTGTTGTTGATGCGGTGCCTGGCCATGATGTCCCCACAATCGGTCAAACGTTTCGTCGCGAGCTTCCAGCCTAGGAGGCCAAGGTGAACACCAGTTGACCGTTCGCTGGGAATCCGGTGACCGCGGGGAACTGAGCCGGCGGGTATGGGGACCTGGCCGGGCCGGGGCCGGGGCCGAGGACCGGCGAACTGAGCCGGGATTTAGGGCAGCCGTACGCCGAGTTCGGCGAGCTTGGACTCGAGGATCTGGGCGACGCCGTCGTCGTCGAAGTGCGGGGCCTGCCGGCCGGCGGCCCGGATCGCTTCCGGGTGGCCGCTGGCCATCGCGTAGCCGTGCCCGGCCCAGCGAAGCATCTCGATGTCGTTGGGCATGTCCCCGAATGCCACCACGTCCGCGGCGCCGATGCCGAGGGACGCCGCATATTCAGCCAGGGCGACGGCCTTGTTCACGCCGGGCAGGGAGAGCTCGAGGAGGGCCATGTTCGGCGCCGAGTGCGTCGCGGCGGCCAGATGGGCGACCGCGGGCGTCACCTCGGCCAGGAACTCGTCGGCGGTCCCTTCGCGGACAATGGCCAGGAACTTCGCCACGGCGTCACCCTCGGTGAGGGTGGTGTGAAGCGGGGCCGGGGTGAATTCCGCGAGCAATTCGCTCGAGCCGTTTTCGATGAAGCCCGGTTCCAGATGGAAGCCGGTCAGGGTTTCGGCGGCAAACAGCGCGGACGGACGCAGCCGCTTGATGATGCGGCGGACCTCGAACATGGCGTCGAGCTCCAGTGTCCGCGCCGAGAGCAGGCGGTCCGCCTCGAGGTCCCACACGACGGCGCCGTTGGAGCAGATGACCGTTCCGGTGTGCCCCAGCTGGTCCTGCAGGGGGTGGAGCCAGCGCGGCGGCCGTCCGGTGACGAACACCAGTTCCAGCCCGGCGTCGCGGCAGGCGTGGAACGCGCGGACGGTCCGGCCGCTGATTTTGCCGTCATGGCCGAGGATCGTTCCGTCAATGTCACTTGCTACCAGCCGCATAGTGCCAGTCTACGTGCGCCGGGACGGTCGGCCCTCGCGGCCGCATTCGCCGAGGTGTACGCCGAGATCGCCGGACCGCGTCGGGTTCGCCGGACAATCACGGCGAACTGGAGAGGTTCCGGCGAGCCCGACGACGGCGGCAGCGGGCGGAGGCGGGTTGGGGGGGCGGGCGACGGCGGCGGGTGGGGGCGGGCTCAGTGACGTTCGAAGATGCCGGTCAGCGTTCCCCGGCCCAGGGTGTGCCGCGACAGTTTCGCTTCCAGGCTGCCCGGAGCGGTGTGCTCGTTGAGTCCGGACGGTGCGATGTCGAGCGCGTGGACGGTGATGACGTACCTGTGCGGTCCGTGTCCGGGAGGCGGCGCGGCACCCAGGTAGCCGTGGAACCCGCCGTCGTTCTTCAACTGGATGGCACCCGCGGGAAGGAGCCTGCCGCCCTCGGCGCCCGCTCCTGCCGGCAGCGAGGTGACGTCGGCGGGGATGTCCAGCACGGCCCAGTGCCAGAAGCCGCCGCGGCCCGGGGCGTCGGGGTCGAACATGGTCACTGCGTAGCCCCTGGTGCCAGCCGGGACGCCGCTCCAGCTCAGCTGCGGGGATTCGTCCTGGCCGCCGGCACGCATTTTGCCGCTGCGCTGGGCAGCCGGGAGCGTCTGGCCGTCCGCGAAGGATTCACTGCGGACGGGGAACACCGGAACATCGTGGCGTGTCATGGCTGCCTTTCACTCACTGCAGGGGCTGGGCCCCCATTTCCATCCGTGCCAGCTCCGCGCGTGTGGGCGGGTTCGCGCCGGCGCGGGACACGGTGACCGCCGCTGCCCGGGAGGCATGGGCGAGGAGATCGCGGAGGCTTTCGGCGGAGAGTTCGCGCAGGCCCTTGCGGTTTTGTGCCCCGTCCAGGCCCAGATCCACCACGCCGGACAGCAGCGCGGCCATGAAGGAATCCCCGGCCCCGACTGTGTCAGCGACGCTGATCTCCGGGGCGGGGAACTGCGCCTCACCTGCGGCGTTGATGCCCCATGGCCCCTTGCTGCCGCGGGTCACCACCACCATTGCCGGCCCTTCGGAGCCGCCCAGCGCCTGCCAGCGGCGGGCCGAGTCCAGCGGGTCAACCCCCGGGTAGAGCCATTCGAGGTCCTCGTCGGAGGCTTTCACAACGTCCGCGAGGCGCACGAACTTTTCGGCCTGCCCGCGGGCGTAGTCCACGTCCGGGATGATGCTGGGACGGCAATTGGGGTCGAAGCTGATGGTGGCGGAAGGGTGGGCACGCTCGACGGCGGCAAACACGTCGGCGGCGCCGGGCGCCAGCATGGTGGCGATCGAACCGGTGTGCAGCAGCGTGGTTCCCTGGAGCAGGAACGGCAGGCGCGCCGCGACGCCGGGAAGCTCCCAGGCGAGGTCGAACGTGTAGGTGGCGGCGCCGGCGTCGTCGATCAGGGCGGCGGCCACACTGGTGGGCAGCTCGTCGGGTCCCACCGGGAGCAGCACGGAGCTCGACTTCAGGTGCGCGGCCAGGGCCTCACCATACGCATCGCGGCCGTAACGGCCGATGAACTGGACCGGATGGTCCAGCCGTGCCAGACCCACCGCCACGTTGAGGGGGCTGCCGCCGACATGGGCCTGGACGCCGGAGGACCGCTGGACTACATCAACCAGCCCCTCGCCAATAACTGTGAGCATGACCATACTCTGCCAGAGAATGCGTTCCGGTGCCGTGTGTTGCGCGCACCGCCCGCGTTCGGCGTGCTGGCGTGGCCACCGGCGATGCCGGGCCGCCGGCGCTCAGGCCGCGGTGGTGTCCAGCGCGATCCCGGCGGAGGCGGCGTGGGCAAACCTGGCGTCGATGTGGACCACGTCCCGGCCCGCCCGCTGCAGGAGGCTGGCGGCGATCCCGGCACGGTACCCGGAACCGCAGTGCACCCAGAGTTTCCCGGGAGGAATGTCCCCGAGGCGCAGCAACAGCTCGTGCAGTGGCAGGTTGACCGCGCCCACCACGCGGGCGGCGGCGAATTCGTCGGCCCGGCGCACGTCCAGCACGGTGTCCTCGGGCGCCCGGCCGGCGAGCACGCCGTCCCAGCCCACGCGCGGGTAGGAGGCGAGGCCGGCCTGCGGGGCGAGGGCGTGCGGCTCGGTTCCGACGGCGGCGTCGGGGGATTCGATGCCGATCCGGGAGAGGTCGCGGATGGCGCTCTCAATGTCTTCCCGCGAGCCCACCAGGGTCAGCGGTTCGCCCCACGGCAGCACCCAGCCGAGGTAGGCGGTGAAACTGGAGCCGGAGCCATACTCGAAACTGACGCTGCCCTTGAGGTGGCTGTTGGCGAAGGCCACGCGCCGGCGCAGGTCCACCACCCACTCGCCGGCGTCCAGGCGCCGGGTAAGTTCGGCGGCATCCAGCGATGCCGGAACGGCCAGCTCCGCAGCGCCCGGGCCCCGGACGTTGGCCGGACTCATGTGCGCGTAGTAGGAGGGGTGGTCCGTGAGGTTGGCGATGAGCTGGCGGACGAAGTGGTCCTCATCGGGGTCCGTCAGGGCGTGGTTCGCGGCAAGCTGCTCGCCGATGGTGGAGGACCGGGCGCCGCTGGCGGGTCCGGAGGAGCAGAACGAGCCGAATCCGTGGGTCGGGAACAGCGCGGCGTCAGGGCCAGCCTCGGCGGCGAGGCGCCGGACCGAGGCGTACTGGTCGTGGGTCAGGCCAACCGTGTCCGCCTCGGCAACAAGGTCCGTGCGGCCCACCGAGCCGTACAGCAGGCTGCCGCCCGAGAAGACGGCCTGCTTCGCGCCGTCGTCCACGATGAACGACAGGTGGGTATGCGTGTGGCCCGGCGTGGCGACCGCCCTGACCGTAAGCGAGCCCACGCGGACCGTTTGGCCGTCGGTGACGGGAGTGCGCTCGAACCCGACGGCGTCGGCGGCGTTGACGAGATAGCTTGCGCCGTGGGCGCGGGCCAGGATCAGCCCGCCGGTGATGTAGTCATTGTGCATGTGCGTTTCGGCCACGTGCGTGATGGCTACCCCGGCGTCGCGGGCGGCCGCTTCGATGCGGTCCGTGTCGCGCTGCGGGTCGATCGCCAGCGCCACCGAGCCGTCGTGGACCAGGTAGCTGCGGTCCCCGAGCTGCGGGGTCTCGATGACGATGACTTCCATGGTCCCTCCGGTGAGGTCAGCCCGTTAAGGTCAGCCCCGGTTGACGGGGTGTCCCTCGTCCTGCCACTTCATGATCCCGCCGGTGACGTTGACGGCGTCGTATCCCTGGTCCTCCAGGTACGTGGCGGCCTGGGCGCTGCGGCCCCCGGCGGCGCACATGACGTAGACCGTGCCGCTGGCCGGCACCTCGGCGAGGGACTGGACAAACCGTGAGAGCGGGATGCTCCGGGCGCCGGGAACGCGGACGGCCACGTATTCGTCTTCCTCGCGGACATCGATGATTTCGGTGGCGTCGCCCAGGGCGGCCAGGTCCTTGACGGAAATGCTCTTCATGCCTGTTCCTTTCGCGGGCGCCGGACGGCCCGGCGCGCGTATTCCAGCTCAATCATGATACCCCTTGGGGTATCATGACCCTCCGGACGGCCCCTCCCGCCACACTCCCAAATATAGCCCGTCGGCCTGGCCTGCCAATCTAGTCTGGGCGGTCCTGCTGGTAGACGTCCGGGATGCCGTCGCGGTCCGAGTCGACCTGTTCGGCCTCCTCCGCCCGCCGGTAGTGCTGGTTGCGGGTCCGGAGCACCGTGGTGGCGAGGAGCGCGGCGAGCAGGGAGGCCGCGAGGATCCCTACCTTCGCGTGGTCTTCATGCGCGGTGCCCTGGCCGAAGCTCAACTCGGCCAGCAGCAGCGAGACCGTGAAGCCGATGCCGGCCAGGATCGAGAGGCCGAAGACGTCGATCCACTTGAAGGACCCGTCCAGGCGCGCCCGCGTGGCTTTCGTGATGAGCCAGGTGGTGCCGAGGATCCCGGCCGGTTTCCCGGCAACCAAAGCCACGATGATGCCCACGGCCACGGGGTCCGTCAGGGCGGCGCCGAGGCCCTGCAAGCCGCCTATGACCACCCCGGCGGAAAAGAACGCGAAGACCGGGACGGCGATCCCGGCCGAGATCGGGCGGAACCGGTGTTCGAAAATTTCCGCCAGGCCCGGGCCGGCTTCAGGGCCGCCGCTGGCCTCCGAGCGTTTGACGGGAATGGCAAATCCGAGCAGGACCCCGGCTACGGTGGCGTGGATGCCTGATGCGTGCACAAGTGCCCACGTTGCGAAGCCGAGCGGCAGCAGGATCACCCAGGCTGCCGCTGCGTGCGTGCCGAAGAAGCGCCGGTATTTGTGCGCCAGGAACGTGTAGAGGCCCAGCGGGAGCAGGGCCAGCAGGAACGGCTCGGGGTGGAGTTCGCTGGTATAGAAGATCGCGATGATGGCGATGGCCAGGAGGTCGTCGACGACGGCGAGGGTCAGCAGGAAAGTCCGCAGCGCACTGGGAAGGTGGGAACCGATCAGCGCCAGCACCGCGACGGCGAAGGCGATGTCAGTGGCGGTGGGAATGGCCCAGCCGTGCAGTGTCTCGGGACCGGAGAGGTTGACGGCCGCGTAGATGAGTGCCGGAACGGCCACACCGCCCACGGCGGCGGCCACCGGAACCACCGATTTGCTCGGCTGGCGCAGGTCGCCGGCGATAAACTCGCGCTTGAGTTCGAGCCCCACCAGGAAGAAGAAGATGGCCAGCAGGCCGTCGGCGGCCCAGGCGCCCAGGCTCAGGTCCAGATGCCAGGGGGCGTAGCCGACGGTGAAGTCGCGCAGTGCGAAGTAACTTTCCGAGGCCGGGGAGTTGGCCCAGATGAGGGCCACCATCGCCGCGGCGACCAGCAGCGCGCCGCCCACGGTTTCCTTGCGGAGGATCTCGCCGATCCGCAGGGCCTCGGCGTAGCTGCCCCGGCCGAAGATGGTGAGGCGGGGCGGCGAAGGGGGTGTGGGCGAAGGGGGCAGGGCGCTCATGGGATCCTCAAAATGGGGTCGACGAAACTATGCCGACCAGACTTCCCGGCGCACCTGCGCTCCAGTCTATTCGCTTTAGCCGGCCAGCGTATGCCGTCCGGGACGCCGGCGGCCGGGCGGGCCGGCCTGGCGACGCCCGGACGTCAAACCAGCAGCTGCTGCACGAGTTCACGGCATTTCCGGTACGCGGGCGCCTTCGGATCGATGAGCGCAAAGTGGTCGCCCGGGACCTTGAGCAACTGGACGGGCGCACCGGCAGCCTTGGCTGCGCCGGCGTAGGTCTCGGACTGGCTCACGGGAACGGTATCGTCCTCCGTGCCGTGAACGGCATATACGGGCACGCCCAGCGGCACCGCGCTCATGGGGTCCGCAAATTTATGCCGTTTGGGATATTTCTCGGACGAGCCGCCTAGGAAGTTGCTGACGGCGCCGTTGCTGAGGTTAAGCCGCTCGGCGGCCGCGAGGTTGAGCACGCCCGACTGGCTGACGACGCCGGTGAGCTGCACCGCGCCGTCGTCGTCGCCGCGCCGCATCAGCTGGCGGTCCGCGTCGGGTGCTCCGAGCCCGGCGAGCCGGCTGCGTCCCGCCGCCCAGACGGCGAGGTGGCCGCCGGCCGAGTGGCCCAGGGCCACCACGCGGTCCAGGCCCAGCCCGTGCTCGTCGGCGAGTTCACCGAGCTTGTCGATTCCGGCCAAGACGTCGGCGAACGTGTTGGGCCAGCCTCCGCCGTTGCCGGCCCGCCGGTACTCCAGGTTCCAGGCTGCCATGCCGTGCGCGGCGAGGTCCTTGGCGAGGGGCTCCCCCAGTTCTGCGCCGTACTGCGAACGCCAGTAGCCGCCATGGATCACCACCACCACACCCTTGGGGGCGGCAACCTCCGGGAGGAAGAGCTCCCCCCATTGGCTGGGGTCCTCGCCATATTGGTACTTGTGCCTCTTCACAGCGTCCTCCTTGGGGCCCGGTGAACAGGCGGCGGAGACTGCCCCCAGAGTCACCGCCGCTGCGGCCGCGATCATAGTCCGCCGCCGCATTTCAGCCATGTGCTGAGCCTACCTTGGGCACCAAGCGGCCCCGCGCAGGCCCAGCATGTTGCATGCCGCCTCTGCAGCGCCCTTGCACACCGCCTCATGGCGGCGCCCGGCGCCGGCCGCCTGCGGTCCGGTGTCGCTGATGCGGAAATGCCCGCGGGCATGCCCGGCGGTGACCGCCTGCGGTCCGGTGTCGGTGGTGCGCCGTAAGCTGGACCCATGGCGAGCAACTGGGACCGTTTGGACGTGAGCCTGCGCGATTCCGTGCAGGAGAACGTGGAGTTGTACGAGCGGGTCCGGCCTGCCCTGAAGCTGGTCACCCGGGAGGTCCTGCTCACGCTGCGGACAATGCTCAAGGACACCGAGGTCACACCGTTGTTCGTCACCGGACGCACCAAGACCGTTGAATCCTTCCGCGAGAAGATTTCCCGCACGGAAAAACCGCTGGAGCCGGGCGGTCCACCTGTGCTGAAGTTCCCTGACCCGTTCCGGACCCTGAATGACATGGTGGGAATCCGTGTGATCACCAAGCTGCCCGCGGAAAACGCGGTGGTGGCCAATCTGATCAAGCGCCAGCGCCAGCTCTTTGACTGCCGGGGGGACCGCGAAAAGGACATCGGCTCGATTGAGTCCGGCACCTACGGCTACTCCAGCCGGCACCTGATCCTGCGGACCATCCAGAACGAGGCCGTCAAGGACTACCAGCTGGCCTTCAACCCGGACGTCGCGCCGAACGGCAGCTACTTCTTCGAGTGCCAGATCCGCACGGTCTTCGCCCACGCCTGGAGCGAGATCGAGCACGACATCCGCTTCAAGGCCGAAGACCCGCGGGCCTGGACCCCGCACTTCGACCGCCAGTTCACCGCCACGGCCGCCATGCTGGAGACCGTGGAGAGCGCGTTCTCGGACCTTCACGAACGCTACGAGGAGGTCCGAGGCTACTGGGATATGGACGGCGAAGGTGCCGCGCCGCTGACCCCCAACCGGATCCGCGACGTCTGGCGGACCCTGCTGCCGCACGTGGACCGGAAGGTTGACGACGACTGGGGCTGGGCCGCGGAGCTCATGGCCGCACACGGCCTCAACCAGACCATGCAGCTCGCCGGGCTGCTTAGCGCCAACAGGATCACCGAGGTCCGCAAGGCCCTGGACCACCGCTACTCACCGGGCCCGGACCGGCTGCTCGATGACCTGCTGCTATGGCAGTACGGCACCGAACACATCGAGCTCACCGCCGAGCCGGCCGACGCCGTCCCGCACCCCCGGCGCGACAGCCTCCTGCGGCGGCTCAAGCAGATCGAACGGTACCGGCTCACCCAGGGCTAGCGCGCCGGCCCGCACCTGCCCTCTGCCTCTGCCTCTGCCTCTGCCTCTGCCGATTCTCCCCACCATTGAACCAGCGGCGCCGGGACTCACCGGCGGTTCGGCCCGACACGCCGGGCGCCGCCCCAAAAGTGGTGGATTTCAGCGCCAGCGGGGCGGATCTTCGATGGGCGCGGACGGCGGGTGCGGCCTACGCGTGGGCGTAGGTGAGGCAATCGGCGTTGTCGACCCCCGGGCCCACGTGAACTTCGGACGCCTTGCACATCAGATGGTCGTTGTGGGTGCACTCGGTACGCTGGCAGGCGCCGACGTCGGCCAGCACCTTGGGGAGCCCGCCATGCACCCCGATGTCGATGAAGGTCGCGCAGGAGGCGTGATCTGCGGCGCCGCCGACGGTAATGGCGGCCGCGTTGCAGTGCGAGTGGTCATTGAAGGAGCAATTGCTCACGCTGCAGTCGGCTACGTGCGTCGTCATTGGATTTCCTCCAAGCTCCGGCCACCCCGGACGGGCGGCGCCGTAAATCCACCGTAGGCCGCAGCCAGGCAAACAAAAAGACCCAAACGCATGACCTAATACCGGCGCCGAGGGGCCACTAAAAATCTGACATATTTGTCCGACAGGTGGTCACGAAGTGGCCACCCCGTGGACGGCGGTGGCACCATTCTTGGATGCTTGAGGCAACTAAAACTCCGAATACCGCCCGGGACTCGGGCGCTGCCCCCGACGTCCCGGCCAATCCCGCCCTCGCCGCCGAGGCAAAGATTGCCCGCATCGCGGTGACGGTCTTCCCGATCCTCGTGGTGGTGGCCGGGCTCGCCGGCTTCCTTCTCCCCGGGGCGTTCAAACCCCTCGCTCCCAGCGTGCCCTTCCTGCTGGGCATCATCATGTTCTGCATGGGCCTGACGCTGACGCCGCCCGATTTCGCCTCGGTGGCCAAGCGCCCCTGGGCTGTGGCCCTGGGAATCGTGGCGCACTACGTCATCATGCCGGGGGCCGGGTGGCTGATCGCCGTCGGCCTCCACCTTGAGCCGGAACTTGCGGTGGGCCTGATCCTGGTGGGCTGCGCGCCGTCGGGCACCGCCTCCAACGTGATGGCGTTCCTCGCCAAGGGCGACGTCGCCCTGTCCGTGGCCGTCGCCTCCGTGTCCACCTTGATCGCCCCGATCGTGACGCCGCTGCTGGTGCTGTTCCTGGCCGGCTCGTACCTGAGCATCGACGCCGGCGGCATGGTCCAGGACATCGTCAAGACCGTTCTCCTGCCCGTCATTGCCGGCCTGCTGGCCCGCCTCTTCCTCAAGAAGCTCGTGGCCAGGGTCCTGCCGGCGCTGCCGTGGGCCTCCGCCGTCGTGATTTCCCTGATCGTCGCGATCGTGGTGGCCGGCAGCGCCAGCAAGATTGTCGCCGCGGGTGGCATCGTGTTTCTGGCCGTGGTGCTCCACAACGGCTTCGGACTGGGCCTGGGCTACCTGGCCGGCAAGCTGGGGCGCCTGGATGACAAGGCACGCAGGGCCCTCGCCTTCGAGGTCGGGATGCAGAATTCCGGCCTGGCCGCCACCCTCGCGACGGCTCACTTCGGCGCGCTGGCGGCCCTGCCGTCGGCCGTCTTCTCCCTGTGGCACAACGTCTCCGGCGCGATCGTGGCGGCGTGGCTGGCCCGGCGTCCGCTCCGGGAGGCCGTGCAGACCGCGGCACCGCAGAACGCGGCACCGCAGGACACGGCACCGGAGGCCGCGGCGCTGAAAGCCTAAGGGGTCCTAGCCCCGCAGCTGTTCGAGCAGCAAAGTGACGGCGCGACCGGCCAGGATGTCGGGGGTCTCCGCTCCGGCGGGGACCACATCGTGTCCGTCCCGGACGGCGAGGTTGCCGGGTCCGGCGTCGTCCGTGATGAGCACTTGGGGCGTGCCGCGGCCGGCGAGCTCTGCCATGGCCCCGGAATCGTCGTCCGTCTCCGGCGCGCTGGCGTGGATCACGCCGTCGGCGCCGCCGGAGAGCATGAACTGCCGCCAGCTCCCGCCCAGCAGGATGACCGCCTGGTAGCCGTGCTCCGGCAGGATCCTGGCCAGCACCGCGGCGATGGCCCTGTCCCGGGGCTGCTCGAGGTCCGCGACGGCCACGGCCACCAGCTCCGTCCTGCCCCGGCGCATTCCCTGGGCGGCACGGTTGGCCACATAGCCAAGTTCGCGGACCGCGGCGTGCACCCGGTCCTGGGTGGCCTCGCTGATCCGGGTGGTGCCGCCGGAACGGCCGGAGAGCACGTAGGAGACGGTGGTCAGGGAAACCCCGGCCGTCCGCGCGACATCGCGGATGGTGGGCTTGGATCCAGGCCGCACTGATGACTCCCGGCTGCTTCTCCGCCGGGTCCGCGGCGGCTCATGAAAACGTTGATTTAGGGCAGACCCCCTGGGTGAACTCTAGCCCGAAGCACCGGTCAAGCAACGCGGGGTCACTTAGCGCCGGTCGCGGCGCCCCGGATGGGCGCTAAGTGACCCCGCGTTGGTGTTTGGGGGTGGGGTTTGCGGTGGGCAGGTCCTTGGTGAATGCCAGTGGCCCGATGGTTTCCGGGTCGGCGGAGAGGTCGAACTGTGCCTCGTAACCGGTGCTCAGGTAGAGGTGTTTCGCCTCCGGCTGGCGCGGGCCGGTGGTCAGGTAGACCTTCCGGTAGCCGCGGCGGCCGGCCAGGGCTTCCAGCTCGGCGAGGACAAACCGGGCCAGTCCGCGGCGCCGATGCGCCGAGTGCGTCCAGATCCGCTTGAACTCGGCGGTCTGCGGGCCGTGCCGGCGGAAAGCGCCGCCGGCCACGGATTCGCCGTTCTCGCGCACGATCAACAGGGCGCCGCCCGGCGCGGCGAATTCCTCGGCAGGGTAGCGGTTGAGTTCCTCCGCGGCCGCTCCCCGGCCGAAAAGGTTGCCGTAGCGGGTGTCGTATTCGAGCGCGAGCTCATCCAGGAGCGGACGGACCCTGGGATCGCTCATGGGAAGGTTCAGTACCGTCAGCCTGGACCTGTCCAAAGCCCGGGCACCCACCGACCGGGTGTCAACGGGCGGGGTGTGCAGTGGTGCAGGGGTCATGACGGGTCCTTTCCGGCGGCTGCCTGCGGCACGGCCTGGCTGGCGTCCGCTGGATCGTTGTTGGCCTGGCTGTTGTCCGCTTGAGCGTTGGTGGGGTCCGCCAGCAGGTTCAGGATGCGCCGGGCCAGGGCGTCGTTTTCACGGAACGGCGCGGCGTTGCTGCGGGGCCGGGCGAAGGCGCCCGCGCCCCAGCCGGAGGTGCCGGGCCCGACGCCGAACAGCCGCTCGCGCCGCTCGCCCACCGGGCTGATGAGCTCGTTGCGGTCGGACACCAGGAGCCGTCCGGTCGCGTGCGTGCCGTCCGCCGTCAGGAGCTGCTGCTCCGTGCCGAGACCGGAGGTGTGCAGCTGGCGCAGCAGCGGGTTCGCGGAACGGGCCACCGACGGCGCCGGAAGCCGGGCCTCGATCAGGGCCGGCGCCGACACGGTGATCCCGGACTGGGCCGATCGGGCGACAAACCGGCCCGAGTACTCCGCGGCCTCGATTTCCAGCCCCGGGCCAATGAACTGCAGCAGCCCGGCCCGGTGGATCGCCAGCATTTCCCGCAGCCTGCGCGGCGGCGGCCCGGAATCGACGAAGCTGAAGAAGCCGTGCCACCAGCCCTGGACCTCCTGCTGCGACCGCGCGTTGAGCCGCTCGGCTGGCACCAGCCGGCCCAGGTCCATGTAGGACTTCAGCAGGGAAGTGAACAGGGCCAGGGTCTCCGAATGGTCCGGTCCGGTGCGCAGCTCAAGGTCGCGGCCAATGTACGCCGCCACCGCGGCCTGAAAGTCCGCGTGGCCCGCGAAAACGCGGCATGCGAACGGACGGTCCAGCCGTTCGAGGTCCAGATGGAGCCCTGCGTCCGGGACGGACTCGGAGACCAGCCGCCGGCGGTCCTGGCTGTACCAGTCCGATGCGGCGAACCGTTCGGCGAATTCCTGCCAGCCGATCCGGACCCGCCCGGGGTAGCCGGTGAAAAGCTCCCGGTAGTACGCGTAACCGGCGTCCTTGGCGATCAGGGGCCACAGCTGGGCGCGGAAGTCCAGCTCGCCGGGCGCATCCAGCAGCGCCGCGACGGCGTCTGCGGTGAAGAACGCCGGATCCCCCGCAGCATCGCCGCGCAGGGCGGATGTGATCTTGGAGTGGTAGGGCACACCGCGGCGGGACCCGGCCCACAGCCGCGGCTCGGCTCCGGAGGGCAGGTAGCGCAGGGCGCCGTCGGGCAGCTCCTCGAACCTGCCGCCGCGGCCCTCCATGAGCAGGACCAGCAGGTCCACGAAGGCCAGGCCCATGCCCGAGACAATCACGTCCTGGCCGGCGGCGAGGGGTGAATAGTCGACGTCGGTGGTGTAGCTGGGTGCCGCGTGGAACGCGCCGTGCCGGGCGGCAAAACCGGCCCAGGCGGCGGACTCCTGCTCCGGCAGCGCATCGGTGTGGCCCAGGGAAGCGATGACGACGTCGGCGTGCAGCACCGCGCCGCCGGCCAGCCGGACGCGGTAGCGTTCCGGACCCCGTTCGGGGCACGGCTGTACAAGTTCGACGGCGGACGCCGTGTCCCGGTGCACCGTGACGGTGGTGTCCGGTCCGAGGGCGGCGACGGAGCGGCGGAAGAACCATTCCAGGTAGACACTTTGCAGCTGCCGGGTGGGGAAGGTGGCGCCGGTGAGGGCGGCCAGCTGGCGCCGCAGTTCCGGCGGGAGCTCCGGGACGTCCGCGATGGACCCGTCCAGGACCCCGGCGGCCCACTCTGCCAGGCCGGGCCCGTCGATCGCGGGTCCCTCGCACTGGACAGAGGCATCCGTGAACATCGTGACGTCCGCCGCGGCGGAGTTGAGCATCAGCCCGGGATGCTGCTCGTAGCGCCAGATCCTGCCGGCGCCCGGGGTGTGCGGCTCCACGACGTGGATCTGGAGCGCGCCGGCGAGCAGCTCCGGCCGGTTGGCGGCGAGGCGTTCCAGCAGCCCGGCCGTGCGCGGGCCGCCGCCGATGAGGACCACGGATGGGGCATTCACTGGCATGACGGTCTCCTGGCTCGGGTGCGGAGCCCTCATGCTAGGCACCCGAATTGGGGCCGGTCGAGGCGCCGTTCACGGCCGTTCACCCCGCGTAACGCGGCGTAAATCGAGGCAAGAATTCGTCGTGTGACGCCGTGCGAACCTGCGTGAACGCATGCAACCTGGCGCCTTGCCGGGCGATTTCGGCGGCCCCTAGATTGGCAGCCAACTACCCCACAGCAACTGGAAGAAGCGAGGTGGCGCATGAGTTCAACAGCAACCCCGGTGGCACAGTCCGCCCCGGAGCCGGCGTCCGCCGGCATCGAATCCGCACCCGGGACCGCACCGCCCCGGGCCGTACCCGGCGGCGAGACTGCACCCGCCGGTACCGGTTCGGCGGGCCGCAAGGCCGCAACCGACTACGCCGACTACCGGCTGGTCCCGGCCCGCCACCCGTGGCGCTGGGCGGGCACCGCCGTCGTCGCCGTGGGCGTGGCCGGCATCGCCTGGTCGCTGGCCACGAACCCGCGCTGGGAGTGGGGCGTGGTGGCGCAGTGGTTCACCGCGCAGTCGATTGTGAACGGCCTGCTGGAGACCCTGAAGCTGACGGCGATCTCCGGGGCGCTCGGCTTCATCCTGGGGTTCATCCTGGCGCTGATGCGGCTCTCCGCGTCGCCCCTGCTGGTCTCCGTGTCCTGGACCTTCTCCTGGATCTTCCGGTCCACGCCGCTGCTGGTGCAGATGCTGCTCTGGTACAACCTGGGCTACCTCTACGAGAAAATCAGCCTGGGGATCCCGTTCACGGACGTGCGCTTCTTCGAGGCGCAGACGACCACCCTGATCAGCCAGTTCGCCGCGGCGGTCCTCGGCCTGACCCTGAACCAGGCCGCCTACTCCGCCGAGATCATCCGCGGCGGCATCCTCTCCGTGGACCAGGGCCAGCTCGAGGCCGCAACCGCCCTGGGCATTCCGGCCTGGCGGCGTTCCACGAGGATCGTCCTGCCCCAGGCCATGCGGGCCATCCTGCCCACCGCCTTCAACGAGGTGATCGGCCTGGTCAAGGGCACCTCGATCGTGTACGTCCTGGCCTATTCCGAGCTGTTCTACACCGTCCAGGTCATCTACAACCGGACCCAGCAGGTCCTGCCGCTGCTGCTCGTGGCCACGCTCTGGTACGTCGTCATCACCTCGGTCCTGAGCGTGTTCCAGTACTACATCGAGCGCCACTACTCCAAGGGCGCCGTCCGCACGCTGCCCCTGACACCGCTGCAGAAGGCCCGCAAATTCCTCGCCATCCATACGCCCGCCACCCGGGAAACAAGCCAGGAAAGGGGCACCCGATGAGCACCGCACTCCGCACAGCCGCCCAATCCCCGTCCGCGGCCGCCGCCACAGACGCCGAAACCACCCGCGGCCTGGTCGAGATCACCAAGGTCCGCAAGTCCTTCGGCGCCGCGGAAGTCCTCAAGGGCATCACGCTGACGGTCGAGCCCGGCGGTGTGGCCGTGATCGTCGGCCCGTCCGGGTCCGGCAAATCCACCCTCCTGCGCACCATCAACCACCTCGAAAAGGTCGACGCCGGGTTCATCGCGATCGACGGCACGCTGGTGGGCTACGAGGTCCGCGGGCGCCGGCTCCACGAGTTGCGCGAAAAGGAAATCCTGAAGCAGCGCACCGAAATCGGCATGGTGTTCCAGAACTTCAACCTCTTCCCGCACCTGACCGCGCTGGAAAACGTCACCGAGGCACCGATCGTCGCGCCGCGGACCGGAAAACCCCGGCTCTCCAAGGCCGAGGCCCGCGAACGCGGGCTGGAACTGCTGGACCGGGTGGGCCTGAAGGACCGCGCCGGCGCCTACCCGCGCCAGCTGTCCGGCGGCCAGCAGCAGCGCGTAGCGATCGCCCGGGCGCTTGCCCTGGACCCCAAGATCCTGCTCTTCGACGAGCCCACCTCGGCCCTGGACCCGGAACTGGTCAACGAGGTCCTTGACGTCATCCGCGAGCTGGCCAAGTCCGGCACCACGCTGATCATCGTCACTCATGAGATGGGCTTCGCCCGCGACGTCGCCGACACGGTGGTGTTCATGGACCAGGGCCAGATCGTCGAGCAAGGCACACCCCGGGAGATCTTCACCAACCCGCGCGAAGAACGCACCCGGAGCTTCTTCTCCAAAGTCATCGAACCCGCTTTCAACATCTAAGGAACCCCCCATGGCATCCAGCTCCGCCCGCCCCAGTACCGGCCCCCGGCGCAAGCCTGCGGCGCTTCCCGCCGTCGTCCTCATCGGCGCTCTTTCCGGCACCATGGCGCTGAGTGCCTGCTCTGATCCCGGCGCCTCCGCGGCCGCCGGCGGACAGCCGGCGACGACGGCGGCGCGCAACGGCGTCGTTTACAACACCTCGCCGGACCAGCAGCGCATCCGGGCCGAGAAGGACGCGGCCCTGGCCGCGAAGGTCCCCGCGCTGATCGGCAAGGACGGCAAGCTGACCGTCGCGACGACGGCGGGCGCCATTCCGCTGTCCTTCCACGCCACGGACGACAAGACCCCGATCGGCGTCGAGGTGGACCTGGCCCAGCTGGTAGCGGACAAGCTGGGCCTGGACCTGGACGTCCAGGTGACCTCCTGGGAGAACTGGCCGCTGAAGACCCAGTCCGGCGACTTCGAGGCCGTGTTCTCGAATGTGGGCATCAACGCCGCCCGCGTGAAGCTCTTCGACTTCTCCAGCTACCGCGCCGCATACATGGGCTTCGAGGCCAAGAAAAGCTCCAGCTACGACATCAAGGGCTCCGATGACATCTCCGGGCTGAAGATCTCGGTGGGCTCGGGCACCAACCAGGAGAAGATCCTGATCGCCTGGAACAAGGAGCTCGAGGCCAAGGGCAAGGCGCCCGCAGTGCTGCAGTACTACTCCTCCGACGCCGACACCATCCTGGCCCTGTCCTCCGGCCGCACGGACCTGAACCTCGCGCCCTACCCGTCCGTCACCTACCGGGAAAACACCCGCGAGGACCTCAAGGTGGTGGGCAAGGTCAATGCCGGCTGGCCGTCCCAAACCCTCGTCGCGGCGACCACCCTCAAGGGCAGCGGCCTGGCCCCGGCCATCACGGACGCCCTGAACTCCGCGATCAAGGACGGCTCCTACGCCAAGGTCCTGGACCGCTGGGGACTCTCCGAGGAAGCCCTTCCCGAGTCGAAGACCTTCACTGAGGCCAACTTCGGGACCGCCCCTGCAGGGAAAACACAGTGAGGTTCCAGGTCCTCGACATCATCCCGCACCTGAAGAACCCGGTCACCGGAGAAATCGTCTCCACCGCGGACCGGCTCAACCAGGTGGTGGAGACCGCGCGCCGGGCAGAGGACCTCGGCTACGACAGCTTCTCGGTAGGCGAACGCCACGCAGGCGAGTTCATTTCCTCCTCCCCCACCACGGTGCTCGCCGCCATCGCCGCCGTGACCACCCGGATCCGGCTGCAGAGCGGCGTGACGGTGCTGTCCGTGCTGGACCCGGTGCGGGTCGCGGAGGACTACGCCACGATCGACCAGCTGAGCCGCGGCCGGCTGGAACTGGTGATCGGCAAGGGCAATGAGGTGCTGCAGTACCCGCTGTTCGGCCTGGACCTGGCGGACCAGTGGGAGCTCCTCGCGGAGAAGTACGCCCTGCTCCGCCGGCTCTGGACCGAGGAAAACCTCACGTGGTCCGGGAGGTTCCGCACCGCACTGACCGAGCCCACCACCACCACGCCGCGGCCGTTCGCCGGGGCGCCGCGGGTCTGGCACGGTTCCGCCACCAGCCTGGCCTCGGCGGCACTGGCAGCGCAGTGGGGCGATCCGCTGTTTACGGCCAACGCGATCCAGCCGCGGGAAAACTACAAGCTGCTCATTGACCACTACCGCGAGGAATACGACCGCCACGGCCACGATCCCCGGCACCAGTACCTGGGCTCCGGATCGGGCGCGGGCGGGGTGTTCATCGCGGACACCACACAGGAGGCCAAGCGGCAGTTCGGCCCGGTCTACGAGGCCCTCACGACCGGCCGGAACGTTCCCGGCAACAACTCGCCCTACCGCGACATCGACCACGCCGTCGCCGACGGCCCGGCCCTGGTGGGCAGTCCGGAGCAGGTGATCGACAAGATCCTCAGCTACCACGCGCTCTACGGCCACGACCTGCAGTCCATCTCGCTGCCCACCACGCTGCCCTTCGCCTGGCAGCTCGAAATCCTGGAGCGCTTCGCCCTGGAAGTCATTCCGGCCGTCCGCGCCGCCGCGCCCACCACCCTGTGGGCCGACGGCGATCCCTACGCCGGCCGGCCGGAGTCCGCCGGCTCCACTGAAGCCGACGCCGCCGCCCGCGTCACAGCCGACCACAACCACCACAGGAGCTCCTATGTCCGCACCCACTGAAACGTCCACGAACGCTGGCCGCACCCCGGGCACCGGCGCTCCCGCCCACCGGACCAGTCCCGGCCGCCGCCCCGACCGGGAATTCGAAGCCGCCTGGGCGGACTGGCATGCCGCGCACGAACGCCACCGCGCAGATCCCCACGGCTTCCTCGCCGTCACCCACCTGCACTGGCTCGATCCCTCGCCCGCCCGGCTGGATGGTGCGCCGGGCATCTGGAGCGTCGAGGACGACGTCGTCCGCCTGGCTTTGGGGGCAGGCGAACGCGTCCTTCGCGACGGGCAGGAACTGAACGCCGACGGGACCGGAGCCACCGTGTTCCTCGGCCCGATCCCCGAACGCGAAGGCCTGAACCTGCGGGTCGAGGATGCCGGCGCCGGCCATACCGTGATCGAGCTCGCCAAGCGCGGCGGCCGCTATGTCGTGCGGCCGCGGCATCCCCTGAACCCGCTGCTCACCGGCTACCGCGGCACCCCGGCCTATGCCCCCAGCACCGAATATGCAATTTCGGGAATATTCGTGCCGTTCGCAGAACCGCGGCCCACCACGGTGGGCGCGGCCGTCGAAGGAATCCACCACGTCTACGAGGCCCCGGGGGAAATCCGCTTCCGGCTCCGCGGCAAGGACCTGAGCCTCACCGCGTTCAACGGCCACGCTCCTGGCACCCTGTCCGTGCTTTTCACGGACGCGACCTCGGGCAAGAGCACCTACGCGGCCAACCGCTCGCTCACCGTGCCGTCACCGGGCCCCGACGGCACGGTCTGGCTCGACTTCAACCGGGCGGTGAATCTGCCGTGCGCCTACACGGACCTCGCCACGTGCCCGCTTCCGCCGGCGGAGAACCGCCTGCCGGTGGCCATCGAGGCCGGCGAACAGATCCCCTACGAACGACAGGACGCATCATGAGCACCCCTTCCGCCCAGGACGGGCCCCTGGGACGCGGCCTCCTTCTGCTGGAGCTCGATGGCGCCGGCAGCCATCCGGCCGCGTGGCGGGTTTCCCGCAGAGCACCGGCAGCCGTACTGGGCCCGGAACACCTCCGCAGTGCCGTGCTCGCCGCCGAGTCCGCCGGGTTTCACGCCGTGACGTTCTCCGACCCCGGTCTGCCGGACCTGGGACACCCGGACCCCGGACACCCGGACGCCGCGGCCCGGCTCAACGCGCTGCAGCGCGCCGCGTTTGCTGGCCCCGTGACCCGCTCCCTGGCACTGATTCCGGAAGTGGACACCGTCTATTCCGAGCCATTCCACATCGCAACCCAGCTGGCCAGCCTGGACTACGTCTCCGGCGGCCGGGCCGGCTGGCTGGTGGCCGCCTCACCAAGCGCGGCCGATGCCGCCGCCGTCGGACGCGACACCGTGCGCGGGGATCGGCTCTCCCGCGAGGCCGCCGATTCGATCGAGGTCGGCCGCCGGCTCTGGGACTCCTGGGAGGACGACGCCGTGATCCGTGACGTCCCCACCGGGCGCTACCTCGACGTCGACAAGCTGCATTACATCGACGCCGAAAACAGCAGCTACTCCGTCAAAGGTCCGTCGATCATTCCGCGGCCGCCCCAGGGCCAGCTGCCTGTCCTGATCCCGGCCTGGCTCCTCCCGCCGGAGGCCGTCGCGGCAGGGGCGGCCGACGCGCTTCTGGTCTCGGCCCCGACGCCCGGGCTCCTGGCCGCCGAGCTCGCGGCGACGCGGGCAGGACTCGCCGCCGGCGGGAATGGGCCCGCGCTGATCGCCGAGCTCGACGTCGTGTTGGACTCCCGCGGCCAGGCCGCCGCTGAGCGGCTGGCCGGGCTGAACGGGCACACCGCGTGGCAGAGCCCGCGTGCCCGGTTCGTCGGTTCGGCGGCCGGGCTTACCGAGCTGCTCACCGAGGTGCTGGCCTGGGCCGACGGCGTGCGCCTGCACGCCGCCGTGCTGGACACGGATCTCGAGGAACTGACCCGGCTGGTGCTGCCCGAACTGCGCCGGCGCGGGCTCCTCGCCCCCACCATCCCGGACGCCACGTTCCGCGATCAGCTCGGGCTGGCGCGGCCAGCCAGCCGATATGCCGCCGCCGCACCCAGCGTCCCCGGCGCGGAAGACTAAGGAGCCCACCATGAGCCACAGCACCCACCCCGCCACCGCCGGATTCACGCCGTCAGGCCAGCTCCAGCTGGGCGTGTTCTTCCAGGGCGTCAACTCCGGAACCGTCTGGAAGGCGGCCGAGTCCGGCTCCCAGACGGACTTCGAATCGTTCCGGCGCATCGCCCAAACCGCTGAGCGCGGCCTGTTCGCGGCGTTCTTCCTCGGCGAAGGTCTGCGGCTGCGCGAGCATCTTGGCCGCCCGCACGCGCTCGACGTCGCCGGCCGCCCCGACGCGCAGACCGCGCTGGCCGCCCTCGCGGCCGTGACCACGAACATTGGCCTGGTCGCAACCCAGAACACCACGTACAACGACCCCGCAGACCTGGCGCACCGGCTCTCCACCCTGGATCTGCTCTCCGGCGGCCGCGCGGCCTGGAACATCGTCACCACGGACAACGCCTGGACCGGCGCTAACTTCCGCCGCGGCGGTTACCTGGACCACGCCGACCGGTACACCCACGCCGAGGCCTTCGTGGAAACCGTCAAGCGGATCTGGGACGCGTGGGACGACGGCGCCGTCGCGTGCTCAGCCTCCGCCGAGCGGTGGTCGGCGGAGGGCGCGGTCCGGCGCGTGCGCCACATCGGCCGGCACTACACCGTCGACGTCACCCCGCGGCTGCCGCGCAGCGCCCAGTACCGGCCGGTGCTGTTCCAGGCCGGGGATTCGCCCGAGGGCAGGGACTTCGCCGCCCGGCAGGCGGACGTCATCTTTTCCGCGCACCCGCAGCTCGATGACGCCCTGGAGTTCCGCCGCGACATCGTGGAGCGCACCCTCCGGGCCGGCCGCGGCGCCCAGGACGTGAAAATCATGCCCGCCAGCGAGTTCATCCTCGCCGCCACTCCGCGGGAGGCCCTAGAGAAGAAGGCCTGGGTCCGCAGCCTGCAGATCGGCCCGCAGCAGGCCATCGCGTACCTCGAACAGTTCTGGGGCCGGGAGCTGCAGGGCTACGATCCCGACGGCCCGCTGCCGGGCATCGACCCCGTGGTGGAAGAAACCTCCGAAACCCGCGGCAGCGGCTTCCACGGCGCCAAGGCACGCCAGCTGGCCGACGAGTGGCGGGCCGAGGCCAAGGAGAAGGGCCTGTCCATCCGCCAGTTCGTTTCGGCCAAGACCAGCCGGGGCGACTCCACCTTCACCGGCTCGTACACCGAGGTCGCGGACAGGCTCAGCGAGTACGCCCGGACCGGCGCCGTAGACGGCTTCAACATCTCACCGTGGCTCATCCCGTCCGGCCTCGACGACATTGTCAACCACCTCGTGCCGGAACTGCAGGAGCGCGGCGTGTACCCCACGGAGTACGCGGGCAGTACGCTGCGGGAGAACCTCGGCCTGGCCACCCCGGTGCGTGCAAACGCCGACGAGGCCGGCGCCGGGGCAGGCATCGAGGCCCGCGGCGCCGGCGGGGCAGGCGCCGGGGCAGGCCTCGACGCCGGTTCCGTCACGGCACAGGCCTAGGAAATCACCATCGATTGCTCCGTAGCCGCCGTTTTCAGCCCCCAGAAGGGCAGTTACGGAGCAATCGACCACTGAGGCATGGCGTCACAGCCAGACGCTAAGAATCCCCGCCGGAGATATTCCGGCGGGGATTCCCTCTGCCCGACCCCATCGGTTGCTCCGCAGCCGCCGTTATCAGTCCCCAGAAGGGCAGTTACGGAGCAATCGACGTTTCAGGCAGTGGCGTTTCAGGTAGTGACGTTTCAGGTAGTGGCGTTTCAGGCGGCGGGGCTATTTCTTCGGCAGGCCCGCCGGGTTCAGCTCCGACTTCGCGACGGCTTCCGCGGACAACCCCCAGCGGTCCAGGATCTTGGCGTAGCTGCCGTCCTGGATCAGGTGGTTCAGTCCGGCCTGCGCCGCGGCGGCAAACCCGTTGTCCTTCTTGGTGGTGACTGCGATGCTGGCCTTCAGCGGCCAGCCGCCGTCGACCAGGCCCACGAGCTTGGTTTTGGCGTCCGAAGCCGCCTTGTAGGCTGCCGTGGCGTTGGGGCCGAACGTCAGGTCCGCCCGTCCGGACTGGACGGCGAGCTGGGACGCGGAGTCGTCGTCGTAATACTGGAACTCCACGGGCTTGAGGCCGTTTTTCTTGTTTTCCTCATCCCAGCGCAGCAGGATTGCCTCCTGGTTGGTGCCGGAGCCGACGATCACGCGCTTGCCCGCGACGTCCGGCGCCGACTCGACCTTGGTGATGCTGCTGTCCGCCTTGGCGTAGAAGCCGAGCTTGTCCTCACGGTAGCTGGCGAAGTCGAACTTGAGCTTGCGCTCCTCCGTGACGGTGACGTTGGACAGCACAGCCTCGTACTTGCCGGAATCGACGCCGAGCGGCCAGTCGGCCCAGGCCGTCGGGACAATGTCCGCCTCCAGGCCCAGGGACTGGGCCAGTGCGACGGCGATGTCCACCTCGTTGCCCACCGGGGTCTTGTTGTCGGTGGCGTAAACGGCCAGCGGCGCCGCAAACGGGCTGACCGCCACGGTCAGCTTCCCGTCCTTCTTAATGGCCTCCGGGACGAGCGCGGCGGCCGCGGCATCCACCGTGGCCTTGACGCGGTCCTGCTGCGGAGAGAGGTTGAACTGCTTCACACCGGTGGAGGACGACGGCGCCGCCGACGGGCCGCCGGCAGCAGCGGCGCCGGGATCGGAGCAGGCCGCCAGACCCAGGACAGTGGTAGCCGCCAACGCGACCGCGGCGCCTGATTTAAACGAAAGACTGGACATGTTCTCCCCTTGAGAGTGGACTGAATTGGTGCTGGTGCCAGCAACTATCCGGGCGCCGGGAAAGCCGGTCAAAGCGCCGTGAAACCGTGTGAAACCAAGGGATACAGGCGTTAACACCCGTTCATCCGGCGTCCGCGGACGCGGCCTGCGGATGCCCTGTGTTACCGAAGATTGCCCTGCGTGACGCGACGGGACGGAATTGTTCACGGCGGGCCGTAACTGGCCTAGCCTGCATAGAAGACCTGCAAGGTGACAGCACGACACAGGAGGGGTGAACTTGTCAGTGAGCACGCACCAGCAAACGCACCGGACCACGGACCGGCTCGGCATCAACGCCCCGGCGGACCTTGTCTTCAGCATGCTGCGCGACGCCTCGCACTGGCCTTACCTCGACGGCTTGACGGTGTACTCGGAGCGTGTCAGCGGCGACGACGCCGGGCACGAGCTGCGCACGTCCGTGGTGTCCAACGGCTCACTCAGTTCAAGCCACTGCTGGCGCGTCTTTGACACCGCCAGCCTTCGCGCCGAGTTCCACCAGTTGAACCTCGAACCCCCGTTCCGGGAGCTCGGCGGTGACTGGGAGATCCGGCCGGCTGACGGGCTCTCCGTGGTCACGCTGAACCACGAGTTCGAGGTCGACGACGAGCACCTCACCGAGCGGATCCGTGCGATCATCGAGGACTACAGCCGGCGTGAACTGGAGGCGCTGCGGATCAGCTGCGAACGGTTGTCCGTGCTCCTGCAGCACCACGCTCCGCAGACGCACCCCACCCCCCAGTCCACAGCGCAGTCCACTCCGCACCCCACAGCACAGGAGGCCTAAATGTCAGAGGCCAGGTTCACGACGGAACGGGACAGCTTCGGCCGGCTTCTCGCGGACCGCGAAGTCTGGCGGCAGGCCTCCACCATCCCGGCGGCCGGCGAACTGACCGCCCGCTGGCTGGAGGGCAACAGCCAGTACCAGCCGGGAGTCTTCGCGCCCGGGTTCGACGAGGAGACCGCGGCCATCGCCGGAGACCTCGCCCGGCTCAACCGCAACGGGCTCTTCACCAAGGAATCGCAGCCGGGCGTTCAGGCCGGGGGCCTCGCGCAGCGCGCCTACGTGACGGCCTTCTGCGGCCCGGATACGGCGTCGACGCTGCTGACGCTGTCGGCTCGGACCAGCCTGGTGACGGTCGTCCATGACCCCGGTGAGGCCAGCAGCGTCTCCATCCCGGTGACCGTCCAGGACGACGACGTCGCAACCCTGCTCGGCAGCAGCGAGGGGCCCGTTGGGGAAGACCAGCTCAGGGACTGGGCGGCAGAGACCAACGAGACCTTGGCCCTGGTCCTGGCTGACGCCTGGTACGTGGAAATCTTCGATCCCGTCTGGGGCCGGAACGATGTCCTGTTGGCAGCCGTACTTGAGGCGCTGCAGGCCGAATAGCCGACGGGAACCCGCGCCGCGCAGCCGCCGGCGACCCGGGTCCCGGGAAATTCACATATCAGTCGCGTCCCAGCCGATGCTGGCGGCCTCGTCCAGAGTGCGCGCCTCGAAATGCTCCAGCATGTCCTTCATCGCCTCGATGCCCTGCTTGAACAGGGCAGAGTCCCGCCACTGCTCAATCTGTTCCAGGGACTCCCACGGGCCGGTGCTGATGAACCGGTTTTTGACGTCGCGATCGTGCATCAGCACGGCTTTGGCGTTGGGAAAGTCTTCCTTCGTCTTCCTGGCCAGATCCCGCCAGGCTTGCACAAAATCGTTCTCGCGGCCGGGATGCACCAGCCAGATTCCGAGCGTATAAACAGACACGTCGATCGCCTCCATTGTCCGTGCGGGTTGATACGCCGATTATGTTCCTGTCATCCGGCCGGCGGTAGTGCCGATTGCCCGGAGCGCCGTTGTGGGCGCAAATGAACCGTTGTATGGGTGGAGTAGAAGGCCTAGCATGTGGGCAGACCCCACTCTGGGGCCAGCCTCGGACCTTCCATCGTTGGGAGCGGGCACATGTTCGGATGCCGGTGTCCTGGGCGTACACAGGATAGGAAAAACGATGAGCAAATATCTGTTCGAAGCGAACTACGTTGGCGACGGCATCAAAGGACTCATGCGTGAAGGCGGCACCAAGCGGCGTGATGCTGTTGTCGAGGCCCTCAAGTCGGTGGACGGCTCACTCGAAAGCTTTTACTACGCCTTCGGCGAGACGGACGTCGTCGGGGTCTTCGATATCCCTGACCAGGCCAACGCCGTGGCCCTGTCACTGATGATCAATTCCACCGGTGCCGTGAACCTGCACCTGAAACCGCTCATGTCAGCAGAGGATCTCGACGCGGCAGCCAAGAAGACGCCGTCGTACCGGGCACCGGGGCAATAAACCATAAACATCCGCTGCGAATGGCCGGATCACGGCACGCGGCTACGCGCGTGCCCGAGTCTCTGCCAGTAGGCTCGGGGCATGTCACTGAGCAAGTCACCGGGCGGGTCACTGCGCAGGTCATTATGCAGTCCACTCCGCGGCGGAAGACCCTGGGTGCGCGGTACCGCGCTGCTGTTGGCTGTGGCCGGCGCGGGAGCGGGCCTGGCCGGGTGTGAATACACCGATGACGTGTCAGATCCGACGGCGGCCCCCGCGGTGTCGTCGCGGCAGGCCCCGCCGCCACCACCCGCGCCGGTAAACCCGGGTCTCGCCGAGGCTGAGCAGCGCAATCTGGGCGAGCTGCAAGCAGTCCTCGGCACCCGGCCTGACGGGCTCGTCCTCGGCGGAACGGGCGGGATTGGCGGCAGCGGGTTCCGCCACTCGGCCGCAGCGGTGCCGCAGGGAACCTACACGCTCACCGCGGCCTGCACCGGCGCACCGAACGCGTTCCTGACGGTATCCCAGGACGGCCTCCGGGGCGGGGGCAGGGCGGAGATGAACCTCGAGTGCGGAGCTGCTGCAACGACGCGGGTCGACCTAGGGGCCGGACCAGTCCAGATTCAGGGATTCCGGCCCGGCACCGCCCCCTCCGCCGGCGAAGTTGCCGGCTTCTGGCTCGTTCCGGCCGGGCCGGGATCCTAGTCCGGATCCCCGTGAGGCGTCCTAACTCAGGGTCGCGGTGTCGATCACGAAGCGGTAGCGGACGTCGGAGGCCAGGACGCGCTCGTAGGCGTCGTTGATCTTCGCGGCCGGGATGACCTCGATCTCGGCGCCCAGGCCGTGCTCGGCGCAGAAGTTGAGCATGTCCTGGGTTTCGCGGATGCCGCCGATCATCGAGCCGGCGAAGGAACGCCGGCCCATGATCAGGGCGAACGCGTTCACCGGGAGCGGTTCCGCGGGCGCGCCGACGTTGACCAGTGCGCCGTCGAGGGTCAGCAGCTGCAGGTAGGAGCTGATGTCGATCGCGGCACTGACCGTGTTGATGATCAGGTCAAAAGTGCCGGCAAGGTCCGTGAAGGTGTTTTCGTCGCTCGTGGCGTAGTAGTGGTCCGCGCCAAGCTTGAGCCCGTCTTCCTGCTTCTTCAGCGACTGCGACAGGACCGTGACCTCGGCGCCCATGGCGTGTGCGATCTTGACGGCCATGTGGCCCAGTCCGCCCAGTCCGACGATCGCGACCTTCTTGCCGGGACCCGCGCCCCAGTGGTTCAGCGGCGAGTAGGTGGTGATGCCCGCGCACAGCAGCGGCGCCGCGACGTCGAGCTCGAGGCCCTCGGGAATGGTGACCACGAAATCCTCGGTCACGACGACGTGCGTGGAGTAGCCGCCCTGGGTGATGGTGCCGTCACGGTCGACGGCGCCGTAGGTGCCGGTGTTCCCGGCGAGGCAGTATTGTTCCTCGCCGGCCTGGCAGTTGACGCACTCGCCGCAGGAATTGACCATGCAGCCGACGCCGACCCGGTCGCCGACGGCGTGCTTGGTCACGGCCGTGCCGACCTCGGTGACAATGCCGGCAATTTCATGACCGGGAACCAGCGGATAGGTCTGCGGGCCCCAGTCGCCGCGGACGGTGTGGATATCCGAATGGCAGATCCCTGCGTACTTGATCTCGATCAGGACATCGTGCGGTCCCACGTCGCGGCGCTCGATGGTGGTGAGGGCGAGCGGCTCGGTCGCGGACGGTGATGCGTAAGCGTTGACGGTAAGCAATGAATCTCCTGCTTGTTGATCGTTGGGGGTTGTTCAACGGAACACCATCCATCAAACCCGGTATCGCAGCCGTGAGGGAGTCCCTGCTGATAGGGGTACTGGCAGGGCCTCCCTCGCGGAGCCCAAGGGCCTAACGTTGATGGCATGGATAATCGAGAGGCGACCCGCGAGTTCCTTGCCTCGCGCCGGGCCAAGATCACCCCGGAGGAGTCGGGACTGCCGGTGTACGGCGCGAAACGCCGGGTGCCGGGCCTGCGCCGCGGGGAAGTCGCCATGCTGGCCGGCGTCAGCGTCGAGTATTACACGAGGCTGGAGCGGGGAAACCTGTCCGGCGTTTCGGAGGGAGTTCTGGACGCCGTGGCAAAGGCCCTGCAACTCGACGACGCCGAACGGGCCCACCTCTTCGATCTGGCCCGTGCGGCGGCCCCGGGCAGCCGGACCCGCCGTCGTCCCCGTCCCGCGGAGTCCGTCCGCCGCAGCGTGCAGCTGACACTGAACGCCATCACCAACGCGCCGGCCTTTGTGCGGAACGGACGCATGGACGTCCTTGCGGCCAACCCGCTGGGTTATGCCCTGTATTCGGACATGTATGCGGGTCCGGCCCGCCCGGCCAACCATGCCCGGTTCATCTTCCTGGACGCCCGCTCGCGCAGCTTCTACCCGGACTGGGACCGCGCGGCGAGCGACACCGTCGCGATCCTGCGCACCGAGGCCGGCCGGGACCCCTACGACCGCGGCCTGACCGACCTGGTCGGTGAACTGTCGACGCGGAGCGAGGAATTCCGCACCCTGTGGGCGGCGCATAACGTGCGCCAGCACTACACCGGGCTCAAGCACTTGCACCACCCGGTGGTCGGGGATCTCCACCTGATGTACGAGGCCATGGACGTCTCCGCCGACGCCGGGCTGTCCCTGCTGGTCTACAACGCCGAGCCCGGCTCCGCGTCGGAAGATGCGCTGCGGCTGCTGGCCAGCTGGGCCGCGACCAACCGGCAGGTCAAGGAGGCCGAGGCCGCCGCGACTACGGTGGACAAGGCCTAACCGGAGCGGGCCGGCACTGTCACGCCAGGGCGGAAATGCCGTCCGTGTATCCCCCGGGCTGGCCGCCGCTGGAGGTGAAGTTGTTCAGCCAGGCCATGGCGTCGTCCCGGGAAGTGAAGAATTCGTGGGGGTAGCGGGTATGCCGGCTCATGGCCGCCGCAATCACACGATCCACTGTGCTGGAGCCAAGCACGGCAATCGCCAGAACCCCTGTTGTCTGCGCGAACTCGTACCTGGCGGCCGCGCTGATCTCCACGTCCGTCATTTCGGAGAGCATCGGCATCGGTATTCCGCCGCTGATCTGCGCTACGGCCAGCATCGCGTCCCTGGCATCGTCGACATCAACAAACGTGCCCGGCTGCCAGACGGATGTGATGATGCCCGCGCTGACGCTCAGCACGTTCTTTCCGTCAGCAGCTGCTATATGTCCTGGCATCATCGAGACCATTGTAGGGCCGGGCCTGACAAGCCAGGGGTTTGGGGCCCGCGTGGCGGACCGCAACAGAGCCTGACGCCTGCTTCCTCCCGCCCGCCCTCGTGCCCGCGCGGGACCTGCTCTCCGGCGCTGCCCGGCAAGGAGCATGTCCCGTGCAGCGTGGATTCTTATCTCGGACCTGCTCTCCGATGCTGCCAGGCAATGAGCATGTCCCTTGCCGCTTCCCCCGCGGGACATGTCCCCCTCCTGGAATGGACATGCCCCACTGCGCTGCCCAGGAATGGACCTAGTGGGCTTATGTCCATCCCTCTATACCAGAGGAGGGCATGTCCCGCGGTCCCGTCGCGGCGCGGTCCCGGTCATTCCGCGGTCCCGTCGCGGCGCCAATGGCTTCTGGATCAGGCCTTCCGGTGGATCGATTTGTAGCTCAGGTAGGCGTTCAGGCCCTCGATGCCGTACTCGGTCCCTAGGCCGGAGTCGTGCCGGCCGCCGAACGGTGCCGCATGGTTGGAGGCAAAGAAATTGATGCCCACCGAGCCTGTGTCCATCCGGTCCGCGACGACCAGCGCCGCGGCCGGGTCCTGCCCGAATACCAGCCCGCCCAGACCGAACTCGGTGTTGTTCGCCAGCGCAACGGCCTCATCAACACTGCCGTCGGCGTCGTCGTACTTCAGGATGCAGATCACCGGGCCGAAGATCTCCTCGCGGGAAATCCTCATTTCCGGCGTGACGTCGGCGAACACGGTTGGTTCCACGAAGTACCCGCCTTCGAGACCGCCGCCCAGGGTCGCCGCCCGGCCTCCGGTGGTGGCGCGGGCGCCTTCGGCCAGTCCCGACTCCACGTACTCCAGCACGGTCCGGTACTGCGATTCCGTGGCGCACGGGCCGAACACCGTTCCGGGATCCAGCGGGTCGCCCTGCGTTCCGGCAGCGATGGTGGCGGTCACCATGTCCACCACTTCCTCGTAGCGGCTCGCCGGGGCAAGGATGCGGGTGGAGATGTAACAGGTCTGCCCGGTGTTGCGCATGGACGAACGAATCAGGACCTTGGACATGGCGTCCAGATCGGCGTCCGGCATCACGATCGCGCTCGACTTTCCGCCGAGTTCCAGGGTGACGGGCCGCAGCAGTTCTCCGCAGGCGGCGGCGATCTTCCGCCCCACCGGCGTTGAACCCGTGAAGGCCACCTTATCCACGCCGGGGTGCTTCACCAGCGCGTCGCCCAGCCGGCCGGAGCCGGTGACGAGGTTGACCACGCCGGCCGGAACTCCGGCAGCGGCGACGGCGTCGATGATCACCCGGAGGGACAGCGGCGTGGGGGACGCCGGTTTGATCACCACGGTGCAGCCGGCCAGCAGCGCGGGGGCCAGTTTGATGACCACTAGATTGATGGGGAAGTTCCAGGGCGCGATCAGCGCACACACGCCGAGCGGGTCCCGCCGCACTACGGATTCACCGCCGCCGCGCGGGAAGGCACGCACGTCGTCGCGCTCCAGGTGGCCGGCGAGCGTTGCGAAGTAGCGGAAGATGCCCGCGGCGTTCGCTGCCGCCCCGGAGGATTCGGAGACGGGCGAGCCGTTCTCCCGCGTGTTGGTGAGGGAGAGTTCCCCGGCACGTTTCTCCACTTCCTCGGCGATGCGCAGCAGATAGGCGGCCCGTTCGGAGGGCGCGAGCCGCGGCCATTCGCCTTGGAAGGCGCGCCGGGCGGAGTCGACGGCGGCATCCACGTCCTCCAGCGTTCCGTCCGGGACGGAGCCCCAGACTTCGCCGGTGGCGGGGTCGGTGACCGGGTTGCGGCCGGCGCCGCGGGCCGGCGTCCAGGCTCCATCGATGAAGAGGCTGTCCACGTGGGTGTGCGGCAGGATCAGCGCGGCGCGTGCGGCCAGGGCGGGAACGGACGACGGGGGCGCCGCCTTCCCCGGCGCCGGCGTCCCGGCAGGCGTGCCGGCGGGGGTCCCTCCGTGGTGCGTAGCGGAGGTCATCGGATCACCGCCGTCTTGAGCAGGGCGGTGGACCGGGCCAGATCCGCGACGGCCATGTCGTGGGCGGCCAGGGTGATGAGTTCGGGCACGATTTCCGCGGCCAGCCTGTCCGTGTACGTGGCCGGGTCCATCCCGAACCAGGAGGAGGCCAGCGCGATCCCGGCCTGGTCGAAGCGCCACAGCCGGTCCGCGTCCCGCATCAGCGCGTCCTCCAGCGAGTGGGCCACGGGGCGGGTGTCGTGGCCGTCGATGATGTCGCAGACACGCTCCACGAACTCAGGCGAGTAGCCCAGCCCGGGGAGGACCCGGCGGGTGACGTCGCAGCCCTGCTTTTCGTGTTCGTAACGGATGGCCGCCTTGCGCCAGTCGCCCGCGAAGCCTTCGGAGATGATCCGGGATTCATCCACGTGGGCCCAGCCGGTGTCATGCAACAGCGTGGCCACGCGGACGAGCTCTGCGTCGGCGTCGGGGTAGGCCCGGCAGAGCCGCTCGGCGAAGGCGAGCGAGATCGGCAGGTGGATGTCGTTGCCGCGGGTGCGGGTCTCGTGCACCACGGCGCGCCACAGCGGGTCGAGTTCCTCGAGCGCGGCCGGCGTCGTCGCGATCGGGGACGTCTCCACCGGTCCCGTCGCCGGAACGGGCCGGACCGGGTACGCCGCGGCAAACGCTTCTGCCGCCGGGTGGGCAACGGCGGCGGCAGTAGTCCCGGCTGCGCCGCTGCCGGCGTCGGCAACCGGGGTCTTGGGGGTGGTCATAATGCTCCTTCGGGGGCGGCCAGCCGCGGGGCTAGCTGTCCGTCGTGATCGTCTTGAGGGGTGTCGCCGGATCGGCGGCAGCCTCGGCAGGGATGTTCTGGCCCTTGGCCAGGGCGTTTTTCACGGCCATGAAGTCCAGCGGCGCGTTGACGCAGTCCGCGGCGATGACCTGGCCCTGGCGGTAATAGAGGACGCTGAACTTTCCGCGTTCCTCGTCCCGCCGGAGGACGGTCTGGTCGTAGCCGTTGCACAGTCCGGCGATCTGCAGCTTGAGGTCCGCCTGGTTGGACCAGAACCACGGGATGCCGGCGTATTCCTCGCGCCGGCCGGTGAGCGAGTAGGCGGCCACCTTGGCGTGCTCGATCGCGTTGTTGACGCTTTCCAGCCGGATCCGCTCCCCCGGCGCGGAGCCGGGCACCGGGTTGGGCATGTTGGCGCAGTCGCCGATCGCCACCGTGGTGCCGTCCGAGGCCAGCGCGAAGCGGTCCACCACGATTCCGTTGTCAACCGTCAGGCCGAGCTGTTCGGCCAGCTGGGTGTTGGGGATGACGCCGATCCCGATCAGCACGATCTGCGCGGGCAGCACGGTGCCGTCCTGGAGTTCGACGCCGGAAACTGCAGCGCCGCCGTCGTCCGCCCTAAAGCGCGCCGCGCTGGTGCTGAGCCGGATGTCCAGGCCGCGGGAGCGGTGCGCCTGCAGGAAGTACTCGGCCGTTTCCTCGCCGACGGCGCGGCCCACCAAGCGGGGTCCGAACTCCAGGACCGTGACATTCTTGCCCATCTTCTGCAGGCTGGAGGCGGCTTCGAGGCCAATGAAACCGCCGCCGATCACCACCACATCGTGCGCGTCCCCCACCCGTGCCTTGAGCGCCAGGGCGTCGTCGGCGTTGCGCAGGTACAGGACGCCGTCGAGGTCTCCGCCCTCGATTTCCAGATTCCGGGCCCGGGCGCCCACGGTGAGGGCCAGACGCTTGAAGGGGAACTGCTTGCCGGAGGAGGAATGTGCGACCCCGGAGCCGTCCGCTTCCCTGTCGATCCGGACGATGTATTCGCCCTTCACCAGATCCACATTGTGTTCGGCCCAGTACTCGTTGGAGCGGAAGATCAACGACTCGCTCTCCACCGTGCCTTGCAGGAACTCCTTGGACAGGGCCGGGCGCTGGTAGGGGCGGTGGTCCTCGTCGCCGAGCAAAGTAATGTGCTCGTCAAAGCCGAGAGCCCGCAGGGATACGGCGAGCTGGACGCCGGACTGGCTCGCCCCGATGATCAGCAGTCCAGTCCGGGACGGGGTGCCCGACGGCGTTGCGTCCTCGGCGGCCGCTGCGGGGGCCGCGTTCTCAACCGCGTTGGTGCTCACGGCTACACCTGGGTTTCCGGGGTTGTGACGAACAGTTCGAGCCCGTCCGTGAGGCGGAGCTGGCAGGACAGCCGCGAGTTGTCCTCGCGGTCCACGGCAGTGCCGTAGAGCATCTCGTCCTCCATGTCCTCCATCGGCGGGAGCTGCGCGAGGCAGTCGTCGCGGACGAAGACGTGGCAGGTGGCGCAGGACAGCGAGCCGCCGCACTCCGCGACGATGCCGGGGACGCCGTTGCGCACCGCGGTCTCCATGACGGAGTCGCCGGAGTTGCCCTGGACGTCACGGACAGCGCCCTCGGCGTCGGTGAAATGAACCGTTGGCATTGGTCCTCCTTGGGGGTTGAAGTCGGGGTAGAAGTCGGAAAGTTGGCAGATAGGACAGAGTCAGATGAACTGGCGGCCGCCGTCGACCACCATGGTCTGCCCCGTGTAATAGGAGCTGTCCGGCCCGGCCAGGAAGAGCGCCGCGCCCACGATGTCCTCCGGCTGGCTGGCCCGCTTGATGGCACCGCGGTCCACACCGTAGTTTTCGGCGTTCTCCATCAGCCCGTAGCTGGCCTCGGTGAGGGTGAAGCCGGGGGCGATCGCGTTGACCGTGATTCCCCGCCGGCCCAGTTCCTTGGCCATCACCCGGGTCAGCGCCACCACCCCGCCTTTGGAGGCGACGTAGTGCAGCCACTGTTCGGAGCCGCTGAAGATCGTGGCGCTGGAGAGGTTGATGACGCGCCCGCCCTCGGGCAGGTACGGGCTTGCGGCCCGGGTCACGAGCCAGGGTCCCTTGAGGTTCACGTTCATCACCAGGTCCCATTCGGCCGGGTCGATGTCCTCGAACGGGCTCCGGGTTACCCCCGCATACACCGCCGCGTTATTGAGCACGACGTCGATGCTCCCGTTGCCAAAGTCCGCGCAGCTTTTCGCGAGGGTCTCGGTGGAGTCGACGCTGGTGACGTCGGCGTGGAAGGCTGCCGCCTCGGCCCCGGTGTCCAGGACCAGCTTGGCGGTTTCCTCCGCACCCTCGAGGTTCACGTCCGCTACCGCTACCCGGTAGCCGCGGCGGGCGAAGCCGAGCGCGAACGCCCGGCCCAGCCCGCCTGCGGCGCCGGTGATCAGGACGGTGCGGGCGGGCCGGCCCGCATCGACATATTCTGCAGTAGGCATATTTGAAGCTGGCATGTTCGGATCAGACATGGCTGTGGCTGTGCGCCCCGGGTCCGGCGACCTGCAGCTCCGGCCCCCCGGCATCGGGAATCAGTGCGTCGAGGATCTGGACCGTTCCCTTGGTGCCGTCCACCCGCAGGCGCTGGCCGGTCTTGATCGTGGTGGAGGCCGAGCCGGTTCCGGTCACGGCCGGGAGGCCGTATTCGCGGCAGACGATGGCGGCGTGGCTCATCATGCCGCCGATGTCCGTAACCGTGGCCTTGATTTTGCCGAAGATCGGGCCCCAGGACGGCGCGGTGACGGTGGCGACCAGGATCTCCCCCTGCTGCACCTCGGAGAGCTGGTCCGCGTCGGTGATGACACGGGCCAGGCCCTCGACAACGCCGGGAGAGGCCGCCATGCCGCGCAGGCCGCCGCCTTCCACCGCTTCGCCGGCGCCCAGCCACTGCTGGACCTGCTCGGTGGTGATGCCCCAGAGCATCCGGGTGAAGGGTTCGGTGATGGATTCCGGCGGGGTGTTCAGTGCCGGGGCCGGCCGGGCGGTCTTAAGCGCGTCCACGATTCCGCGGCGGCTCTCGATCTCGGCCGGCCAGTAGTCCGGGCCGATCGGCTTGGCGCCGACGCCCCAGCCGGTGACGAGGTCGAACAGCGCGTCGCGGACCTCGTTGCGACCCAGGTACAGGAGGTCGTCCGGTTCGGTCCAGAAACCCTCGGCCTGCATCATGCGGCTAAGCTCGCGGATCTTGCGCCAGAAGACGCCCATGGTCCAGTGCTCAATGTAGAAGTTGTGGTTTTCCACGTACGGGTAGGCGGTGGCGGCGAGTCCGCGCTTGGCGTCGAAGAGGGCCTGGTTTTCGCCTTCCAGCAGGTCCCGGTATTCCTCGATGATGCGGTCACGTTCGGTGATCAGGGCTTCCACCGGGCGCATGATTTCCTGCCCCTCGTCCACGCGGCGGATGTAGTCCGCGATGTAGCCGAGCGGGATTTCCTGGTGTTCGTTCCAGTACTTGTCGTGGCCGTAGAAGCCGTTGCCCACCGTGAAGTTGAACCACGGGTCCTTGGCGCCCTCGTACTGGGCCACCCAGCGGTCCCCGCCCGGGGCTGCGGCGATGGCGCCTAGGGTGACGTCGACGTCGTCGGTGTTGCCAAAATTCGGCTGAAGCCCCAGGTCGACAGCGAGCTTGGCGAGCTGCTTGAGTTCGTCATCCGGGCGGAAGAGCTCCATGTCCACGCCCTGCACCATGGTGGCGATGGACTGGTCCGGGATGTTGGGGAACACCTGCTTGCAGAAGTTGAAGAAGTCCAGGTAGGCGATGTAGCCGAGGTTGAGGAACTCGAAGTGGTACTGCCAGTTCTGGTAGGCCAGCTGGATCAGCCGGTCGTAGCTTTCCAACAGCTTCTCGGAGCCGTCCTTGCCCTTGCCGGAGAGGATGTCCTCCATGGGGACCATGTCCGGGAGCTTGGGGAAGGAGATGGTTTCCATCTCGTCGATGGTGCCCTTGACCTTGACGTGCCACTGCTTGAGGAGCTGGTCCCAGTTCTGGAAGTAATGGCCCACGCGCTGTTCGAACAAGGGCACGCGGGCCGCGATCTCGCCCTCCGGTACCGGAATGGGCGACATGTAGAGGTAGCCCAGATGGACACGGAACTCGATGCCGTTGGCGTTGGGGATCATCAGGTGCCGGGCGTTGTACTGGCCCAGGCACTTGACCGCGAACTCGCCGCCGATGGTCTCGAAGGGCTTGAACACGGTGGGCCAGTGCTGGCTGTCGCAGAACCAGAACTTGGCGTCCTCCTGCTCCTTGAGCTTGTCCTGGAAGACCAGATAGTACGGGTAGATCTTTTCCCAGCCCTCGGCCCCGGCGGGAACCGGAAGCTCGGAGGGCTTGGGGAAGGACTTCAGGGACATGGCGGTCCTTTCAATTCGGGCTCGGCGTTGAGCCTGGGTGACGAAGCGGACTAGCGGGTCAAAACTTCTTAGAAGGAGGGCTTCAGCAGGGAGGCTGTGATGCTGCCAAGGTTGAAGCTGCTGGAGGACGACGGCCCGGTGGACGACGGCGTGGAGCTGGCCGGCGCCGTCGTGGAAGCGGATGTGGCTGAAGAGCCTGCCGGGCTGAGTCCGCTGAAGTAGCCGCCGGCGGATGCCGAGGACGGGACAACCGGCTTCGAGGAATGCACGGTTTCCGGACGGGACTGCAGAAGGAGCAGGTTGTCGCCGTCGGGCAGGTCCGTGTCGAGGGCCCATTCGATGTCCTGCGGGCATTTGTAGTGCTTCTCCGCGCGCTTGGCCATCTGCGCGACGGCGGTGAGTTCGGCGTCGCTGAGGCTGCGGCGGCCGCGGCGTTCGGCGTCGACCTCCCGCTCCACCAGGCGGCCGGCGACGGCGTCCGGGACGAGTTCGGCGTGCTTATCGCCGAGGTGTTCGGAGATGACGGTCAGGGTGACCTTGTCCAGCATGATGTTGTCCGGGGTGACCTGACCGGAGACCACCATCTCGCCCACCCCGTAGGACGCGTCGATGGTGATCTTGGAGCGGTCGCCGTTGGTGGGATCCATGGTGATCGCGACGCCGGAGACGCGGGCGTTGACCATCTTCTGGACCACGACGGCCATCGAGAGGCCTTCGTTGGGGATGTTGTTCTTGAGCCGGTAGATGATGGCGCGGGAGGTGAAGAGCGAGGCCCAGCACTGGCGGATGTGTTCGGTGACGGCCTTGACGCCGTCGAGCCAGAGGTAGGTGTCCTGCTGGCCGGCGAAAGAGGCGTCCGGCAGGTCCTCGGCGGTGGCGCTGGAGCGGACGGCCACCGGGACGGGAGCGTCGAAGCGGGACATCAGGGACTCGTAGGCCGTGACGGTGAGCTCGCGCAGGGCCGGCGGCACCGGGCGGGAACGGATGTCCTCGCGGATCGCGGCGGAGACTTTGTCCACCTGGCCCATGTCCTCGGGGTCCAGCCCGGCCAGGAGCTCGTGGATGTCCCGGGTGATGCCGGCTTCCTCCATAAAGGCGTCGAACTGGGCCGTCGTGACCACGAAGCCGGGCGGGACGGGCATGCCGGCGGAGGTCATGGTGACCAGGGAGGCGCCCTTGCCGCCAAGGTTTTCGAGCTTCGGTTCGATGCCGCCGTCGAAGAACTGGATGTATTCGTTGCTGTGCATATTTCTCAGGCCTTCCAGCTGACGGGGACGGTCTCGGGGACGCGGAAGGAGAGGTTTTCGCGGAAGGCGATGGCTTCCGGGTTCTCCAGCTGCAGCTCCGGGGCGAGCCGGGCCACTTCCTCGAGGGCGATTCTGGCCTGGAGCTTGGCGAGCATATTGCCCAGGCAGTAGTGGATGCCGTACCCGAAGGAGAGGTGCTCGCGGGCGTTGGGGCGGGTGATGTCGAAGTCCTCGCCGGCGTCGAACTTGGTGTCATCCCGATTGGCGGAGCCCATGAGGAGCAGCAGCTGCGAGCCCTCTGCAATGGCGACGCCGCCGACTTCGGTGTCTTTGAGGGCCTTGCGGCGCCAGCCGACGATCGAGCCGGCGTAGCGCAGGACCTCGTCGATGGCGGCGGGGATCTTCTTGGGGTCCTCCACGAGCTGCTGCCACTGCTCGGGGCGGGCGAGGAGTTCGCGGAGGGCGTTGGAGATCAAGGTGGTGGTGGTCTCGTGGCCGGCGAAGAGCAGGCTGTAGAGGACGGAGGCGATCTCGTGGTCCGAGATTTCGGCGCCTTCCTGCTGCGACTTCACGAGGTCCGCGGTGAGATCGTCGCCACCTTCCTCGTGGGCAGCCCTGACCAGGCGCAGGCATTCCTGCCAGTACTCCACGAGGTTGTGGGCGTGCGGGATTTGTTCCTCGTCGCTGAGGTCGCCCCAGGTCATCGCGGCTCGGGAATCGCTCCAGCGCTTGAAGGTGTCCACCTGGGAGACATCCGCGCCGATCAGGGTCAGGATGGTGATGGTGGGGACGTCGTAGGCGAGGTCCCTGACCATGTCGCCGCGGTGTTCCGGCCGGGCGAGCATCTTTTCGAGCAGTTCGACGACGTTCTGCCGGATGAACGGTTCCAGGGCCTTGTAGCGGCGGGGCGTGAAGGCCTTCTGGACCACGGCGCGGATGCGGGTGTGCTCCGGCGGACGGCGCGCGGAGAGCCCCGAGTAGGCGGTGAAACCGCCGTCGTCCATGATCTTCTTGGCGGCGGCGCCGCGTTCGCGGACGGGGGCCTGGGCGTTTTCGCTGGAGAAGGTCTCCCAGTCCTCGAAGACGGCCTTGATGTCGTCGTAACGGGAGACGACATAGAGGCCGATCCGCTCGTCGAACATGACGGGCTGCTCGGCCCGGAGTTCGGCGTAGGCGGAAAAGGGATCCTTCATCTGGAACGGCTCGTAGCCGTGGTGCCCCGCGGGGGCTTCGGCGCCGTGCCCGAAGGGACAGCGGCCGGCCGTTTCAGTCGACGATGACATCTGGGCTCCTTGGTTTTCGGTCCCGCCGGCAGCGCCAGTGCATGCCGCGGGTTCTTATTCACCAGTGTGGCCCCCATCACCTCGGGATGGCAGGGCTGACTTCCACTGAGCGGAAACCAGTTACCAGCGCCCTTGCGGGCGCGGGGATACGGCCTAGTCCGTTCCCGCGACGTGGCTGCCCAGCAGGGTTTCCAGCGGGATCCGCGCAGTGGCGCGTTCGATCTGCGCCGCGATTCCCCGCAGGACCGGCAGGTGCCGGGTCATCGTGGCGGCCTGATTGGTGGGCAGCACCAGGCCGATCGAGGCACCTATCCTGCCGGTATGGAAGACCGGAACGGCGATGGAGCAGGAACCCAGCCGGACTTCCTCGAGGGTGGTGGCGTAGCCCTGCTCCCTGATCTGGGTCAGCTCCGCGGCCAGCTTTTTAGGGTCCACGTGGGTGTGCGCGGTGTGCCGTTCCAGCTGCCGGTTCAGGTAGGCGTCACGGACCCAGTCCTCCTCGAAGGCCAGGATGACCTTCCCGACGGCGGTCGCGTGCATGGGCAGCCGACCGCCGACGCGGGACGCCCGCGGTACCCGTTTGGAGCCGTAGACGCGGTCGATGTACAGCACTTCGTGGCCGGTCCGGACGGCCAGGTGCGCGGTTTCGCCGGTGAGGGAGAACAGGTCCTGGACGTATGGCCGGGCCGCGTCACGAAGCTGGCGGCCGGTATTCTGGGCAAGCTCCCAGAGGCGGATGCCCAGCTGGTAGCGGCCGTTGGGCTCGCGGGAAAGGAAGCCCCAGTCGGTGAGCTCGTTGACCAGCCGGTGGGCGGTGCTCAAGGGGAGGCCGGACTTTTCGGCGATGTCGGTCAGGCTGAGGGCGCCCCGGGACTGTTCGAAGGCCGCCAGGATGGAGAGGACCTTCGAGGTCACCGTCCTGCCGGGTTCGCGGCTGCCGCCGGCCATGGTGGCCTCCTCGTCGCGGGCACTGGCCCTGTTTCTGGCCGTCAAGGGCCATGTGGCCGCCCGGAATTGAGTGTAGTCCGCAAGTCCCGCACCTTGCCGGCGCTCAGCAATGGACATGTCCCGCGGCCCCGTGTCTCAGCAGTGGACATGTCCCGCGGCCCCGTGGGGACATGCTCCGCGCTGCGCCTGAGCGATGGACATAACGGGACATGTCCATTCCTGGGCGCCAGCGGAGGGGATGCCCGGTGGCCGCCGGGGCCGGGCGGCGCTGAGGCCCGCACATTGTCGGGACCTGTCAGTGAAATCAAGCCCTGCGCCTGAGGCTGAGCATTGCCCGGTCATTGGCCATGGCTCCCGTCGGGACATGTCCCGTGGCGGACCTCGGCAATGGACATGTCCCGCGGCCCCGTGGGGACATGCTCCGCGCTGCGCCTGAGCGATGGACATAACGGGACATGTCCATTCCTGGGCGCCAGCGGAGGGCATGTCCCGCGGTCAGGACTCCAGGACCAGCAGCTGGGCCTTGTCCGCGTCCCAGCCCACCCACAGGCCCTCGTCCGGCCGGATCCCGGCGCCCCTGTCCGAGCTCAGCTCACGGAGCTGGAGTTCGTGGCCGCCGGCCGTGAGGCGGTGGCGGACCGTGGCGCCCAGATTCGTGGAGGAGACCAGGGTCGCGGCGCATCCGTTGCCCGCCGAGGCCCGTGTCCTGAATTTGAGGTGCTCCGGGCGGATGGAGACAGCGTAGTTCTCACCGCTTGCCCCGCGGTCCCGGACCTTCGCGAGACCCAGTCCGCCGAGGTCCACCACGGCTTCCTCGCCGTTGCGCTCCACGATGGTGCACGGGATGAGGTTCGTGTCGCCCAGGAAGCTGGCCACCCAGTCGGTCAGGGGATGGTTGTACACCTCCTCCGGCGGGCCGGACTGCACGATCTTCCCGTCCCTCATCACCACGATCCGGTCCGACATGGCCATGGCCTCGTCCTGGTCGTGCGTCACGAACAGCACGGAGATGCCCAGGCCCTTCTGCAGGGTCTTGATCTCCTCCTGCATCTGCTCGCGGAGGCGCTTGTCCAGGGCCGCCATCGGCTCGTCGAGCAGCAGGGCGGCCGGGTTGAAGACCAGTGCCCGGGCCAGCGCCACCCGCTGCTGCTGTCCGCCGGAGAGCTGGCGCGGCTTGCGGCCGCCCATCTTGCCCAGTCCCACCCGGTCGAGGGCCTCCTCGGCGCGCTGGCGGCGTTCCTCGCGCGGCACCTTCCTCATGCGGAGCGCAAACTCCACATTTTCCAGCGCGCTCATGTGCGGGAACAGGGCGTAGTTCTGAAACACGACGCCGAGATTGCGGTCCCGGGGCGGCAGCGAGTCCACGGGTTTGCCGTCAATGAGGACGGTTCCGGCGGTGTGGTCTTCAAACCCCGCAACCATCATCATGGTGGTCGTCTTGCCGGAGCCGCTGGGGCCCAGGAGGGTCACGAACTCCCCTGGCTGGACTGTCAGGTCCAGTTCGTCCACGGCAACGACGTCGCCGTAGTGCTTGCTGACCTGGCGGAGCTCAATGGCGCCCCGGGCGGCCCTGCCCGTGCCGGGAATTGACTCCGCGGAAATCACTGATGCGGTCATCGACTTTCCTTACGTTTGTGCGGACACGGCCAGCGGCAGCATCCGGGTTGAAGAGCGGCGCTTGAGGACAAACAAGACCTGGAGCAGCAGCCCGATCGTGGCGACGCTGACCAGCAGGGCGGAAGACACCGCGATCTTCGGGGTCAGGTTGAACTGGATATCCGTGAACATCTTCACCGGCAAGGTCGTGGCCCCCGGGGACTGCATGAACAGGGACATCACCGTCTCATCGATGGAGACCGAGAACGCGAAGAGCGCCCCGGAGATCAGGCCGGGCAGGATGATGGGCAGATACACGTGCCGCAGGACGGAGAGCGGACCGGCCCCGAGGCTCTGCGCCGACCGGACCAGGGCCGGGTTGAGCCCGGCGAGGCTGGCGCGGGTGGTCAGGTACACATAGGGGGTCGCGATCACGGCGTGCGCCAGGCCGATGGGGACGATGCTGCCCACCATGCCGATCGAGATGAAGAACTGGTAGAACGCCAGCGCCAGCACCACGGTCGGCACGATCATCGGCGCGAGGATCAGGCCCACCACGGCGGGCTGGCCAGGGAACTTGCGCCCGTGCAGGCCGATCGCCGCGGTGGCACCCAGCAGCACGCCAATCACGACGGCGATCGCCGCCGACTGCAGGCTGGCCGTCAGGGCGGAGGTCCAGGCCCGGTCGGCGAAGAATCCGGCCACGGCGGCGAAGGAGATTCCCTCCGGCGGGAAGGTGATGTAGCGGCTGTCGTTCAGCGCGACCGGCACCACAATCGCCGTCGGAATGACGAGGAACAGGAAGGCCGGGATGGAAAGAAGCGCCAGCAGGCGGTGCTGCGGATTAGTTGTCTTCATGTTGGCCTCCTGCCTTGAGGACGCGCTGGTAGACGGCTACGAGGATGCTGACCATGACCGTCAGGATGACGGCCAGCGCAGCGGCCCCGGAGAAGTCCGTGAGCTGTCGGGCGTAGTAGTCGATCTGGTTGGCGATCATCATGTCGCCGGGTCCGCCCATCACCACCGGGGTGATGAAGAAGCCCGTGCTGATGATGAAGACCAGCAGCCCGGCCGCGGAGATGCCGGGCATGCTCAGCGGCAGCGTGATCCTGCGGAAGACGGATCCTTCCCGCGCGCCAAGCGAGCGGGCCGCGAGCCCCAGCCGGTCGTCGATCGATGTCAGCGAGGAGAAGATCGGGAACACCGCGTACGGCAGGAGGCAGTGCACCATGCCGACGATCACGGCGAACCGGTTGTGCAGCAACGGGATCGGCGCACCTGTCAGCCCGATTCCCTGCAGGAATGCGTTCACAATGCCGTTGTCCTGGAGCAGGACCGCCCAGGCGAAGTTCTTCACCAGGATGCCGGTCCAGAACGGCAGGAGTACGACGGCGAACAGGATCACCCGGGTGACATTGCCGGCCCGCCACAGGACCATGGCGATGATGTAGCCCAGCACCACAGTGACAATGGTGCTGGCCAGGCTGATGGTCAGGGTGTTGACCAGTGCGCGCACCACCAGCGGGTCCTCGAGGACCCGCTGGTAGGCGTTGTCGGCGAAGCTTGCGCCGACCAGTTTGCCCAGCGGCGTCAGGAACAGCACGACGTCGAAGGCAAGGATCGGAGCCAGCAGCAGCCACCAGCCGCTGCGCCGCCGTCGGGGTGCTGCCTCAGCGGGGGCCGGCGCCCCGCGGCCCCGGGGCCGGGGCCGTTCGAGAGTTGCGTTGCTCATGTCAGCTGGCCTGCCAGAGCTTGAACTGCTGCTCGGTCTTCTTCAGGTTCTGCGACCACCACTTGTCGTCGCGGACCAGGATCTTGTCCGCGAGCCGGGGGCTGGTGGGAAGCGTGTCGGCGATTTCCTTCGGCAGCTTGGACAGCGCCGGGGTGTTGGCGAGGGTCAGGTTGGTGACCTTGTCGAACGCTGCGCCGGCCTCGGCGTCGTTGGACATGAAGTTCATCAGCTTGAAGGCAGCTTCCTTGTTCTTGGCGCCCTTCGGAACCACGAAGTAGTCGCCGGCGAGGACGGCGTTTTCGGCGGAGAAGTTCAGCTTCGCGCCGTCGTTGCGGGCTGCGTTAATACGGTTGTTGAAGCTCGTGGAGAGCGAGACCTCACCGGAGGTGAGCTGCTGGATGGGCTCCTGGTTGGCGGCGTGGTACAGCAGCCGGTCCTTGCCCGGGTGCTGGCCCAGGACCCTCAGGGCCCGGTCGACGTCGAGCGGGTAGATCTTGTCGAACGGGACACCGTCGGCCAGCAGGGCGGCTTCCAGGACGGAGCTGTCGGAGAGCTGGTTGTACACCGAGCGCTTGGTGTTGTACTTGCCCTGGTCGAAGAACTGGGCCCAGTCTTTCGGTGCCTGCGCGTCGGAAATGACCTTCTGGTCCCACGCCATGACAAACAGGAAGCTCAGGTACTTGATGCCGTATTCAGCCTTCGCGTATCCGGGCAGGCCCTTGTCGCTGATGATGTCGTAGTCGAACTTCTCCAGCAGCCCCTCGGCCACGGCCACCTCATACTCTGGCGCCGTGATTTCGACGAGGTCCCACTGCACGTCGCCGGACTGGACCTGGGCCTTGAGCGCGGCCAGGGAGGTGTTGGCCAGCAGCGTCGTCTGGATTCCCGACTGCTTGGAGAACGGGTCCAGGATGGTCTGGGTCAGCTGGTCGTTGTACGAGCCACCATAGGACGTGACCGTCACCGTCTTGTTGGCGGCGGCACTTTCGGCGGGCTTCGCCGCGCAGCCGGACAGCGCCAGACCCGCAAATGGCGTCAGCGCTGCCGCTTTGAGGAGCTGCCTGCGGTCAAAGGGAGTGGAACGGAATGCTGTCATGGGGGAAGTGCCTCTCATGGACGCGGGCACGCCAAAAGAAGGCGTGCAGGATTGCGGGCGTGGTGGGGTGCGGTGCGTGTGATTGCGGTTGGCGCAGTGAAGTGAGAAGAAGCAGTGGAGTGAGAAGAAGAAGTGACAGCCGCGGTTCGCGCGGGCCATCCATTCCACCTGGAGATCTCGAGTCCGCCTTCCGGCGGCTTTTCGGTTTCGCAACTGTAACTGTGAAGTTGCTCACTAGTCAACAGTTGTATTGCTTTAAGAAACTCCCGGGTTTTGGCCGCGGGCGGTTCCCCCGGCTGCCGGTTACCGGGGCATGATTTGCACAGGAAATTCACAGCGAGGCGCTATTGCGGATACAGCGGGGCGACCGACAATGGTTCGACCTGATAGGAGTATTTGCCGGGCGATGGTGGCCGCGACTTACTGGAGTGTCAGTGGCGAGCGTTGTGACCAGTCGAGCCGGAATCAAGCGAACTTGTACCGACTAGTGATGGGCTCCCGGCATGATCACTCTCCGCAAGCATGTACTTCCCTCAGTCCTGGCCCTGGTCCTGCTCTCGACGTCGGCCTGTACCTCCGGGGTCGCGGCCGGCATCCCGTCCGGTGGCGCCACGAGCAAATCCGGTGGCGGGACGAGCCAATCCGCCAAACCCGCCAAGTCAGCCAGTCCCAGTGTTGCGGTCCCGCAACTGACGCCGGCCAGCACGGTGGATGCGCGTGCGGTGCTGGCGGCGTTCAAGTCCCGGGACATGGTGGGGCACCTGCAGGCGCTGCAGCGGGTGGCCGATGCCAACGGCGGGAACCGGGCCTCGGGCACCTCGGGGTATGAGGAATCGGCCCGCTACGTCGAGGAGCAGCTGCGCGCGGCCGGGTATGCGCCGGTGCGGCAAAGCTTCACGTTCAAGGAGGACGGCCGGCGCGGCAAGACGGTGGAGTCCTTCAACATCCTGGCCGACACCGGGGGCAGTGCCGAGCACACCGTGGTGGTGGGCGCGCATCTGGACTCCGTGCAGGAGGG